>JBJOHV010000060.1:0-39513 GCA_046047495.1 Pseudomonadota bacterium | reverse complement strand
CGAGAGCAAGGGGCTGTTTGATGCCCTGCGGGAGGACATCGTCACCGACATGCAGACCATGGTGGGTGCCAGCAAGGATGAACGGGCCCTGTCCACCAGCCTGTTCGCCGTGCGCAAGCGCCTGCCCTGGCTGCAGATCAACCTGTTGACCGCATTTCTGGCGGCCGCCGTGGTGGGATTGTTCGAGGACACCATCGCCCGTTATACGGCCCTGGCGGTGCTGTTGCCCATCGCCGCCGGACAGTCCGGCAACACGGGGGCCCAGGCTCTGGCAGTCACCATGAGGGGGCTGACCCTGCGGGAAATCACCCTGCGGGACTGGTTCCGGGTTTTGCGCAAGGAGTCTGCCGCCGGCTTCATCAACGGACTGGGTATCGCCGTGGTGTGTGCCGGTGGAGTCTATCTGTGGAGCCAGAGCCCCGGCCTGGCCTTGATCATGGCCATCGCCATGGTGTCTTCCATGACCATCGCCGGCGTATCCGGCGCCCTGGTGCCCATTGTACTCAAACGTTTCGGCCAGGACCCCGCACAGAGCTCCTCCATCGTGCTCACCACCATCACAGACATCACAGGATTCATGGCGTTTCTGGGAACGGCCACCCTGTTGTCCGCCATGCTGGATGCCTCAGGAATGTGAATCCTGCTAGCGACCGCCGTGGGGCGGCTTGCTCAGCTTCTGCTTGCGGATGCCGCGGTCTTCATGGATGTCCTTGTCCTTGGTGTGGGCGTGTTTGCTCGTCACCTTGTCATGTTTAACCGCCGGGTCATGGCGGTCCGGGCCTTTCTTGTGGGGCGTATCGGTACTGCGTTTGCCTTTGCTCATGGTTAATACCTCACGGCGTGGACTGTCGACCTTATCCCTGTATACGCTGATTCTGCGCCCGTTGCTTGACCCTTATCAAGCTGCCGTCATTGGGAGCCCGGGGCGGTGTGGGATACACTGCGTTTTTGCCCGGGATCCCACAACATGAAGTCCACTCTGCTGTCTCCGGTGGTCAAGCGCCTGCTGCTGGTGGGCGGCGGGCACAGTCATCTCAGTGTGCTGCGGCGCCTGGCCATGAAGCCCGTGCCGGGTCTGGAGACCGTGCTGGTGACCCGCGACGTGCTGACCCCCTACTCCGGTGCCCTGCCCGCCACGGTGGCCGGGCGCGCCGCCAGGGAAGACATGCACATCGATCTGCGCCGCCTGGCCCAGTTTGCCGGCGTGCGGCTGATTCGCGCCGAAGTCACCGGGATTGACCTGGAGCAGCGCCATATCCGGTTGCCGGAGCGGCCGGCACTGAGCTTCGATATCCTGTCACTCAATATCGGTTCACAGCCAGACACCGGACGGATTCCCGGTGCCATGGAGTACGGTGTGCCGGTCAAGCCCATCGATAAGCTGCTGGCCCACTGGGAAGACACGCGGACCCTCGCGCTGGAACGGGTCAACATCGGCAAGCCGTTTGCGCTGGTGATGGTGGGCGGTGGTCCCGCCAGCGTGGAACTGGTGCTGGCCATGCAGGAGGGATTCGCCCGCGCCCTGGCCGACCGCAAGGCCAAAAACACGGTTGAACGTACCGCTTTGCTTCACATCTCGCTCCTGACCGCCGATTCGGACCTGCTCCTGGGTCACAATCCCCAGGTTCGCGAGGCCGTGCGCAGGCGTCTGGCGTCCCGCGGCATCGACGTATTGACGAACCACCGGGTCAGCCGGGTGGAGCAGCACGCTATCCATTGCGAGGGTGACGAGGAAATATCGGCGGATGCCATCTACTTCGCCACCGGCGCCAGCGTGCCCGACTGGCCGCGGGGGTGCGGACTGGCAGTGGACGAGAAGGGCTTCATCGCCGTCAATGACCGACTGCAGAGCACCAGCCATCCCTTCGTGTTTGCCAGTGGTGATGCGGCCAGCATGATCCATACCCCGCGCCCCAAATCCGGTGTGTATGCGGTGCGCCAGGGCAGGCCGCTGGCGGACAATCTGGTGCGTTATGCCACCGGCCGCCGCCTGCGCAGCTATCGGCCTCAGCGTCATGCCCTGGCTCTGCTGTACAGCGGTGAGGGCACTGCCATCGCATCCCGGGACACCTGGTACTTCCAGGGCCGCTGGGTGTGGCTGTGGAAGCAGCGCATCGACCGGCAATTCCTGCACAAGTACGGGGAACTGCCACCACCTCGGCCCGATCTTCATCTGGCGCCGGGTCTCACGGACAAGGCCACCGAGGCGGCCCTGCGGCAGCACGCCATGCGCTGCGCAGGCTGCGGGGCCAAGGTGGGCGCCGGCACCCTGACCGCCGTCCTGCAACAGCTGCAATCCCCCAGCCGGGATGACGTGGAGTCACAGGCAGGAGCCGAGGATGCCGCCATCGTGCACATCGATGGACAGCGCAGCCTGCTGCAGACCGTGGATTTCCTGCCGGCCATGGTCAGCGACCCCTGGCTTTTCGGCCGTATCGCCACCAACCATTGCCTGTCGGACATCTATGCCATGGGCTGTGAGCCCCATTCCGCCCTGGCCACGGTGGGTGTGCCGTTCGCCGGGCGGCGCTTCATGGCGGAAACCCTGGGGGAGATCATGGCGGGCGCCACTGCCGAACTGCGCGTCCACGATACCGCCCTGATCGGCGGGCACAGCACCGAGACGGCCCAGTTGTCCTTCGGACTGTGCGTCAATGGGTTCGCCCGCACCACGGACATCCTGCGCAAGGGTGGTCTGCGCAGCGGCGATCTGCTGGTCCTCACCAAGCCCCTGGGCACGGGGACCCTGCTGGCCGCCGACATGCGTCATCAGGCCCGCGGCGACTGGATGGAGGCGGCCATTGCCAGCATGTTGCAATCCAATCGTGACGCTGCCCGCTGTCTGGTGGCCCAGGGTGCCACGGCCTGTACTGACATCACGGGGTTCGGCCTTGCAGGCCACCTGTTGGAGATGCTGACGGCACAGAAAATCAAGGTGAGCCTGGAACTGGAGGCCCTGCCTGTACTGGACGGTGCCCTTGAGTGTCTGCAGCAAGGCATACACAGTTCCCTCCATGACGACAACAAGGCGGTCAGCGAGGCCATCGGCAATGCCCCGGCGTTCACCCGCCATCCCCGCTTCGACCTGCTGTTCGACCCGCAGACCGCCGGCGGGCTGCTGGCGGGCATTCCGGCGACCCAGGCCGACGACTGCCTGGCGGTGTTGCACAAACTGGGTTATGCCCACGCCGCCATCATCGGCCGGGTGCTGGCCGTAGCTGCCGAGGTGGATATCGAGTTGTACTGATGGCGGATCGCCGATTGCCGCCCGCAGGACCAGGGGCTACCATAAGCTCCTCGAGGATTGACCATGGCATTGAAAACCATCCTGTATTTACCCCTGTTGTTGTGCACCAGTCTGAGCCTGGCGCAGCCGGACAGCGCCCTCTCGGGCGTGCTGGAGCGTTACGGCAATCTGGGGGTCGAACGCACCGGCCCCACCATCGATGCGGAGCTGGCTCAGAAACTGTTGCGCCGGGGCAATACCTACAGCAACCTGGAACGCTACGACGAGGCGGTGGAGGAATACCGCCAGGCCATCGTGGCCGATCCCAATCTGGCGGATGCGATCCGCGCCCTGGCCAATACCTACTACTTCCTGGGTCGCTACACGGAAGCCAAACCCCTCTACGCGCGCTACATCAGCCTCACCAGTGAAACCACCGCAGCGCTCATCGCGGCGGTGACCACCATGGGAGAGCTGGAACGCAAGGACGGTAATTTTGAAGATGCCATCGTCTACGACCTGAAGGCCATCGAGCTGGATCCGGACAACGATTCCCAGGTGCACATCATGGCCAATACCTACAACAATGCCGGTGACTCGGCCAAGGCCATGCAGATCTACCGCGCCGCCATCCAGGTCATGCCTGACAACGCCTTCTATCACCGCTCCCTGGGGCGCCTGCTGGAGCAGGAGGGACAGTTGGAGGAGGCCCTGGAGGCCTACGAACAGGCAGCGGCCACGGACCCCGACTCCACCTTTTACGCCGACCTGGTGGAAGCCACCAAGTCGCGCCTGCAGCGCTGACCCGTCATTACCACTGACCGCCGGTGACATCACCATGCGACAACTGATCCTCTATACCAATCCCCAGTCCCGCGGACGCATAGCCCACTGGATGATCGAGGAGCTGGGCGAACCCTATGACACCCAGTGGCTGGCCTACGGCCCCACCGGCACCAAGTCTGCCGAGTATCTGGCCATCAATCCCATGGGCAAGATTCCCAGCATCAAGCACAACGGTCTGGTGGTGACCGAAACGGCGGCCATCTGCACCTATCTGGCGGTGGCCTACCCCGAGAAGAACCTGATGCCGCGGCTCGACGATCCCACCCTGCCAAGTTTTTTACGCTGGATGTATTTTGCCGCCGGCCCGGTGGAAGCCTCGGTCACTGCCAAGGCCATGGGCTGGATAGTGCCGGAGGACCGCAAGGGGACTGTGGGTTTCGGCAGCCACGACGAGGTGCTGGCCACCCTGGAAACCGCGCTGCAGCCCGGCCCCTTTGTATGCGGGCGCCGCTTCACGGCAGCGGATGTGTACCTGGGTTCCCATCTGAACTGGGGCATGGCCTTCGGCGGCATCGAAAGGCGCCCCCTGTTCGAAGACTATGTGGCACGCCTGGTGGCACGGCCCGCCTACCAGCGGGCGGAGAAGATCAACCGTGAAAAACTGGCTGAGAGTTCAGCCTGATGGCCCTCATGTCGCAGTTCTGTCACCGGGTGTGACTACACTTGCCGGCAGTCTGCCGATCAATGTACACCCGGGAATCCGCCATGAAATCAATGCCCGCCCTCCTTGCCCTGTGCCTGTTATCCATCGCGTCCGCGCAAGCAGTCTCCTGTGAGTCCGGGCTTGCCCTGGAAGGCCCCTGTGCCCTGGATACAAACCATCTGCGCATGAACGACGTGCAGGTCGTGGGCTCCCATAACAGTTACAAACAAGCCATACCCGCCGCGGAACTCGCCCTGATCCGGGCCAATAACGAGCGTAGCGCCCAGGCCCTGGACTATTACCACCGGTCCCTGACGGAGCAGCTGGAGCTGGGGATGCGTCAGCTGGAGCTTGATATCGTTTACGACCCCCGGGGCGGATTCTATGCCGATCCCCTGTTGCCGCGACTGGCCGGCAGCACCGGGGCCCTGGTCTATGACACCAGTGAGATGCTGGAGCCCGGCTTCAAGGTCCTGCATGCACCTGACATCGACGTGCGCTCCCATTGCATGACATGGATCGCATGCCTTGAGGAGATCAAAGCCTGGTCTGATTCCAACCCCGACCATGTGCCGATCCTGATCATGTTCAATGCCAAGGAAGGGGGCAGCAGTTATCCCGGGACGATTTCCGCCCTGACTTTTGATGCCGCAGCCTACGATGCACTGGATGCGGAAATACTCTCGGTATTTCCACGTCGGCAATTGATCATCCCCGATGATGTACGCGGCACCGCCCCCACCCTGCGGGAGGGAGTTCTGGCCGGGGGATGGCCGTCCCTGGAGCAGGCCCGCGGCCGCATCTTCTTTGCCATGGATGAACGGCCCGCCAAGGTGGAAATCTACCTGCGGGGCCGGGAGTCCCTCGAAGGTCTGCCCATCTTTGTGAATTCAGTCGGTGAGGATGCGCCCCATGCTGCATACTTCACCATCAACGACCCGATTGGCAGCCAGGAACGCATCCGCGCCGCGGTGCAGGCAGGCTTCATGGTGCGCACCCGGGCCGATGCGGATACCGCGGAGGCCCGCGCGAACGACACCCGTCGACGGGAGGCGGCGTTCAGCTCAGGGGCCCAGTACATCTCCACCGATTATTATCATCCACGCCCCGAGTTCAGCGATTACCAGGTGCGTCTCCCGGGCGGCCAGGCGGCCCGCTGCAATCCCCGGCGAGAGGCCTGTCGGCAGGCCCTGGCTGACAACAACGAGCGGGCATGGCTGGCGGGAGACCACCATATCCACAGCCGCTACAGCGTGGGCTGGGATCGCACTCAGGAACCGCCCGCTCCCATCATCGGCGAAGACGCCATCTATCCCATCCACATGAACGCCCTGATGGCCAAGTACTACGGTCTGTCCTGGATGGTGTCCACCGATCACGGTGGCCCCAATCACAGCCGGGTCAATCGCGACCTCGCCTATCCGGAGCTGCGCCAGTCGCGCCTGGTGGTACCCGAGGTGATCCAGTTCTACGGCATGGAATTCGATACACCGGGCGCCGATCACTCCAGCCTCATCATTCCCCATGGGCCGGACGAGTCCACCCGCCTGTTCGAGATCGAGTCACAGTTCTCCAAACGGGAACCCTGGCCGGAGAACCCGGACTGGGACACGGAACCCAGGATGCTTGAAGCCCTGCGCTTCATGCTGACCCAGAATCCCCGCCCCCTGGTCATGGCGCACCACCCGAGCCGCTCCGCCACCGACCTTGGAGTCTACCGACAATACAGCCCCGCCGAGATCCGGGATTGGAACGACCTGGCACCTGACATTGCAGTGGCCATGGAGGGTAGTCCGGGCCATCAGGCCGGCGCCTTGAATCCCGATGGCAGTCTCGATCCCGACGGCGCCCGTGGCGGCTATGGCAACTACCCGACCCACGGCGGCTTTGACCAGTTCACGGCCATCGTGGGCGGATTCTGGGATTCCCTGCTGGCCGAGGGCCGCCGCTGGTGGATCACCGCCAACTCGGATTCCCATGTGCATTACACCGAGGGCGGGTCGGACTTCTGGCCGGGGGAATACTCCAAGACCTACGTACTCGCCGAGCGCAACCACGACGACATTCTCGACGGCATCCGCAACGGTCGTATATTCGTCACCACCGGTGATCTGGTGTCTGAGCTGCATGTGGACGTCTCCTCAGCAGCCGGTAGCGCCGGTATAGGCCAGACCCTGACCCTCGCAGACCGCGAAGCTGCGCTGGACATCAGCATCCGTTTTCTTGACCCCGTCTCACCCAATAACCATGGTGATGTTCCTGATGTGGCACGGGTTGACCTGATTCTCGGGCGGGTTTCGGGACCGGCTGAGGTGCGCAGTGCGGATCGTGCCCCGGACACGTCTGTGGTGGCCCGGTTCACGGCAGCGGACTGGGTGACGGAGGGGGATTACAAGGTGATCCGGTACCGGCTGGAGAACCTCACCGGCGACAGCTATGTCCGGGTGCGTGGCACCAACGGCAATGAACTGGAACCTGCTGCGGATCCGCGGGGCGAAGATCCCTGGAGCGATCTGTGGTTCTACAGCAATCCGGTGTTCATCGAGCTGCAGTGACCAGACCCAATTAATCAGTCATCCTGCACGTTCAGGGTGAAATCCCCGCCGTCATCACTCACGGACCCGCCGGCGGCCAGCCGCATGCGCAGGGCCAGGTTGTTGCGGGAATCCGCATTTTCCAGGGCATCCTCGCGGCTGATTTTGCCGGCCACATACAGATCATAGAGGGACTGGTCGAAGGTCTGCATGCCGGCATCCCGGTTCTTCTCGATGGCTTCCTTCAGCAGGTCGATCTCCCGCTTGGCGATGAGATCCGATATGTAGGGGGATTTCAGCATGATTTCCACCGCGGGCACCCGGGACCCGTCCCTGCCCCTGATCAGCCGCTGGGAAACCACGGCACGCAGATTCATGGACAGATCGATCAGCAGCTGGTGATGGGCTGAATCGGGGAAAAAGTTGATGATGCGGTCGATGGCCTGGTTGGCGTTGTTGGCATGCAGGGTGGACAGGCACAGATGACCGGTCTCCGCATAGGCGATGGCATGTTGCATGGTCTCACGGTCCCGAATCTCACCGATGAGTATGACATCCGGCGCCTCCCGCATGGCATTCTTCAGGGCACTGGCGTAGCTCAGGGTATCGAAACCGATCTCCCGTTGATCGACGATGGACTTCTTGTGGTGATGGACAAACTCCACCGGCTCCTCGATGGTGAGGATGTGGCCGCTGCGGTTGCTGTTGCGGTAGTCGATCATGGAGGCCAGGGTGGTGGATTTTCCCGAACCGGTGGCACCGACCACCAGAATCAGACCCCTGGGTTCCATGACCAGCTGCTTGAGTATCTCGGGCAGCTGCAACTCCTCTATGCCGGGGATGCGTGACTTGATGTAGCGCACCACCATGGCCACCTCGCCCCGCTGGCGGTACAGGTTGATGCGATAGCGCCCCACATCCGGCAGGGCAAAGGAAAAATTCAGTTCCAGCTCCTGTTCGAAGAGCTTCTGTTTCTCGTCGCTGATGAGGGAATAGGCCAGGGTCTTCACCGCACCCGGAGCCAGCACATCCTTGCCGACGGGATGAGTCTGACCCTGAATCTTGATGCTGACCGGCGCCCCCACGCTGAAAAACAGATCGGAGGCGTCTTTTTCTGCCATCAGTTTCAGGTAGGGGCCAATATCCATTTACGGTGTAATTCCTGATCCGCCTGGTGACTCGATTAAGTCGATGTGGATTGCCTGGTTCCAGTCTTGCGCTTGCGCCGCCGTTTTACCGGCTGATTGAACTCGGTCTTCGGATAACGGGGCAATTTGCCGTCGAGAAGATAACGGTGAATGGTTTCCTGGGAGCGGATCTTGATGTTCTTGCGGCCCTGCACGTAGGTATTCGACTGCTGGGCGTCCAGCACCCTGCCTTTGACATTGTCGTACCACTGCTGATCCAGGATGTCCTGCAGCATCTGCTGGTGGTCAGGATCGTAAATGGGACACAGCACCTCGACACGGTAGTCCAGGTTGCGGGTCATGAGATCGGCAGAGCCGATGTAATAGCGGGGATTGCCACGGTTGAGAAACACATAGACCCGGGGATGTTCCAGATAGCGATCCACGATGCTGATGCCCTTGATACGTTCGGACACTCCGGGCAATCCCGGCAGCAGGGAGCACATGCCCCGCACGATCAGATTGACCCCCACGCCGGCCTGACTGGCCTCGTAGAGTTTCTTGGCGATGCGGTAATCCACCAGGTTGTTGCACTTGATGGTGATCAGGGCCGGGTAGCCGTCGCGGGCATTGGCGATCTCCCTGTCGATCTGATCCTCGATGCCGGGTCGCGTGGTGTGTGGCGACACCAGCAGGTGCTTGTAGTTGGGTCGCTTGTAATTGAAGCGCAGGAAATCGAAGACATTGAATACATCCTCGCCGATCTCCTGGTTGTAGGTGAGCAGACTGAAGTCCGTGTACAGGCGCGCTGTTTTCTCGTTGAAGTTGCCGGTGCCGATGTGGCTGTAATAACGGGTGGCACCCTCTTCCAGGCGCTCGATCAGGATCAGCTTGCTGTGCACCTTCAGCCCCGGCACGCCGAACATCACCTCGACGCCGTGTTCACTCAGCCGCTCCGCCCAGTTGATGTTGGCCTCTTCATCGAAGCGGGCCTGCAACTCAACCACCGCCAGCACCCGCTTGCCGTTCTGCACCGCGTTGATGAGGGCATCGCAGACCCGCGAGCTCTTGGCCACGCGATACAGGCAGATTTTTATGTAGGAGACCTTGGGATCCAGCGCCGCGGTTTTCAGCAGGTCGGTAATGTAGTCAAAAGAGTGATAGGGGAAATACAGCATCACGTCCTTTTCAGCGATCTTGCTGAACAGGCTGCGACCATCCACATCCAGACGCGGCACGCGAATGGTCTTCTGGGGGCGGAACTCCAGGTATTTCGGCCCGACATTGGGAAATGACATGAAGTCCTTGGAGTTGTGATACCTGGCCCCCGCAATCTTGCTGTCGTAGCGGCCCACATTGAAGTGCTTGGTAAGAAACTGCAGCAGATGTTCCGGCATGGCGGCGTCATAGACAAAGCGCACGGCTTTGGCCTTGCGCCGCTGTTTCAGACTGGACTCCAGCTTTTCGATGATGCTTTCCGACATGTCCGTGTCGATTTCAAGTTCGGCATCCCGTGAGAACTTGATGGTGTAGGCCGCAGACTTGTCGATTTCGATGACGCCGCGGAACACCTGGGGCATGCAGAAGCGGATGATGTTGTCCAGCACGATGAACACCTTGCCACTCTTGCCCTTCTTGCGCGGAATCTGCACGAAGCGGGACAGGCGGTCGGTGGGCACTTCCACCAGCGCATAATGCTGCTGCTCGCCGGACAGGATATCGACGGCGAGATAAATGGATTCATCCGTTAGATTGTGGACGGCGCGCAGATCCTTCAACAGGATGGGTTCCAGTTCCGGCAACACCTTGCTGTGGAAGTACTGACGCACGAAGGCCGCCTGGCCTTCATCCAGCTGGCGCTCATTGACCAGGTAGATGCCCCGCTGCCGCAATTCCTTCAACAGAGTCTGGTAGGTCTTTTCGAATTCCTTCTGCAGTTCCACCACCCGGTTCTGGATGGTTTCCAGCAATTGGGTGAACTGAGGTGCGGAATCGGATCCGGAAATGGTGGCCAGGCGGCGCACTTCCGCCACTCGCACCCGGAAAAATTCATCCAGGTTATTGGAAAAGATACCCAGATAGCGCAGGCGCTGGATGATCGGCACATTGACGTCCTGGGCCTCCTGCAGTACCCGGGCATTGAACGACAGCCAGCTCAGTTCACGGGGGATGAACAGCCGGTCGTCAAGATCGCCCATGCGGGGATCGACGGGGTTAACCATGAATCCAGTCCTTACAAAGCAGCCTTTGTCGCAAAGTTAGCATCATCGGGGTCAGGCTCACAGCAAGCCAGCCAGGTGCCAATTATGCGTCATACACATGACAAAGGTGGGAATTTTAGATGGACAGTCCAATCCGGGAGCGGGATGGCTGGAGCGGGTGAAGGGAATCGAACCCTCGCTATCAGCTTGGGAAGCTGAAGTTCTACCATTGAACTACACCCGCTGGCAGTTTCGCCAACCGTCTACTGGCCCAAAGTGGCTTTGTTGGTCCAGAAAATATCGATGTTCCCCAGGCTGTTGTCACTGCGATTGGAGAACCAGCTGATGCCCTCCTCACCGGGCATCAGGGCAGGACACATGTCCATGGCGTCGGTATTCACCCGGGGTCCCAGATTGAAAGCCGGGCCCCAGCTATTGGGCCCCAGTTGCTGGGCGCCCCAGATATCCATGCTGCCGTAGCCGCCGGGCCGGGCCGAGGTGAAATACACCACGCCGTCACGGTCCTGCATGAAGTGGAATTCCTCAGCCTCAGTATTGATATTGGGACCCTGATTGACCGGCATCTGCCACTGGCCATTGCCATCCGGCTGCGAACACCAGATATCGGAACCGCCAAATCCACCGGCGCGGGCCGAGGCAAAGCACAGGGTCTGGCCGTCCTGCAACAGCATGGGACAGTGTTCATTGCCTTCATCGGTGCTGATGGGATAGCCCAGCAGTTCCGGCTCGCTCCATTGGCCGTTGACCTTGCGGGTCACGAACAGGTCGTTGACGTTGCGGGGTGAGGTGGTGGCCAGGCGATCGGACTTGAAGAAAATCGTATTGCCATCAGGAGTGATCCAGGGCTCACGGTCATCACCCCGGCGCAGCGGGTCCGCTTCGGTGGCCGGGGGAGCATTCACCCGCGGCCCCATGTTGACCGGCGTGTTCCAGCTGCCGGTTTGGGGATTGAAGGTGGCGATATAAAGGTCCTTGGGGTCTCCCGGCGCGGCACCCAGGTCTTCCCGGGCGCTGCAGTACACCATGGTGCCATCCGCCGCGAAGGACAGCTCGCCTTCCGCCCACATGGTATTGATGGGGGCGCCGAAGTTGTGGGTTGCCAATTCCACCCAGGACGGTTCAGCTGCCTGGGCGACCGACGACACCATGCCAATGGTCAGGCTGACTGCCATCCATCGAGCGGCTGTGATGGGATTATCAAGGGTTGGACGATTCGACATGAGAGTGCTCCTGATCAGTTGGCTGCCCCACTGTCATCGCCTTTGCCAAAGCGATCCAGGTAGAGGGCTGAAACGGCAAACGCGGCAGCTCCGGCCAGCCACAGCAAGCCGATCAGCACCCGGTTGTCACTGTCCCCGGTGATCACGGCTAGGCCGATCAGGAACCAGGCGGCCGCGACCACCCAGCAGAACGGCTTGGAGTATTTGGCGAAGGTGGGATTCTTGGAAATCATGTTGCGCTGCTCCGTTAAGAATGGCGGGCACTGGATGGTAGTGCCCTATGTTTCCACTAACTGTGTCCTGATTCAATCTTCCCGCACGTATTTGACCAATTGCCGCGGACCCACTTCGGCACCGTAGATATTGCCCAGGGAGTCCGCCACCACACCTTCCGCCGCACTGGTTCCGCCGGGATTCAGCTGGGGATCGGGTATGAAGTACAGCACGTGTCCGGTGATGGCATTGCCGACCCGGATGCCGCGACGCCAGCCGGGATTGGATACGGCGCTGGACTCCGAATCCGCCGCATACAGAATGTCATTCTTGTCGATGTAAATGCCACTAAGCCGACCGAACTGCTTCCACTCGGTGACGAAAGTGCCATCCTGCTCAAAAATCTGGATGCGCACATTGCCACGATCGGCGACAAACAGGCGTCCCCGGGAATCGAAAGCCAGGCCATGGGGAGTGCGGAACTCCCCCGGCGCCGTGCCGATGCCGCCCCAGGATTCCAGGAAGCGGCCGGCACGGTCGTATTTTACGATGCGTGCCACGGTGGACAGGTCGGCATTGGCACCCTGGCCACTATGACCTTCCGCCACATAGATGTCGCCATTGGGCGCCGTGATCACGTCATTGGGCTCATTGAGGAATTCACCGCCGGTGCCGTTGCCGGCCACCCCGGGGGTGCCCAGGGTCATGAGCAATTCACCGTCCTGATTGAATTTGTACACCGCATGCCCTTTGCCGGCAGCCGCGGGATTGTCACGCAATTCGGCGGCAGTGGCTGCCCGGCCGTCCACGATCCACACATTGCCCTGGGGATCCACATGGATGCCATGGGGCCATATGAACAGGCCACCGCCCCAGGCCTTGAGAATATTGCCGTCCTGGTCGTACTTGATGACATTGTGGTCGGTTGAACCGGCACAGGTATTGGCGCCGCACCGCTCGGCCACCCAGATGGACACACCGTCGGGGTCCACATCCACCGCACTGGTGGAACCCCAGGCGCGACCACCCGGCAGATCGAAATGGCCGTTGATGGTGCGGTAGGGATTGGGGTGTTCGTTGGTGGGATTGATGGCCAGCTGGGCCTGGGCGCTGCTGCCCAGCAGGGCGAGTACGACCACGGTGCAGGGAAATTTCAGGGTGAATGTCATGGCTGCTCCTTCATTGCTTTGTTTTTATTGCCTTGATTTTATTGGCTTGTTGCCTGGCTTTTTGGGGGCCTTTCCCGGCTATTATCCCGGCTTCCATGCCTGTGGCAGCAGACCGGGGTCGGGTCGGGGAACCAAGGATAAAAGCCCGCCGGGGCTGTGTCCACCTTCCCGGGCAGGGCCTGCTCAGGGTGCCTTCAGCCGGCAGCGGGCGACGGCCCGGATCAGCCCACCGTGGCTACAGTGCCCAGCACCCAGGGCAGAGAGGCACCGAGGTCCCGGGCCCGGGGTTTGCGCAGCGTGTAATTCAGCTGGGGCACTTCCAGGCGGAGGTTGTGGAGCCGGGTTGCCGGCACCAGTATCAGCACACAGCCGTCCCGGGTGCTGACCCTGCCGGGCCGCGGCGCCACAAAGGGTGCCGCACCGTAGTCGCCCTCCCGGCTCATGGGTTCAAGGTCGAAGCTGGCGTCCCCAGCCGACAACAGGCACCAGGTGTCAGCGTCGATGTCCAGGGATTCGCCCGCCGCCAGGGGCTGCAGGGTGGCAATCTGGCTGACTTTCTCGATCACGGTGGAGGTCAGATCAGCGAACTGGGGCTGCCGGCGGATGGCGGGGCGCACGGACCAGCGCAGCAACAATTCAGAATCGAACTTCTCTTCCACCATGAAGGACTTGAAGGTCTCCTCGGAAAACACACACACCGTCACCGGTGTGCGGGCCACCACGCTGGCATTGCGCAGGCCCTTGCCGGTGATGATGGCCATTTCACCCAGGATATCCCCCGCCTGCAGATTGGCTTCCAGATAGAGCTGCTTGCCGTCGTGTCTGACCACATCGCAGTAACCGGTGAGCACCAGGTAGACATACCCGCGGGTTTCGGCATCCTGGACCAAAATCACATCATCGGTGTTGTAGCGACGGACCTCCTCGTCCGCCAGCAGGCTGCGCATCCAGCGATTGGGAAACGGTTTGCCCAGCCAGACGGTGAGGTAGTGATTGATCTGGGAGGTGTAGATGGCGGAATCCCCCTCCAGCAGGGTATAGCGCTTGCCGGAACTGGCCAGGGAAAACGTGGTGTTGAATTCCCTGGGCAGTTCTTCCACATGGACGAACACCACCCGGTCTGAATCGGAATTGATGGCATCGGCGGGGTCACCGTGAATGGCACCGGCACCGCCGTCCGCCACCAGCAGACTGAAGCGCTGGGCATAGAGCCGCTCCAGATTGGCAACGGTGGCAGGTCGCACCAGTCCCTGCTCCCGCATGTCGCGAATGGCCGTCATGGTGTGGTTGTCACCAATCACGCAGACCTGCTGTGCCATGCCCTTGTTCACGGTGGAAAACACCGCGCCGATGGTGGGGATGCTGTGCACCGTGACGTGGGGCTCGATGGTCAGACCAAAATAATTGAAGCGCTCTCCGGGGGTGATGGGCACCAGCTTGAAGTGTTCCGTTACCGTTTCCACCGACCAGCCCAGACCACAGGCGAGCTTCTCCATGGCCATGGAGAAAATTTCCGGGGTGGTGATGACCTCCACCCGATGGGGCATCAGCATGAGGGGGAACATGGAGCAGTGATCATCGTGCAGGTGGGTCAGAAACAACGCCGCAATCTGATTCTTGGAGATGCCGCGGGCAAAAAGATGCTGGTCCAGAAACGGTATGGCATCGATCAGCATGTACTCGCCGTTGTAGCACAAGGCGATACCGGTACAGGGTTCCGTGGGAGTGAACCCCGAGGCGCCGCCCAGCACCTCGATACCCAGCTTCACCAGGCCACCGGGCACGTAGTCCGGATTGACCCGGTAGGGTGGATTGACCACCTTGTCCTCATTGAGATCCACGACGATCCGCCGCACGCCGTCGTCCACCCGGTAGCTGTCGATGCCGGTGTGATGCACCACCACGCCGCCCAGGTCCACCTGCCCGTTTTGGAAGGGCATGATGTTGAAGAATTCCTCCACCTGCAGCACCTGTCCGGCCTTGTTCTTGAGCGCCAGGTATTCACTGGCTGCCAGCCACTCCTCCCGCTGCTCGCTGTCGGTGCCCCAGTGCTCCAGTTCCTCCGCTGTCGGACCCAGCAGGGTGAGGCGCAGCAATCGTAAAACGTGGCTGATGGCGGCTTCGTCCCCCACCAGGTTCAGGCGCTGCCCCTGGGCAAACGCCTTGCCGATGAACAGGAAGGAATACAGCGGGAATTCCAGACTGTTCAACAATGCCCCGTGTTTCTCCCGCACATCGGTCAGGACCACGGTATCGAAGCTGCGGACTTTGTGAATCAGCAATCCCTTCAACACCTCGGGGGGCAGACCGAACAATATGGTGTGATGGCGATCCTGATAGACCCGGCTGCCCTGGGACGGCTGTATGACGGTTGGCAGAATGGAGGATGGCTGGTTCATGGTTTTTTTATTGCTTGCTCAGGTCCTGCAGTTTACTCCTCAGTGAAGAGAATTGAAGCCGCGGGGGTGCGCATCCAGCAAAATTTCGGGGGTCAATACGGGTCGAAATCGTGGGGTTCGGGACTAATTTCCCAGTACGGACCGGCGTTCCTCTGCATCCAGGCGGGCCAGCCGGGCGACTTCCTCGTAAAAGCGAGGCAGATCGCCTCCGACACCGTCAAGCAGTCCCCGCAGTGCCGGAACCCAGTCGTTGTAGGCAGACACCGAACCCAGTTGGGCATTGTTGAGCGGCCCAGCGAACCACCGGTCATAGCCGCCATAGCCGCCCCAGGACGACTTGAGATCGGCATAGGCTTCCCGTAACTGCTCTTGAAGCCGCATTTTTTCATTGCGCAGTGTCTCAAGGTCAAAGCCGCTGCCATACAGGGTTTCGAAACGGGTCTGATACTCCATGACCAGGTCCACAAACTGCTGCTGGCGCCGGACGTCCTGCTCCGCCTCCGCCAGCATTGCCAGGTCCTGGCGGGATGCCAGCCAGCGGCGCACTCCCTCCTGCTCAACAAGGGTTGCGAAGCTTTCATTGAAAGAGGTGTCACCCGGCACATACACCAGGCGATGGGCCAGTTCGTGAAAGAGCAGTCCCGCCAGGCGGTGGGGCGGGCGCTCCAGCACCGTACTCAGCACGGGATCAGCAAACCAGCCCAGGGTCGAATAGGCATCCACACCGCCGGTGTAGACGTCGTAGCCCTGCTCTGCCAGCTGCCCGGCATAGCGCTCGGCGGCCGCTTCGGCGAAGTACCCGCGGTAGCTGACACAGCCGGCCAGGGGATAACACCAGGTCAGTGGCTGCAGGGAAAACTCCGGGGCGGCGAACACGTTCCACACCACGTGATCCCGGTCCAGCGCCACAAACGCACTGTAGCTGTCGCCCACGGGCAAATGCAGTTCCTGCGCGGCGAAGTTGCGGGTTGCCAGCACCGTTTGCAGACCGGCACGCTGGGAAGCCGGCAAATCGGCCCGCTGCAACAGGGTTTCGATGTCCTTGCGTGCCATCAGGATGGCCAATTGCCCGCGGGCCGCCTGTCCGTAATAGGCCACGGAGTCGCAGGCCAGCAGGATCATGGACAAGGCAGTCAAAAAACCCAGCCGCAGGGTTTGACGTCGGATCAGGCGGTGTGTGGGGGAAGGCCGGCTGGTCATGAGAACCGCTCAGGGTTCCACCAGTTCGATCTCGTAGAGGCTGGGCCACAGTTTGCCGGTGACGAACAGGCGGCCGGTATCGTCGTCGTAGGCGATGCCATTGAGCACGGCATCATTGCCGGGGCGGCTGGTGATGGCGGTGAGCCCCTGCAGATTGACAATGGAGTTGACCTGACCGCTGGACGGGTCAATTCTCACAATATAATCCGTCTGCCATACATTGGCCCAGATTTCACCGTTGATGTACTCCAGTTCATTCAGGCGATCGACCGGTTCCCCTTCCAGGGTCACACGGATCCTGCCGGTAGGTGCGAAGGTGTCGGGATCGAGAAAATGCAGGGTGCTGGTGCCATCGCTGAGAATGAGCTGCTCCCCGTTCCATGCCAGCCCCCAGCCTTCGCCCGGATTGAAATGATTGCCGGCGGGCGAGAAATCCTCCTTGTTGTACACAAACACCATATGGGATTGCCAGGTGAGCTGGAAGATTTTGTCACCGACGATCTCGATGCCTTCGCCAAAATAGCGGTCACTGAGTCGGGTGGTCATTTCCACGGCGCCGTCCTCGAGGCGGATTTTGCTGAGGCGCGACTGGCCGTTGCGGCCAGTACCCTCATACAGGTAACCGTCCTCGAAAACCAGACCCTGGGTAAAGGCCTGGGGGTCATGGGGATAGGTATTGATCACCTTGAACCCATGGACCGGAACCTGGGCGGACACCGGCAGCAGCCAGTAGATGAAGCCTATGGCAATCAGGTGTTTCAACATAAAATACCGGAACGGACTGACCTCATCATAGCAACACCACCCAGGGGACTCACACCATGCCAGCGGATTGCCTGTTTTGCAGAATTATCGCAGGGGACATACCCTCCAACAAGGTTTACGAGGACGACGAACTGTTGGCGTTCCGTGACATCAATCCCGTCGCCCCGCAGCATATCCTGATCATTCCCCGCCAGCACATCAGCGCGATCGATGCCGCCGAAGCGGCCCACGCGCCGCTGCTGGGCCGTATGCTGCTGCGTGCCGCCACCATCGCCGACGAGACCGGCATGGCGGGGGATGGCTTCCGGCTGGTGATCAACACCGGCAGGCATGGCGGACAGACCGTGTTCCATCTGCACCTGCACCTGCTGGGGGGCCGTCAGCTGCAGTGGCCGCCGGGCTGAGTCATGTTGCCCGCAGCACGGCGATGGCTTCCGGTTCCGGTGGGCACACTCCCCGCTCCGTGATGAGTGCAGTCACCAGCCGCGCCGGCGTGATGTCGAAGCCGTAGTTCACCGCCCGCGTGCCATCCGGCGCCAGTTGCACCGTTTGCATCACACCCTGCGGATCCCGCCCGGTTATGTGGGTGACTTCCGAGGGACTGCGCTGCTCGATGGGCACATCACTCCCCTGCTGCAGGCCGAAATCGATGGAGGAGACCGGCAGGGCCACATAGAACGGCACGCCGTTGTCCCTGGCGGCCAGGGCCTTCAGGTAGGTGCCTATCTTGTTGCACACATCACCACCGGCCGTGGTGCGATCGCTACCCACCAGCACCACATCCACTTCACCCTGCTGCATCAACAGGCCGCCGGTATTGTCCGCCACCAGGCTGTGATCGATGCCCTGCTGCCCCAGTTCCCAGGTGGTCAGCGCGGCGCCCTGGTTGCGTGGACGGGTTTCGTCCACCCACACATGCAGGGGAATGCCCTCCGCCTGGGCACGGTAGACGACTGACAAAGCCGTGCCCCAATCCACCGTGGCAAGCCAGCCGGCATTGCAATGGGTCAGCACATTCAACGGCGCGCTGTGATCGGCCTTGGCCCGCCACAGTTGCTCCAACAGGCCGACGCCCTGTTCGCCGATGGCCTGACAGGTTTTGACATCCTCGTCCGCCAGGTCCTGGGCCAGATCCAGTGCCGCCTGGATCTGGACCGCCGTGGGCAGTGCTGACAGATTGCCCTCGGCCCGGGCCAGGGCCCAGGCCAGGTTGACCGCCGTGGGCCGGGTTGCCAGCAGATCATTGCTGGCTTGGTGCAGACAACCGGGGGACTGGCGCAATGCCAGATACAGGCCAAACACGGCGGTCACCCCGATCAATGGCGCGCCCCGCACCTGCATGTCCCGGATCGCCGCGACAGCATCCGCGACCGTGTGCAGCTTGCGAATGACGAACTCATGGGGCAGGCGGGTCTGATCGATGATGTTGACCGACCCGTCGGCCGGGTCGAACCAGATACTGCGGAAATGGCGGCCGTTGACCTTCATGACAGAACCCGGCGCATCCGCGGCACAAGGCACAGTGGCAGGTTTTTCCGCTCAATGGGCCATCCATGGCCCAACGCGCTCCCGTCCCTGGGCGCGATTCGCTGCAAAACCTGCCACTGTGCCTTGTGCCTCCCCGCTCCCATCATTCAGATCACCCGCTCATTGCCGCCATCCACCGGGATCTGGGCGCCGGTGGTCTTGAGGGTCTCGGTGCCGGCAAACAGACACACCATATGCGCCACGTCGGCAGATGTGACTTCGGTGCCCAGCAAGGTATTGCGCCGATACTCTTCCACGCTCATCCCATAGCGGGATGCCCGCTCCTGCAACACAGCCTCAGTCCAGATGGCGGTGTCGAACACCGCATTGGGATGCAACACATTGACCCGGATACCATCAACCCCCAACTCCAGGGCCGCCACCCGGGCCAGCTGGGTGAGGGCCGCCTTGGCTGTGGAATAGGCCCCGGCGCCGGGGCCGGGGGCCGGCACATTTTTGGAGCCGATGATCACCACGGCGGGATCCAGACCCAGGCGCAGGAAGGGAATGGCGGCGCGCAACAGCTTCATGTGGCTGTCCAGATTCACAGCCATGGAGGCATCCCAGATGTCATCGGTCATGTCCGCCAGCGCCACGCTGGGGGGAAAGCTGCCGGCGTTGCTGACCAGGATATCGATGCCGCCAAAGCCCATGACCGCCTGCCCGAGGGCAGCCACCACAGCCTCGCGGTCCGTGACGTCGCATTGCACCGGCAGAACCGCAGTCTGCCCGGCAAATGCCTGCAAAACCGTAGGCGCGATATCCAGGGCCAGAACGGCGCACCCCTGGGCCGCCAGGGCCAGCACACTGGCCTTGCCGATTCCGGAGGCAGCTCCCGTCACCACCGCCACCTTGCCCTGCAGGGCCGGCGGCCGCTGGCCGGTTTTGAGCTTGGCCTGTTCCAGTTCCCAGTACTCCACCTCGAAAATCTGGGCGTGAGTGAGTGGCCGCCAACCGCCCAGAGCCTCCCCCCATTGAATGGCACGCAGTGTGTGGCGGCAGATGTCGCGGATCACCGACAGGCGGGGCACGGCAGGTGCTAGGTAAAGCATGCCACGGTCCCGCCACACCCCGAAGCGGGGCACGGGATCGAGGGCCTGGTGATGGGCCTGTCCATGGTGCTGAAAGTAGTGTGCATAGCCGGTCTGGAATGTGATCAGCCCGGGCAGGGGGTCGGAATCGAAGCAGGCACCGAACGGCTTGGTATGCAAGGCATGATCCGGCGTCAGGGGCCCCCGGGACAGCAGGTCGCCGGCTGCCGACAATTGGGCAAAGCCCACCGCCGGGGGTGAAAGGTCCCAGTGGACCAGCAGAGGTGCTGCCAATGCAGTTGCCGCAGCCCGACGCAGGCTAGCCAGTCGCAGCAGATCCGCCTGCGCTGGAGAATACGAGGCCGTTGCCTCGCCAGCGAGGGCGCCCTGCTGCTTCAGCCAGTCTTCGGCACGGGACACCAGTTCGATCATGGTGTCGTAGCTGCGGCGGGCATCATCCGCAAAGGTGAAAACACCATGGTGCAACAGGACAATGCCGCGCAGGGACTGCCAGTCCACTCCGCGGGTGGCTTCCGCCACCTGCCGGGCCAGGGTAAATCCCGGCATGACGTAGGGCAGGATGAGGACATCATCGCCGAGAAGTTGCGGCAGCGCCTGCAGTCCCCGGGGGGAATTGCTCATGGCAACCACCGCATCCGCATGGCTGTGATCCACGAACCGGTGGGGAATGATGGCGTGCAACAGGGCTTCCACGGAGGGTGTGGGCGCCCCCGGGTCAAACAGGGAAACCCGCAACTGCCCCATCATCTCGCTGTCTGTCAGGGATGGCAGCTCCGCCAATCGCTGCAGATGGTGCAGGCGGGTGGCCGGAAACCCGGCTGCCTCGATGCTGGCCAGGTCCCAGCCTGAGCCCTTGACGAACAAGGCCGGCACGGAGTCACCGAACACATCGGTATACTCGCCCTTGACCGAGCAGTTGCCCCCGCCGTGCATCACCAGGTCCGCTTCCTGACCCAGCAATCGGGCGCTGTACACCCGCAGCTCCAGCGGATCGACCAGGCTCCTGGCCGTGTGGTCATCCCAGCGGTTTTTCATGCTGCCTCGTCTCCTTTTCTACTTCCACCAGCCACAAACAAAAACGCACCCCTCAGGGTGCGTTCCGGGTGAATGCTGCTGTCACACCGCCCTCAGCGCAAGGGCTCCACGATGGAGATGTTGAACATGCCGGACTGGCGGGCCGCGTCCATGATGAGCACCAGGGTGGACACATCCGATTGCTTGTCGGGCTGGATGATCACCGAGGCGCTGGGGTTCTCAGCCTTCAGCTGGTCGATATTCGAGCGGATCTGGGTGGGAATGATGGGCCGCGGCTGCTTGTTGAGGATGATTTCGTTGTTGGGGCCGATTTCAAACAGGATATTCTGGCTTTCTTCATCCTGGGGCGGCGGCGGATTGTCGTTGCTCTCGCTGCTGGCGGCACTGATGGCGGACTCGGAGAGGAATGTGGCGGTAACAACGAAGAAAATCAGCAGGATGAATACCACGTCCAGCATGGGCGTCAGGTCAATGCTGGTTTCATCTGCCTTGTGTCGACCGGCTATTTTTTTCATTCTTGTGTCCTGCTCTGTGTCCGTGTTGATAGAGGAGCTGGGGAGTATACCAGCTTTTGCCAGCTTTCAAATATACTCCCGGCCCAGGCCCCGGACTACTTCTTGCGCAGGGTATCCAGGGTGAAATTCACCAGTTCCCCCAACTGCTTGGGTGACTTGCCGTCCCGGGCGTTGACCCGCAGACCGTGCAGCATGTTCATGAGCACATCGGCAGCGAGCTCAACCGAGACTTCCTTCTTCAGCTTGCCCTTCTTGTGGGCTTCCTTCAGTCGGCCCACCAATGCCTTGCGCAGGGTGGCCAGGGAATCGCGCACCAGTTTTTTCATGTCCTTGTCATAATTGATGCTTTCACACAGTGAATTCACCAGCAGGCAGCCCAGCACCCGGTGTTTGGGCGGCGCATTGACCAGGGCAAGATCGAAGTATTTTGCGATGGCATCCCAGGGTGCCAGGGTCCCATCACCGAGGGACTGTTTGATATTGGCGTCGATGCCCTTGTTGTACTGCGCCACGCAGGACTTGAAAAACGTATCCTTGTCTCCGAACGAGTTGTACAAGGTTCCCCGATTGATACCGGTGCAATCCAGCAGCTTCTGGACGGAACTGGCCTCATACCCTTCCTTCCAGAACTGCTCCATCGCATTGTTGAGAACTTTGTCGTATTCGAATTCTACTGGTCTGGCCATAACTACAGATGTTCCTGATTGTTTGTGAGCTATTGAAAATTGATCCACAGCGACTCGGTGAATCAATCCCGGAATTTTGAAGGCGGCCATTGTATTACAGCCTTTTTGCATTTACATCCGGGCAATTCCAAATAATCAGGATTTTTACCCTGGGTTGCCCTGTCATGGCCCGGCTTACTGAACATTCCACCCAGGACGTTGATACATAACCAATTTGGTGCACAGCGCAGGCCGTATCCGCAACGGGTTTATTCGGGAATGGGGGTTCAATATTGATACAAGGAAAGTCTCATTTGGGACGTTGCCGAAGCCGTCCCGCCGTGTTCACCAGTTGCCTATCAGGGTGACCGCCAAACCGACGGCCCCACCGACCACGCCTCCCCAGATCACCAGCCAGCCCAGATGCTCCCTGATCATGGACTGAATGATTTCCTTCACCAGCTGGGGCGTCATCTGCTCCAGTCTGTGGTCGATCATGGCTTCCAGTTTCCCCAGCACGGCCTCGCTCTCCACGGAATTGCGCACGGCATCCTGCAGGTGATTCCGGAACGCCGTTCCGCCGAACAGATCCTCGAAATAGTCCCGCATTCGGCTGGTGAACGGCTCGCGCAGGCCATCCAGCTTGCTGCGACCCCCAAACATGCCGAGCATGCCACCGAACGACGACTGCAGGATCGCATCCACCAGGGAATCGAATACGGCATCCATATCCAGGCGGGCCAGACTGGCGGTCAACTCGGCTTCCAGCCGGTCGGAAATTTCCGTGGCACTCTGAAAGAAGCGGTCGAGATTCGATTTGTTGAAAAACTGCTCCATGATCAGGCGCCGGATGCCCGCCTTGAATTCTTCGAATCGCAAGGGAATCACGCCGGAACCGTAGAACCCCGGCACCTTTTCAAACAGCATGTGGATCGCCAGCCAGTTGGTGATGGCACCGGAGAGGGCATACAGGCCGGTATTGAGCACATGGGGTTGCCAGGGTCCGCTGACCAGCAGGCCCAGCAGGACCAGGGCGAAGGCCAACAGATTGGTGATCAGACTCTTATCCAGCTGCATGATGATGGGTGCCGCGTATCACAGACGCCGATGACTGAAGACAGGCATGTCGCGCCGGATACGCTGCTGCAATTCGGAATCGAGACTGGCAATGGCAACCCCTTCGCCGGTTGCCAGACTGTCCAGCACAGTACCCCAGGGATCGATGATCATGGAACGCCCCCAGGTTTCCCGCTTTTCGTTATGCACACCACCCTGCCCCGCGGCGATGACGTAACACTGGTTTTCGATGGCGCGGGCGCGCAGCAACGGCTCCCAGTGGGCCTGACCGGTAACCCTGGTAAAGGCCGCAGGCACGGTGAACAGGCTGGCGCCATCGGCAGCAAGCCCGCGATAAAGCTCGGGAAAACGAAGGTCGTAGCAGACGGACAAACCCAGGCGCCCCAAGGTCGTATCCACCGTCACCAGCCTGTCTCCGGGCTCGAAGCTGCGGGACTCGGAATAGGTTGCCTGGCGATCCTCCACCACCACATCGAACAAGTGCATCTTGTCGTAACGGGCCAATTGCCGGCCCTGCTCATCAAACACCAGGCAGGCGGGGCGCACCCGGCCATCCTGCAGCAGCTGGGGCACATCCCCCAAGGCAGCCGGCCGGGACAACAGTGGAATCGTTCCACCCACCACGATCAGCTTGTGATTTTTTGACTGCTCTGACAAAAAACTCTGCAGGAGTCCGTTACTGTCACCTTCCACCTCGGCGTACTGACGCAGCGGACCGGCATCCAACACGGCAAAATTCTCCGGCAGCAACACCAGGCTCGCACCACGCTGCGCGGCTTCGGTGATCAGCGCTGCCGCCGAGGCCAGATTGGCGTCGATGTCGGCACGGCTGACCATCTGCACAGCCGCCATCTTGTAGGTCTTGTCGGTTACCAATTGCATTCTCCCGCTTGAAATTCCGAGCCTCAGTTCAGCGCGGCGGCCGGTGGCACACCGACGTCGGGTGTCTGACCCTCGGGGGTGCCGAAAGCCTGCCTGAACTGGGGCTGCAATCCTTCCCAAGGTCCCTGTAAGGTGTACTGGGCGCTGGTCAGAGTATCCACCTGGTCACCGAAGATGCGATCGAACAGATAGGCTCCGATGGCCAGGGGGATGTTGGCCGTCAACAGGCCAAGCCAGGGGATGTTATCACTGACAGGAAGGGTCAGGTACATGTCGCCGTTTATGGTCTGGCGGGCCAGATCGATCTGTCCGCCGATCTGATAGACGCTGGACGGGCCGGATATCACCACTCTGTCGCGGATGGTCACGATGCCATCCTCCAGGGTCAGGTAACCGGTGATCTCATCATAGGCCAGCCCGCGGCGCAGCAGATCGTCACTGAAACGCAGCCGCCGCATGAGGGCATCGAAGTTGAGAATGCTGATGAGCTTCAGGGCACCGCTGCCGCCACTGCCCTGCAGGAAGCGCCCGTCGTTCACCAGCAGATTGACCTCGCCACTCAATCCTTCGGCGGCAAAGAACGCCGGTGTGCCCGGCCAGTCAAGCCGGGAGTCGAATCGGGCCTCGCTGCTTTCCAGGCTGGGGGCAAAGCCGTTGGCGGCCAGCACGTCGGCAAGATTGTCCGCGGTGATCAGGCCTTGCAGATAGCTGTGGTGACTCGCGCCGTCATAATGCCAACTGAATCGGGCATCGCCGGGCTCCTCCAGTCCCAGTTGCAGGCCTCTGAAATTGATGATCAGGTTGGAGAACTCGGCACCATTCACCGTGGGATCCAGGGTGAACTGACCCAGGCCGTAATCCGTGTCGCCGATGCTGAAATCACCGGTGAGAAACCGCAGGCGCGGAAAGCGGCGGGGATCCAGTGATGCCAGGGCATCCACCCGCGGTTCCGGCGGCCCGACAAACAGGTCAGGGGTTTGCGTCACCACGACAGGCGAGGCTGACACCAGCCCGGCGTCACCTGGCAGACGCAGATAGGCGATGTAGGCATCGATGTAGTCATTGCGATCGAAGGGCACCAATACGGAACCGCTCACCGACTCGGCATCCAGGCTGACCGACCAATAATCGGTCTGGAGCGGATGCTGTACCTCGACGGCGATGGAATCCAGTTCCTGACCAAACAGATCCAGGGTGCCTATGTCCAACTCTATGAGGGCGATGAGATTGCTCAATGCCTCGGCTTCACTGGCACTGGATGCGTATCCCTCGAGCAGGCTAAGCCATTCGCGCACATCGAAGCGGTCGAGGTTGCCGCGGATTTCCAGGCCCGGTCGATCCGACCGGGAGGCCCAGGGGTTGGCCGTGCCCGGCAAGGTTCCAATATAGATCACGCCATCGGTGATGACCCCCTCCGCCAGGCTCATGCGGGCATTGATCTCGGGGCCGAGCGCCAGTGACAATTCCTGGCGGCTGCCACCGATGCCCAGATTCAGGCGCATGGGCAATGCCTGCTCGGCGGATTTCCCCAGGGACTGGGGCAGATTGATGGTAAGGCCCCGCAAATCGGAAACAATCTCCAGGCGGCCGGGGCTTGCCCCGGTGTCATCCTCCAAGGTCGGCACGGATCCGAATTCCACCGCTGCGGAATATTGGAACTCGCCGTCACTGCGTCCCAGCACATCGCGCACCAGAGCGGTATGCCGTGGCCAGCGGACCAGATCCGATGCCGTTACGTCACCGGTCACCTCGACCCGGGTCAGGTTCGTGCCTTCCCGGGTAGCCGGGGACGACAGCAGAATCCGGGCCGGTCGCCCGAAAAACTCCGCCTTCAGCGCACTGCCCTGCAGACCATGGTCGGAATCGAATACCACCCTGCCATCGAGATCATCGAATTGCAGGGCGAGCTCGGGCATCGACAGACGATTGTCCTCCAGCTGGGCATCCACACCGATCCAGGTACCACGCTCGGAACCATCGAGGGGAATGCGCAGTTCCAGATCGGCTTGCACCGACCCTACTGCTTCCCAGCTGCTCATGACCTGATCAAGGTTCAACTCCAACGGCGCTGACATCAGAAATGCCAATGCGGTATCGGTGTCACCGCCGGCACTGCCATTGATAGTAAGCAAACTGGCACCTTCCCGCTGGGGACGCACATGGGCCACGGTGGGGCCCAATGCCAGGCCCGCACTGAAACCTGACTGCACGCGAATGTCGGTGTGGTCGTCGACGATCTGCACCCGGCCGCTAACATCGCTGAGCTGCGGCCACTGCTCGGCATACTGCAACTGACCGCCGGTAAAATCGAAATAGGCCTGAAACGTCTTCTTTTGCGGGGGGTCCTCACGGACCGATGAGCCCCTGAAAATGATTCCGGCTTCACTGACCCTGGCATCCAGCAGCGCCTGATCGAGCCAGCTCATGGCACTCAGCAGCGACTCCTCTTGACCGGGCGTGCTGGGCAGGTATTGGTCCGCGCGACTGCCATCTGCGTCCCAGGCACCGATAATCAAGGTCAATTCACCATCCCGGCGACCATCGGGGTAGCGGTTGGCCGCGGAGGCAAACTGCACACTGCCATTGGCGATGTCGGATTGTGCATTGATGACGTTGCTGACCATGCTGACCCTGACACCGTCGTTCATATCCACCTGAAAATCCAGGCGGCCATTGACGTGGTTGTATTGCCAGGTGTCCTGAAACACCGAGGGAATGTTGATGGTGAACCCGGCGGCATCCACCTCCGCAAAGCCGCTGGCCAGGCGCTCCCGGGGAGCATACTCCAGTTGCAGGTAGCCATTGATGCCGGTCATGGCAGGAGAATTTTCCACGCTTTCAAGTGCCAGGGCAGTCAGCCCCGATGTCAATGTCATGGGCGTGGAATCCAGATCATTCAACGGATAAGACAGCGCCAGGTCCTGCAGCCTGCCCCTGGGTGCCAGGTCGACCAGCAGTTCTTCGGCTTGCGGGTCCAGCAGTGCGGATGCAAGTGCCGCACCGGCCAGTATGCCCAAATCCAGATTCTGCGCCTGCACCGTCAGGGCCTGTTGCTGTTCCCAGCGCAGCAGCGCATCTCCCAGCAGCCAGGGATTGTCCTGCCAGGTCAGGGACACATCGGCGAATCGCAACTCCCAATCGGACTCCCGCCCGAGCCGGGTCAGCACGACCCGGCCCCCCAGATCCTGCAGTGAAACCTCACCGGCACGGTTGTCCCCGGACGTATCCAGGGCCAGTCGGGCCGCCTGCATCTGTCCTGTTATACGTTGCACCTGGCCCCTCTGCAGATCAATCCACAGCTGGCCGCCACCGTCGAATTGCTTCAGGGTCACTGCCCCGCCGCCGAGACCGGCGAGTGCCCGGGAGTAATCCCCTGCGGGAATACTCAGGTGCAGCATGCCGTCGATGTCCTCCAGTGCATTGCCTTGCACCTCCAGGGAAAATGCCACCTGCTCTGCCAGCTCGCCGACATTGAAATTGAGATGGAAGAAGTGGCTGTTGCCGCGGTTCTGCACGACGGCCAGGCCGTTATGAAGACGGCTGGTGACGCCCTGGGCTGTCTGCAGAGTAATGGACAGATTGCCGAGTTCCAGGCGCGCTACCCTTTTCATGGCATCGAACACATCCTCCAGTGACATGCCAGGGCCCGCCGCCATGGTGACGCCGCGCAACTGCCAGTTGCCGCTCTCGTCCTGCATGGCCTGCATATCCAGACCGTCGATGAGGAAATTGCCGATGACCAGCTCCCGCTGCGCCAGGCTGGCGAGGACATCGATGATGACCGTGGCATGGCTCAACTGCAGGACCGAATCGGGCTCCGGCTCCACACCGGCGTCGTCCGCCGCGGTCTCTTCATTGGGCAGGACGATGCGCAGCCCGTCGATGGAAATGGCCGGACTGAATCCCTCGAAATAGCCACCCAGGGCATCGATGGCGATGGGCACACCGACCGCCTGGTACAGTTGGGCTTCCAGCTGGCTTTTGTAGCGGGAGATGGCGGGGAAGAACTGCCGCCCGATACTCAGATAGGCGGCGAACAGCAACAGCAACACCACGAGAACCAGGGTTGCCTGCTGACCGATTTTCTTGAGAAGCGTAATCAACATGCTGATGAACAGTGCCCAAATGCCCGGTTGGCGTGGCTGTCATTATCAGGCGGGATGGCTTAACCGCGACTTAAGATTGATCGGGGGCGATCAGAAGAGGACCACATCAAACTGTTCCCGAGTATACATAGGTTCCACTTCAAATTTGACCGTCTTGCCGATTAATTCTTCCAGGTCGGCGAGGGTGCTGGACTCCTCGTCCAGCAGACGATCCACCACCTGCTGGGACGCCATGACCAGCAGGACATCATTTTCATAAACCCGGGCCACCCGCAGTATTTCCCGGAATATCTCGTAACAGACGGTTTCCGCTGATTTCTGTTTGCCGCGCCCCTGGCACACCGGACAATGGCTGCAGAGTATCTGCTCCAGACTTTCCCGGGTCCGCTTGCGGGTCATTTCGATGAGACCCAACTGGGAAATCCCGGTGATCGTGGTGCGGGCATGGTCTTTCTCCAGCGCCTTGGCCAGGGTACGTTGCACCTGACGCTGGTGCTCCGGGTCCTGCATATCGATGAAATCCAGGATGATGATGCCCCCCAGGTTCCGCACCCGCAACTGGCGGGCGATGGCGGTGGCCGCTTCCAGATTGGTCTTGAGAATGGTCTCCCCGTGATTGCGGCTGCCCAGATAGGCGCCGGTGTTGACGTCGATGGTGGTCATGGCCTCGGTCTGGTCGATCACCAGGTCGCCGCCGGATTTCAGTTTCACCTGACGGCTGAGGGCCTTGTTGATCTCGTCCTCCACGCCATAAAGATCGAAGATGGGCCGCTCCCCTTCATACAATTCCACGCTGGCCTGGGCGCCGGGGACGAAGTCCGCGAGGAATTGGCGGATCTCGTGGAAGGATTGTTCCACGTCGATCCGGATACGCTCCACCGCCGGCGAGATCATGTCCCGCACGGCCCGCATGTACAGTGGCTCCTCCCGGTACACCTGCCGAATGTCACCGCCCCGCTCGACACGGCGTGCCACCGCGGCCCACAGACGCTGCAGATACCGGATGTCTTCCAGCAGACCCTCGGCAGCGGCGCCTTCTGCTGCCGTGCGGATGATGTAACCGCCCTTGCCCGCCAGCGCCTCCTGCTCGAGACAGGTCTTCAGCAGTGCCTGCAGACGCTCCCGCTCGGCGGGGTCCTCCAGACGCTGGGAAATGCCAATGTGATGACTGCGGGGCAGGTAGACCAGATTGCGGGAAGCCAGGGTCAGATGGGTGGTGAGGCGCGCACCCTTGGCGTTGATGGGATCCTTGGCCACCTGCACCACCAGGTCCTGACCCTCACGCAGCAATTGCTGAATGGGAGCCGGCGAATCGGGCCGCACCTCGATGCCGTCCGGGCCGATGGCGGCGATATCCGAATTATGGATGAAGGCGGCGCGTTCCAGGCCGATGTCCACAAAGGCGGCCTCCATGCCCGGCATGACCCGCACCACCTTGCCCACGAAAATATCCCCCACATGACCACGGCGATTGTGCCGTTCGATGGATATCTCCTGGAGCAGACCGTTCTCGATGAGGGCCACCCGGGTTTCCATGGTGGTTACATTGATGAGGATTTCCTCACTCATTGGCCGACCTCCGGGCAGTCCGGGTGCGGTTGCCAACAGCGCAATCCAAAGCGGCCCAGCAGCGCGGCGGTTTCAAACAGGGGCAGGCCCACCACACCCGTGAAACTGCCACGGATCTCCTCGACGAACACTGCGGCATAGCCTTGCACCGCATAGGCACCGGCCTTGTCCAGGGGTTCCCCGGTCTGCCAGTACGCCAGGATTTCCTCGGGATCGAGGGGGCGAAAGCGTACCGTGGTGACCGATAGGGCTTCCTCGCAGCGGTCACGATCGCACAGGGTCACGGCGGACAGCACCTGGTGCCCGCGACCGGACAACATGGCCAGCATGCGCCGGCCATCGGCGGCATCCCGCGGCTTGCCCAAAACTTCATCATCCACCACCACGGCAGTATCGGCGCCCAGCACCACGGCAGGACGGTCGGCGGCGGTGCGGCTCAGCACATCGAGCGCCTTCTCCCGCGCCATGCGGCTGACGAAGGCCCGGGGGGCTTCCCCGGGCTGCTGGATTTCCTCAACCTGATGATTGCGCAGCTGAAAGTTCACGCCGATCTGGCGCAGCAATTCCTGGCGACGGGGTGACGCGGAGGCCAGCAACAATTCGCGCTCTGCGGACATGAAACTCCCGGTGGGCAACTTCAGGTGACGTGAAAACTGCGCCGCAGGTGACGCAGCAATTGAAAGATGACGGGCCACAGCATCGCACTGGTGACCGCCCCCATGAGGAACATCATGCTGGATGCCACTGTCTGCCCGGTGGCCAGCTGCAACCAGTGACTGAGGATCAGACTCAACCCCACCAGGGCAAAGATCAGGCCGCTTTGCTGCATCTGGGAAAACATGCGCAGGCGTTTGTGAAGGCTCAGGGTGATGTAGGCAATGATGGCCAACACCATGGCATTGAGCCCGAGGATGGAACCCTCCAGGACATCCATCGCCAGGCCTGCCACCCAGGCGGTGCCGATGCCGATACGGAACGGCAGCGCCATGACCCAATAGATGAGGACCAGAGCCACCCATTCCGGGCGGAAATTCATGGCCCAGGGTGGAAAGGGCACGATGGCCAGCAGGTAGGCAACGAGAAATGTGAGCAGCACAACCCACAGTGCATGCGCTTGCTTGTTCATGGTGATGTCCACTTAGGGGGGCGGCTGACTGCTGGTCAGCGCCACTTCGTCCTCATCGTGTTCGAACACGAGCATCACATGGCGGGTGCTCTCGATCTGCGCCAGGGGTCTGGCCTTGACCCGCATGAACGGCTGGCCCGGGTCCGCATAAACACTGGTGACTTCCGCCACCGGATAATTCTCCGGATACACCTGGCCCATGCCGGAGCTCACCAGCAGATCACCGGCCACGATGTCCTGGGTCTGGGTGACGAACTCCAGTTCCAGCTCCGAGGCCGTGGTGCGGCTGCCCCGGGCCAGCGCCCGTTCACCGTTGCGATTGACCTGGACCGGCGTCACATGATGGGAGTCGGTGATCAGCAGCACCCAACTGGTGAGCGGCAGCACCTCGTCCACCTGCCCCATCAACCCATTGGCATCCAGCAGGGCCTGACCCACAAAGGCACCGTGCTGGGCACCCTTGTTGATCAGCACCCGCTTGGAGAAGGGATCGGGAGAGATATTGATGATTTCCGCGGGCAGCACATCCCCGTTCACCGAGGCCGCCGAATCCTGCAGGGCCCGCAGCCGATTGTTTTCGCTCACCAGACTTTCCAGCAGCTGCAGTTCCCGGCGGGACACCAGCAGTTCCTCACGCAGCCGCTCATTTTCCTCGATGAGGTCGGTGCGGCTGACCAGTACGTCATCCATCCACAGGGAGACGCGGGCTGGGGTATCCGCAATCCAGTAGATGGGGGTGGTGAAATAACCCAGTGCGAAACGGACCTTGTCCAGGTATCCAAAGCGGTAGTCGGCGAACATCAGGCACACCGACAGCAGGGCAAAGGCAATCACCCGGTATTCTAGGGAAACGCCTTTGATAAACAGGGTCTTATCGATGGCTGGAGCTCCTTATGCCAAGGTGCCTAGTCGACAATGATAAGGTCGATGTCCTGGGAATCCATCAACTCGATGGCGCGACCGCCACCGCGGGCCACACAGGTCAGGGGATCGTCCGCCACAATGACAGGCAATCCGGTCTCCTCACTGAGCAACTTGTCCAGGTCCCGCAGCAAGGCTCCACCGCCGGTCAGCACCAGACCGCTCTCGGCGATGTCCGATGCCAGCTCAGGGGGCGACTTTTCCAGGGCGCTCTTGACCGCCTGGACGATGGCCGACAGGGGTTCCTGCAGGGCCTCCAGGATCTCGTCGCTGTTGAGGGTGAAACTGCGGGGCACCCCTTCCGCCAGGTTGCGGCCACGGACGTCGATTTCCCGCACATCCTGCCCGTTGGAATAGGCACAGCCGATTTCCTTTTTGATGCGTTCGGCCGTGGCCTCCCCGATCAGGCTGCCATAATTGCGCCGCACGTGGGTGATGATGGCCTCGTCGAAACGGTCGCCACCGACCCGGACCGATTCCGAATACACCACACCATTGAGGGAGATGATGGCGATTTCGGTGGTGCCACCGCCGATATCCACCACCATGGAACCGCTGGCCTGCTCCACCGGCAGCCCGGCACCGATGGCCGCGGCCATGGGCTCCTCGATCAACCAGACCTGGCGGGCACCGGCACTCATCACCGACTCGCGGATGGCGCGCCGCTCCACCTGGGTGGAACCGCAGGGCACGCACACCAGAACCCGCGGGCTGGGTGGAAACAGGCTGCTTTCGTGCACCTTGTTGATGAAGTGCTGAAGCATTTTCTCGGTGACCTGGAAATCCGCGATGACACCGTCCTTGAGGGGTCGGATGGCGGTGATATTGCCGGGGGTGCGCCCCAGCATGCGTTTGGCATCGGCGCCCACGGCAGTCACGGTTTTCTGCCCGTTGTGGGTGCGAATGGCGACCACGGAAGGCTCGTTGAGTACGATGCCTTCGCCGCGGATGTAAATCAGGGTATTGGCGGTGCCCAGATCGATGGACAGATCATTGGAGAACATGCCCCGTATTTTCTTAAACATCTGGTTTTGATTACCTCAAAAGTGACTTGCTGCCTGTCATGGGGCCCTCATTTTATTACGGCACGGCGCACAAAACACTTAGAGGCTCACCGGCTATCTTGATGTAAAACCATGGCAGGAAATAAGCGGGTTAGGGGGAGTCTCCCAAAACTGTCCCCGGAATGCAGTCAGGTCGGAACGCGCCAAATTTTTTTACGCTAAACCTGTGAAATTCCAGTATAATCTCGCCTCCCGGCGACAGGTACGCACTCTAGCAACGGCCAGGATTTTGAGCAAGAGTCAAGCGCAATAAATTTGAACAACGGAGTTTCCATGGCCATTGACCGGTCCGACGTAGAGAAAATCGCCCACCTCGCCCGACTTCATGTGGATGAGCACGATGCGGAGCAGGTCGCCGGGCGAATTTCCGACATCCTGGGATTGATCGACAAGATGCAGGCGGTGGACACCTCCAACATCCAGCCCCTGTCCCATACCCTGGACACCGTGCAGCGCCTGCGCCCCGATGTGGTCACGGAAACCGATCAGCGGGACATCCTGCAAAAAATCGCGCCAGCCAGTGAAGCCGGCCTCTATCTGGTCCCCAAAGTAATCGAGTAATCATGATCAGCAGTACCCTGTCCACCATCGCCAAGGCGCTAAAGGCGCGCAAGATTTCCAGCGTCGAACTCACCGGTCTGTATCTGGATCGTATACGGCAGCTCGACCCCGTGCTCAACGCCTTCATCAGCGTCTGTCACGAGCAGGCCATCGCCCAGGCTGCCGCTGCCGACTCCCGACTGGCCCAGGGTGACGGCAATCCCCTGTGCGGCGTGCCCATTGCCCACAAGGACATCTTCTGCACCCGTGGCGTGCGCACCTCCTGCGGTTCCCGCATGCTGGACAACTTCATCTCGCCCTATGACGCCACCGTGGTGTCACGCCTCAACGAGGCCGGCATGGTGATGCTGGGCAAGACCAACATGGATGAATTCGCCATGGGTTCGTCCAATGAAACAAGCTGGTACGGCCCGGTGCGCAATCCATGGGATCCCGCAAAGGTGCCAGGTGGATCTTCCGGTGGTTCGGCCGCAGCGGTGGCGGCGGATCTGTGCGCCATCGCCACCGGCACCGATACCGGCGGTTCCATCCGGCAACCGGCGGCATTCTGTGGCGTCACTGGACTGAAGCCGAGCTATGGACGCATTTCCCGCTGGGGCATGATTGCCTTCGCCTCCAGCCTGGACCAGGCCGGCCCCATTGCGAAGAGCGCGGAAGATGCCGCCCTGTTGCTCAATGCCATGTCCGGCATGGACAGCAACGACTCCACCAGCGTCGCCTTGCCGGTGCCCGACTACACCGCCACCCTCAACGATTCCCTGCAAGGGCTGCGCATCGGCATACCACGGCAGCATTTCGCCGAAGGTCTGTCGCCTGCCGTGGAACAGTGTGTGCGGGATGCCCTCAGGGAATTTGAGAAGCTGGGCGCCACCCTGGTGGACATTGATCTGCCTAACAATCATCTTTCGGTTTCGGCCTATTACGTGGTGGCACCGGCGGAAGCATCCGCCAACCTGTCCCGCTTCGATGGCGTGCGCTATGGCTACCGCTGTGCCGATCCGGTGGATCTGGAGGACATGTACAAGCGCTCCCGCAGCGAGGGCTTCGGCGAGGAAGTCAAGCGCCGCATCCTGATAGGCACCTATGCCCTGTCAGCCGGCTTCTATGATGCCTATTACCGCAAGGCCCAGCAGATTCGCCGCCTGATCAAGCAGGATTTTCTCGATGCCTTCGACAAGGTGGATGTGATCATGGGTCCCACCTCGCCCCATACCGCCTTCAATCTGGGCGCCAAGACCGATCCGGTGGCCATGTACCTGGAAGACATCTACACCATCGCGGTCAATCTGGCCGGACTGCCGGGCATCTCAATCCCCGCCGGGATGAGCCACGGCATGCCCGTGGGTTTGCAGATCGTGGCCGGGGATTTCCAGGAGGCACGCCTGCTCAATGTGGCACACCAGTTCCAGCTTCACACCAACTGGCACAATCTGCGGCCGGAGTTGCCTGAGCCTGCGGGGGTGATGTCATGAGCTGGGAAACCGTCATCGGCCTGGAAGTCCATGTCCAGCTGTCCACCCACAGCAAGCTGTTTTCCGGATCCGCCACCCGCTTCGGCGCCGAGCCCAACACCCAGGCCAATATCTACGACCTGGCCCTGCCCGGCGTGCTGCCGGTCATGAACGAGGCGGCCCTGCGCATGGCTGTCAAATTCGGTCTGGCGGTGGATGCACAGATCAGCAAGGTCTCGGTGTTCGACCGCAAGAACTATTTTTATCCGGACCTGCCCAAGGGCTACCAGATCAGCCAGCTGCACTTCCCCACCGTGGGCAGGGGCAGCCTGACCATCACCCTGGAGGACGGCTCGGAAAAAACCATCGGCATCACACGCGCACATATGGAGGAGGATGCCGGTAAATCCCTCCATGAAGATTTCCACGGCATGTCCGGCATCGACCTCAACCGGGCCGGCACCCCCCTGCTGGAAATCGTCTCGGAACCGGAACTGCGCAGCGCCAAGGAGGCCGTGGCCTATCTGAAGAAGCTGCATTCCATCATTCGTTATCTGGACATTTCCGACGGCAACATGTCCCAGGGCTCCATGCGCTGTGATGCCAACGTGTCCATTCGACGAGTGGGGGACACCAAACTGGGCACCCGCACCGAGATCAAGAACGTCAATTCCTTCCGCTTCGTCGAGAAGGCCATCAACTTCGAAGTTCTTCGGCAGCGGGAAATCCTCGAGGATGGCGGCACCATCGTGCAGGAAACCCGCCTGTACGACAGCGACCGGGATGAAACCCGCTCCATGCGCAGCAAGGAGGTGGCCAATGACTACCGCTACTTCCCGGAGCCGGACCTGCTGCCGCTGGTGATCGATGACGACTACATCGAGTCGGTGCGGGCCGAGTTGCCGGAACTGCCTGACCAGAAACGTGCCCGCTTCGTGTCCCAGTACCAGCTCAGCGACTACGACGCCGCCGTGTTGGCCGCCAGCCGGGACATGGCTGACTACTTCGAACAGGTGGTAGCCGTCTGCCAGGACGCCAAGCTGTCGGCCAACTGGGTCATGGGGGATCTGCAGGCCGTGCTCAACAGAGGCAATCTGGACATCGGCGACTCGCCCATCAGCGCCCCACGACTGGGTCGGCTGATTGCCCGCATCCAGGACAATACCATCTCCGGCAAGATCGCCAAGCAGGTGTTTGAGGCCATGCTGGAAGATGCCGCCGATGTGGATGCCATCATCGACAGCCGCGGGCTGAAGCAGGTGACGGACACAGGCGCCCTCGAATCCCTGGTGGACGAGGTGATTGCCGCCAATCCGGAGCAGGTGCAACAATATCGGGACGGCAAGCAGCAGGTGTTTGCCTACCTGGTTGGCCAGGCCATGAAGCTGTCCAGAGGCAAAGCCAACCCGGCACAGGTCAACACATTATTGAAAGAGAAGCTGCAGTGACAGACGAAGGAGCGGCAGAAAAAAAACGCGGTGCGGAACGCACCCAGCCGGCCACCCGCAACGAGGAATGGAGCGACGAGCGCATCAAGCTGTTCCTGGACATCGAGCCGCCGGCCGATCTGCCCAGGGATTATGCCATCCTGCTGAAAGCCTACCGCGGCATGACGGCGGAGCTGTTCGCCCGCTTCGTGCCGTTCTTCGTGGCGGCCGGCCATGACATCAATACACGTCTGGAAGACGGCTCCACCTTCCTGGATCTGGTGGCGCAACACCGCCGCAGTGCGGACTACGCCCTGGCATTGGAATCCCACGGCGCCAAACCCTCAGCCTGACTCAATTCTGTGGCACATGGCGCTCCAGCATCTGGCGCCTCACCACCGCCCCGTACGCATTGCCGCGGGCATCCACACCCACCCCCTCCGCACCGGAATGATCGTCCCGTAACGGCTCCATGTCCTCAATGAAGGCCCACACCTTGCCGTCCACGGCGGAACCGATGCGGATACCCTTCATGATGCCGGTCAGCTCATTGGCCCCGGTGTCGGGCCCTGACTCCGAGTCCGCCACGTACAGTGTGTCGTCCGCGGTTATGAACAGACCGCTGGGCCGGCCGAACTGGCGCCATTCATCGATGAACTCACCGTCCTGGGTGAAAATCTGGATGCGGTTGTTTTCCCGGTCACCGACGAACAGGCGGCCACGGGAATCCATGGCGATGCTGTGGGGTTCGCTGAGCTGGCCGGGCTCTGAGCCCTTGCTGCCCCAGGCCTTGATGAAGCTGCCATCGGCCCGTAAATGGACGATGCGGTTGTTCACGCCGTTGCGGTGGCTTTCCGCCACGAAGATGTCCCCGTCCCGCGGATCCACCACCACGTCATTGGGCTGATCGAACAGATCCGGACCGCTGCCGCTGACACCCCTGCGGCCCAGGGTCATGAGCACCTCACCGGTGGGGCTGAATTTGAAAACCTGATGGCCCATGACCCCATCGCCCCGGGCGTCGGTCACCCACAGATTGCCCTCATGATCCACCGTGGCGCCGTGGGGAAACAAAAACAGGCCGTGGCCAAAACTGTCCAGCAGGCGGCCCTCATAATCGTACTTGAGGATGGGTGCCTCGCTGCGTCCGGCGCAGGAATTGCCGGCACAGCGATGGACCACATAGATGGTGCGGCCGTCGGGGGATGGCTCCACGGCCGTCACCGCCGCCCACGTCACACCGGGCGGCAACTCGCCCCAATCCCGTTGGGTGGCGTAGGTGCGTGGCAGGTCATTGCGCACACCGTGGGCCTCGGCCTGGACGTCGGCTGCCTGTGGTGCCTGGGCCAGTGCCTCGACACTGACCAGCAACAGTATTCCCAGTTGCGTCTTTATGATCTTGTGCATCATTCCATCCCCTTGGCAGTAACTTGAGGTCCCCGCGCAAGTCGCTTCAACTGGACCCTCAGGAAGCCTTCACTGTAAGCTGCGGGCCGGAGGATTTCACCATGTTCGAACGGAATCAATTCCCCGACCCGCAGGCCACCCGACGTCCGGATGAGCGGCCACGACAGCACAACCCGATCCGGACCGGTGCGCAACCCATTTTCCCATTGGCTGCCCGGTGACCCGCCCCGCCGGAGGTTTCGGCCCGGGCGCCCTGGTCACGGCGGCCTTCATCGGCCCCGGCACCGTCACCCTGTGCACCCTGGCGGGAGTGAACAACGGACTGTCGCTGGCCTGGGTCATCCCGCTGTCTGTCCTGCTCTGCTATACCCTGCAGGAGATGTCGGCACGCCTGGGCGTGATCAGCGGCCAGGGCCTGGGTGAAACCCTGCGCCGGGAGGTCAACCATCCACTGACCCGCAATCTGTCCATCCTGCTGGTGCTGTGTGCCATCGTGGTGGGCAACGCCGCCTATGAAGCCGGCAATATCAGCGGCGGCGCCCTGGGACTGCAGGAACTGACCGGCAATCACAGTCTCGTCATCGGCGATGTCCGCATCAACCTGGTCAATCTAAGCATCGCCGCCCTGGCCTTCCTGCTGCTCTACACCGGTGACTACCGTGTGCTGGAAAAGACCCTGATCGGTCTGGTGGCGGCCATGAGTATTGCCTTCGTGCTGGTGGCGGTGGCCACACGCCCTGCCCCGGGTGACCTGCTGCGGGGTCTGGTGCCCCGCATGAGTGCCGGCCAGACCCTGACTGTCATCGGTCTGGTGGGCACCACGGTGGTGCCCTACAACCTGTTTTTGCATGCCCGCATCGTGCAGGAGAAATGGCAGGGCAGCGGGGCATTGCCGGCCATGCGCCGGGACACGGCGATTGCCATCGCCCTGGGGGGCATCATCTCCCTGGCCATCATCGTCTGCGGGGCTTCCCTGCAGGGAACGCAAATTCGCAGTGCCGCCGAATTGGCCACCGCCCTGCAACCCGTGTTCGGCGATTGGGCCCGCTACATTCTGGCCTTCGGACTGTTCGCGGCAGGCATCACCTCGGCCATTACCGCCCCACTGGCGGCCTGTTATGTGGCAGGGGGCTGTCTCGGCTGGCAGAAGGATCTGCGTTCCCTGCGCTACCGCCTGGTATGGATGGGTGTGTTGCTGGCCGGCACGGCGTTTTCCGTGATCGGCGGCAGTCCCGTGGAGATCATCCGCCTGGCCCAGGTGACCAATGGCATCCTGCTGCCCCTCATCGCCGGATTCGTGCTGTGGGCACTGAACCGCAAAGGCTTGTTAGGCGGTCATCACAACACACCGTGGCAGAACCTGGCCGGTGGCCTGGCATTGCTGCTGGTGACCCTGCTGGCGGGACGCAGTCTGTGGCTGGTGATGCAGGGATGATCAGCGGGGCTTGCGGGGTCGGCTGGGTCGGCCGCCGGAGCCGCCGGGACGGCCGGATCTTGCGGGTCTTCCCGATCTGTCCGGACGGTCCTCCGCCTTGAAACGGGACTCGCGGCTGAAAGGCGGGGC
>JBJOHV010000059.1:0-65397 GCA_046047495.1 Pseudomonadota bacterium | reverse complement strand
ATCCGCAAGCGGAGAGCCCGCAATCGGCAACCCTTGAGGCAGCCGTTGCCACACATACCCTGGACAGTGTTGCGACCGAGCCCCTGGCAGGAGCCCTGGTGGAATCGCCGGTCACGCCGGTGGGGGAGGTGGAGGCGCCAGTCATAGCGGCCGCGAGTGAGACGGAACCGCAGTCATCCCATTCCCTGTATGAGCAACGCCTGCTGGCAATGGCACCCGATAACTTCACATTGCAGCTGCTCGGGTCCCACTCAGAAGCCAGTGTGCAGGAATTCATAAAGCAGCGAGGTGACGGGGACAAATTCGCTTACTTTGAGTCCCGCTATCAAGAGCGTCCGTGGTTTGTGACCGTGTTCGGAAGTTATTCGAGCCGTGCGCAGGCCGAGGCTGCAAAGGCCGCATTGCCTGCCGAATTGAAGGCGCTCAATCCCTGGGTCAGGAATCTGGCTGCGATTCAGTCTGATATCCGCAAATTCAATCCCTGAGTCGTTGATCTGTGCGCGCGACCAGGGCGTAAGCTCAAAGATCCTCCATTTTCAATGCAATTGACGAGATGACAGTGACAGAATTAAAGAATGATCGATTTTTGAAAGCCCTGATGCGGCAGGAGACGGACATGACACCCGTCTGGATGATGCGGCAGGCCGGCAGGTATTTGCCGGAATACAGGGAAACGCGGAAGTTGGCAGGGGACTTCCTCAGTCTGTGCCAGAATCCTGAGTTGGCTTGTGAAGTGACCTTGCAACCCCTGCGACGCTATCCCTTCGATGCCGCAATACTGTTCTCGGACATCCTCACCATTCCGGATGCCTTGGGGCTGGGCCTGTATTTTGTGGAAGGTGAGGGGCCACGATTCAGGAAAACCATCCGTTCGGCCGCCGATGTTGCGGCATTGCCTGCATTAAACGTTGCAGCCGATCTGGGTTATGTGACGGCGGCAGTGGCACTGATACGTCGTGAACTCAATGGTTCCGTGCCATTGATTGGATTCTCGGGAAGCCCCTGGACTTTGGCGACCTATATGATCGAGGGGGGCAGCAGCAAGGATTTCAGAACGGCAAAGCAGTTTCTATATGATCAGCCGGAGGCGATGCATGCGTTGTTGGACAAGCTGGCGATCTGTGTCACCGATTACCTCAATGCCCAGATTCTGGCCGGCGCCCAGGCCGTGCAGATCTTCGACACCTGGGGTGGCATTCTCACCAGCGCTGCCTATCGGGAATTCTCCCTGGCCTACATGAAAAAAATTGTCAGCGGGCTGATCAAGGAGAATGAAGGGCGCCAGGTCCCCGCCATTGTATTCACAAAGAACGGCGGTTTGTGGCTGGAAGACATCGCCACGACAGGCTGCCAGTGCGTCGGTCTTGACTGGACCATCGACATGGCGGCGGCACGCAACAGGATTGGTAGTCGGGTTGCCCTGCAGGGCAACATGGACCCTAGCATCCTGTATGCTTCTCCGGCACGTATCCGCCGCGAAGTCGGTGAGATTCTTCGCCAGTTCGGCAGCGGCAGCGGACATGTTTTCAATCTGGGGCATGGCATCACACCGGATGTGAATCCGGACCATGTGACTGCCTTTGTCGAAGCGGTTCATGAGTTGTCCCCTGCCTTCCACAAGCCCTGATCTCGAAACCGATGACGCACGGCTCATGGTCGTTTCCCTCGGTGCAAACCTGTCGGGAGGTGATCGGTCGCCCAATCAGAACCTGCTAAAGGCTCACAGCCAGCTGGAAACGCTGCTGGGGATTTCCCTGCGACTGTCGTCATTGTGGCTCACCGAGCCCGAGGACTGCCCGCCGGGTACTCCATACTTCGTGAATGCAGTTCTGACCGGGTGGTTGCCGAGATCCTGCCAGCCGCTGGAGATTCTGGAAATTCTGCACAGTGTGGAAGCTGCGTACGGCCGCGTCCGCGGCGTCACAACGAATGCTCCGCGGACACTTGATCTGGATCTGGTGTGCCTGGGCTCCCTGATATCACAGGATTGCCGCCTGCGGCTGCCACACCCCAGAGCCCATTTGAGGAGTTTTGTATTGCGTCCACTGGCTGAGCTGCTACCGGATCTGGTGTTGCCCGGCCAAACCCGTTCCGTATCCGCCCTGATCGACCAGTTACCACCATCCAACGATAAAAAAATGCAGGGCGCCCCTTAGTTTTTCTGCTTCCCGGTGCTAAACTCACAACGATTTTTAGTGTCGGTAGGGCGTTTATATGCCCTCGCAAAGAAGAATTTCAGCCCAGACACTGCTTACAAGGGAAAGAATGAATCGGGGATCATGATGAAGATCCATCACTCCACAAGGTCGGTATTTACCGCTCCGCTCGTAATGGCGGTGGTTTTACCGTGGCAGTCTGTGCTTGCCCAGGCCCCCGAATTCAGTGGCTTGCCTCTGCAGAGCAGCAAGGTGGAGTCGGCAGCGCAGGCCCCGACAGTATTGGGGGCAACTCCCATCATCATGATCCAGCGTGATACCGAACCCAAAGATCTTTCCGGGCTCTACAGCGGATCAACCCTGAACCTGAATCTGGGCCTGGAGATAACCCCTGTCAACGGTCTGAGCGTCCGCGCCGATGCATGGCGCCTCGACGTGGAAGGCCGTCAGGCGCCCGACAATGCCCTGGCTGCCAGCCCCTGGCAGGCTGGTATTTCAGTCCCGACCGCTCCGGCGGCAGCCTCCCAGGAACTGGGCATTGATGCTGCCCGACCGACTGCGTCCTTCAAGCTCAACGGAATCGACCTCGGTGCCTCTTATGTATGGGCTACGGAAAAGACCGGCCAATTCACACTGAGCACCAAAGCCACCTACGTGCAGAACTATACCCAGCAGTCCAATCTGCTGGAGGTGCCCCCCACGAGCACCGAGCTGACCGAGTTGCAGGCCAATCCGGATTTGCAGGGCAACCTGACCCTCACCTGGCAGTACGGCAACCATACCGCCAGTGCTGTCACCAACTACTTCGATTCAGTCAAAGACATCAGTGAACTGGACATCAATAAAATCAATGAGTTGGTTGACGAAATCGTTACTTTCGACCTGCAGTACGGGTACAGTGTGAAGGCCGGCAGGGAAGATCGTGCCACTTTCTCCTTTGGAATCCGCAATATCTTCGATCGCAAGACAACCCAGATTCTGGATAATTCCACCCGGGTGGTGGACCAGAACGGCAGAGTGGCTTACGGCTCAATCAAATACCAGTTCTGATCCGCCCACCCCCGCGCTGCTTTCCCATCGTCCAAAAAAAACCCCGCCAATGGCGGGGTCATTCAAGCGTTAGTTACGTTTCCCTTCCGGGGCATCCCGCAGATCGGAATTGCAGTCTGCAGGTCAACCACTACAGTTGAGCAAAGTATAGCGCCCGCACTTTTCAGGGCTGTGCCCACAATCACATTCCCGGCATTTGCTTACGGGAGGGATCAGCTGGGGACTTTGTAGGCCCGGGCCAATGCCCAGGCGTCGATGTGCTTCACTCCGGCATCGCGCAGGGTGCCGGCCAGGGCACTGACCGTGGACAGAGTGGTCATCACATCATCAATGATAATGATCCGCTCCGGATTGCCCTGCTGAAGGTTCTCCAACATCTCAAAAGCGCCGCGCAGATTCTGTCGCCTCTGTCGGGCATCAAGCAGAGCCTGGGAAGGCGTATCCAGGTTCCTCCGCACCATGGTCAAACTCAAGGGCATAGCCAGGATTCTGCCGGTTATTCGCGCCAGCAATGCGGCCTGATTAAAGCCCCGCTGCCGCAAGCGTTTGCTGTGCAAGGGTACTGGCAGAAGCAGGCAGTGTTCACGACAACCGCTGTAGTGCTTTGCCATGGAGGCTGCCAACAGATGACCCAAAACCCGTCCCTCCGCAAGCCCTCCGTGAAACTTGAAAGTGGAGATCAGCTGCTGTATCGGCGTTTCGTAGCGGAACACGGCGGCGCAGTGATCCAATGGCGGCGGATTCGTTGCGCAGGCCCCGCAGGACGGCAAGGCTGGGCCATCAGTAAAAAGAGGCAGGGCGCAGCGATAACAGGTCGCCCCGGCCCATGGCAGTTGCTCGCGGCAGATGCTGCAAAGACTTAATGCGTCGTCGGCTGCACAACCGCACACAATGCAGTCGCGCGGCCATCTGAGCAGGCCCGTGAACAAACCGGGTGATAACGGCCTTTCCATGGCGGAGAATCCCTGTGTCGGGATGAGACAGTATAGTCAGATTTCACGATCCGCCACCCATCTCATATAATGATCGACCCCAAGCAGTGGAGACTGAAATGCCAGGCTACCGAGCGCCTTTGAAGGACATGCGCTTCCTTCTGTACGATGTATTCCATGCCGAGCATCTGCTGGGGAATATGGATGCCACCCGCGACATCACCCGCGATCTGCTGGATGCCATTCTGGACGAGGCTGCCCGGCTCAATGAGCAGTTGCTGGCGCCATTGAATCAAACCGGCGATCAGCAGGGATGTTCCATAGCGGATGGCAAGGTCACCACCCCTGCAGGGTTCCCGGCAGCGTATCGCGCCTTTGCCGAGGGGGGCTGGGTGGGTCTCATGGGAGATCCCTCCTACGGTGGGCAGGGTATGCCGAAGATGTTGTCGGTGCTGTTCGAGGAGATGCTGTTTGCCGCCAATTCCTCCTTTGCCCTCTATCCCATTCTCACCAGCGGTGCCAGTCTGGCCCTGTTCCTGCACGGCAATGACTCGCTCAAATCCGCCTATCTGCCCAATCTCTACAGCGGTCGTTGGAGTGCCACCATGTGCCTTACCGAACCCCATGCCGGATCGGATCTGGGCATTATAAAGACCAGGGCCGTGCCGGATGTCGATGGCAGTTATCGCATTACCGGCACGAAAATCTTCATTACTGCGGGTGAACACGATCTCAGCGAGAACATCATCCATTTCGTGCTGGCAAAACTACCGGATGCTCCCGCGGGCTCCCATGGCATTTCCATGTTTTTGGTTCCCAAGTTCAAACCGGACAGCGCAGGCAATCCTGGCAAAGCCAATGGAGTAAGCTGCGGCTCCATAGAACACAAGATGGGAATCAAAGCCTCAGCAACCTGTGTTATGAACTTCGAGCAGGCAGAAGGATATCTGGTGGGCGAGGTCAATAAAGGCCTGGCCTGCATGTTCACCATGATGAATTATGAGCGCCTTTCCATGGGGCTGCAGGGTATCGGCCTGGCCCAGAGCAGTTATGCCGTGGCGCTGGAATACGCTCGCGAGCGTCTGCAGGGCAAATCGCCGATGGGCTCTTCAGGCCAGAAAGTGGCCGATCCGATCATTGTCCACCCGGACGTGCGTCGCATGCTGCTCACCATGAAGTCCAACATCATGGCTGGACGCGCACTGAGTATTTATCTCGCGGGGAAGCTGGATATCGCAAAATTCCACGATTCCGACTCGGAGCGTCAGCGAGCCAGTCAGCTGGTTGACTTGTTGACGCCAGTGGCCAAGGCCTACTGCACAGATCGGGGATTTGAAGCCTGTGTGCTGGGGCAGCAGATTCTTGGTGGTCACGGGTACGTGGCGGAATGGGGGCTGGAACAAAATGTGCGGGATGCCCGCATTGCGCAGATCTATGAAGGGACCAATGGCATCCAGGCCATGGACTTGATGGGGCGCAAGACGATGCGTTGCAATGCCGCACTGCTGGATGTGTTTCTGGAGGACATCAACGCGTTTTGTGACCAGCATAAGCAGGATACTGCCCTGGCAACAAGCCTGGCCATATTGCAGGACACCTGCGGGACGCTGCGGAACGTGACCCAGGGCATACTGCGGCGTGGTGCATCGGATCCGGCGGAAGCGGGCTCGGCATCCTATGCCTACATGGAATTGCTGGGACTGGTGAGCTACTGCTTCATGTGGTGCCGGATTCTGGCGGCTGTTCAGCAGCGGCAAAGGGATGGCAATCCCGATAGGGATTACTTCGAGGGTCTGGAAGCCACTGCCCAATTCTTCATGCTGCGGCTGATGCCGCGTCATAAATCGCTGGCCGAGGAAATAGCTTCGGGGTCAGCGTCCCTGATGACAATGAAGGTGCAGCAATTCTAGTCGCGCACCACCTACGCTCAGATGACCCACTCCACGTTGTCACTGAGCAGTCGCAGATAGGTATCGAGACCTTCCTGCTGGTCACCGACCAATATCAGATTGCCTGACTCCAGCGGCATCACGGTGCCGGTGAATTGTTCGTCATTCACGGTGAAGGTCTGACTTACCGGGCTGTTGTTGATCACAATGACATTGATGAGGCCATTTTCACCGCGGATCACCAGGTGGGCGCTGGGCTGCTGACCGAAGATATAGCAGGGTTTGGCGAAACTGATGGGCAGGTCCCGGGTGGCTGCATTGTCCAGCAACTGGCTGCCCGCCGAAGCCATCACCTGATTGACCACCTGGAAGTTCACATTGCCAGGATTGTCATACTGGGCAAGCTCCTGGTAAACGTGGGCCAACACCTCTTCACCGAAAGCCAATTCTTCCGCAGAGGGTCCGGAGGCTGGATTCAGCAGGCTGGAGAATCCGATCGAGACTGCCAGAACGACGGAGGCCGCCAGCGCCCAATGGCGTCGCGACCGCCATGCAGGTATCCGGGGTGTCAGGATACTGGTATCTCCAAGGACAGCAGATTTCAATCTTTCATTCAGGGACTCCGGCAGCGGCACATCCCGCAAAGCAGTTCTGAGCAGGGTATCGAACTCCCGCACCTCTCGGAGAATCTGTTGCCGTCGCGGGTCATGTTTCGCCGACTCCAACAAATCGGCGCCGTCATCGTCAGGGTTGGCGAATACCCTGGACAAGAAATCTGCTTTATTCATCGTGTTCTGGCTCTATGTCGTCGAGATCATTGTTATTGCCGTCAGGGAAGAATTGTTGCTTCAATTTTCCCCTCGCACGGAACAGTCTGGTCATTACGGTGTTGTTATTGAGATCCAGTATTTCGGCGATTTCCTTTCCGCTGAAGCCGCCAATCACCTGCAACAGCAAAGGGTCGCGATATTCCGCTTCCAGCCTGTTGATCGCATTGTGCAGGATTTCCCTGTCCATGATGGCATCCGGCTCGTTGACGCTTTTATCGGCCAGGGGTTGATCTTCCACATCCACCAGCTCAGGTCGGTAGCGTTCATACAAGCGCGCATTTTCCCTGCGCAAAATGGTAAACAGCCATGCCTTGGCCGCCTTGTCATTTTGCAGGCTGTCGAGAGACCGCCAGGCACGCAAAAAAGTTTCCTGAACCAGGTCCTCTGCCAAAGGCTGATTCCGGCAAAGCCAGTAAGCGTAGCGGTAAACGTCTTGATAGAGGGAGTCCACCAGGGCGTTGTAGCGTTGCTGCTTTGAATTACCGTCTAGGACCGGTTTGTCGCTCATTTCGTTCCGAATAAGGATTCACAAGACCGCTGTCTGACAGGGGCGCGCGAGTCGGCCCCGGTTGTGAGGATCAGTGAGCTTGCCTGATGTTTGAAGGCCATAAAGTGTGCCTAAATTGCCCTGCACCAGCAAGCGTTTTGCCGGCTACCCACTACGGATAACTGTTCAGCTCCTCCGGACTGATCTGTATACTTGGCCCGATTTTACCCGACGGGTGTCAAAATGATCAGAATAGCAGTGGCGGGTGCCGCAGGGCGTATGGGCCGAACCCTCATCGAGGCGGTGCGGTCCGCCAGTTCCCCGATGCAGGTGAGTGCCGCCACGGTGTTGGCCGACGACCCCGCGCTGGGTGCCGATGTGGCTACCCTGGTGGGCGCCCCGTCCTGCGGGGTGATGACAGTCGATGATCTGGCAAGGGTCATGGCGGATTTTGACGTACTGATCGATTTCACTGCGCCTGCAGCCAGTCTTGCCAATCTCGCCCTGTGTGTCTCCCACGGCAAGCCCATGGTGATTGGAACAACCGGATTCGATGGGGATCAGAAAAAAATCATCCACGCAGCCGCCAACCACATCCCCCTGGTATTTACCCCCAATATGAGTGTCGGGGTAAACCTCTGTTTCAAACTGCTGGAGACCGCGGCGCGGGTACTGGGGGACGATGCCGACATCGAGATCGTGGAGGCCCACCACCGTCACAAGAAGGACGCACCCTCGGGCACAGCCCTGAAAATGGGCGAAATCATCGCTGATACCCTTGGCCGCGATCTTGGTGAAGTCGCCGTTTACGGTCGTGAAGGAATAGGTGCCGAGCGGGACTCCCGCACCATTGGCTTCGCCACTATCCGGGCCGGCGATATCGTCGGTGACCACACGGTGATGTTCGCCGCGCCGGGTGAGCGTGTGGAGATCACCCACAAGGCGGGCAGTCGCATGACATTTGCGCGGGGAGCGGTCCGGGCCGCCGCCTGGCTGGCCGGCAAGCCCCCGGGGCTTTACACCATGGTGGATGTCCTGGGCCTGTGAGCACGACAGTGCGTTCATTCGTGGACAATGGGCGGCCGGCTTTGTAGAATACGCGCTCAGTATGTTTTACGCTGAATTTCCTGCCCAGATTCCTGTCGAGAAAGCGGAGCGAAGACAAATCTTTTCTCCGCTTTTTTTTGCCTGTGAAATTCATCTTCGGATTGGGAGTCACCATTGACTGAGAACGCGGTTTTAGCCCTGGAAGATGGCAGCATTTTTCGGGGTATCGCCATAGGCGCCACAGGCAGCTCCACCGGCGAGGTGGTCTTCAATACGGCCATGACGGGCTATCAGGAAATCCTCACGGATCCCTCCTATGCCCGGCAGATCGTGACCCTCACCTATTCCCATATCGGCAATACCGGCACCAATGAGGAAGACGACGAATCGGACCGGGTATGGGCCGCAGGCCTGGTGATTCGCAATTTGCCGCTGCTGGCCAGCAACTGGCGTAAAGAGCAGACACTGGACGAATTCCTCAAGCACAAACAGGTGGTGTCCATCGCCGAGATCGACACGCGTCGCCTCACCCGCCTGCTGCGGGACAAGGGCGCCTTGAACGGCTGCATACTTTCCGGTCCGGAACTGGCGAAGGGTGGTGATGCCCTGGCCCTGCAGAACGCCAGAGCCTTTCCGGGCCTCAAGGGCATGGATCTCGCCAAAGAGGTGAGTGTCAGCCAATCCTATCAGTGGACCTTGGGAGAGTGGGGGCTGGGGCAGGGTTATCAATCCCCCGCCGCGCCAAAATTCAAGGTCGTGGCCTACGATTTCGGCGTCAAGCGCAATATTCTCAGGATGCTGGTTGAACGCGGTTGCGAGGTGGTCGTGGTTCCCGCTCAAACCCCGGCGGAAGACGTGCTGGCCATGAAGCCCGCCGGTATTTTCCTGTCCAATGGACCCGGCGACCCGGAACCCTGTGACTATGCCATCGCCGCGATCCGGCGGTTTCTGGTCACCGACATCCCCATTTTTGGAATTTGCCTTGGGCATCAATTGCTGGCTCTGGCCTGCGACGCCAAGACACTGAAAATGCCCCTGGGTCACCACGGTGCCAATCATCCCGTACAGGATCTGAACGACGGCAGGGTGTTCATCACCAGCCAGAACCACGGTTTTGCCGTGGACGAAAAATCCCTGCCGGCCAATCTGCGAGCGACCCACCGGTCCTTGTTCGATGGTTCCCTGCAAGGGATCGAAAGAACCGACAAGCCGGCATTCAGCTTCCAGGGCCACCCGGAAGCCAGCCCCGGACCCCATGATGTCGCGCCGTTATTCGACCGGTTTGTCGACCTCATGGCGCAGCGCCAGTAACGGGATACCCATTTCGCCATGCCAAAACGAACCGACATCAACAGCATCCTCATCATAGGCGCCGGGCCCATCATCATCGGCCAGGCCTGTGAGTTCGATTACTCCGGTGCCCAGGCCTGCCAGGCTCTGCGGGAGGAGGGTTACCGGGTCATTCTGGTCAACTCCAATCCGGCCACCATCATGACCGATCCGGCCATGGCCGATGCAACCTACATCGAGCCGGTGAACTGGCGAATCGTTGAGAAAATCATCGAGCGGGAGCGACCCGATGCCATTCTGCCCACCATGGGCGGACAGACCGCGCTGAATTGCGCGCTGGATCTCAACAAGCACGGCGTGCTGGCCAAATACAACGTGGAACTGATTGGTGCCAAGGTGGAGGCCATAGACAAGGCCGAGGACCGAGAGCTGTTCGATCAGTGCATGCAGAGAATCGGGCTGGAGACGCCCCGCCACGGCTTCGCTCACAATATGGAAGAGGCTTATGTCGCGCTGGAGGAGATAGGGTTTCCCTGCATCATTCGACCGTCATTCACGCTCGGTGGCAGCGGCGGCGGCATCGCCTATAACAAGGAGGAGTTCGTCGAGATCTGTACCCGTGGCCTGGAGCTGTCTCCCACCAACGAGTTATTGATCGATGAGTCGCTGATCGGCTGGAAGGAATACGAGCTGGAGGTGGTGCGCGATCGCCGGGACAACTGCATCATCGTCTGCTCCATCGAAAATTTCGACGCCATGGGCGTGCACACCGGCGACTCGATCACGGTTGCTCCGGCCCAGACCCTCACGGACAAGGAATATCAGATATTGCGCAATGCGGCGATCGCCGTGTTACGGGAGATCGGTGTCGATACCGGCGGTTCCAACGTGCAGTTTGCGGTGAACCCGGACAACGGTCGGCTGGTGGTGATCGAGATGAATCCGCGGGTTTCCCGCTCCTCCGCCCTGGCGTCAAAGGCCACCGGTTTCCCCATCGCCCGGGTTGCTGCCAAGCTGGCCATCGGCTTCACCCTCGATGAACTGCGCAATGAGATTACCGGTGGCGTCACCCCGGCATCCTTCGAGCCTAGCATCGATTATGTGGTGACCAAGATACCCCGTTTCACTTTCGAGAAATTCCCTGAAGCCAATGACCGGGTTACCACACAGATGAAGTCCGTCGGTGAAGTGATGGCCATCGGTCGCACTTTTCAGGAATCCGTGCAGAAAGCCCTGCGGGGCCTGGAGGTTGGAGCAAGCGGTTTCGATCCGCGGCTGGACACCGCACTCAGTGACTCCAAGGCCATACTGAAGCGTGAGCTCATGGAAGCCGGTGGCGAGCGCATATGGTATATCGGCGATGCCTTCCGCATGGGCTGGTCGGTGAAAACGGTCTACGAACTGACCGGTATCGACCCCTGGTTCCTGGTACAGATCGAAGAGCTGATTGCCATCGAGAAACGCATCAGCGCCCAGCGCCTGGAAGATCTGGACAGGGATGAGTTTTTCGCCCTCAAGCGCAAGGGGTTTTCAGACCGGCGGCTGGCTGACCTGCTGGGTGTGAAGGAATTGCAGGTCCAGAAGGCGCGCCACGCCCTTGGCGTGCGCCCTGTCTACAAGCGCGTCGATACCTGCGCTGCGGAATTCAAGTCCACAACGGCCTATATGTACTCGACCTACGAGGAAGAGTGCGAAGCGGCACCATCTGATCGCAAGAAGATCATGGTGCTGGGCGGTGGCCCGAACCGAATCGGCCAGGGAATCGAATTTGACTACTGCTGCGTGCATGCGGCCCTGGCCATGCGCGAGGATGGCTATGAGACCATCATGGTCAACTGCAATCCCGAGACGGTTTCCACCGACTACAATATTTCCGATCGGCTTTATTTCGAACCGGTCACCTTCGAGGATGTCCTTGAAATCGTGCATCTTGAAAAGCCCACCGGCGTCATCGTTCAGTTTGGCGGCCAGACACCGTTGAATCTGGTCAAGCGGCTGGAGGCGGCGGGAGTGCCGGTCATCGGCACCTCACCGGATGCCATCGACCGGGCCGAGGACAGGGAGCGGTTTCAGCAACTGATTCAGAAACTCGGATTGAAGCAACCGCCCAACCGCACGGTGCGCAGCGTTCAGGAGGCGATCGAGCAGGCCAAGCTGCTGTCGTTTCCCCTGGTAGTGAGGCCATCCTACGTATTGGGTGGACGCGCCATGGAAATCGTTTATAACGAGGAAGAACTCAATCGCTACATGCACAGTGCGGTAAAGGTTTCCAACGAGAGTCCGGTGTTACTGGATTATTTCCTTAATGCGGCCATCGAGATCGATGTCGATCTGGTGTGCGATGGTCAGCAAGTGGTGGTAGGCGCCATCATGCAACACATTGAACAGGCCGGAGTGCACTCCGGTGATTCGGCCTGCTCCCTGCCACCCTATAACTTAAGTGCGGAGATCCAGGACAAAATCCGTCATCAGGTTTCGCAGTTGGCCGTGGAACTGGGCGTAGTAGGGCTGATGAACACCCAGCTGGCTTATCAGGATGGTGAAGTGTACGTCATCGAAGTCAATCCGCGTGCATCGCGAACGGTGCCCTTCGTTTCGAAATGCATAGGCACCTCGCTGGCGAAAGTGGCAGCACGCTGCATGATCGGCAAGACCCTCAAGGAACAGGGATTCGACCACGAGATCATTCCCCGTACATTTGCGGTCAAGGAAGCGGTATTCCCCTTCAACAAGTTCCCTGGCGTGGATCCCATTCTCGGCCCCGAGATGAAGTCCACCGGAGAGGTCATGGGTGTGGGTGCCACGTTTGCCGAGGCATTTGCAAAATCCCAGATTGCCGCGGGCGAAGTCATCAAGACCAGCGGCAATGTGTTCATCAGCGTCCGTGATGCCGACAAGAAAGCAGCCGTGACGGTAGCCCGCAAGCTCCATGATTTTGGTTTCTCCCTGGTGGCAACCCAGGGCACGGCCAAAGTCATCGCTGCCGCCGGCCTGCCGGTGCAGCACGTCAACAAGGTCAATGAGGGTCGCCCCCATATCGTCGACATGATCAAGAACGACGAAATTCAGCTGATTGTAAATACCACTGAAGGCAAACAGGCGATTGCGGACTCCTCCGCAATCCGTCGCACTGCCCTGCGGCACCGGGTATTCTGCACCACCACGGTGGCAGGCGCCCTGGCGGTATGCGAGGCCCTGCTGGTGGGGGAAAACCTGTCGGTATATACCATCCAGGAGCTGCACAGGGATTTGGCCTGATTCCGCATGCCAGATGCATCCTGGTTTGAATAAACCAGGACTGCTGTTATGCTAAGGTCCTCAATCGATTCTGTTTTTCGCAGTAAACACCCATGCAGAAAGTACCCATGACCGTGGCCGGGGCTGAAAAGCTTCGCAAGGAGCTGAATGAGCTCAAGTCAGTCACGCGCCCCAAAATCATTGCCGCCATCGCCGAAGCCAGGGAACACGGGGATCTGCGGGAAAACGCCGAATACCATGCGGCCAGGGAACAGCAGAGTTTTTGCGAGGGTCGCATCAAGGAGATCGAGGGCAAGCTGTCCGAGTGCGAGATCATCGACGTCACCAAGATCGAACCCACCGGCAAAGTGATCTTTGGTGCAACGGTAACCCTCATCAATCTGGACACCGACAAGAAATCCGTCTATCAGATTGTCGGCGAGGATGAGGCGGACGTGGCGGCCGGCAAGATATCCGTGGGCTCACCCATTGCCCGCGCCCTGATGGGAAAGCGTGAGGGTGACGAGGTGGTGGTCAAGGCGCCGGCCGGCAATATCGAATATGAAATCGAGGCGGTAAACCACCTCTAGACCAATTGCTTAAAGCGAAGCACATTGGATAGACGTGGGTCCGGTTTTTCAGTCGCCCGGTACAACAGCATCACATGCCCGATTTTCTGCAGACATTCCGCATTGAGCATTCGTGTCAGTTCGTCCTGTATGGCCTGCTTCTCTCCCCGATCCGCGACCAGCACCTTTATCTTTATCAACTCATGCTGATGGAGTGCGCGCTGGATCTCAGCGAGGACATTGGGTGACAGTCCGTTTTCCGCCACGGTGACGATGGGTTTCAAGCCGTGTCCGATGGCTTTGAGGGTCTTGCGATCACGCTGGTTGGCAGTCATGCTGGAACTCGGGTATTGGGCAATGTATGGCGGTTCACGGGTGTCGGGCTGGAACTATACTTGAATTGCAGGGGCTGTGCAGGTGTCTAAATCAAAGAGCAGCAAGGGCTGGCTGAAGGAGCATTTTGACGATGCCTACGTCAAATTGTCTCAGCAGCACGGCTACCGCTCCCGCGCCAGCTTCAAGCTGCTGGAAATCGACAGCAAGGATCAGCTGTTCAAGGCTGGCTTGGTCGTGGTGGATCTGGGGGCGGCCCCCGGCGGCTGGTCACAGGTTGCAGCGGAAAAGCTTGGACCCCGTGGCCGTGTCATTGCCAGCGACATTCTGCCGCTTGACCCTATAGAGGGTGTGGAATTCATCCTGGGTGACTTCACCGAACAGGCGGTGTTCGAGCAGCTTCTGGAAGCCCTGGGTGAGGACAAGGCGGACCTTGTTTTGTCGGACATGGCCCCCAATATGAGTGGCATGAAAGCGATCGATCAACCTCGCGCGATGCATCTGGCGGAGTTGGCGCTGGACATGGCGCGCGCGGTTTTGCGCTGCAATGGCAGCCTCCTGGTGAAGGTCTTTCATGGTGAGGGCCTGGAAACCTTCCAGGCAGAATTGAAGCAATCATTCCGCACCGTGAGGGTGCGCAAGCCCGATGCCTCGCGGGCCCGCTCCAGCGAGGTCTACCTGCTGGCCACGGGATTTATAGCGCCACATTGAACTTTCGTGCATCATTGAGCGTAATTTTACGGTATACGGCCCTTGTCCGTTGGCCGACACTTTACCAGACTGGGGAGATAAGCCCTTGAACGATATGGCAAAAAATTTGATCCTGTGGATGATCATCGCCGGCGTGCTGCTGACGGTGTTCAACAACATCAATCAGGAAACCAGGGACGAGTCCGTCAATTATTCGTCCTTCATTCGCGAAGTCCGCTCCGGGCGGGTCAGTGCCGTGGAAATTGCCGGCATCAATATCACGGGGTTGCGCACCGACGGCTCCCAGTTCCAGACGGTCATGCCACTGATCGGTGACGACCAGCTGATGGACGACCTGTTCGCCAACAACGTGGAAATCCATGCCAGCGAGCCGGAGCAGCAGAGTATATGGGCTCAATTGCTGGTGGCCAGTTTTCCCATATTGATCATCATCGCCCTGTTCTTTTTCTTCATGCGCCAGATGCAGGGCGGTGGCGCGGGCGGCAAGGGCGGCCCCATGTCTTTCGGCAAGAGCAAGGCCAAGCTGCTGGGTGAAGACCAGATCAAGGTGACGTTCGCCGATGTGGCGGGAGTTGATGAAGCCAAGGAGGACGTGCAGGAACTGGTGGAGTTTCTGCGCGAGCCGGACAAATTCCAGCGTCTCGGCGGGCGTATTCCCCGTGGCATCCTCATGGTCGGCCAGCCCGGCACCGGCAAGACCTTGCTGGCCAAGGCCATCGCCGGTGAGGCCAAGGTTCCGTTCTTTTCAATTTCCGGTTCCGACTTTGTCGAAATGTTCGTCGGCGTCGGTGCGTCCCGTGTGCGCGACATGTTTGACCAGGCCAAGAAACAGGCGCCATGTATTATTTTTATCGATGAAATCGACGCCGTGGGCCGTCACCGGGGTGCCGGTCTGGGCGGTGGCCATGACGAGCGCGAGCAGACTCTCAACCAGCTGCTGGTGGAAATGGACGGCTTCGAAGCCAATGACGGCGTCATCGTGATTGCCGCCACCAACCGGCCTGACGTCCTCGACCCCGCACTGCTGCGCCCTGGCCGCTTCGACCGCCAGGTGGTGGTGGGCCTCCCCGATATCCGCGGACGCGAGCAGATACTGAAAGTTCACATGCGCAAAGTGCCCATCGATGACCGGGTCAAGGCCAGTGTCATCGCGCGGGGCACTCCGGGTTTCTCCGGCGCCGACCTGGCGAACCTGGTGAACGAGGCAGCCTTGTTTGCCGCCCGCGCCAGCAGGCGTCTGGTGACCATGGAGGAATTCGAAAAAGCCAAGGACAAGATCATGATGGGCGCCGAGCGCAAATCCATGGTCATGTCCGACAAGGAAAAGCTGAATACCGCCTATCACGAGGCGGGTCATGCCATCGTGGGCCGTCTGGTGCCCGAACATGATCCTGTCTACAAGGTCAGCATCATTCCCCGTGGCCGGGCCCTGGGTGTCACCATGTTTCTGCCGGAAGAGGACCGCTACAGCATCAGCAAGAAGGCACTTCAGAGCCAGATCTGCAGTCTCTATGGTGGCCGCATCGCCGAGGAAATGACCCTGGGCAAAGAAGGTGTGACGACTGGCGCCTCCAATGACATTCAGCGGGCCACGGAAATGGCGCGCAACATGGTGACCAAGTGGGGGCTGTCGGAGGAACTGGGGCCCCTGATGTATTCCGAGGATGACCACGAGGTTTTCCTGGGCAGGTCGGCCGGAACCCAGACCAAGTCCGTATCCAGTGACACCGCCAAGGCCATTGACCGGGAAGTCCGTCGCATCATCGACGAATGCTACAGCACGGCCAAGCATCTGCTGGAAACCAATCGCGAAAAGCTGGAGTTGATGAAGGATGCCCTGCTGGAGTACGAAACCATCGACGCCGAGCAGATCGACGACATCATGTCCGGCCAGAAACCACGTCCGCCGGCTGACTGGAACGATCGCGACCAGGACAGTTCCGGTGCCAAGCGCAGTACCCGCGAGACGGAAGGCAAGTCCGACAGCAAGATCGGTGGGCCAGCCAGCGAGCACTGACAGCGCCGACCCAGGCGTTCAGCGATGAACCGCAGGTTACAACTCGGGGGTAGACAGGTGGACCTGTCTACCCCCATCGTCATGGGAATTCTCAACGTCACCCCCGACTCCTTCTCGGATGGCGCCCGCTTCGCGGCGGCCGGTCCGCGTGCGGATTTTCGCATCGACACCCAGAGGGTTCTGGCGGCGGCTCGCACCATGGTGGAGGAGGGCGCCGCCATCATCGATGTGGGGGGGGAATCCACCCGGCCCGGGGCAGAACCGGTCAGCCTGCAGGAGGAACTGGAGCGGGTCATTCCCGTGGTGGAGGCCATCTCCTCAGAGCTGGACGTGGCGATTTCCGTTGATACCAGCAGCCCCGCCGTGATGCGGGCGGCGGCAGCAGCCGGGGCCGTAATGGTCAATGACATCCGGGCTCTGCAACGGGACGGTGCCCTGGCAGCCGTGTTGTCAACCGGCATGGGGGTCTGTCTCATGCACATGCAGGGGGAGCCCCAAACCATGCAGCAGCAATGCCACTACGGAGACGTGGTGCAGGATGTGCTGGCATTTCTGCGCCAACGGGTGGACCTCGTGACCCGTGCAGGAGTGAGCCGGGACCGGCTGCTGGTGGATCCCGGTTTCGGCTTCGGCAAGACCCTGGAACACAATTACCGGCTGCTGGCCGGGTTGGCACGGCTGGACGAGCTGGGATTGCCGGTGCTGGTGGGCATCTCCCGCAAATCCATGATCGGCCAGGTTGTGGAGCGTCCGGTAAACGACCGCCTGGCCGGCAGTATTGCTGCGGCCACCCTGGCTCTGGAGCGAGGTGCCAGCATTCTGCGCAGCCATGATGTGGCTGCAACGCGGGACGCAATTCGCGTACACTGCGCCCTACAAAAAAATCACCAGAACCACAGAGGCGTATGACATGGTCGCCGGCACGAAACGATATTTTGGGACGGACGGCATCCGGGGTCGGGTGGGGGAATCGCCCATAACGCCAGACTTCATGCTGAAGCTGGGGTGGGCTGCCGGACGGGTGTTCGCCCAGGGTGGTAATGGCCGCAACAAGATACTCATAGGCAAGGACACACGCATTTCGGGCTACATGTTTGAGGCGGCCCTGGAGGCGGGTGTGACGGCGGCGGGTGTCAATATCAATCTACTGGGCCCCATGCCGACTCCCGCCATCGCCTACCTGACCCGCACGTTTCGCGCCCAGGCCGGCATTGTCATCAGCGCCTCCCATAATCCTTTCGAAGACAACGGCATCAAGTTCTTCTCGACCGATGGCACCAAGCTGCCGGATGAGCTGGAACTGGCCATCGAAGCTCATCTGGACGAGCCCATGACCACTGTGGCATCGGAAAAACTGGGCAAGGCCGCCCGAATCAGTGACGCTGCCGGCCGCTATGTGGAATTCTGCAAGAGCACGGTGGAATCCAATCTCAAATTCAACGGCATGAAGATTGTCGTGGATTGTGCCAACGGATCCACCTACCACATCGCACCCGCGGTGTTCGAGGAACTGGGGGCCAAGGTCAAGGCCATCGGAGTGTCCCCCAATGGTCTCAATATCAATCAGGGTTGTGGATCCACAGCACCCCAGCTACTGGCGAAAACCGTGCTGGAGGAAAGTGCCGATCTGGGCATTGCCTTCGACGGGGACGGCGACCGGGTCATTCTGGTGGATCATCTGGGCAACGTGGTGGACGGTGACGAGGTTCTCTATGTGATTGCCCGCGACCGGCGGCGCCGCAATCTGGACTTCGGCGGTGTAGTGGGCACCCTGATGAGCAACCTGGGTCTGGAGCTTGGGCTGGACGCCCTGGATGTACCGTTTGTCCGCACCCAGGTGGGGGATCGTTATGTCATGGCGGAACTGCTGGCCCGCGGCTGGGCATTGGGAGGCGAGTCTTCCGGCCATGTGATTTGCCTGGATCTCACCAGCACCGGAGATGGCATCGTGTCCGCCCTGCAGGCCCTGGAGGCGATCGTTCACAGCAATCAGCCCCTGGCGGAATTGAGAAGCAAGATGCGCAAGCTGCCCCAGACCATGGTGAATGTGCGCCTCAACGGCAAGCGGGACATTCGCAGCAACGGGTCCATCGCCTCGGCCGTGGCCCGGGCCGAGGCCGAGCTGGGCAAGACAGGCCGCATCCTGCTGCGGCCTTCCGGAACGGAGCCGGTGGTGCGGGTGATGGTGGAAGGTGAGGACAGCGACCAGGTCAGCCGCCTCGCCCAGGAACTGTCCGAAGTGGTTGCCGCCGCCCTGGCCTGAATCCCCTTCAGGCCTTCTGTTGCAAGGCCCTGGCAGGTTGGGTAGTATTGGCGCCCCGTTTTGCGGGCCCGATGCGGCAGTCTTTTGAAGGCGATCGATCGGGGGCAACTCCATGACGCGAAAAGGGAAATGACGGGATTACCATGCCTGCCAAGATGCTTGTCGGTAACTGGAAGATGTTTGGCAACCGTCGCTCAGTGACGGAATTGCTGCAGGCAGTTACCGCGAAGCTGGGGGCTGCGGGATGGTCGGATTGCACCGTGGCGGTATGCCCACCCGCCATTCATATACCACTGGCGGCGGAATTGCTGGCTGGTAGCGGGGTGGAGCTGGGTGCACAGAACATGCACCACAAGCCGGAAGGCGCATTCACCGGCGAGATCAGTGCACCCATGCTGGCGGACTATGGGGTTCGCTATGTGATCATCGGGCACTCGGAAAGACGTCAGGTATTTGGCGAGACCGACGACCTGATAGCCGAGAAATTCGTGGCCGCGCTGGCTCAGGAATTGACGCCGATCCTGTGTGTGGGGGAAACCCTGCAACAACGGGAACAGGGCGTCACGGACCAGGTGATCCTGTCTCAACTGACACCTGTTCTGGCGCGATCCGGCATCGAGTCGCTGTCGCGGGCAGTCATCGCCTACGAGCCGGTTTGGGCCATTGGCACCGGCCACACGGCCACGCCGGAGCAGGCACAGGAAGTCCATGGTATGATTCGCCGCCACTTGGGGAGCTTGAACCCCGGGGTTGCGGCTCAGGTGCCATTGTTATACGGGGGCAGCGTCAACCCCGGCAACGCAGCACAATTGTTCGCTGCCGCGGATATCGATGGCGGACTGGTGGGCGGAGCATCCCTCAAAGCGGATGACTTCGTGTCGATTTGTCAAAGTTTAGGCTGAAGCTGAATGGAAACTCTGGTTATCGTAGTACATGTGGTAGTGGCGATTCTCATCGTAGGATTGGTGCTGCTGCAGCAAGGTAAGGGTGCCGATGCCGGAGCATCCTTCGGCTCCGGTGCCTCACAAACGGTGTTTGGCGCGTCGGGCAGTGGCAATTTCCTGACCCGCGCTACCACGGTGGCAGCCACGGTGTTCTTCATCACCAGCCTGTCCCTGGCCATTTTTGCCAAGGATCGTGCCGGTCTCGACACCACCACCGGTTTGCCGGTGGTCAACCAGGAGCTGCTGGAAGAGGCGATCCAGGCTTCCTCGACGGACCTGCCCCAGGTGGAGGACACCAATGTGGCTCCGGCCGCCGGTGGCGATCTTCCCCAATTACCGGACAACGGTGGCAACTGAGCCCCAGAGCCTGCCGTCCTGAAATTTGCCGCAGTGGTGGAATTGGTAGACACGCTATCTTGAGGGGGTAGTGACCATCGGTCGTGCCGGTTCAAGTCCGGCCTGCGGCACCAAACAATCCTTCCGAAGTCAGCCCTGCCCTGAAACCGGGTCTGGTTGGCTCCGGCCCTGAAGCAGCTTGACCTTGACGGCCCCGCCTACTTATAATTCCGACCCCTTGTGATTCCGGGCAATTTGGCAGGCAAGCGCCGAGCTGACCGGAGCGACCAGGGATATCAAGAGTTGATGCGGGGTGGAGCAGTCTGGCAGCTCGTCGGGCTCATAACCCGAAGGTCGTAGGTTCAAATCCTGCCCCCGCTACCAATTCGCGAGTCATTGCGCAGATCCCCTACGGGGACTATTCAGGAGTGGGCCATTGGCCCATTTTTTTTTGAAACGGTGACAACGGCGGCGGGGTTGCTGTGAGAGCCAGCGAGAAGCAAATTTTCCTGCTGTTGGAGCCGACGGTTACCGCCCTGGGGCTGGAGCTGTGGGGTATCGAGCACCTGTCTCAGGGGCGGCGCAGTGTTTTGAGGGTTTATATCGACAACCCTGCCGGAGTGACCATCGATGACTGCGAAAGAGTCAGTCGACAGGTTAGCGGCATACTCGATGTGGAAGACCCGATTGCCGGGGAATACACCCTGGAAGTTTCTTCCCCTGGACTTGATCGACGCTTGTTTACCGAGGCCCAGGTGGGCAGGTATATCGGTGAATCCGTCAGTATCAAACTGGGGAAACCGCTGGGCGGCCGTCGCAACTTCAGCGGCCGGATCATCAACGTGGCCGATGGCAACGTGGTGATAATGCAGGACGATAACGAGATATCGTTGCCGTTCAGCGAGATCGACAAGGCACAACTTGTTTTGTAACGGGGCTGGAAGATTTAACCCGTAGCAGTCGTCATTGGGTAAGGTACACGGATATGATGAGCAAAGAAATTTTGATGGTTGCAGACGCGGTCTCCAATGAGAAGGGAGTGTCGCGGGAGGTCATTTTCGAGGCAATCGAGTCGGCGCTGGCCACTGCAACCAAAAAATTGCACGGCAATGAGGAAATCGATTGCCGGGTTGCGGTCGATCGCAAAACGGGTGAATACGAGTCCTTCCGGGTTTGGACTGTGGTGAGTGACGAGGATTATCTGGAGCCGGAGGCACAGTTGACCCTTGCCCAGGCTCAGGAGAAGGATGCCGCACTGGCCATCGGGGACACGGTCGAAGAAAAGATTCCCAATGTGGAATTCGGTCGTATCGCCGCCCAGACAGCCAAGCAGGTCATCGTGCAGAAAGTTCGGGAAGCCGAACGGGAAATCGTCATTTCCCAGTACAAGGACCGGGTGGGCAAGCTGGTGTCGGGCACCGTGAAAAAGGTCACCCGTGACAATGTCATCGTGGATCTGGGCAACAACGCAGAAGGCCTGCTGCCCCGTGATCAGATGATTCCCCGCGAAACCTTCCGCATGGGTGACCGTCTGCGCGCCCTGCTGATGGAAGTCAAATCCGAGCCACGGGGCCCTCAGCTCATCCTGAGCCGCACATCACCCAAGATGCTCATCGAATTGTTCAAGATCGAAGTACCGGAAATCTCCGAAGAAGTCATCGAGATCAAGGCAGCGGCCCGGGACCCGGGATCACGTGCCAAGATCGTGGTCAGCACCAACGATGGCCGTATCGATCCTGTCGGGGCCTGTGTGGGCATGCGCGGATCGCGGGTACAGGTGGTTTCCAACGAATTGGCCAACGAGCGCATCGACATCATTTTGTGGGACGACAACCCCGCACAGCTGGTCATCAATTCCATGGCGCCGGCGGATGTGGCATCCATCATCGTGGACGAAGACAGTCACACCATGGATGTGGCCGTGGCCGAGGAAAACCTTGCCCAGGCCATCGGGCGCAATGGCCAGAACGTGCGCCTGTCGAGCGAACTGACCGGTTGGACAATCAATGTCATGAGCGAGGAGGAAGCGGCTGCCAAGCAGCAGCAGGAATCCAGCAACTACATCGACCTGTTTGTCCAGAAGCTCGACGTCGACGAGGAAGTCGCGGAAGTGCTGGTGCAGGAGGGCTTCACCTCCCTCGAGGAAATTGCCTATGTGCCAATCGACGAAATCATTGCCATCGAAGGATTCGATGAAGAGATCGCCAATGAGTTGCGCAACCGCGCCAAGGATGCCCTGCTGACCCAGGCCATCGCCTCGGAGGAGGATCTGTCCAGCGCCAACATTGCAGATGATCTATTGGGAATGGAAGGCATGGATGATGTGCTGGCGCTGGCGCTGGCGAAGAAAGGCATATTGAACATGGAAGAACTTGCAGAACAGTCCATTGACGAGCTCATGGATATTGAAGACATGGATGAAGAAAGAGCCGGTAAGCTCATAATGGCAGCGCGGGCACCCTGGTTTGAGTAAAAAGGGCTTTCGCGTGGACAGGCGGTAAAGAGGTAACTTACATGGCAGATGCAACAGTCAGTGAACTCGCCAGCGTGGTGGGTGTTTCGGTGGACAAGCTCCTTTCCCAGATAAAGGAAGCCGGTCTGCCCCACACCAGCGCCGACGAGACGATCACCAACGATGACAAAAACACGCTTTTGCTGTTTTTGCGGCGCAGTCATGGTGACAGAAATGCAACTGATACTGCGCCGCGCAAGATTACGCTCAAGCGAAAGACCATCGCGACCCTGAAATCGGCACCATCCCATGGCCGCAGCAAGACCGTGGCTGTCGAGGTGCGCAAGAAGCGCACCTATGTGAAGCGCAGCACCCTTGCCGAAGACGACAAGTCGGCAGTGATGAAGGAAGTGGAGGCACCGGTTGAAGCTGCGGCGACGCCGGCGCTTGAACCCACTGCTGGCCAGACTGAAACCAAAGCTGCAGAAACCATCACGCCCGCAGCAGAGGCAGCCGCATCCGCAACCACGACAGACGCCCGTAAACTGCAGCCCACGCCGGAGGCCGTGGCGGCCGCCGAAGCAGCCGAAGCCGCCAAGACCGGCAAGCCTGCCAAGCGACGCACCAAGACCGAGGATGAGGAGCAGGAAGAGGCCAAGAAGGCCCACGTCAAGCAGCGCGAGAAGGCCATGCGTCGCCAGGGCAAGGGCAAGCCCAGTGCCGACGATTTCGTGCTGGCCGATGGTGAGTACGAGGAAGTGGAAGGACATCTGCGCCGTCCCGGACGCAAGCAGAAAACCCGTGCCGAAAAGCAGCATGCCTTCGAAAAGCCGACCGAATTCATTTCCCGGGAAGTTTCCATCGGGGAAGCCAATACCGTTGCCGATCTGGCGCAGAAAATGTCCGTCAAGTCTGCCGAGATCATCAAGGCTCTGTTCAAGATGGGCGTCATGGCCACCATCAACCAGATTCTGGATCAGGATACCGCCACGCTTCTCATCGAGGAGTTTGGACACAAGGCCAGGTTCGTATCGGCTGATGCCATTGAAGAACAGTTATACGAAAGCCTGGCGCTGAAGGAAGGCAAGGAGCAGATTACCCGCGCGCCCGTGGTAACCGTCATGGGTCACGTCGACCACGGCAAGACTTCTCTGCTGGATTACATCCGCAAGTCATCAGTGGCATCCCATGAGGCGGGTGGCATCACCCAGCACATCGGTGCCTACCATGTGAACACCGACCGCGGCATGGTGAGCTTCCTTGACACGCCGGGCCACGCCGCATTCAGCGCCATGCGTTCGCGCGGTGCCAAGGCTACCGACGTGGTGGTTCTGGTGGTTGCCGCCGATGACGGCGTCATGCCGCAGACCGAGGAAGCAGTACAGCATGCCAAGGCCGCGAAAGTGCCCTTGGTGGTGGCCATCAACAAGATGGACAAGGAAAGCGCGGACCCCGACCGGGTCAAGAGCGAGCTTTCCGCCCTGGACGTGATTCCCGACGACTGGGGTGGCGATACCCAGTTTGTACCCGTATCGGCCCATACCGGCATGGGCGTGGACGATCTGTTGGAAGCGGTGCTGCTGCAGGCTGAATTGCTGGAGTTGAAGGCATTCACGGACGTGCCCGGCAGCGGCGTGGTGATCGAGTCCCGTCTGGACAAAGGGCGCGGTCCGGTGGCCTCTGTGCTGGTGCAGAACGGCACCTTGCGCACCGGTGACGTCGTCCTGGCCGGTCATGAATTCGGCAGGGTCAGGGCTTTGATCGATGAGAACGGTCAGCAGGTCGCGATGGCCGGCCCCTCCATTCCCGTGGAGATCCTGGGCTTGAACAATGTGCCGGAGGCAGGCGACGAATTCGTCGTGGTGGAAGACGAGAAGAAAGCCCGCGAAGTGGCGGAGTTCCGTCGTGAACGTCACCGTGACAGCCAGCATGCCCTGCAGAAAACCGGCAAGCTGGAAACCATGTTTGCCGGTATCGGCAAGGATTCGAAAAAGATCTTCAACGTGGTGCTCAAGGCCGATGTGCGTGGTTCGCTGGAGGCCATCAGTTCTTCCCTCAGCAAACTGGGCAACGAGGAAGTGGAGCTCAACATCGTGGGCTCCGGAGTCGGCGGCATTTCCGAAACCGACGCGCACCTGGCGGCCACGTCCAAGGCCATGCTCATCGGTTTCGACGTGCGCGCCGACAAGGCGGCCCGCGAGATCATCGAGAAGGAAGGGCTGGAGCTGCGCTACTACAACATCATTTATGACGTCATCAACGACGCCAAGGCCATCCTCGGCGGCATGCTGAAGCCGGAGATCCGCGAGGAAATTCTCGGGGTGGCCGAGGTGCGGGATGTGTTCAACTCACCCAAGTACGGCCAGATCGCCGGCAGCATGGTGATCGAAGGCACGGTTTATCGCAGCAAGCCCATCCGTGTGCTGCGCGACAACGTGGTGATCTACCAGGGCGAGCTAGAATCCCTGCGACGCTTCAAGGACGACGTCAACGAGGTCCGTAATGGCATGGAATGCGGCATCGGGGTGAAGAACTACACCGATGTGCGTGTGGGTGACAAGATTGAAGTGTACGAGACCCGTGAAGTAGCGCGTACCCTCTGATACAGGGTTGGTTTGGGAACAGGTATGAGCGAAGCTTCACCCAGGTTACAAAAGATCGCAGACCAGATTCAGCGCGAACTGGCCATGTTGATCCAGTTGGAGGTCAATGATCCACGTATCGGCATGGTCTCCATCACGGGTGTGGAAGTGAGCCGCGACCTGGCCCATGCGAAGGTGTTTGTGACGGTGATGAATTCGGGACTCACGCACGCGGAAGGGTCCGCTGCCGAACCCCTGGGTGAGCTGGACAGGCTGGAGATCGATGAGAACGTCAAGGCGCTCAACCGGGCGGCGGGGTTTCTGCGTACCCTGCTGGCCAAGCGCCTGCGCCTGCGCACCACGCCGAAACTGCAGTTCATTTACGATGCCAGCATCGTGCGCGGTCAGAGGTTGTCATCCCTGATCGATGACGCCATTGCGGCGGACCGGGATCTACACCACTAAATTGAGCAAGCGGCGGCGACAGGCGGGCAGACAGGTCAACGGTATCCTGGTTCTGGACAAGGGACCCGGGGTCAGTTCGAATGCCGCCCTGCAGGAAGTGAAACGCATTTACAATGCGTCCAAGGCGGGTCATACCGGCAGCCTGGACCCGTTGGCGACCGGTGTGTTGCCGCTGTGCCTGGGAGAAGCCACCAAGCTGTCCCAGTTTTTGCTGAACGCGGACAAGACGTACCGGGTCGCGATCAGGCTCGGTATCCGTACCGATACGGGTGATGCGGAAGGCGCGGTGATACAAAGGGTGGATGATCCGGTCATATCCGATGCCGAGCTCGGAGCCGCCCTGACCAGCCTGACGGGCAGCATCCAGCAGGTGCCGCCCATGTACTCCGCCCTGAAACACCAGGGTGTGCCCCTGTACAAACTGGCGCGACAGGGAGTGGATGTGGAGCGGGAGGCCAGGCCGGTGGTGGTGTATCGTCTGGAGCTGCTGGAACGGGATGGCGATACCCTGACCCTGGAGATCGACTGCAGCAAGGGCACCTATGTGCGTACCCTGGCGGATGACCTGGGGAACCTGCTGGGTTGCGGTGCCCATGTCACGGCGCTGCGTCGCACCCGGGCCGGCGTGTTCACCGAGCAGGATGCCGTGACCGTTGAACGTCTGCGGGAGCTGCGGGACGCGACCGCCGGGGCGGACGAAGGCTTTGCTGCCATCGACGGTCTGCTGGTGGGAATGGATCAGGCCGTCAGCAATCTGCCGGAGGTGGTATTGCCGGAGGTGACGGCGCGTTGCATGAGGCAGGGGCAGCCGGTGCTGGTGCGCCACCTGCCGGAAGATGGTCTGGTGAGACTCTATGAAGGTGACCAGTTCATCGGCATAGGCAGTATTCTGGATGACGGGAGAGTAGCCCCGCGCCGAATGATCGTGGACTGATCGGTCCGCGAACAGGGAGCCAGGTAACTACAAATATGCGTGGTTATGCTGGATGGCAGTGGATGTCACAACTTTACTTCAATCAATTGCATATTAACGGAGCAGAAAATGGCTTTATCAACTGAACAGAAAGAAACGATCATCAAGCAATATGCGCAGAAAGACGGGGACACCGGTTCGCCGGAAGTCCAGGTGGCGCTGCTGAGCGAAAACATCAACCAGCTGCAGGATCACTTCAAGCAACATGCCCATGACCACCACTCACGACGGGGTCTGATCCGCATGGTGAACAGCCGCCGCAAGCTGCTTGACTATTTGAAGCGTAAGGACGTCGAGCGCTATGCAACACTCATCAAGCGACTGGGACTGCGTCGCTAAAAAAATCAGGTAACAGGAATCAGTTATGTTCAATCCAGTAAGCAAGACTTTCCAGTTCGGTGGTCAGACGGTCACCCTGGAAACGGGCAAGATCGCAAGACAGGCGACTGGAGCGGTTGTAGTGACCATGGGAGACACCCAGGTATTGGCAACTGTTGTAGCGAGAAAGAACGTGCAGGCAGGGCAGGATTTCTTCCCGCTGACCGTGAATTACCAGGAAAAGACCTATGCCGTCGGCAAGATTCCCGGCGGTTTCTTCAAGCGCGAAGGGCGTCCCACTGAAAAGGAAACCCTCACTTCACGCCTGATCGACCGACCCATCCGGCCGCTGTTCCCGAAGGGGTTCATGAATGAGGTGCAGGTGATCTGCACCGTCATATCCGCCAGCAAGGATGAGGATCCGGATATCGCCGCCCTGATCGGGGCATCTGCTGCCCTGGCCATTTCCGGCGTGCCGTTTCTGGAACCCATCGGTGCCGCCCGGGTTGGTTACGACGCCCAGACCGGTTATGTCCTCAATCCCAACGTCAAGCAGCTGGAAACCTCCCTGCTGGACATGGTGGTGGCGGGTACCCGGTCTGCCGTGCTGATGGTGGAGTCGGAAGCCAAGCAATTGACCGAAGACCAGATGCTGGGTGCCGTGCTGTTTGCCCACGATGAGATGCAGGTGGTGATCGACGCCATCAACGAGCTGAAGTCCGCGGCTGGCAAGCCGGCCTGGGACTGGCAGCCGGCGGTGGCCAATCAGTCACTGACCGACGTGGTGGCCGGGGCATTCACCCAGGCTGTCACCGATGCCTATCAGATCTCCGAGAAAATGGTGCGCTATGACACCATCAGCAAGCTGCAGGCGCAGGCCATCGAGCAGTTTGCCACCGAAGGCAGCGGAATCAGCGCTGCCGACGTGCAGGGGGTATTCTCATCCCTGGAGAAGAAAATCGTGCGCAACCGCATTCTCGAAGGCGCGCCGCGTATTGATGGCCGGGACACCCGCACGGTGCGCAATATCGCCGTGGAAGTTGGTGTGCTGCCCAAGGCCCACGGTTCGGCCCTGTTCACCCGCGGTGAGACCCAGGCTCTGGTGGTCACCACCCTCGGCGCCATTCGGGATGCCCAGTTGATCGAAGGCCTGGAAGGCTCCAAGAAAGAGTCCTTCATGTTCCACTACAACTTCCCGCCGTTCTCCGTGGGCGAAACCGGCTTCATGAGCGGACCCAAGCGTCGCGAGATCGGCCACGGCCGTCTGGCCAAGCGCGGTGTGGCGGCAGTCATGCCCAGCGAAGCCAGCTTCCCCTATGCCATTCGTGTGGTATCGGAAATCACCGAGTCCAACGGCTCCAGTTCCATGGCCAGCGTGTGCGGTTCCAGCCTCGCGTTGATGGATGCCGGTGTGCCGGTTTCCGCGCCGGTGGCGGGTATCGCCATGGGTCTGATCAAGGAAGGCAATCGCTTTGCGGTGCTGACCGACATCCTGGGTGACGAAGACCACCTGGGTGACATGGACTTCAAGGTGGCGGGAACCGACAAGGGTGTCACCGCGCTGCAGATGGACATCAAGATCCAGGGTATCACCGAGGAAATCATGGAGATTGCCCTGCAGCAGGCTCACGAAGCCAGGTTGCACATTCTGGCGGAAATGAACAAGGTGATCTCTGCACCGCGTGAAACCATTTCCGAGAATGCGCCTTCCATGGCCACCATGAAGATCGATGCCGACAAGATCCGCGACGTGATCGGTAAAGGTGGTGCTGTGATCCGTGCCATCACCGAAGAGACCGGCGCCTCCATCGACATCGACGACGACGGCACCATCCGCATCTACGGTGAGGACGCCACGTCACGTGACGCCGCGGTCAACCGCGTGCTGGCCATTACCGCGGAAGCGGAAGTGGGAAGACTGTACAAGGGCAAAGTGGCACGTATCGTGGACTTTGGCGCCTTCGTCACCATCCTGCCCGGCAAGGACGGGCTGGTGCACATCTCCCAGATCTCCAAGGATCGGGTGGAAGACATCAGCGAGTACCTGAAGGAAGGCCAGGAAGTGGTGGTCAAGGTCACCGATCTGGACGCCCGTGGTCGCATCAAGCTGAGCATGAAGGAAATCAGCGAAGATGAGCTGCAGGAGTTTGCTGCCGCCGAGTGATCAGCTGCACAGCTGAGTCGGCTGGCCAATCGGGAATCGTAACGGAGGTTTGACGCCATGGGCATTCAACGCTGTACGCTTTTCACTGTTGGTCTGTTACTGCTGGTGGCCTGCGGGCCCCAGCAGTCCGGCGACCCCCGTACCGGCAATTCCCCCGCCACACTCTCCACAACCGAACCTCAGGCAGCCACCCCGGCAGCCAGTCCCGAACTGGGTGACTGGGGCGTGGTGCTGGAGGATCGCGACACCGCCGTCAGGCCCGGCGACAACTTTTTCCGTTACGCCAACGGCAACTGGATCGACACGGTTGAGATTCCCGCCGACCGCAGCGGTTATGGACTCTTCAACCTGCTGGCCGAGCGCACCGATGAACAGGTCAATGGCATCATAGACAACCTGGTGGCCTCGGAACCGGCCCGGGGCTCCCTGGAGCAGAAGATTGTCGACTATTACCGCAGCTTCATGGATGTGGATGCTCTCAATGGGCTTGGCATCGCGCCTCTGCGGGAGGCCCTGGCCAATATCGACGGCATCGCGTCCCTCGCTGAGCTGACCACCGCCTTCGGGCGCGCCAGCCTGGACAGCACCGCATCGCCCTTCGGCTTTTATGTGGATGTGGACCGCAGCAATTCCGACCGCCACCAGATCGAATTGTCCTTCGGCGGTCTGAGTCTGCCGGACCGGGATTATTACCTGCAGGACGACCCCCGTTTTCTGGAGGCCCGCACCGAGTTCGTCGCCCACGTGGCCCGCATGCTGGCTTTCGCCGGTTATGAAAATGCCCAGGGCATGGCGGAAACCGTGCTGGACCTGGAGACCGCCATCGCCGAAATTTCCTGGCCGCGCACCGAGCGCCGCAATTTCGACCTGACCTTCAATCCCATGAGCTTTGCGGATTTCAAGGCCGCCTATCCCGGTTTCGACTGGGATGGGTTTTTCGCCGCCGGTGGCATCACCGGATTGCAGGACCTCAATGTGAATTATCCCAGTGCCATGCTGCCGGCCATCGAGCTGGTTAACAGTCGTCCTATGGAGGACTGGAAAGCCTGGCTCAGCTATCAGTTGATTTCCAACAACGCCAGTCTCCTGTCCGAGGACATCGACGCGGAAAATTTCCGTTTTTATGGCACGGTGCTGAATGGAACTCCCGAGCAGCGGGAGCGCTGGGAGCGGGCCGTTGCCCGGGTCGGCGCCATGAACGGTCTTGGCGAGGCCCTGGGCCAGCTTTATGTGGCGCAGTATTTCCCCGAATCCTCCAAGCAGCAGATGGCAAGCCTGGTGGAAAATCTGCGGGGCGCCCTGGGCGCCAGCATTCGGGAAAATGACTGGATGGACGAAGCGACCCGTAGCGAGGCGCTGGCCAAACTGAATGCGTTTCGTCCCAAGATCGCCTATCCGGATGAGTGGACCGACCTGTCCCCCATCGACATCATACCCGGTGACCTGATGGCCAATGCCCGCACGGTGCGGGAGTTCCATTACTGGAAGAGCATCAATGAGCTGAACCAGCCCACCAACCGGGAAGAGTGGTTCCTGTCACCCCAGACGGTGAATGCCTACTACAACCCCAGCTTCAACGAGATCGTTTTCCCGGCGGCCATTCTGCAGGCGCCGTTCTTCGATCCCCACGCAGACCCGGCAGTCAATTACGGGGCGATCGGCGCCATCATCGGCCATGAGATGGGTCACGGTTTCGATGACCAGGGTTCCAAGTTCGATGCCAACGGGGTTCAGCGCAACTGGTGGTCCGATGCGTCCCGCGCCACCTTCGAGAGTCTGGCACAGCAGCTGGTGGATCAATACAACACTTATGAACCGGTGCCGGGGCAGTTCGTGAACGGCGAGCTGACCCTGGGGGAAAACATCGGGGATGTGGGCGGTCTTTCCATGGCCTACCGGGCCTATCGCTTGTCCCTGGGTGGTGAAGAGCCGCCGGTCATCGATGGCTTCACCGGTGACCAGCGTTTCTTCCTCGGTTATGCCCAGGCCTGGAAGATGGTGCGTCGGGAGGAGGCCCTTGTGGCCCAGTTGCGCTCCGACCCCCATTCTCCCGAGGAATACCGGGCCAACGGGGGTGTGCGCAATCACGATGCCTGGTATGAGGCCTTCGATGTACAACCCGGTGATGCCCTGTACCTGCCTCCGGAGGAAAGGGTCCGGATCTGGTAAATCAGGGCTCCGCCCAGCGGCGCAGCAGGTTATGGTAAACGCCTGTCTGCGCCACGATGGCTTCGTGCTCACCCACCTGTTGCCGCAAGCGGTTGATGGACATGTCCAGGTCGAACAGCAGTGTCCGTTGACCGTCGTCGCGCACCAGGCTCTGAATCCAGAAGAACGAACAGATCCTCGCGCCTTGCGTGACAGGTGTCACCCGATGCAGGCTGGTGGACGGATAGAGGATCAGGGACCCCGCCGACAGCTTCACCCTGTGCGCCCCGTAGGTGTCGTCGACCAGCAGCTCACCGCCTTCGTATTCGCTGCGGTCGCTCAGAAAAAGGGTTGCCGACAGGTCGGTGCGGATCTGGCCCCCCATGGGCAGGCGCCTGATGGCGTTGTCCACATGATTGCCGAAGTGCTCACCTCCTTCGTAGCGGTTGAACAGCGGGGGGAATACCCGCTGGGGCAGGGCAGCAGACATGAACAGTCCGTTTCTTTGCAGGGCCTGCAGGATCTGTTTTCCGCACTCCTGGCCCACCGGAGAGTCCTCCGGCAGCTGTCGGTTGTGTTTTGCCTGGGCTGACTGGTGGCCGGCGGTAACCCTGCCGTCCACCCAGTCGGTTTGCAGCAGTGTCGCCTTCATGCGGGCAGCCTCCTGCGGGCTCAGCAGTTCAGGGATCTCCAGCAACATGGTCTGCTCCTTATGCCTTCAGAACCGGTAGGATGAGCTCAGCACTGCCACCCGTCCTGCGCCCGGAATGAAATGGCCGCCGCCGACAAAATCGATGTAGCGTTCATCGGTGATGTTCTGGACATTCAGGCGCAGGCTCAGATCATCACTCACAAAGTAACTGGCCGAGGCTTCATAGACCCAATAGTCCGGTGCCGTCCGTGTGTTGGCTACGCTGTTGAAGCGGTCGCCCACGTACTGGGCGCCAAGGCCGAATTCCAGCGAGGGGGTCACGTCGAACGTGCTCCATAGATTGAATGAGTGCTCTGGTGAGTTGGGCAGTTGCTTGCCCAGTTCGGACTCATCCAGGCTGTCAGTGACTTCTGTATCGAGCCAGGTGTAACCGGCAAACAGACTCAGCCGTTCCGAGACGCTGCCGGCCAGACCCAGTTCCACTCCCTGCACCCGTTGTTCGCCCTGCAACACCAGCAGGTCATTGGGGTCATTCGGGTCCTGGGTGCGGGCATTGGTCTTGTCAGTGCGGAATACGGCAGCACTGGCCAGCATGCGGCGATTGAACACCTCCCACTTGGTACCCAATTCCAGGGTGCGGTTCTCCTCGGGGTCGAGGTCTGCGATTCCCGGCTCCCGACTGCTGGTGGATATGGAAAGTGCTTCCGCCGTGGGATTGAAAGAGGTGCCATAGCCCACATAAATCGAGCCGGCCTCCACCGGTTTGAAGACCAGCCCTGCCCGGTAACTGACCATCTTGTCCGTGCGTTCCAGCAGGGGGCTGCCGTCCGGTGTGTACTCCAGATCGAAATGATCCCAGCGCAGGCCGCCATTGAGCTGCCAGTAGTCATTGATCTGGACTGAGTCGGACAGGAACAGGGCCAGGGTCTGGGAATCCGCTGTACTGGCGGTGCCGGTACGCTGGTAGTTTTCCAGATAGGGATCTCCCGGTGTGGGATTGTACAGGTCCGTGGCGGGGGAATCGGCACCGGTCAGCACCTGGGTGTAGCGCTTTTCCCCTTCCAGATTGAACTCCGCGCCGAACAACACCCGGTGTTCCCAGTTGCGCCCGGGGTTGAGGGTCAGTGCCACATTGGTTTGATTGCTGAGGATGTCATTTTCCTGATCACGGTATTTCTCGTCACTGCGGCGGATGTCCGTACTGGTGTTGCTGACGAAGCGGGGCGCCGTGATCATGGAATCCCGGTCCGTCACACCCCAGCGGGTAACGTTCTGCAGTTGCAGGTTGTTTCCCAGGTTCTGCAGGACTTCAACGGTGGACATGGTGGTGCCCAATTCCTCGAAGTCCCGGGATCTGAGTCCGTACCAGTTGGCGAAATCCACCGGCGGTGCCTGGTCGGCATAGGCGGACAGGGGTTGATTGGTGGCTGGCACCCAGGGGATGCCATAGTCCGGCACATTGTCCTGCTGCAGGTGAAACAGGCTCAGGGTCACCTCAGTATCGGTATCCACGCCAAAGGCAATTGACGGTGCGAAGCCTATCCTCTCGCTGGTGACCTCGTTACGTCCGGGTGTGTCCTGGTCGTGATAAAGCAGGTTCAGGCGCACGGCTGAATTGGGCAGGGAGTCGATGCCACGGTTCACATCCAGGGAGAAGCGGGTGTAGTGATCCGAGCCCAGGGACAGGCTGGTGGTGGTGACGTCATCGGATGCCGGTGACTTGCTGACCAGGTTGATGGAGCCGCCGGTGGATCCCCGGCCGGAGTAATCCGAAGAGGGACCCTTGACCACTTCCACCTGTTCCAGATTGAACGGGTCGCGGGTGTAGCCGCCGAAGTCCCGCACATTGTCCACGAAGATGTCGGTGCGGGCACTGTAGCCGCGGATGGACAACTGGTCACCGGCCGGGGTGCCGCCTTCACCGGCCTGCATGCTGATGCCGGAGACATTGCGCAGCACATCACGCAGGGTGGTGGCGGCACGCTGCTCGATGAGGGCCTGGGGAATGACGTTGACCGTCTGGGCGGTGTCCAGCAGGGGCCGGGTGAAGCGCATGGAGGCCGGGTCGCGCTGGCCCCGTTGTCCAACCACATCGATGATCGGCGCATCGTCGGACATTTGGGCCAGTGCGGTGAGTGGCTGCATGCCGGCCAGCAGGGAGGAAGACACGGCCAAAGCCAGGGCGGCGGGTCGGAACCGGGGGGTCAGGGGAGCTTTCATGGAGGATGTCCTTGCAGAATTTTTAAGTAGAAGAAGAAACCGTGGGGTGCACTGGGAAGGATCCAGTGACGCCTAAGTGAGAATAATTATCATTACCACACAATGCCCCGTCAAGAGGTATTTGCTCTTGAAAGTACAAATGAGAACGATTAGCATTGCCAAACTTCAATCAAGTAGCGGTTCCCATGTTTCGAAAAACCATTTTCTGGATGCACCTGCTGTGCGGCGTGGTGACAGGGCTGGTGGTCCTGATGATGTCGGTCACCGGCGTGCTGCTCACCTATGAGCGCCAGATTCTGGCCTGGGAGGATCGGGTCTACCGGGCTGAGCCACAACCCGGACAGGTCCGGATGGCCGTGTCCGACCTGCTGCTGCGAGGCAGCGATGAGGGATTTCGACCCACCAGCGTGGTGGTGTCCTCCGACCCGGCGGACCCGGTCATTCTGAGTGCCGGCCGCGACGGCAGCCGCCATCTCAATCCCTACACCGGAGCGGTGTATACCCCGCACAGCGATACCCTGGATCGCTTTTTTTCCGCGGTAACCGGCTGGCATCGCTGGTTCAACGTCAGCGGAGACGGCCGTGCCACCGCCCGCATGATCACCGGCGCCAGCAACCTGATGTTTCTGTTCCTGGTGCTGAGCGGCATCTATCTGTGGCTACCCAGTGTCTATCGCTGGGCCACGTTCCGCATGCGCCTGTGGTTCCATCCCAATGCCAGGTCTGGTCAGGCAAGGGACTTCAACTGGCACCATGTGTTTGGCTTCTGGTCTGCCGTGCCGCTGGCGGTCATCGTGGCCACCGCCACCGTCTTCTACTATCCCTGGGCCAACAACCTGGTGTACCGCCTGGCCGGGGAGGAGCCTCCACAGCGCAATGCTCCAGCACCCGTCACCGTGACTTCCCAGAACACCGACAGCAGCACAGCAGCCGCAACCGGATTCCTGCCGCTTGAAGACTTGTTGGCTGCGGCCAGGACCAGCGAGCTGTTGGGGGATTGGAACACCCTGACCATAACATTGCCGGCTGCGGATGCCGGCACCGTCACCTTCGGCATCGATCAGGGCAATGGCGGCCAGCCACAAAAGCGCCATACCCTGACCCTGGACCGCAGCAACGCCGCGGTAGTCAGCTGGGCTCCCTTCACCAGCCAGACCCCGGGACGGCAGGCCCGTTCCTGGGTGCGCTTCCTGCATACGGGTGAGGCCCTGGGACTGGTCGGGCAAACCGTGGCGGGGCTGGTGTCATTCTTTGCCGTGCTGATGGTGTGGACCGGGCTGGCCTTGAGTCTGCGACGTTTCCTGCGCTGGCGGGGACGTCTGCGTCAGGCCGCCAGGTCGACGGAGTCCGAAAGCCTGGCCACGGGCAACTAAGCACCGCCCGATAACGGTGCGCCGCGAGGCTATTGCGGACTGGTGACCCAGGTTCCGTCACCCGAAGTTTCCTGCTACATTCCACGGCCATGATCACTCTCCTCAGCCTCCTGGGCATGGCCCTGTTTTTCTCTCTGGCCTATCTGCTTTCCTCGGATCGATCACACATCAACTGGCGCACGGTGGGCTTTGCGTTTCTCGCCCAGTTCGCCCTGGGCTGCATTGCCCTGTATCTGCCCCTGGGCATTGCCGCGCTGCAGGTCATCTCCAACGCCATCTCCAGTGTGCTGGACAATGCCCAGGACGGTATCGAATTCGTGTTCGGCCCGATCGGGGCCTTCGAAATGGGATTCATCTTCGCCTTCCATGTACTGCCCGTGGTGGTGTTCTTTTCCTCCCTGGTTACCGTGCTCTATCACCTGGGCATCATGGGGTGGATCATCCGGGTGATCGGCGGCGGTCTGCGCTGGCTGCTGCACACCAGCAAGGCGGAATCCATGTCGGCCACCGCCAATATCTTCGTGGGGCAAACGGAAGCGCCGTTGGTGGTGCGGCCCTATATCGCCAGCATGACACGCTCGGAGATTTTCGCCGTCATGGTGGGCGGCATGGCCACGGTGGCGGGTTCGGTGCTGGCCGGCTACGTGTTGCTGGGGGTGGAGCTGAAATACCTGCTGGCGGCCAGTTTCATGGCGGCGCCAGGCGGCTTTCTGATGGCCAAGTTGATGCTGCCGGAAACCCAGGTGATCAGGAATGAGGACGAGGACTTCCACCTGGAGATCGAAAAACACGTCAACGTCATCGACGCCGCGGCGGCCGGTGCCAGCAGCGGCATGGCACTGGCCTTGAACATCGGTGCCATGGTGCTGGCCTTCGTGGCATTGATCGCGGTGGTCAATTCCATCCTCGGCTGGTTTGGAGGGCTGTTCGGTCTGGACCAGTTGTCATTGCAACTGATCTTGGGCTACCTGTTCCAGCCGGTGGCGTTCGTCCTGGGAGTACCCTGGGCGGAAACCAATCTGGCGGGCAGCTTCATCGGGCAGAAGCTGGTGTTCAACGAGTTTGTGGCCTATGTGGCTTTCACCGCCGAGATGGAGGCGTTGAGCGAGCATACCCGGGCGGTGGTCACCTTTGCCCTGTGCGGATTTGCAAACTTCTCTTCCATCGGCATTCTGCTGGGCGGGCTGGGAACCATGGCGCCTGACCGGCGGGGTGACATTGCTCAGCTCGGCATGCGCGCTCTGACGGCAGGCTTCCTGGCCAATCTCATGAGCGCGGCCATCGCGGGATTTTTCCTGTCTCTCGGTTGAGTTGGCAACTGTAGCAAAGGTTCAGTTGCCGGGTTTCAACAATCCGATCTCGATCAGGCGTTGTTGCAGAAAGTCTCCCGCGGTGATCGGAGAGTAACGGGCCGGTGTCTCGCGCACGCACTGGGGCAGGCAATCCAGGCTGGCATTGCTGTGGGGATGCAGGAAGAAGGGCATCGAATAGCGGGACACGTCCGCGCGCCGGGGGTTCACCACCCGGTGCAGGGTGGAGGGCAGCACATCATTGGTCAGACGGGACATCATGTCGCCCGTATCCAGCACGATGTCATCGGGTTCGCTCTCCACCGGGATCCAATTGCCGTTGCGGTCCAGCAGTTCCAAACCGGAATCCGTGGCGCCCACCAGCAGGGTGAGCAGGTTGATGTCGGCATGGGGCGCCGCCCGCATGGCGCGGTGGGTATCCATGCCCTCCACGGCGGGGTAATGCAGCAGCCGGTACACCGAGTTACCGTCCTTCACCATGTTGCTGAAGAAGTCCGGCGCCAATCCCATGGCATCACCCAGAGCACCTAACACCTGTTTCCCGGTCAGTTCCAGTTGGGTGTACAGAGTCCAGAAACATTCGCGGAAGCCGGGCACTTCATCGGGCCAGACATTGACGGGATAGACCCCGTGGTAAGGGCTGGCGTCATCCAGCTCCTGGCCGATGTGCCAGAACTCTTTAAGATCCGCCACCGGATTGCCGGCGGCATTTTCCCGGCCGAATGCGGTGTAACCGCGGGCACCCCCGCTGCCGCTGTCATATTTCAGTTTGGTGGCCAGGGGCAGGGCAAAAAACCGCTGCATCAGCTCATAGGCCTGTTGCAGCAACTCTGCCGGAATGCCGTGATCCCGCAACACCACAAACCCGCAATCCTTCAGGCCCGCATACACGTCGTTGCCGAATGCCGCCCGGTCCCGTTGCAGATCCAGCATGCTGAGGTGTTTGATGATCGAATCCCGGCTCATTCGTCTTCCGTATCCGGCAGGGAGAAACTGGCGGGCAACAGCTCATCGATACTGGAGTCCAACCGGCCAGGGCCATCACACACGGAGATGATCCTGGCATTGTCGGAAAACTCCCGGATCACCTGCCGGCAGGCGCCACAGGGAGCAGTCGGCGTTGCCGTGGGCGTGTAGATCACGATCGTGCGAAGGCTTCTGGCGCCGTGGGCGATCGCGGTGCAGATGGCATTGCGTTCGGCACATTGGGTGAGGCCATAGGAGGCGTTTTCCACATTGACACCGGTGAAGATCTGGCCATCGTCACACTGCACGGAAGCACCCACGACGAAACGGGAGTAGGGCGCATAGCTGTGCCGGATGGCCTGGCGGGCCTGGTCTATGAGATGGTCAATCATGGCAGGTTAGGTGTCACCGATCTGTTGGCTTCAGTGTACGGGAGGGCCTTCAACCTGACCAGACTGGTTTTATATCCACGTTTCCGCTAGGTTGCCGCGTCAAGGATTGGAGGAATGCATTCATGGCAGACAGAATGGGTGACAGGCGAAGAGTCCTGCTGACGAGCATCGGATCCCGGGGTGATGTCCAGCCCCTGGCGGCACTGGGACTGGCGCTGCAGGAGCAGGGCGCCCTGGCGCGGGTCTGCGCGGCACCCAATTTCCAAACCTGGATCGAAACCCTCGGACTGGAGTTTATTCCGATGGGACCCGATCTGAGGGCCTTTTCAGCAGGCAGCGCGGGCACCGCCAGGCAGCGTCCGACCCGCCGGCAGGCACGGGAAATGATTCAAAAATCCACCGCCGATAGTTTTGCGGTGCTGGGTCGCGCAGCCGAAGACTGTGCCGCACTGGTGGTGGGTGGCGCGCTGCAGACCGCCGGCCGATCCATCGCCGAGGTTCGTTGCATTCCCTATCGCTATGCCGCCTATTGCCCCGTGGTCCTGCCGTCGCCAGACCATCCACCGCCGCGATTTCGTCGCCAGGCATTGCCATCAACCGTGAACCGCCTGTTATGGATGAGCTACGGCATGACCTGGAACGCACTGTTTCGGGAACCCGTCAATCAACAACGCAAGGCTTTGGGTTTGCCACCCATCAAGGATTTGCAAAACCACGTGGCGACCTCGACGCCCTGGTTGGCGGCCGATCCACAGCTGGCTCCCGCGGGCCGTAACCGGTCTCTCGACGTCCATCAGCCCGGCGCCTGGTTGCTGCCGCCCGGCGCACCGTTGCCGGGGGTACTGGAGGATTTTCTGAGTAATGGCGCGCCACCGGTGTATGTGGGGTTTGGCAGTATGGTCAGGAGTTCCCTGTCGGCCGGTGAACTGTTGGCAGCGGTGCGCGCAGCAGGACACCGCATGCTGCTGTCCCGGGGTTGGGCCAATCTGGCATTGGATGCGGTACCCGAGGACTGCCTGATCATCGACGAAGTGGATCATGGGCGTCTGCTGCCACGGGTGGCTGCAGTCGTCCATCATGGCGGTGCCGGCACTACGACAGCTGCCGCGCGCGCGGGTCGTCCCCAGGTCATCGTGCCCCAGATCTATGATCAGTTCTATTGGGGTCACCGTGTGCAACAGCTCGGAGTCGGGGTTGTCTGTAGCGGGGAGCTGACGCACAATGGCCTGCGTATCGCCTTGCAACACTGTTGCTCTGCACCGGTCATGGATAGTGCCGCTGCCCTGGCAACCCGCATGACAGACACCGGTGCAGAACACACGGCCCGGTTGCTACTGCAGGACATTTGCTGACCCACGGGATGGTAATGTAACCATGACCAGGAAATTTCCTTTCGGCAGAATGATCGACCGCCGCCGGTTTCTCGCCGGCACTGCCTCGGGTCTGGCAGCCGGCTGGCTGGCAACCTGGCCGGCGCTGAACAGCCTGGCCCAACCCGGGTCCGGGGACAGCGGTCAGTCCTGGGACGCCGGGGCACTGCGCCACCTGCTGCCCACGGTGAGCGACACCCGGGTGCTGATCAAGGCCTCATTCAATCGGCCGCTGGCTGCGGCACCCCAATTGCGCATGGAGGGCGGCGGGCAGATCCGACGGGTCCCGGGTCTGCAGAACGACAACCAGGGAATGTTCTGGCAGTTCTATGCCGAAGACCTCCAGCCGGGTTCCCGTTACCAGCTGTCGTTATCGGACGAATCCGGCGCCAGTTTGTGTGAACCCTGGCCCCTTGCGACCTTCCCTGGTCCGGATCAGAGCCCCGAGCGTCTGCGCCTGCTGTTCTACACCTGCGCCGGTGGACCCCCGGGAACCTATCGTGGCATTGGAGACCGGACCGGCAATCTGCCGGCGGACATCCGCAATCGTCTGTTGCGCCGCGGCCTGTCCTTCGCGCCGGATGCGGTGATCGCCAACGGCGATCATATCTACTGGGATCTGCACCAATGGCAGGGCGAAGGCGCCGGACAGCTCAGTGCAGCGGGTCGCCAATCGGATTTCGATTACCAGGGCCGAGTCTTCGGCACCCGCAACGAAGAGGCTCTTAAGGCCGCGGTGGATGCCCAGATCCTGCCGGTCTATGGCACCGACTTCCGTTCGACCCCGGTGTTCTTCCTGCAGGACGATCATGATCACTGGGAGAACGATTCGCCCCTGACCTATCCGGTGCCCTGGTTTCAATTGCAGCTGGCCCGCGCCACCCAGCAGCTGTACTACCCGGAATTCCTGGCCGATGGCAGCCGCCCGGCCGGACTGCCCTGGGCGGCCCGCAGTGCGCGGGGGGATCTGTCGGAAAGCTTCGGCACCCTGCGCTATGGCAGGCTGGCAGAGGTCCTGCTGTACGACGTGCGCCGTACCTTGAATGTCGGCGAATTGAACGGCGTGTTTCTGGACCGGGCAGTGGAAAACTGGCTGACCTCACGCACGCAGGCCAGTGACACCCGGCACCTGGTCCATGCACCGTCCAATCCGCCGGGCTGGACTGCCGGCAAGTGGGGCGAATGGTATCCGGACACCCTCGATACGGACAGCGGTGCCCTGACCCTTGCCATCCCCAAACCCCAGTGGCAACGGGGCTGGCTGGAGCAGCACGACCGGCTCATGCAATCCCTCACCGCCATGCGGCACCGCACCCCACTGGTGATCAGCGGCGATCTGCACGCCATTGGCGCCGGCACCATCCAGCGCAGCGGCAATCTGAGCCTGCGGGACAACCCGGTGACCACCATCCTCAGCGGCCCCATCGGCACCTCTCCGGCGGGATTTCCCTCGGTGGTGCGGGGCTCGCCGCCCCGTGTTTCCCAACACCTGGCCATGACCGAAGCCGTTGCCCCACTGGAACAACACGGTTTCACCCTGGTGGACTTCCTGCCGGACCGCGCCGTGGTGAGCCTGTTCAAGTGGGATGTGAACAGCGAGCCCACCAACGCCATAGATACATTGGAACCGTTCCACGTCCTTGAACTGCCAACACCGGTGTGATGGAAACCGGTAAGAATTCGAACCTTTGGAGGCAAACCCATGCACATCCGCCACATCAATAATCTACTGTTGGTCGCCGTGGTTTCCAGCACTGCCAGTGCAAGCCTGCTAGCCCAGGAGTGGGTGCCTTCCCGCTTCGGTGCCGAAGACCGCATCGGCGCGGCCAACTACCTGAACCCCCAATTGGTGCTGCAGGCCGCCGAACTCATCCAGACCGGCACCGTGTATTCCCTCGGCATCGAGACCGCGGAGGATTCACCCGCCTACGGTTCCCGCACCTACGACATCGCCATCGTCGCCTCCGGCGCCAACGTACCAGTGGGCAGTGATGCCACCACCTCCCACGACGAACGGGTCAGCACCAGCTTCGGCATCGGCTCTCAGATCGACGGCCTGGGCCACCTGGGCATCGGCAACCAGTATTACAACGGCCTCACCTCGGCCGAGATCGTGCGTGATGACGGCCTGGCCCAGCTGGGCATCCACACCATTCCGCCCATCGTCACCCGCGGCGTGCTGCTGGACATGGCTGCCCATTACGGCGTGGAGATGGTGGAGGAGGGCACGGCCTTCAACCGCGCCGAGATCGAGGCCGCCGCCCGCGCCCAGGGCATCGAGATCCGCCAGGGCGACGTGGTGCTGTTCCACACCGGCTGGATGCAATTGCTGGGGGTGGACAACCGCCGCTACATTTCCGTGCAGCCCGGCCCCGGTGTGGAAGGCGCCCAGTACCTGGCGGACCTGGGTGTGGTGGCCATCGGTGCCGATACGCCGGCCCTGGAAGTGATTCCTTTCGAGACGCCGGGCCGTAGCTTCGCCGTCCACCAGACCCTGCTGGCGAAAAACGGGGTCTACATCCTGGAGAGCATGAACACGGGACCGCTGGCGGCGGATGGGGTGCGGGAATTCATGTTCGTGCTGGGGCAACCCAAATTCCACGGCGCGGTGCAGGCGGTGATCAACCCGATTGCGATCCGCTGACAGACACCACGCTGAACGCCCACCAGCCCTCGGCGCGGGGCGTCTCCGGCACCGGCTCGGGGCTGCGCTGGCGCAGTTTGACGAAGCGCGAGCGCCAGATCTCATCCATCGCGGCGGGATCCTCGATGCGGTTCAGGATGATCGGGTACACCTGCCCGGCGATTCGGATATAACCACGCTCATTGGGGCCCACCTGATAGCCCCAATACTTGTCATCGCAGCCCATGCAGCCCACATAGAGCTCCCCGTCCTCGTTGGCCCAGCAGTTCAGGTTGAGGGAGTGAGGGCGTAACCCGGCGGCGACCTGCAGCTGGCAAATCTCCACGTCGTTCACCATGGCCCAGTCGGTGACCGGTTCATTCACCCGCTCTCCGAACAGGATGCCCCCCGGCATGCCTTCGCAGGGGCAGGTCAGGGAGTAGACGTAAAACCCGACACCGCCGGCAGCAACGAATGCAAACACGGCGATCAGGAGGTAGCGGGTGAGGCGACTGTTGTTGCGGGTAGTAGTTTCTTGGGTGGGCATATTGGGGTGGCCTGTGTGGCTGGGTTGTTGTTTATCGATCATATACCGCATAGTGATTCATGGCTGCAATTGGGACAGCCTGAATTTCACCATTTTGGCGACCAGCGCCGCAGGCGCGTACTGCATGAGAGTGTTAAGAGCGCAGTCGAGAGTAGATATGTTCATCAAACAACTTCCCGTGCTTGTACAATGCATTGCGTAGCTCGGCATCCTTCGTGAAGCCGGCTTTCTCCAATACTCGAATCGAAGCAGTGTTGTCCGCATATACCCAGGCCTGCAAGCGCTCTACATCGGTAGTCAGAAACAGTTCGTCAGCGAAGATAGTTAGAGCCTGTGTGGCGATACCGCTCCCCCAATAGGACTCGCCTATCCAGTAGCCAATTCCATATTGTTTCCGCTTCTCGCCCGATCCTGGTTCGGCGCCTACTGAGCCGACGAAGACCCCGTCAGACTCAATTACTCTCGCAATACCAGCGTGACTCCCGGTTCGTATCCACCAATACGCATCATCCAGGGTATAGGGGGAGGGGAACGTATCAACCAGGAATCGAGAAACAGCTGGGTTGTCAGCGAGCTCTACCAGTCGCCGTGCGTCACTCTCCCTGTACTCGCGAAGTGTAATCATGCTTTTAGCTCATAGCGCTGCGCTCAGCGGCGCGGCTTTGCCGCGTTCGACTGCAGCGCCTTGTTATGTGCTGGTACCATTATTGGTTTTTCTGGATGCAATATTATTCTCTATCCGGTTATTTCTTGAGTTTACAAACTCTATTACTCGGCTCTTATACGATAGATATTGGTCAACATCAGAAAATTCTGGCCGCGTTTTGAAGCCATCAAACGGTAAACAAAATTTTATCTCCTTATTCACATTAACTAGGTCGTCTAATAAAAAGAATCTGATATATCCCTCAAAATCACCAAATAAATCAAAAAAGCTCTTATACAGTAACAAAGTAGGAAATATAGGGCTTTCAATTCCTAGATAGAATCGGCGAATGCACTCGAGTGTTAGATCGAACCGATCGTCAATTAAGCTATTTACTCCACGAGCTTGATTGATAGTTTGACTGCTGCCAATTCTGTTGTTGGGAAATACTATGTAGGCACCGATGGTGCTTCCAATTTCAAAAAGTTCATTTACTTCCTCGGGAATTTGCTCTGTAAGCCAGGTCTTCCGCTTGTGATTTTTATATGAGTGAGTTATGGCATCACTACCCAGGAAAAACTCTCCTTGTTCTGAATTGTGATATAGGTAACAGCCTTTCTTCCCATCGTCCAATTCAAAGTCTCCACCAATTGGTAGTGGCTTGCTCCATAAAATCTTATGGTATTTACGCAGAGTTGGGCTGGCACTGTCTGGATCACGCCCACTTGAATCCGAGTAGAAATTAAATTTCGTATCAAGACACACTTAATCTAAATTCCACTAAAGTCCGCCAAGGTGTGGCTTCCATCTTAAAATGCACATAACGCCTTTCTTCAGCGGCGAAAACATGTTGGCGTGGCTTTTGCGCTTTTTCGCAAAAGGCATGACAGCATGTTTTTGTCCGTCTGTAAGAATTTGTTAGGCATTTCTTCCTTCAAATATCGGCTTCAGATGATACTGAGCCAAGGCTTCAAGTAAATTTAGAGTGAAAGGATCGCCATTGTCTTGAATTAGAAACTCAATTCGAGACATGTTGCTTTTTATCCAGTTCTGAATATTCGTCTTCCCCAAGGAGTCGATTTCTAGGTGCTTCTCAACTGGATAATGCATCTTGAACTTGCTCCCTTCCTTGCGAATCGATTTTGGCAACGTACTAGGTGTCGTTTCATCCAAGTTGTAATGATGAGAATTCCATCTGGCTTTGCTTTTTGTGCCCGCCTTCCCTACCTTAAAACAACATCTTTCGTTCATGAATACATAGACACCACACCAACCTGACTGGAGAGCAGTTGGATTGTTTTCCTTACCACTTTGCATAAACGTGGCAGACACATTAATGCCAGTGATGCGCTCAAATTCACTCTTGATGATATTTGCGATTTCTTGGCTCATTTCCAAGCGCATGCCAAGCGCCAGCGTCAGTTACGCGGCTTGTCCGCGTCACTCTGTAAGAGCTGGTTTGGCGGAAGTGAAATTATGTTTTTTTGTTTTGATATTGAATCTAGCTGGCCAATCGGATCGCCTAGCGCTTTTACTACAACCTCAATCTGATCTGGTTCATATCCAAGCTCGACCATCTGCCTTATACGTTTCATTACGATCTCTTGCTTATGATCAGCTTCTTCGAGAGTGTTCATATTCCTCTTATGTCTCAGGTCCTCTTCCAGATCTTGCTTTTCAATTTTGTTCTTATAGCTAACATCCTTCCAAAACTCTCGGAATTCTTTGAGAATTCCACTGACACCTTTAAGGTTAAATTCACCGGGAGAGTGAATTTCAATAGATTCGAGCAGAAGTTGGTTGGTTGAATCCATTCGCGATAGTGACCCATAAAGAACTGGGCCCACTTTCTTAACCTTTCTACTCTCAAGCAGCTCATCCAAAACATAAATTCTGTTGTACAAAATATTGAGCTGATGAAAGAAAGTATAAAAATCCTGGACTGTCCATTCATCGGATGTTTTAAAGCCTAGTTCTGATATCTGATATTGCATCTAGTCTCCGATTGATTGCCTAACAGCTCATAAAAAGCGTCTTCAGCCTTCTCAATATATTAGAAGGCGGGCCTTATATCTTTCACCGACAACCCCAGTCCGCCAAAACCCTGAACTTCCCTCGTACATCTATCAGCATCCCGGTCCGGCCTCCGCGTGGCGCGGGATCGCCTCCCGCTTCCCTCTCCCGCCAATCTCACGGAACTATACGCCACCTAAAGCCTGTTCCAAAACCCTTATTTTCGTCAGGCGACCTGTGCCCCGGTAGACGGGATATGGCGCAGCAGGTGGGGGATGCGTTTTGCCCCAATCGGCGCTATCGTGTGTCGGCACCGTGGCCATGCGGTCGTGCAGGTCGCGATCGGGGTGGCACAGGCAATCCTCAACAAGAACAATTCGTTAGCCGGGAGACACCACCATGCAATCCCTACGCGCAGTACCCACCGGACTTTTTTCCCTGGCCCTGGCCTTGCTGGCCCTGGTCGGCTCACCTTCGGCATCGGCCCAGGCGCCCCTGACCCTGCTGGGTTCGGCCTGCACGCCCGCCATGGATCAGCCGGTGACCGAGCCGGGCACCGGTCGCACCTATATCCTGGATTATCCCTGCGACCTCAAGGCCGGTGACGACGTGACCCTGATCCTCAATCTCCACGGTGGCGGCTCCAACACCCGTTACCAGCATGCCTACTTTCCGGCCTGGGAGCTGAAGGAGAAATACCGGCTGGTGGTGGCCACGCCTTATGCCCCCATCGCGCGCTGGACGGAGGAGGATGATGTGTATCTGCAGAACATCGTCACCGCCATTACCGGTGCGGTGGGCAGCGAGAACATCCGCGGCTTCTGGCTGGCGGGGCATTCCCAGGGGGGCATGACGTCCCGGCGCATCGTGTGCAGCGACTTCTTTGAAAACAAGGTGGATGGCTTTCTGAGTCTGTCCGGTGGTCGGCTGGGGGGTGCGGCACCGCGATCCCCGGATGCGGGCCGTCCGCGTCAGGCCGATGATCCACCGCCCGCTGCACCGCCGGCGGCACCGGCAGCACCGGCTGCGCCTGTGGCCGATCCGGGCTGTGACTTCTCCCACATCTTCGCCATCGGTGAGCACGAGATCACCGAATTGCCTGCCACGTCCACCCTGGCTTCCAAATACGGCTGTGATGCCCGGGTGCGTCGCGAGGACGTGGTGGATACCGTGGCGGGCTACACCCATGACAGCGGTCACCAGAATCCCGGCTCCAAGGCCTGGGGTCTGTTGCCACGGCCGGGCACCGCCCAGGTGTTCGAGTATCCCAACTGCGACGGCGGCCGGGTGGTGGCCGACGTGGTGCGCATCGACAAGGGTCACACCGAAGGCCTGGAACCCCGCATCGTGGAAGCCATCGTCGCCATGATGACCTCCGCGGCGGGCGGCAAGATCCAGCGGGGAGACTGACCATGAACACTCCCGCAACCCGGACCGATGTTGGCTTGGTGTCCCTGTGGATCGGCTTGTTGCTGTGGGCCGCTCCACTGCAGGCCGAGGAGGCCATGGCCAACGCCGCCAACCGCTTCCTCGCCACCCTGGCCGGGGAGCAGTCAACACGGGCGGCGTTTCCGCTGGATGCCACTGAACGGGAGGCCTGGCACTTTGTGCCCAACGAGATGTTCCCGCGCAACGGCATTCCTCTCGAGGCACTGACACCGGAGCAGCAGGCCGCCGCCAAGGCGTTACTGGCGACGGGGCTCAGCCAGGACGGTCTGCGCACCGCCAACGCCATCATGGCATTGGAGAACGTGCTCAAGGTGCTGGAGACCAATGGCCGCTTTGTCCGTGACCCCCAGCATTACCGCATCTCGGTGTTCGGTACGCCCAGTGCGGACGGCACCTGGGGTTGGCGCTTCGAGGGCCACCACCTGTCCCTGCATTTCACCGTGGTCATGGGCCGGGTCACAGTCAGCACACCGAGCTTCTTCGGATCCAATCCGGCCGAGGTGCGGGAAGGCTGGCAGACCGAGGAACAGCGTGGTCAGCGAGTACTGGCGCGGCGGGAGGACAGTGCCCGCGCCTTCATGCTGGCCTTGGATACGGAGCAGCGTCGCGCGGCCCTGTTGTCCGACACGGCTCCCAATGACATCGTCACCGGCAATCAGTACCCCATCGATCCTCTCAGTCCCGCGGGCCTGAGCGGGCAGGCCATGACAGCCGGTCAGCGCAGTCTGTTGCGGGAGGTGATTCTGGCCTACACCGATGTCATGTCCGCTGACATTGCAGCCACCCGTTGGGAGAATATCCAGGCCGATGGACTGGAGTCGGTGAGCTTTGCCTGGTCGGGGCCGTTGGAGCCGGGTGCCCCCCATTACTATCGTCTGCAGGGTCCGTCCTTCCTCATCGAGTACGACAATGTGCAGAACGGCGCCAACCATGTCCATTCGGTGTGGCGGGATTTCAGCGGCGACTTTGGACGGGATCTGTTGCGGGAACACCGGAGCACAGTGGCCCATCAATGAGCGTGCTGCTTCGGCCGATCGGCTTCGGTGACTACTGAGCGGCCGACTCCAGTCGCAGCAGCGCCCCGTCCTCCTCGTCGGTAAGCACGTAGAGGTAGCCATCCGGCCCCTGCCGCACATCCACCACTTTGTGCTTCAACTCCCGCAGCAGCGCCTCGCGGCGGATTTCCTCGCCGCGGCTGTTGAAGACGATTCGCTCCAGATGCCCGGTACCGGGAATCCTGCCCACCATCATGGACCCGACGAACAGGTTGCCCTGCCAGGCGGGGATCTTGTCACCCGTATAGAAGGTCAGTCCCGACGGCGCAATGGAGGGCCACCAGAGGACTTCCGGGCCGGCAAATTCCTCCCGCCACGGTGTCGATGACACCCAGTTACCCCGGTACATGCGCGAGTAAGAGGCGATGGGCCAGCCGTAGTTGGCGCCACCGTGGATGATATTCACTTCATCGCCACCCTGGGGCCCGTTCTCGGTGGCCCAGACTTCACCGGTGTCGGGATGCAGTGCCAACCCCAATTGATTGCGGTGGCCGACGGAATACACCTCCGGCAGGAATTCGCCGCTCTGCACGAACGGATTGTCCGCGGGTACCGTGCCGTCAGCGTTGAAGCGCAGCAGTTTGCCGTAATGACTGGCAGGGTCCTGGGCCAGGTCGCCGAACCCGGCATAGGCCAGGGCGCCTCCCACTGTCATGAGCAGTTTGCGATCCGGCGTGAACAGCAGGGCGGCGGCAGCGATGTCAGGGTCCGGTGTGCTGGTAACAAACAACTCACTGACATCGGTGAGACGGTCTTCCACCAGACGGCCACGGGCGAGGGCGATGGTCCTGCCCGGCTCACCGTCCACCACAATCGCTTTATGGTAGGTAAGATAGACCAGGGCATCGTCGTCAGGGTGCAGGGCGATCGCCATCAGGCCTGCGCGCCAGGCGGAGCCGTCCACCGTCGGCATGCCACCGATACTGTCCGGCAACAGCCGGCCGTCGCGCACGATACGCAGGCGGCCTGAATAGCGCTCGGTGATGAGGATGTCGCCATTGCCGCGAAACGCCATGGCGAAGGGATTGGCCAGTCCGGTTGCCACCGGCACGATGCGCAACTGCGGCAGTTCGAAGGTTTCCACGGTCAGTGGTTCGGTGATGGCGGCCTGGGGTGGCCGTTCGGTCTGGGCCGTGATGGGACTGCAGACAGTAAGGGCGATGCAAAGCAATGTGGCAGGGGTCAGTCGTTTCATGGTCAGTTTGCGACTCTTGTTATTTTGGGAAAAATCAGGGCAGATCATGACTTTCTTTTTTGGCGACGGCGAATCAGCTCACTCTCAATGGCGCCGACATTGCGGTCCAGTTTCTCCCGCGCCGAGAGTAGCTTGCTTTCCAGAATCTCCAGCTCTTCCTCGGAATCATCCGTCAGTCCATTGCGGAATACCCGCACGCACTCATTGACCGCCTCCGTATAACTGGAGTTGGTTTCCATCAGCAGGTTATCCAGTTCCTCCTGGGTCTGGGGAACCCGCTCCTCCGGAAACAGGCGCTGTCGAACCAGCTCACCGCAATTGGTTTCAAAGATATCATCGATGGCCCGCTTGGCACCGGTCATGGTGTTCCATGCCCGATCGTAGAACCATTTCACAATGCTGCTGGCTGAGCTCCCCTGGAACGATGGGTGTCCATCAAATTGCTTCATGTCAGTGTCACCTCCGGTATCGTCGGCCCTGGCAGCGGTCAGGTCTGGAATCCTAACACAGCCATCCTTTGGTCCGTAATCGTTCACGAAACACTGGATAAATGTACATGGTTTGCCTGATGCATATTCAGGTCACCGTGATCTGCGTAATCTGACAGCCATGAACAAAACAGACTTTCGATACCCGTGCAGCAAGAACGTGCAGAACTGGAAAATCCCCGTGCTGTTGATGGCCATTCTGGTCTGCTACATCTCGACTCACTAGAACTTACCAGAACTCACTGGGGCCAGGCCCCTAAAGGAACTCAGCGTGAAAAGAACAATAATCGAGTTAGCCCCTCAACTGCTTGCAGCCCTCCCGCTGCTCATCGTACTGATCGCCTTTGCCTCGGGGCATCAACCGGTCAGAAACCACTCGTATCCGCCAGCGCCGGACCTGGATGGAGTGAGTCAGCTGCAGGTGGCTGCACAGCGAGCTGATTGAGACGTCGATCAAGGGCAAGTCCCCCCAGAAAGACGCTGTGGATTTGCCGCGTATTGAGGATATCCTCCAGCGGGCTGGCATTGAGAATGACGAAGTCCGCCGATTTGCCCGCCGCCAATGTGCCCGTGTCCTGCAAGCCCAGGTGTTTGGCCGCCAGCCCGGTGGCCGAGCTGATCGCCTCCAGGGGTGTCATGCCCAGACGCACGAATATTTCCAACTCCCGGTGGCCCGCATACCCGAAGAAATGATCGGGCACGGCGCCGGCGTCGGTTCCCAGCACGATGTCCACACCGGCGGCCTGCAGTCGGGCAAAGCCTTCCTGCAAATCCCGTTCGTAGTCCGGTGCAGGTCCGGCGATGGGTCGGGCATCGAAGGCTTCGCCGAGGCGCTGGGCAACACCGGGCGGCAGAGTGTCGGTGAGAAAGGTGTCATCGGCGATACGCTCCCGGCGCAGCTCTCCCAATCCCAGATTGGGTACCAGAAAGATGCCGGCGGCTGCCATCGAACGGGCCATGGCATCATCCAGCAGGGGACCGATGCGGCCATGGAGGAAGCCGCTGACTCCGGCACTGATCAGACCCGGCATGTCCTCCGTGGCCTGCTGGTGCACCAGCACAGGGATGTTATGGGAGCGGGCCTCGGCGGTGATGGCGGTGTAGATTTCCGGTGGCATCTTGTCCTGCACACCGCCCCGATCGTCCACCCAGATCTTGATGAAGCGGCTGCCCGCCGCCGCGATGTCCCGCACCGCGGCGCGACCCTGCTCCGCCGTGCCCGCACCCCGCAGGATGGTCATGCCGGTGCGTTGTTCCACGGTCAACACCTGTTCCAGAAATGCCGCGTTGGGACCCTGTCCCGGCGGACCCATGCCGGCCGCCACCAATAATCGGGCTCCGTGATACTCACCGGCCTGCCGCGCCGCCTCCACCTCCCGGGCCAGTTCCGCCGGGTCGCTACCGGCGGAGAATACCGCGCCGAATCCGTACCAGGCATAACGCCGCAGATGGTCGATGATGTTGTCCTTGCCGTAATGGGCGGCACCCCAGCCGATGTATCCTTCAAAGCCGATGTGGGCATGGGCATCGATGAGAGCGGGCATGACAGTGCGACCCTGGAGATCGACCGTCCGCGCGTCCGCGGGGACGGCAACCGAGCTGGCGGGCCCGATGGCTTCTATACCGTTGCCCCGCACCACCATGACACCGTCGTTGAGCACACTACCGTCACCGGTGATGAACTGTCCGTTGCGGTAAACCACCGCGCCGTCGCCAACCTGGCCGTAGACCGTGGACCCGGCCAGGGTCAGTCCGAGGGCAAGCAGGGCGGTCGCGGAGTACTGTTTTACGCGAGAACATCGGATCATGGTCGTGGCCTTGTGGGGATGGGTGTTTTTGTTATGGGGACTGGCAGATTACAACATCTTCTCCTTCAACTCCCGCAGGATGCGATTGACGATGCCGCACACCCGTCCGTGGCCGGCAATGATGATGCTGCATTTTTCCTCGATGGGATCGGCCTGTCGCTCGGCCCTGCGACTGAGCGCGGAGCCACCCAGCGATTGAAGACAATGAACAGCACCGGGCTTATGGCAATGCCGGCCAGCAGAAAGAGGAAGATGAGGAACAGATAATCTGTCATGGGCAGCCGTGATAATCCCTGGGGTGGAGACGCCAGTCTACGGTGATAGCCAAAATTTCGGAATAGACTCGACTCCGGCCCCACAAATCCCTATAGTACGCGGCCTTAAATCAGCCCCAATGCCCAACACCCGCTAGCAGCCCCGGAAAATCAGCCCAGGACCATCCCGTGATCACCGCCGCCAACATCACCATGCAGTTTGCTGCCAAGCCCCTGTTCGAAAACGTGTCCGTCAAGTTTGGCGATGGCAACCGTTATGGCCTGATCGGGGCCAACGGCTGTGGCAAGTCCACCTTCATGAAGATCCTGGACGGCAGCCTGAAGCCCTCCGCGGGCAACGTGTCGGTGACCCCCAATGAGCGGGTCGGCAAACTCAATCAGGACCAGTTCGCCTATGAGGCCTACAGCGTCATCGATACGGTGATCATGGGGCATCGCGACCTGTGGCGGGTGAAGCAGGAGCGGGATCGCATCTACGGTCTTGAAGAGATGACCGAAGCCGAAGGCATGGCGGTGGCGGAGCTGGAGATCGAGTACGCCGAACTGGATGGCTACACCGCGGAAAGCCGGGCCGGGGAGCTGCTGATCGGCGCCGGCATCGCCCCGGAGTTGCATTACGGGCCCATGAGCGAAGTGGCGCCGGGCTGGAAGCTGCGGGTGCTGCTGGTGCAGGCCCTGTTTTCCGATCCCGACATCCTGCTGCTGGACGAGCCCACCAACAACCTGGACATCCATGCCATCCGCTGGCTGGAAGGGGTGCTGACGGAGCGCAAGTCCACCATGGTCATCGTGTCCCACGACCGCCACTTCCTCAATGCGGTGTGCACCCACATGGCGGACATCGACTACGGCGAGCTGCGGGTCTATCCCGGCAACTATGACGACTTCATGATCGCATCGACCGCGGCCAGGGAACGTCTGATGTCCATCAATGCCAAGAAATCGGCCCAGATCACCGACCTGCAGCAGTTCGTCAGCCGCTTCTCCGCCAATGCCTCCAAAGCCAAGCAGGCCACCTCGAGAGCCCGGCAGATCGAGAAAATCCAGCTGGAGGACATCAAGCCCTCGTCCCGGGTCAGCCCCTACATCCGTTTTCGGCAGGACAAGAAGCTGCACCGCCAGGCCCTGGTGCTGGAACACCTCAGCCACGGCTATGGGGAGGAGCTGCTGTTCAGCAATGGCAGCCTGATCCTGGCGGCCGGCACACGACTGGCCATCATCGGTGAGAACGGTGCGGGCAAGACCACCCTGCTGCGCTGCCTGCTGGGGGAACTCACGCCCCGGGCCGGCACCATCCAGTGGGCGGAGAATGCCAGCATCGGCTACTGCCCCCAGGACAGCACGGCGGATTTCGACAACGACCTGACCCTGTTCGACTGGATGAGCCAGTGGCGCAAACCCAGCCACGATGACCTCATCGTGCGGGCCACCCTGGGCCGTTTGTTGTTTTCGGCGGACGATTACCTGAAGAAGGTGAAGGTGTGTTCAGGCGGCGAGAAGAACCGCCTGCTGTTCGGCAAGATGATGATGACGGATCCTAACGTCCTCATTATGGACGAGCCCACCAACCACATGGACATGGAAGCCATCGAGGCCCTCAACCTGGCCCTGGAACACTACGAGGGCACCCTGATCTTCGTCAGCCACGACCGGGAGTTCGTCTCCTCCCTGGCCAACCGGGTCATCGAGATCAAGGACCAGGGCCTGATCGACTACCAGGGAACCTATGACGAGTATCTGGCAAGCCAGGACCCCACCAGCCGGGCCGTCAGCTTCTAGGGCTTTCGGTCGTACTCCGGGCTATTCGGAATACAACAGACTGTAACCGTATTCCTGGGACCGAGTTGCCGCGATGACCCCCGCCGGCACGAAGCGGCTCTCCGGAATCGCACCGGCAACCAACTCTGCATACACCGCCTCCGGTGTGGATCCGGTAGCCCTCGCCAGCATTTGCGAATAGACGCCGGTGGCCTTGCTGCAAATGGCGAATTTCACACCGGCCTCGCGAATGGATGCCAGGCTGTTCTGTCCGTTGGCCGCAGTGGCGGCATTCATGGGATTGGTGGTCGGCGTCGGATCCGCATCCCGAATGAACAGGGAGCCGTATTTCGCCCACACGGCATCGTCGAAGGCATAGGGTGTGGAGCCATGGCGGAAGCAGATCACCAGGGCATAGTCCGATACCTGGCCTTCGTAATCCCCTACGTGGGTTGCCAGGATATTGTTGGCGTAGCGCAGGGCATTGGCGCCGCCCGGCAGGGTGGAAGAATCGATGAAGACCCGATGAACACCCGCCAGTTCGCCCAGCCAGGCATCCTTGGCATGCCGCGGTGGGGTAAACGATTCGGACTGTGCCGCCCGGGCCGGTGCCGCGGCGGCACTGGCTGCGATTCCCGCCACCGCCGCCACACCCATGGATGACAACAGGGTGCGACGACCCAGAACCTGATCATTGGACTCTTTCATAATGCGCTCCTGTTTGGCTGGCTCAGCAATGACTGAACCGGATTCTTTCGGTTAATTGCAGTATGTGTCAAATCGGCCCACCGGTATTGATGGGGATCAGAGTCCCGGGCCACCGCATCAAATCAACACCATCTCGATGTCACGGCTGGCGCCCAGGCGCTCGAGAAAATGGCGCTGCTTGTCGTTGATCAACAGGGTCAACCTGGCGCCGTGGGCCGCCATGTTCCTGGATTCCCGGTTGAAGAAGTCCACCGCCGACTGATCGATATGGGTGGTGTATTGCAGATCCACCGTGAGATTTTCTCCCAGCAGTTTGTGGAATTTTTCGGTCAGATGACCGACGGAAGCATAGAACAAGGCGCCCTTCACTTTCAGCACAGGACCTGAATTGGACGCTTCCTCCTTCAACTCCAGCTGACTGATGCGCAAAAGAAACACGCTGACCGACAGGAACACCGCCACCTCGATGCCACGGGCCAGACCGAAAAACAGGATGCTGATGAAGGTGGCCAGGTAGATGATCAGCTCCGAGCGGACCTGGGCATAATGGGTCACGTCGCGCCACTTGATCATGTCCGCACCCACGATGAACAGGGTGCCGGCCATGGCGGCCATGGGCATGTAGGTCAGTATGGGTCCCAGGAACGCGATGAGCAGCAGCACGAAGCCGGCGGTGGCGATGCCCGACAGGGGGGTGGAGGCGCCCAGGCTCTGATTAACCCTGGTGCGGTTGAAACTGCCGGAGCCGGCGAAGCTGGAGAAAAACGGCGCCAGGAAGCTGGCCACACCCTGGGCATAGACTTCCTTGTCCAGGTCGATGTCCTGATCGGTTTCCATCTTGAGTTCCCGAACGATGACCAGCGACTGGGCCAGGCCGATGAAGGCAATGGAAACCGCAAACGGAATCAGCTGAATGCTGGTCAGCAGGTATTCCCGGTTGATCTTGGGCACGGCAAAGGGCAGCCACTGCAAGGGCATGCGCCCCAGGTATTCCAGCTCGGTGACCGGCTGGGGCCAGATGAAGGCCACCAGCAGTCCGCACAGATAACCGGCGGTGACGGCAATGAGGATGAAGTAGCGCGGTGAATAGCGGCGCCCCACGTAGCCGCCGACGATGGTGCACAGTCCGATGGCCAGGCTGTAGGGGCTCACCAGCTGGGGTGCCTCGGTGATGATGATGTAGATCTTTTCGTAGAAGAAGGTGGTCTTGAACGTGGACAGGTCCAGGATGCCGTCCAGGGAGGCCATGATGATGAGGAAGCCGGCCCCGGCGGAAATTCCGGAAATCGCCGCCGGCGACAGGTATTGAAAGATCCGCGCGCCCCGCAGCAGCCAGAACATCAGCTGGATGATCCCCACCATCATGCACAGCAGGAATACGTAGTCGATGTACACCGGGCTGCCGCGACCGGCCAGGGGCAGCACCGCCAGGCCGATGAGGATGGCCACGGCGGTATTGGGCCCGCTCATCATGGAGGAGGTGCCCAGCAGGCTGGAAAACAGGGTGACGAAGATGGCGCAGTACAAACCGTACTCGGGTTGCAGTCCGGCCAGATAGGCATAGGTGATGCCCTGGGGAATGACCAGGATGGCGCCGACGAATCCGGCGAATACCTCGGTGCGCCAATTGCCCCGCTTCCTGACCCAGGCAAACGAGGGAGTCGCTTCCTTGAGCAGTTTGCCGATCAATTGATGAGGTGTTCCAGAAGTTTGACCAGCTTGCTTTCGCCGGGATTGGAGGGGCGCAGCTGCAGATTCAGATAGGCGGCGACATCGAATGCCTGCTGGTGACTCAGGGTCCGCTCCCGGCCCAGGGGCATATTGGCCCAGATGAAGCCGGCGGCCTCGGGTATGCGGTTCATGCCGGCGCCCTTATTGTAAGAGTCCAGACCCCATACGGGCGGAATGCCGGTCATGCCTTCGCCCTGCTGCCCGTGGCAGCTGGCGCACTGCTCCATGTAAACGGCACGGCCATTGGCGGGATTGGGATCGTAACCGGTGTCGGGCAGGGTCGGGACCCCGCGACCCTCGGGCTCCGCGCCCATGATCTGGCCCTGGGACAGATAGCTCACATAGGCGGCGATGGCGAGAACCTCCGGCGCATCTTCCGTGGGCATGATGCCGTCCATGCTGTAGAGAAAGCACTCGCGGATGCGCAGGCCGATGCCGTTTCGTGTGCCGTTCTTGGCGCGCCACTTTGGATACATGCCGGCCACGTTGAGGGGCAGGGCATCCTGTTTGGTGCCGGCCTGCAGGTGGCAATTGCTGCAGTTGAGACTGTTGCCCACATAGCGGCTGGCGTGAGTCTGGGTGTCGGTGATGATCTGGTAGCCGAACACCACGTTGGAATAATAGTCATCCAGGAACGGTTCCTGGAGCAGCTGTTCGATACCAGGCTGATCCAGCTGGGCATGGCTCGCCGTCAGGGGGACCAGCAGCCAGCAAATGGCGAGGCAATGACCGATCTTCATGGCATGGCATCCAGTCAGGCAGGGGGATGGGCCATTGTATGCAAGTCGATCAGGTGAGGAAAGGGACGCGCCCGGGCAGCCGAGGCCCAGTGCGGAGCCGGCGGTCTAGCAATAGCCGTTGTCGATACAGGTGCCGCTGGTGACCCATTGCAAGGGCGGCAGGAAGCCCTGTGCGGTGAGGATGTAGGTCTCGCCGGCCAGGGGTGTGCCATCCGCCCTCCAGGTCACGGTAATGGCGCCATCCGCCACGGTAATGCCATGGGTGGTTGCGGCCTGTGCCTGGGTGGGCGGAATGCCGAAGGCGCCGGAATCGAAATCCGTCACGGCGGTGACCCGGCCGGTAGAGGCGGCCACCAGGATGGCGGAGCGGTAGGACCCGATGGCAAGAATGGCCTCGCTGAAGCGGGACTTGTTCTGGTACAGGCTGTAGGCCGGCACCGCGATGGAGGCCAGCAGGCCGATGATGGCAACCACCATCAATAGTTCGATCAGGGTGAAACCCTGTTGGTGACGGTGACCTGATTCGGTATACGGCATGTGGCAATGCTCACTATTGTTAAAGGAGTATAACGATTGCAAGGCGTGAATCTGCGCACTGGTTCTCTGTTGTCGGTGGTATTGACCGGAGTTTGAGGCGGGTCACAGATTTGGACTTGTACCGGAATTGGATATACCCTCGGCTTTCCCCCATTCTTTACCGGAAAGCGTCTCATGAGCAAAACAAAAATCGTCGGAATCGCATCTGCCGTCATCGTCCTTGCCGCCTTGCTGGGCTGGATATTCACCGCGCCCTACCTGAGCAATGAGGGCCTGGGCCGTCTACCGGGCGTCATCCTCGGGGGCACCCCGACACCGGCTCCCGCCGACTTCACCCCTCTCAACGATACTGTTCGCGGCCCCCTGATCATGAAGCTGGCCGGCTTCCCGCCGTTCGCCAACTACCTGTCCTGGGTGGGTACCCCCGATGGTGTGATCACCGCCACCCGCCCGGACGGTGGCCTGTGGGCTCAACGGGTCAGAGATCGCGGCGGTGACGGCTGGCTGCGCATCGGCGATGCCACCTACACCATGGAAGCTTTCGAGATTCACGGCGAGGAACGCCTGCGCATGATGGAACAGTGGGCCGGCAAGATCGGCCGTTCCGTCGACGAGCCGCTGTACCCGGGCTCCGAACCCCTGCGTGACTGGGAGGTGTTCTTCTGGCGTCCGCGGGCGGAATGACCTGCTGAGGGGTGTTAGGGGATGTTGGTGGGCCCACCAGGACTTGAACCTGGGACCAACGGATTATGAGTCCGCTGCTCTAACCAACTGAGCTATAGGCCCTGCAAACCGGCACGTGAACTACTGGGCGGGAACCAGGCTGCCATTGTCGAGTGACAGGGAATAGCGCAGGCGGCCGTTGTCCATGTTGCGTTCGGTATCCGTCAGGAACTGATTGCGCACATTGAAGTTGCCGTTCAGCACCAGGGCATTGCCGATGCGGATGGCGGTGCGGGGATCGCCGCGGGCGGCCAGGTTGCCGGCAGCCAGACCCATGGCGCAGTGACCGCCGCCAAAGGGGATGTAGTTGCTGCGGCCTTCGCTGATGGCGGTGCTGAACATCTGGGCATTTTCCGCGTTGGCGAAGCACCAGCTGATGCCTTCATGCTCCACTTTGTAAGCGTCGCAGTTGGCGACGATGATTTCGTGATTCTCGTAGGCGGCGACCGTGTCATAGGCAATGACCCGGCCGTCTTCCATGCGGGAAAACCCGATGCCCTCATTGTTGATGACGGCGGGATAGGTTTCCGCCGCTGTCGCCACACCGGTGGTGGCGAACAGGGCGAACAGGGCGAACATCGCGGATAGAGCAGACAGACCAAACAGCTTGACCAGGGAGGGGATTGTTTTCATTGTTGTGCTACCTCGTTTATGGGTCGATGGGAACGTTCGCTTGCATCAATCATCCAGGAAACTGCGCAGGTGATCCGAACGGGTCGGATGTCGCAGCTTGCGCAGGGCCTTGGCTTCTATCTGTCGAATACGCTCGCGGGTGACATCGAACTGCTTGCCCACTTCTTCCAGCGTGTGGTCGGTGTTCATGTCGATGCCGAAGCGCATGCGCAGCACCTTGGCCTCGCGGGCCGTGAGGCTGGCCAGCACTTCCCGGGTGGCTTCCCGCAGGCCTTCGTCGATGGAGGAATCCACCGGTGAATCCACGGTAGCGTCCTCGATGAAATCCCCCAGGTGTGAATCTTCATCGTCACCGATGGGGGTTTCCATGGAGATGGGCTCCTTGGCGATCTTCAGCACCCGGCGCACCTTGTCTTCCGACATGTCCATGCGCTCGCCCAGTTCCTCGGGGGTCGGCTCGCGACCCTTCTCGTGCACCATCTGACGACTGATACGGTTCAGCTTGTTGATGGTCTCGATCATGTGCACCGGGATGCGGATGGTGCGGGCCTGGTCCGCGATGGAGCGGGTGATGGCCTGACGGATCCACCAGGTGGCGTAGGTGGAAAACTTGTAGCCGCGACGGTACTCGAACTTGTCCACTGCCTTCATGAGACCGATGTTGCCCTCCTGGATCAGGTCCAGGAACTGCAGGCCGCGGTTGGTGTATTTCTTGGCAATGGAGATCACGAGGCGCAGGTTGGCCTCCACCATCTCCTTCTTGGCGCGGCGGCTCTTGGCCTCGCCGATGGACATCTGGCGATTGATGTCCTTGATCTCGGCGATGGTGAGGCCGTTTTCCTCTTCCAGCAGGCGCAGTTTCTTCTGGGCGCGGATCACGTCCTGTTTGACGTTCACCAGCAGCTCGGAATACACGGCACCGGATTTGATGTGCTTGTCGATCCACTTCTCGTTGATCTCGTTGCCGGGGAAGGCCTCGATGAAGATGCTGCGCGGCATTTTGGCGCTGCGCACGCACAGGTTCATGATGGTCTTCTCGTGGCGGCGCAGGCGGTTGAGGACCGCGCGGATATGACCCAGCAGCGGGTCGAATTGCTTGGGGGTCAGCTTGAAGCAACGGAACAGGTCGCCCAGTTTTTCCAGCTCGGCGATGGCGCGCTTGTCGGAGCGGCCGAATTTGCCCACCTTGGCGGAAGCCAGCTCATACTGCTCGCGCAGTTCAGTGAAGCGCATGCGGGCTTCTTCCGGGTCCGGGCCCACGGTGGCCTCTTCGTCGTCACCGTCGTCACTGGCGGTCAATTCCTCGTCGTCATCGGTGGAATCGTCGGCGGCGGTGTCGGTGTCATCGTCGGCGGCCAGGGGGATGTCGTCATCCGTCGGCACCTGGAAGCCGGTGATCAGTTCGTTGAGGCGGCGGTTTTCCGATTCGATCAGGGCGTATTCGTTGAGCACGTGCTCCACGGTGCCGGGGAAATAGGCCATGGCCTTCATCAGTTCCCGGATGCCTTCCTCGATACGCTTGGCGATGACGATCTCGCCTTCCCGGGTCAGCAGTTCCACGGTGCCCATCTCGCGCATGTACATGCGCACGGGGTCGGTGGTGCGGCCGGCCTCGTTTTCCACGGCAGCCAGGGCGGCGGCGGCTTCGGCGGCGGCAACTTCGTCGTCAGACCCCGCGTCGGAGTCTTCATCCATCAACAGAGTGTCCTGATCAGGGGCGGTCTCATAGACCTTGATGCCCATGTCATTGATCATCTGGATGATGTCTTCCACCTGGTCCGGATCGGAGATGTTTTCCGGCAAATGGTCGTTGACCTCGGCGTAGGTAAGGTAATTCTGCTCCTTGCCTTTCGCGATCAGGGATTTGAGGCTGGACTGCGGGGTGATGGGTTCAGACATAGGCACCTGTTGTATGCGTTGGAGACTTTGGGGGGCCGGGAAAAAATAGCCGGCCATTATAAGGGCATATTCCCCGGGATGTATATCGGTTCAAAGCGTTTCACCAGCATCCTGCCGGTTGAGCAATAGACCTAGTGGGGATCGTTTCCCGTTCCCAATTTGGCCCGCAGGGTGTCCATGCGGCGCGCCACCTCGGAGCGGCGCTGAACATCCGACAACACCCTGTCAATAATCTGGTTAAATTCGTCCTGAATCCCGTCGGCCGGGGTGATTTTCTCGTCCTTCATTAATTGGGTGAGCTGATTGCCCACCGGGGAGCCGTAGAAATACCCCAGCAGGCTGTAGGTGTTGATGTGGGGGTTCTTGCGGACCAAATCAATGAGCTCCAGCAACATACGGGTGTTGTCCGGATCGGCCCCTGCCTCGACGGATGGTCCGTGGGTGGCCGCGGCCTGCAACAAGGGGGTCAGATCCTGTTGCAGACCCGCGGCCACAGAGGGCTGGTGCAACAGCAGTTCGATGGCTTTCACCGCCCAGGGCTTGCGGTAAGGTGCCACGGGTTTGCGCGGTCGCGGACCTGCGGCAGGGCGGGGCGGTGCCGGCCGGTCGGGAGGTTGAGGTCCCGGATCCGCCGGAGTTTCCACGGCAGTTACCGTCGCCAGCAGCCGTTGCAGCTGGTCGCTGCTGAGGCCCAGTTGGCGGGCCAGCCGGTCCACCAGCAACTGGGCAAAGATACCCTTGGGCAGTTGCTGCAGCAGGGGTTTGAACAGGCTGGCCAGGCGCGCGCCACCGCTCTGGTGACTGAGATCCAGCCCGGCCGACAGTTTGTTGAAGAGAAAATCCTCCAGGGGTGTGGCCTGCTGGACTTGTTGGCGGAAGGCCTCGGCACCGATCTTGCGCACCAGGGTGTCCGGGTCCTCCCCTTCGGATAGGAACAGGAAGCGGATGCTGCGACCATCCTCCAGCAGCGGCAGTGAGGTCTGCAGCGCGCGCCAGGCAGCATTGCGGCCGGCCTCGTCGCCGTCGAAGCAGAACACCACCTCGCTGACCAGGCGGAACAGGCGTGTCAGGTGTTTTTCGCTGCAGGCGGTGCCCAGGGTGGCCACCGCGTTGTGGATGCCCATCTGGGCCAGGGCGATGACATCCATATAGCCTTCCACGATGAGGAACCGCTGGGGTTTGCCCCCGGCCCGTTTGGCCTCATACAGCCCGTACAATTCCGATCCCTTGTGGAACACTGGGGTTTCCGGCGAATTGAGGTATTTCGGCTTGTCATCCCCCAGGACCCGGCCACCGAAGCCGATGACCTGGCCGCGGCTGTCCCGGATCGGGAACATGATGCGGTGACGGAAGCGGTCATAGTAGTGGTCGTCGGCGGGCTGCGCGGCGGCGGCCTCGGCGGTCTCTTTTTTCACCACCAGCCCGGCCGTGTCCAGCAGCTTGCGCTCTGCGGGGCTGCCACCCAGGGCCTTGATCAGGTTGTCCCAGCCCGGGGGCGCAAAGCCCAACTGAAACGTCCTGGCGATCTCGCCGCTCAGTCCCCGCTGCTTCAAATAATTCACTGCCTGCTGGCGGGCCGGATGGTTGCGCAGCTGGTATTGATAGAAGCGGTTGGCCCGGGCCAGCAGGTCCAGCAGGGCCTGATTGGCGGATTTGCGGCGATCGGCGGTGGGACTGGTTTCCCGCGGCACCTCCATGCCGTTTTCCGCCGCCAGAATTTCCACGGCCTGGGGAAAGTCCACGTTGTCGTGGTTCATGATGAAGCCGATGGCGTTGCCGCCGGCACCGCAGCCAAAGCAGTAATAGAACTGCTTGTCCGGCTCCACGCTGAAGGATGGGGATTTCTCCTGGTGGAAGGGGCACAGGGCCTGGTAATTGCGGCCGGTTTTGCGCAGCTTGATGCGCTTGTCCACCACGTCGACGATGTCGGCGCGGGCCAACAGATCGTCGATGAAGGATTGGGGAATCAGTCCGGCCATGGCAAAGGGTTATAGCAAAGGGGTTAAAGGGATCAAAGGACTCTGACCCCTTTAATTTTCGAACACTGGATGTTTGGAATCAGCCCAGCAGGGCTTTGATGCGGTTGCTGACGTCGGCCATGTCGGCACGGCCCATGAGCTGGGGACGCACGATGCCCATGACCTTGCCCATGTCCTTGATGGAGGCGGCGCCGGTCTCGGCGATGGCGGCCTGCAGCAGGCTGTCCAGTTCGGCGGCGCTGATGGCTTCGGGTAGAAATTCCTGCAGGATGGCGATCTCGGCCTGTTCCTGATCCGCCAGGTCCTGGCGGTTACCGGCCTCGTACTGGCGGATGGACTCCTTGCGCTGTTTCACCATCTTGTCGAGAATGGCCAGGATGCGGGTGTCGTCAGGGTCGATGCGCTCGTCCACCTCCACCCGCTTGACCTCGGACAGCGCCAGGCGGATGGTGCCCAGGCGCTCCTTGTCCTTGGCGCGCATGGCGTCCTTCATGGCATCGGTGAGTTTCTGCTTCAGAGGACTGTCGGCCATGCTGGCACCCGTGGGCCGGTCGGGGAATCAGTACAGACGGGACGTTTTGCGGTTGTCGCGCTGCACTTTCTTGAGGTGACGCTTCACCGCGGCGGCAGCTTTGCGCTTGCGTACGGAGGTCGGCTTCTCGTAGAACTCGCGGCGACGGACTTCGGCCAGGATGCCGGCCTTCTCGCAGGAGCGCTTGAAACGGCGCAGGGCCACATCGAAGGGCTCGTTCTCTTTCAGTTTTACCATTGGCATATTAAGTAGTTACCTAAAATTTAATGACTCGCTCGGGTCAGAATCCCGGGTCCGGAACCTCGGGGCCGCATATGGTAATGCCCCGATGCCGGAAATGCAAAAAAAACTCCAAGCGCGTAGACTGCCAACCCCATGATTGTGCTTGGTATTGAAACTTCCTGCGACGAGACCGGCGTGGCTGTCTATGACAGCCAGCGGGGCCTGCTGGCGGACCGCCTCTACAGCCAGGTGGACATTCACGCCCGTTACGGCGGCGTGGTGCCGGAACTGGCCTCCCGCGACCATGTGCGCAAGACCCTGCCCCTGATCCGTGAGGTGTTGGCCGACTGCGGTCTGACCCCCGCCGGGCTGGATGGCGTGGCCTATACCGCCGGACCCGGCCTGGTGGGCGCCCTGCTGGTGGGCGCGGCAGTGGGACGCTCGCTTGCCCTTGGCCTCGGCATTCCCGCCGTGGGTGTGCACCATATGGAAGCCCATCTGTTGGCCCCCATGCTGGAGGCCAATCCGCCCCGCTTTCCCTTTGTGGCCCTGCTGGTATCCGGCGGGCATACCCAACTGGTGCGGGTGGACGGCATCGGCAGCTACCGGTTGCTGGGGGAATCCGTGGACGATGCCGCCGGGGAGGCCTTCGACAAGGTGGGCAAGATGCTGGGCCTGGACTATCCCGGCGGACCCCGGGTGGCCCGGCTGGCGGAGCAGGGCACCGCGGGCCGTTTCACCTTCACCCGGCCCATGATCAACCGGCCGGGCCTGGACTTCAGTTTCAGCGGCCTCAAGACCGCGGTACGCAATGTCATCGCCGAGCAGCGTCAGCCGGACGGCAGCCTGGACCCCCAGGTCGCCGCCGACATCGCCCGCGGCTTCGAGGATGCGGTGGTCGGCACCCTGGTGATCAAGTGCCGCCGGGCCCTGGAGCAGACGGGTCTGGACTCCCTCATTATCGCCGGCGGTGTGAGCGCCAACTCACGGCTGCGGGCAGGCCTGCAGGCCATGGTGCGCAAGCAGCGTGCCCAGTTGTTCTATGCCCAACCCCGCTTCTGCACCGACAATGGCGCCATGATTGCCTATGCCGGATGTCAACGCCTGCTGGCAGGACAGCAGGAGGGGCTCACCATCAACGTGCGACCCCGCTGGCCGCTGGACAGCCTGCAACCGGTATGACCCAGCCCATGAACCAGACCGATCGCGTGTTCATTCGGGGTCTGACCCTCGATACCCTCATTGGCATCCATCCCCATGAGCGCACTGCGTCCCAGCCGGTGATCGTGGATCTGGACATGGCAGTGGATATCCGGGTCGCCGCCGCCAGCGACGACATCGCCCATGCACTGGATTATGATGCGGTGGCCCGCCGCCTCGAAGAGCTGGCCAGCGCAGCGGAATTCCGCCTGCTGGAGGCTCTGGCGGAAGCCATGGCCGCGGTGGTTCAACAGGAATTTGCCGTGCCCTGGCTGCGCCTGACTCTCACCAAGCCCGGCGCCCTTGGCAAGGCGGCGGGCGCCGGCGTCAGCATCGAACGCGGCAGTCTGCCGAAGCGGGATTAAACGGGCTCTAACACGCTTTTGATGGCGGCGATGCGGGCCCGGCGGGCGAAGGCCCCGATGTCTTTCGGCGCATGACTGCGCTGGGCCAGCAGCTCACCCACGTTCACCCCATTGGCCGCCGCCTGTGTCTTTCTCAACAAGGCTCCCTGGGGATAATCCCGCTGTTCAAAGCCGGTACGACCCCGGGCGTCCGCCTCACAGGCCAGCAGAAACTGCTCCACCCGCTGCGGACGCCGGAAGGCATCCAGTGCTTCCAGCAGAGACAACAGGGTTGCCGGCCGCAAGTGGGCGATGCGGTGCATCTTGGTATGGTGTTCGCAGACCAGGCGGGCGATGTCGGCATGCTCCCGTGGCACCCTCAGCCGCCGGGCGATGGCATCCAGCAGGGGCAGACCCAGGGTCTCGTGGCCATAGTGTCTGGGCCAGTCCTCCCTGCGGGTGACTCCCTTACCGACGTCGTGCACCAGGACGGCATAGCGCACCACCGGGTCGGTGCTGAGCCGCACCGCCTGTTCCAGGCATAGCAAGGTGTGAATGCCGGTGTCCACTTCCGGGTGATGCTCGGGTGGCTGGGGGACACCGAACAGATTATCCACCTCCGGCAGGATCACCCGCAGTGCGCCGCATTCCCGCAGGGTGCTGATGAACACCTGCGGCGCCTCGCTCAGCAGTGCCAGTTCGAACTCCCGCCAGATACGCTCCGCCACCAGGTGCTGCAATTCCCCGGCGGCGGTCATGTCACGCATCAGTTGCAGGGTTTCGGGGGCCACTTTGAATCCCATGCCGGCGAAGCGG
>JBJOHV010000058.1:0-30986 GCA_046047495.1 Pseudomonadota bacterium | reverse complement strand
AGCCTGGACGTGAGCATCCTGCAGGATCGCCTGTTCGCACCGGTATTCGGAATCCTCGACCAGCGTCGCGACGCCAGGGTGGATTTTGTGGGCGGGATTCGGGGACTGGTGGAGTTGGAGCGCCGGGTCGATGGGGGTGACTGGAAACTGGCCTTCGCCCTCTATCCCACATCCATCACCAGCCTGATGGCCATTGCCGATGCGGGTGAGGTGATGCCGCCTAAATCAACCTGGTTCGAACCCAAGCTGAAGAGCGGGTTGGTCATCCACGTGCTGGATTGAGCCGTTTCCGCGGCGGCAGGCGCCGTCGCGGAAACGCTCGGGGGTTAACAGCAGCCGACTTTGGCTGCGTCAGAGCAAGGCAGGGCCTTGGGGGTATCCACTGACTGGGCCAGCATGACGGCACGAAACTTCATGCGCAGCACGATGTACTGGCAGTAGGTTACGGCGAGTTCACGCAGGGTCTTGCGGATGATTTTCATGTCCTTTCTCGTAGATGTCAGTTTGCGTACCCCTATATACGAACGAAATGCAAAAAAGTTTACAAACCAGGTCAAATTCTTCGAAACAAATTGCAACATACTGTCACTATCTGATCGCAACCCGGTCGTTCGCAAGCCTTAGTCCTGCTTTTCCACGTCGATCAGGCGCGCATCGTCGGTCTGGATGGCGATGCTGCGGGGCTTCATGGCCTCCGGGATCTCCCGGGCCAGATCGATGTGCAGCAGACCATTCTCCAGGCGGGCGTTGACCACCTTCACATGGTCAGCCAGCTGGAAGCGGCGCTCGAAGTTGCGGGCGGCAATGCCCTGGTAGAGGAATTTGCGCTCCGTCTTGTCTTCGGTCTTCACACCACGCACCGTCAGGGTCTGGCGTTCCACCTGGATATCCAGCTCGCTCTGCACGAAGCCGGCCACCGCCATGGTGATGCGGTACTTGTCCGTACCCGTGGACTCGATGTTGTAGGGCGGATAGGTGGGTTGATTCTGGTCGCGCTGGGATACCGCATCCAGCAGGCTGGAAAGGTGATCGAAGCCGATGGTGGAGCGGTACAGCGGGGAAAAGTCGAATGTTCTCATGGTCATATCCTCACAATGAAGCAATACGATGGGTTAGGGCCGGCCTCTGTCGAGCACCGGTGGACCCTTATGTGGGGACGTGCTGTCGTATTTCAACGGGTGGGGACGCTGATCACTTAATAACTTAACGGAATGTGCATGAGGCACCGGTCGCCAGGGGGTATTGCTGCAGACCGCGCCCGTCCCGGGTGCCTTCGCTCCGAAAAGAAGCCCTGGAAAGCGGTCTTTTTTCTGCGCTCAGCGCTGGTCTTTTATTGCAGCAACACCCCCTGGCGACTGGTGCCGCCACTTACCGTGCCGCGTCGGTCTTTGATTGCCGCCGGCCCCAGCGCCCCCCGGTGCCCGGCTCAGATCACCAGCAAGTCCATGAATTCATTGACAGGAGTGGCCTCCAGGCGCTTCTGGTCCTTGCACAGTTCGAAGATGGCGGCGGCCCGTTTGGCCGGGAAGCGGGTGGCCAAGTTAGCCTTGAACTTGGCTTCCAGCAGGGGGATGCCTTCCTTGCGGCGGCGGCGGTGACCCACCGGGTACTCGATCTCCACCCGCTTGGTACAGGAGCCGTCCTTGAAGAACACCTGCAGGGAATTGGCAATGGAGCGCATGGAGGGCTCGTGGTACTCGTTGGAATAGCGGGGCTCCTCATGGATCTCCATCTTATCCCGCAGCTGGTCGATGATGGGGTGGGCGTGGTGGAAGTCGTCCTCGTAGTGCTCCGCCACCAGGTTGCCGAAGGCCAGGGGCACGGCGGTCATGTACTGCAGGCAGTGGTCCCGGTCGGCCGGGTTGTTGAGGGGGCCCACCTTGGAAATGATGCGGATCGCGGACTCGTGGGTGTGAATCACGATGCGCTCGATCTCGTCCAGCCGGTCCTTGACCTGTGGGTGCAACAGCACCGCGGCCTCGGCGGCGGTCTGGGAATGGAACTCCGCCGGGAAGCTGATCTTGAAGAGGATGTTTTCCATCACATAAGTCCCGTAATCTCTCTGAAATTTAAAGGAATTCCCTTTAAACGACACATCATAAAATCCCCACTTGGGCGCCGTCAGCACGCTGGGATAGCCGATCTCGCCCCGCAGGGTCAGATCCGCCAGGCGCACGGCCCGGGAGGTGGCATCACCGGCCGCCCAGGACTTGCGCGGACCCGCATTGGGGGCATGGCGATAGGTGCGCAGGCTGGAGCCGTCCACCCAGGCCTGGGACAGGGCATCGATCACCTGGTCCCGGCTGCCGCCCATCATATGGGTCACCACGGCGGTGGAAGCCACCCGCACCAGCAGCACATGGCACAGGCCGACCCGGTTGAAGCTGTTTTCCAGGGCCATAACCCCTTGTATTTCATGGGCTTTGATCATCGCGGTCAGGACATCCCGCATGGTCAGCGGCGCCTTGCCGGCAGCCACGGCCCTTTGGGACAGGTAATCCGCCACCGCCAGAATGCCCCCCAGGTTGTCGGAGGGATGGCCCCATTCGGCGGCCAGCCAGGTGTCGTTGTAGTCCAACCATCTGATAATGCAGCCAATATCCCAGGCGGCCTTGACCGGATCCAGGCGGAACTGGGTGCCGGGCACCCGGGCACCATGGGGCACCACCGTGCCTTCCACCAATGGCCCCAGCAACTTGGTGCATTCGGGAAAGCGCAGGGCCAGGAAGCCGCAGCCCAGGGTGTCCATCAGGCAGTTGCGGGCGGTGTCATAGGCCTCGGCTGACTCGACCTTATAGCCGGTGACATAGTCCGCCATGTCCACCAGGACCTGGTCGGGGGCGGGGCGGGTGTTCAAATCGACATTGGCGCTCATTGTATTCCTTCAGTTTTCAGTAAGTTGGTTATGGAAAATATTTGAATGAGAGTGCCCGGTTACCCCGCCTGCGACACGCCGTAAACCCCGGGCCCAGCCGCCCATCACAGATGGGCGTCGTTCGGCTGCGCGCGAAGCGATGCTTCGCAAACGCTGGCCTCACCCCTGGGGGCTCGGGCGCGACATCCCTGTCGCGCACGTTCGCCGGTGGGGTAACCGGGCACTCTCTTGCATGTCCAGTGCCACGGCTAAAAGACGATGCATCACAATGGCGTGTCGCGGTGGTACCTGCCGGTCCTTCCCGGGCGTCCTGATCAAAATTCATCTGATTCAAGAAAGCATGTCCAAAAGGTACATCACCGATCCTGCAGATCCACCCACTGGGCGGACTCCGGGCCGATGTACTCGGCGCTGGGGCGGATGATGCGGTTGTTGGCCCGCTGCTCCTTCACGTGCGCAGCCCAGCCAGTGATGCGGGACATCACGAAGATGGGGGTGAACAGCTTGGTGGGAATGCCCATGAAATGGTAAGCGGAGGCGTGGAAGAAGTCGGCGTTGCAGAATAATTTTTTCTCGCGCCACATGACCGCCTCGCAGCGCTCGGAAACCGGGTAAAGCACTTTTTCATCAATATGTTGCGAGAGCTTCTTCGCCCATTGTTTGATGATGGTGTTGCGGGGGTCGGACTCCCGGTACACCGCGTGGCCGAAGCCCATGATCTTCTCCTTGCGGGCCAGCATGCCCAGGATGGCCTGTTCCGCCTCATCGGGGGTCTGCCACTGGGCGATCATGTCCATGGCCGCCTCGTTGGCCCCGCCATGAAGCGGCCCCCGCAGGGTGCCGATGGCGCCGGTAATGCAGGAATGCAGGTCCGACAGGGTGGAGGCGCAGACCCGGGCGGCAAAGGTGGAGGCGTTGAATTCATGCTCCGCATACAGGATCAGGGATACGTTCATCACCTGGCTGAACAGGTCGCTGGGGGGCTGGCCGGACAGCATGTGCAGAAAATGGGCGCCGATGGAGTCATCGTGCAGCGCGGTGTCGATGCGCTTGCCGTGATGGGAAAACTGGTACCAGTAGCAGATGATGGAGGGTAACAGCGCCAGCAGCCGGTCGGCGGCATCGTCCTGCCGGGAAAAGTCCTCTTCGGTTTCCAGATTGCCCAGCATGGAGCAGCCGGTGCGCATCACATCCATGGGGTGGGCGCTGGCGGGAATTCGCTCCAAAACCTCTTTCAAAGCCTGCGGAAGTTCCCGTAAGGCAATGATCTTATTTACATATTCAGTCAGTTCAATCTGATTCGGCAGGTGCCCCCGCAGCAGCAGATAGGCCACCTCCTCGAAGCGGGCTTTTCCCGCCAGCAGCTCGATGTCATAACCCCGGTAGGTGAGGCCGGAGCCGCTTACCCCCACAGTGCTGAGGGCGGTCTGACCCGCCACCTGACCTCGCAGACCGGCGCCTGCCAACACTTTTGCTTCTGCCATTACTGCTCTCCTTCGGCTGTGGACTGCCCGGCAAACAGCCGATCCAGCGTGTCTTCATAAACGTGGTAACCCAGCACCTCGTACAATTCGGCCCGGGTCTGCATCTTGTTCACCACCGCCGTTTGGTCGCCGTCGATGGCGATGGTCTGGTAGACCTCCAGAGCCGCCTTGCTCATGGCCCGGAAGGCGGACAGGGGATAAAGCACCATGGCGACTCCGGCATCCGCCAGCTCCTTCACGTTGAACAGGGGGGTGCTGCCGAATTCCGTGATATTGGCCAGCACCGGCACTTCAACTGCTTCGGAAAACGCCCTGTATTCCTCCAGGGTGCGTACGGCCTCCGGGAAGATGGCATCGGCGCCAGCCTCCACAAAGGCCAGGGCCCGGGCGATCGCGGCATCCAGCCCTTCGCTGGCGAGGGCGTCGGTTCTGGCCATGATGACGAAGTCGAAGTCGGTTCGGGCATCCACCGCCGCCTTGATGCGATCCGCCATCTCTTCGGTGCTGACGATGGCCTTGTTGGGCCGGTGGCCGCAGCGCTTCTGGGCCACCTGGTCTTCCATGTGCACCGCCGCCGCGCCGGCTTTCTCCATGGCCTTGATGGTCCTGGAAATATTGAAGGCGCCGCCCCAGCCGGTGTCTATGTCCACCAGCAGGGGCAAGTGGCTGGCATTGCAGATGCGTTCCACGTCAGCGATCACGTCGTTGAGGCTGGTGATGCCCAGGTCAGGCAGGCCGTAGGAGGCATTGGCGACCCCGCCGCCGGAGAGATAAATGGCCTTGTGGCCGGCATCCTCCGCCAACATGGCGCAATAGGCATTGATCGTGCCGACAATCTGCAGCGGGTTGTTGTCTTTCAATGCCTGCCGGAAGCGGGCGCCGGGGGAGGGTTTGGACATGGCAAAAACCTTGTGAAATCAGTGAGTAAACGACTCAGTGGGATCAGAAACCTGTGAACACAAAATCCAGGGCATCCATGATCTTATCCCTGGCTGCGACCAGACTGCCTGTGGGCGCTGACGATAACACAGATGCCCGTAGGCTTGAGACCTGTGTGGTGACGAGCACATAGGGGCGGTCCTGGAATTCCACCATAGGGGTCAGGCGCTTGGGATCCGGCGCGGTCATGCGATCAGGGTCGCCCAGGGGGATCACGATTCGACTGTCCAACAGGGCCAGAAACCCGCTTTGGACATCCACCAGGTAGGGGTAGATCTGACGGGAGCTGGCACTGGGATTGGGATAGACATCGAATTGCGCCATGGTCTAGTAATCTCTGAATTCATCTCCGAAGCAGCCGTGCTCGGCGATAAAGTCATTATAGGCGGCAATGGATTGGGCATTGTCCCTGGCCCATTTTTCTGCCTCGGCAGCCGCCAATTGCTGCTTCAGGGCCGACTCCAGGGTCGCTGACAAATTGATATGCAATGCTTTCGATTTATCAAGTAAGTCGCTGTTAATGCTGAGGTTTGCAGCGCGCTTTGGTGCATTGACATCGTACAGATCTGTCATCGTTGCCGCCCCCTAGTCCGATAGCGCCTTTGCGCTCGGGATCATGTGTTAATGCGCATGTTAATGCGCACTGGTGGCCAGTATAGTGCATGACCGGGTGCGTATGCGATCAAACCTTCGCCACCGACGCGCCGCGCCCGATACCGTAATAGGTCAGCCCTTTGGCAGCGACCCGGGCCGGGTGGTAGAGATTGCGGCCGTCGAAGATTACCTGATCTTTCAGTTGGGATTTCAACAGCTTGAAGTCCGGCGCCCGGAAATGCTGCCATTCGGTGCAGATGACCAGGGCGTCGGACCCCGCCACCGCCGTGTCCCGGGTCCCCAGCAGCATGAAGTCATCCCGGCGACCATAGAGCCGCTCCGCCTCGTCCATGGCCTCCGGGTCATAGGCCTGCACCCGGGCACCGACCGCCCACAGGGCCTCCAGCAACACCCGGCTGGAAGCCTCCCGCATGTCGTCGGTGTTGGGCTTGAAGGCCAGTCCCCACAGGGCAAAGGTCTTGCCCCGGAGGGATTCCGTGCTCCCATAATGCCGCAGAATCAGCTCGTAGAGCTTTGTTTTTTGACGATTATTCACCGCCTCCACCGCCTGCAGGATGGGCATGTCGAAGCCCTGCTGGGCGGCGGTGTGGGTGAGGGCCCGCACGTCCTTGGGAAAGCAGGAGCCGCCATAGCCGCAGCCCGGGTAGATGAACTGGTAGCCGATGCGGGGGTCAGACCCGATGCCCTGGCGCACCTGCTCGATGTCGGCACCCAGCTTCTCCGCCAGGTTGGCGATCTCGTTGATGAAGCTGATCTTGGTGGCCAGCATGGCGTTGGCGGCGTACTTGGTCAGCTCCGCCGAGCGGATGTCCATGAACAGCATGCGGTTGGAGTTGCGGTTGAAGGGGGCGTACAGTTCCTCCATCAGGCGCCGCACGTCGGGCGAGTCGGTTCCGACGATGATGCGGTCCGGCTTCATGAAATCCCCCACGGCGGCCCCTTCCTTGAGGAACTCCGGGTTGGAGGCCACTTGGGCCTGGAGCTTTAAGCCGCGCTTATCCAGTTCGCCCTGAATGGCGGCCTTCACCTGATCCGAGGTACCCACGGGCACCGTGGATTTGGTGATCACGGTGCGGTCATTCTCCATGTATTTCCCTATGTTACGAGCAACATCCAGAACGTGCCGCAGATCCGCGGAGCCGTCCTCATCGGGCGGCGTGCCCACCGCGATCACCAGCACCTCGCCGAAATTCACCGCCTCGGCGGCATGGGTGGTGAAGCTGAGGGTCTTGAGCTTAAGGTTTTCAAGCACCAGGGGTTCCAGGCCGGGCTCATGGATGGGGATGATGCCGTTGCGCAGCCGCTCGACTTTCGGCCCGTCCACATCCATGCACAGCACCTGGTGGCCCACTTCCGCCAGACAAGCGCCGGTGACCAGGCCCACATAGCCGGTTCCAAAGATGGTGATATTCATGGCAATGTCTTGTCCTTTTTGTTGGCCTGGCGGCGTATCGATTGGTCCGCCGGTGCGGGCGGGGCTCCGGCTCAAAAGCGGCCAATGATAAGCGAAAAACCATGACAGACCATGGCCCGCTTGAAATCCGATAAAAACTGATCGGTATCATGGTTTTTCCACGTTCAGTAGTTGAACAGCAAGATTAATCGCGTAAACTCACTGGCATGATGCTGCATTCCGCGGGGATCGACGGGGACGACAAGGCAGGGCGGTAGCGTGCCTGACACCGGGGTCGGAGCAAATGTCACATTTCGACGAGTCAACAAAGGCAATGAACATAAATCGAAATGACTCTGGCTGCGCAGATACACGCCACTGGTACGTGGTCTACACCAAACCCCGACTCGAGCTCATGGCCCGCGAACAGCTGGAACGCCAGGCTTTCGAGACATATCTCCCCCAGGTCAAAATCCAGAAACGCCGCAAGGGCACCATCCTGAGTTTCATCGAGCCATTCTTTCCCCGCTACCTGTTCGTGCACCTGGCAACCCACACCCAGGACTGGTCACCCATCCGCTCCACCCGTGGGGTGGTGGGGCTGGTGAAATTCGAAGGCATGGCCCGCACCGTGCCCCAATCCCTCATCGACAGCCTGAAATCCAATGAAACCGCCGACGGCATTCAACGCATCCAGCCCGACCCCTGGCAGCCGGGGGACAGGGTATTAATCGAGGACGGCCCGTTTGCCGGCTATTCCTGCATCTACCAGGCGGAAAAAAGCGCCGACCGGGTCACCGTGCTGCTCAACATCATCGGCAAACAGACCCGCGCCACCCTCATGAAAACCGATCTGCAAGTGCCCCGGTTTGCCTGAAGGCAGCCGCAACCACGCTTCCGTGCAAGACGAAATCACCTACCGCATCCTCAAGTCCATCGAGGAGAATCCCAACCAGTCCCAGCGGGAACTGAGCCAGTCCCTGGGTGTCAGCCTGGGCAAGCTCAACTACTGCCTGCGGGCCCTCATGGACAAGGGCCTGGTGAGGGCCCGCAACTTCAAGGAAAACCCCAACAAATCCGGCTATCTGTACCTGCTCACCCCCCAGGGGGTGGAGGAAAAGGCCGCCGTGACCCTGCGCTTCCTGAAACGCAAGATGCAGGAATACGAGGCCATCAAGGCCGAAATCGAGCGCCTGCAGCAGGAGACGTCCAAGTGAAAAACCTGCATGGAATTAAGGGCTTGAAGCGGGTTATGTCTGCGGCTTGTCAGCAAGCTGGAACAAGGACATTAGGGGCTCATGGGGCACAGCAAGTCCTCCCACTATCGCAGGCAACCCAACTGGTGGAAATGCAGCGGGCGATTTATCAGCTTATCGAATCCCAAACCCGCATCGCCATGCCGGCCGATGATCGGGAGGATTATGTGTTCCATACCATCGACCCGGCTTTCGTGCTAGAACAGCCTGTGGGGTCGCTAAGGTCTATCATTGTGATCATTGGTACGTTGCCTGGAGTCATATTCAGCATCGCATTCGCATTAATGGATAGTGCAGTGAAAGAATCGCAAAACAGTAGTAAAGCGTGAAACGACGGGCCCTTATCACAGGTATCACCGGTCAAGACGGTGCCTATCTTGCCGAGTTTCTGTTGGGCAAAGGCTACGAAGTCCACGGCATCAAACGCCGCACATCCTTGTTCAATACCGACCGCATCGACCACCTGTATCAGGATCCCCACGAGCCTCAACGCAATCTGATTCTGCACCATGGCGACATGACAGATTCGTCCAGTCTGATACGCATCATGCAGCAGGTGCAGCCGGATGAAATCTACAACCTGGCAGCGCAGAGTCATGTTGGGGTTAGCTTCGAAGAGCCGGAGTACACGGCGGATTCCGATGGCATCGGCACCTTACGACTGTTGGAGGCGATCCGCATCCTGGGACTGGAACGGACCACACGGTTCTATCAGGCATCAACCTCAGAGTTGTACGGGCTGGTTCGGGAAACCCCGCAAACGGAAACCACACCGTTCTATCCGCGATCACCCTATGGGGTGGCCAAGTTATACGCCCACTGGATCACGGTGAATTACCGGGAGGCGTACGGCCTCTATGCCTGCAATGGCATTTTGTTCAATCACGAGAGCCCCATCCGCGGTGAGACCTTCGTCACCCGCAAGATCACCCGCGCACTGGCCCGCATCAAGCTGGGGCTGCAGTCGCGCCTGTATCTTGGCAATCTGAATTCTCGCCGGGACTGGGGGCACGCACGTGACTATGTTGTGGCTCAGTGGCTGATGCTGCAACAGGAAGAGCCCGAGGATTTCGTCATTGCCACGGGTGAGCAGCACAGTGTGCGGGAGTTCGTGGAGATTGCCGCCGCCTGCATCGGCCTGACTATCCGTTGGCAGGGTAACGGCATCGACGAAGTGGGTTTGGACGACGAAGGGCAAACTATCGTTGCCGTAGATCCCGACTATTTCCGGCCTACCGAGGTCGACTCTTTGCTGGGTGATGCGAGCAAGGCAAAAGCCAAATTGGGCTGGGCCCCCACCGTGACCTTTGAGGCGCTGGCCAGGGAGATGGCGCAGGCCGACCTCGAATTGGCGCAGCGGGACGCCCTGGTCAGGCGCCATGGGTTCAAGGTTCCGGATCGCCACGCATGAGTGATCGCGATGCCCGAGTTTACGTGGCGGGTCACACCGGCATGGTGGGTTCGGCCATCGTTCGCCGGCTGGAGTCTCTGGGCTACCGGCACATCATCACACGCACTCATGGGGAATTGGATCTGACCCGGCAAACGGAGGTCGAAGACTTCTTTGCTTCAGAACACATTGACCAGGTGTATCTGGCCGCGGCAAAGGTGGGCGGTATCCATGCCAACGACACCTATCCCGCTGACTTCCTCTACGACAATCTGATGATCGAGTGCAATGTGATTCAGGCGGCGCATCGCGCTAACGTGCAGAAGCTGCTGTTCCTGGGTTCGTCCTGCATCTATCCCCGGTTGGCCCCGCAGCCTATCAAAGAGGAATACTTGCTCACCGGCCCCCTGGAACCCACCAACGAACCTTATGCCTTGGCCAAGATCGCCGGAATCAAATTGTGTGAAAGCCTCAATCGGCAACACGGTCGTGACTACCGCAGTGTGATGCCTGCCAATCTGTATGGGCCGGGTGACAACTATCATCCCGAAAACAGTCATGTTATTCCTGCGCTGATTCGACGCATTCATGAAGCCAAGGTACAGGATGCACCGGAGGTCGTCGTGTGGGGAACGGGAACACCTCGGCGGGAGTTTCTGTATGTGGATGACCTGGCCGAGGCATGTGAGCAGGTTATGCAATTCGATACAGAGCAACTGACCAAAGTCACCGCCGCCCGCTGTAGTCACATCAATGTCGGTACCGGCGAAGATCTGACCATCAGTGAACTCGCAGCCATCATTGCTAGGGTGGTTGGGTTCACGGGCACCATTCGATTCGATACCAGCAAGCCCGACGGCACACCCATAAAGTGGCTGGACTGCACACGCATGCACGCACTTGGGTGGCAGGCAAACACCTGCCTGGAGGATGGGTTGGCTCAAGCTTACGCCGACTATCTGTCACGTTGTTAAAACGAAACCTGATCGCCAATTACCTTGGCCAGGGCTGGGCTGCCGTGATGGGCCTGGCCTTCATCCCCCTCTATATCCATTACCTCGGCATCGAGGCCTACGGGCTCATCGGGGTGTTTGCCGTGCTGTCCACCTGGCTGGGTCTGCTGGACCTGGGGATGATGCCCACCCTGAACCGGGAGATGGCCCGTTACCAAGGGGTGCCGGGGGGCGGAGAGGTCCTGCGTGACTTGCTGCGCAGCTTCGAGTTGATGGCGGTTGGCCTGGCCTGTGGGGTGATGGCGGCCATGGTTTTGGGCGCTGACTGGCTGGCCGGGGAGTGGTTGCGGACGGAAACCGTGTCCGTGGCCACCGCGGCCAATGCCTTTGCCATCATGGGCTTTATCGTCGCGGTGCGCCTGGTGGAGGGGATTTACCGCAGCAGTGTCATCGGCATGCAGCGCCAGGTGGCGCTCAATGGTGTCATCATTGCCACATCGACACTGCGGGGGATTGGCGGGGTGGCGATCCTGGCGCTGGTGTCGGCCTCCCTGGAGGCATTCTTTCTCTGGCAGGGTGTCATCGCCTGTCTGTCCCTGGTGGCGCTGGCGCTGCTGACCTATCGCAGCCTGCCCAGTGCCGGGCGGGGCGGGCGGTTTTCCCTGACATCCCTGCAGGGTGTGTGGCGGTTTGCCGGTGGGGTGCTGGGCATCAATCTGCTGGCGATGCTGCTGACCCAGGTGGACAAGGTGCTGCTCTCCAAGCTGCTCAGCCTCAGTGATTTTGGCTATTTCAGTGTGGCCACCACGGTGGCCGGGGCCTTGTACTTGCTCATAACACCCATTGCCCAGGCCTGGTATCCCCGACTCTGTGAACTGCATGCGGCGGGTGATGACGCTGGTCTGCAGCGGGTTTACCACAAGGGGGCGGCCCTGGCGGCCGCCATGTGCGGCAGTGCGGCCCTGGTATTGATGGTGTTCGCCAGGGAGTTCCTCCTGCTGTGGACCCGGGACCCCGGGCTCAGCGACCGTGTGGCACCGTTGCTGAGCCTGTTTGTGTTCGGCACCCTGCTCAATTGCCTGTTCTGGCTGCCGTACCAGATGCAGCTGGCCCATGGCTGGACCCGCCTGGCCATGCGCCTCAATCTGCTGGGTGTGGTGATCCTCATTCCGGCCATCCTGATGACCGTGCCGCGCTATGGCGCCCAGGGCGCAGGTTGGGTGTGGGTGGGGCTCAATGCCGGATACCTGTTGATCGGCGTGCAGCTGATGCATACCCGCATCCTGCCAGGACAACAATGGCGCTGGTACGGCAAGGATGTCCTGTTGCCCCTGGCGGGGGCCCTGCTTGGGCTGCTGGTGACCGAGCAGCTGTGGGCGTTCCCCGAGGGTCTGCTGGCCCAATTGCTGTGCCTGGTGGTGATTTCGGGTGTGACCCTGGTGTCATCCCTTCTGGTGGTGCGCTATGGCAGTTGAACGGCCCCGGGTGAGTATTGGCATGCCGGTGTTCAACGAAGAGCACTATCTGCGTCATGCCCTGGAATCTCTCCTGGGGCAGACGTTCGAGGACTTTGAGCTGATCATCTCAGACAACGCCTCCACAGATGGCACGGCCACCATCTGCGCCATGTATGCCCAACGGGACAGCCGCATTCGCGTTGTGCGGCAGCCCGAAAACATTGGGGCAGTGGCCAACTTCCAGTTGGTGCTGGAGCAGGCCCAAGGCGAGTACTTCATGTGGGCGGCGGCGGATGATTTGTGGTCTAAGTCATGGCTTGAGGAACTGCTTGCGATTGCACACCAGACCGGTTGTCCCGCCATGGGGACCGTCAGGCAGATGGATGTTGATGGAAAAGACTGCGTCCATCCCGCCAACGGACGACGGCAGCAATTCATTGCACCACGGCTACTGAGACGACTTCGCTTTTTTCTGCAGCCGGGACTCCTGGGCAAGGCGAATAGCATTTATGCCGTATACCCGCGCAAGTTGCTCACTCCCGAATGCACAGCTGCGCTGGTGACATACCCGGTGGGGTTCGACCTGATGTTTCTTTATCGCCTGCTGGGTACCACAGCCATACACGGCACCCACAAGGCAAGCCTGAGGAAGCGCATTCGCGATACTCATGTTGACACTCTGGCAGCGGTCAGCAAAAAGCCGTCGCTTCTCACTCGCGCAGCTAATGGAATCAGGCAGGCCCACGCGAGTATCCTCGTCCATCAGTACTTCGCTGAGTCCGGGTTTGTAGAACGCTGGATCATCGTCGCGCTTTATCCTATTGCACTCGCCTATGCGATGCTGGTGTCTCTGTTTCAATGGCTAAAGTGATTGCGCGATTGATGGGCGGCCTGGGCAATCAGCTGTTCATTTACAGCGCGGCCCGCCGCCTGGCATTGCACAACGCTGCGGAACTGGTGCTGGACGATGTCAGCGGGTTTGCCCGCGATACACTCTACCGGCGCCGCTGTGAGCTGCAGCATTTTGCCATCGCCGGCCGCTTTGCCACGTCGCGGGAACGTCTGGAGCCATTGCCCCGGTTACGCCGGGCATGGCGCCTGCTGAACGAGAACCGCAAGCCGTTTGCCCGGCGTCGCCACATTGTGCAGCAGGGGGTGGATTTTGTGCCGGACCTGCTGCAGCTGAAGGTGCCTGGCACTCTGTACCTGGAGGGTTACTGGCAGAGCGAAGGCTATTTCGCCGACGTGGCCGATACCATCCGTGGGGACCTGCGCATTCTGCCGCCCCAGGACACTGCCAATCTGGAGATGGCGCAGCGGATCCGCCACTGCCCGCAACCGGTCGCGGTGCATCTGCGTTATTTTCTGGGGGACGCGGTGGACCATGATCAGCATGCGCCACCGGATTACTACCGGCGTGCCCTGGCGTTACTGGAGCAGCACATCGCCGACTCGCATTATTTTGTATTTTCCGACCGGCCCGATCTGGTACAGGCTGCGGAACTGTTTCCAGCTGGCCGCTTCACGGTGGTGGACCATAACCAGGGACATGATCTTGCCTATGCCGATCTATGGCTGATGACTTTGTGCCGGCACTTCATCATTGCCAACAGCACCTTCAGCTGGTGGGGGGCTTGGTTGCCATCCCATTCGAACAAGATAGTGATCGCGCCGGGAATCGAGCGTCGCGAAGGGGTGGCCTGGTGGGGCTTCAAAGGCCTTATTCCACACGGATGGATCACCTGTTAGGCACCTGGCATGTGTGGATTGTTGGGGCTCATCAATGGCAAAGGCGACGATTCATTGTCAACGTGGCTACCTGCGGGCCTGCAATCCCTCCACCACCGCGGCCCCGATGAGCAGGGTCAGTGGCTCAGCGGTGATGGTCAGGTTCGCCTGGGTCATGCGCGCCTCAGCATCATCGACCTGTCGCCCACGGGCGCTCAACCTCGGGTGAGCCCATGTGGGCGCTTTGTCATCGTCTATAACGGCGAACTCTACAACTACGTGGAACTGGCCGCCCAGCTGCGATCATTGGGGTATGCCTTCGAGGGCGAGAGTGATACTGAGGTGTTGCTCACCGCCTATCTGCAATGGGGCGAAGCGTGTCTCGATCATCTAAATGGTATGTTTGCGTTTGCAATCTGGGATGCAGGTACCGACCAGACGCCCGCTTCCCTGTTTGCGGCCAGGGACCGGGCAGGAGAAAAACCGTTCTACTATGCCCATAAAGACCAAACCCTCGCCTTCGCATCAGAGTTGAAGGCTATTCCGCCGGCCCTGCGTGGCGGAATCAGCCCTCAAGGGCTTAATCACTACCTCGCGCTGGGATATATACCTGGGGATCACTGCCTGCTCGGCGGGGTGCGCAAATTGCCGCCCGCGCACGCCATGCGTTTCACGCCGGGCGATGGCCGGCTGAAAGTCTGGCGCTGGTGGTCTCTGCCGGCGCGGAGCACGCATACATTGCCTGCTGAGGAATTGCTGGAGCGGGTGCAGGCAGTGCTCACGGATGCCATTCGCATCCGGCTGCGCAGCGACGTACCGGTAGGCGTGCTGTTGTCGGGCGGGCTGGACTCCAGTCTCATTGCTGTCCTGGCGGCGCAGCTATGCAGCGGACCGCTGGATGTGTTTACCATGGCGCTGCCGGGGTCGTCCCTGGATGAGTCCGGCTATGCGCGCCAGGTGGCCCAGCATCTCGATGCCCGGTTTCATCGACTGGACCTGGCTGCGCCGTCCCTGTCGGTCCTGGATGACCTGGCACCCTTTGTGGATGAGCCGCTGGGAGACTCATCACTAATTCCAGCCTTCATGATTTCCCGCTTGACCCGGCAACACGTCAAGGTGGCGCTGGGTGGGGATGGGGGGGATGAATTGTTTGGTGGCTATGGGGATTACACCCAGGCGCTGCGAGACCAGGCCCGCTGGGGTTGGGTGCCGGCGCCGCTGATGTCGAGTGTCGCCGACGCCGTCGGTCATCTTCCGGCCGGGGTGCGAGGGCGAAATCGCCTGCAGGCCCTGCGGCGCGGTCCCTATCAGGCCTTGATCTGGGGTTCTCCGTATTTCGACGCGCCACTGCGCAACCAGTTGATAGCCCCCGAGCTGCGAGCGCAACTGGGAGACAAGCTGTTGACCCCGGAATTGGGCAAGTTGTCTCTGTTCCAGACCGGTGCCGACCCTATCGACGCCATGATGCGCACTCACTTCGGCAGCATCCTGCCCGATGACTTCCTGGTGAAGGTGGACCGCGCTAGCATGGCAAACAGCCTGGAACTGCGCGCGCCGTTCCTGGACCATCGTTTGATCGAACTGGCTTACCGCAGCATTCCCAGCGACCTCAAGGTGACCCGCACCAGCGGCCGCATCCTGCAGAAGCAGTTGGGTCACAACGTATTGCCGGCAGCTCTGGACCTGAATCGCAAGCAGGGATTCTCCATTCCCATCGACGCCTGGTTTAGGGGTGACGGAGTGGGATATCTCGATGGTCTGGAGACTCGCTTCGATGGGCTGCTGGATAGCCGGTTCATTCGTGAACTGGTGGCGGGACATCAGCGGGGCAGGGCGAATGGTTCAAGATTGTTCGCACTGAGCATGTTGAGTATCGCACTGGATCGATTGCAGGCGGCTGTCTGATAGGGGCTATGGATGAAGCTTTCAGTCTGTATCCCAGCCTATAACCGTGCTGCTGTTCTCCCGGCACTGCTCGACTCGATACTGACCCAGGACCATGACAATTACGAAGTGGTGATATGTGAAGATGGTTCGCCGGAGCGCGACCCAATTCGGGGTGTGGCGATGGCCTATCACTCCCGATACCCGGATCGTATCGTCTATCGGGAAAACGAAGTCAATCTCGGTTACGACGGCAATCTGCGCCGATTGCTGGAAACAGCCAGTGGTGATTTCGTGGTGTTCATGGGCAATGACGATCTGATGTGTCCAGGCGCCTTGCGCCATATCGATGATGTCCTGACACGTCACCCAGCGGCGGCTGTCTACTTGCGCAGCTATGCCGCGTTTGAAGGGACGCCGGACAACGTCATCCAGGAGTTCTGCTACTTTGATCGGGAAATCTACTTTCCACCTGGGGCTGCCTCCATCGGCACCGTGTATCGGCGGTCGGTGGTTATTCCCGGCATGACCTTTCATCGCCAGACGGCTTTGGATCTGGCGACCAATCGCTTCGATGGCACCCTGCTGTACCAACTGTATCTGGTGGCGGAGATGCTGGTTTCCCATGGTGCGGTCTTCAGTCCACAGCGAGTCTCCCTCTATCGCAACGGTGGAACCCCGGACTTCGGTAACAGTGCCAGCGAGCGGGGGAGCTTCAAGCCCCGCGAGCGGACACCGGAGTCATCCCTGACTTTCGTCCAGGGCATGCTCAACATCGCCCGCTGGGTCGAGCAGCAACACAGCCTGCCGATCTACCAGGCCATCGAAAGGGACCTGGCCAACTACGCCTATCCACTGCTGTCGATCCAGGCGGACAAGCCGATCGGTACCTTTTTCCGGTATGGACAACAGCTGGCGCGGATGGGCTTTGGTCGGTATCCCATCTACTGGCTGTATTTCGGTGCCATCGCGCTATTGGGGGTGCGCAATACAGATCGACTGATCGTTTGGATCAAGCGACGTTTCGGTCGTACGCCAGTCCTGGGCTCTGTGTACCAGGGAGAACGGTGATGAAAATCCTGGTGGCAGGAGATTGGCACTCGGAGCTGCACGAAGAGGCCGTGTCTCAGGCGTTTCAGGAACTGGGGCATGAGGTGCTGCGGTTTGGTTGGCATACCTATTTCCAACCGGCCTCTGCCATAGACCGTTTGTCAAGACCGCTCCTCAAGGCGCAGAACAAATACATGTGGGGACCACGCATCCAACGCCTGAACCGGGATTTGATCGATCTCGCCACCCAGCAACAACCAACCATCGTTTTCATCTATCGCGGTACCCATGTACTGCCGGAAACACTGCGGTCACTTCGCGTTGCAGTACCCAAGGTGAAGCTGCTGGGCTACAACAACGACGATCCGTTTTCACCCCGTTACCCCCGCTGGTTGTGGCGCCATTTTCTGGGTGGTATCGCATTGTATGACCTGGTATTCGCCTACCGCACCCACAACCTAGGTGAATTAACCGCAGCGGGTGCACGTCAGGTAGACTTGTTGCGTTCCTGGTACATGCCCCAACGCAATTACCCTCACTCGCTATCTGCGGAGGACCAAGCCAAGTATGGTTGCGACGTGGTGTTCGTTGGCCACTATGAGCAGGACGGTCGATTGGAACTCCTGGAGGACGTCGTCCGTCAAGGATGGCATCTGCGTCTATTCGGACCGGATTATGAATGGAACACAGTGCTGGCCCGCAGTCCGGTGCTGGCCCACCTGGCGCCGGTCCATCTGCTTTGGGGCGCTGACTACAACAAGGCCCTGTGTGGCGCCAAGGCTGCCATGTGCTTCCTTTCCCGCTTGAACCGGGACACCTACACCCGGCGCTGTTTTGAGATCCCGGCCAGTGGTACGGTGCTGCTTTCCGAATATTCCGATGATCTAGCGAGTCTGTTCGTGCCGGATCGGGAGGCGGTGATGTTCAGGAATCGACAGGAACTGCACGACCAGCTCAACTGGTTGCTGCGTGATGAGTCACGGTGTCAGGCCATCGCCCTGGCGGGATTGGCGAGGGTTCGCGCCGATGGCCATGATGTGGTATCCCGCATGCGTCAGGTGCTGGCGCGGGCGGTGGAATTGCCGGAGTACGCAGGATGACACTGATTCGATCGGCTATCGAACTCACCAATCGGAGCCTGGCCCGACTCAAGGCACGCCGGCGTATCGGCGTCCCACCTGGCTTCGATCCCGTAAAGGTGAATCTCGGGTGCGGTCTGGCAGTGGCGCCAGGCTGGATCAACGTGGACGGTAGCCTCAATGCCCTGATCGCAAACCTGCCAACGTTTGTCCATGGTCTGGCTTATCGGACCGCTGGTGCGCGGCACTACTATTCAGAAGACACCTACCGGCGTCTGTTACGAGATCACTGCTTCGTGCACCACGACCTGGGTGCCAGCATTCCCTTTCCAGATGCCAGCGTGGACTGTATCTACTCGTCGCACTTTTTCGAACACCTCTATCCCGGTGAGGCAGAGAATCTGCTGCGCGAGGCCTATCGAGTGCTGAAGCCTGGAGGCTTGCTGCGTCTGTCGATTCCTGATCTGGCTTATGCCGTGGCGATGTATCAGGCCGGCGCCAGGGATCGGATGCTGAAGAACTATTTCTTTGTGGAAGACGAGGACAACCGCTATTCCCGGCACAAGTACATGTACGATTTCGAGATGCTGGTTGAGCGATTGGAACAAGCCAGGTTTCACACCATCCGCCGTTGTGATTACCAGCAGGGCGAAATGCCGGATATCGACGTGCTGGACAACCGGGCGGAGGAAAGTCTGTTCGTGGAGGCGCGACGATGAACCGATTCAAGGCGACATCCACTGCGATGGATGTCCTGAATGCGTTGGGCATGCGGCGTCTCGCCTGGTCGCTGCGGCGCCTGCATTGCCCGGTGCCGGTATCCGCGCTGGTGCTGGATGTGGGTTCCGGTGGCAATCCGTATCCCCGGGCCAATGTGCTCCTGGACGGCTATGAGGAGACTTCTGAGCGTTACTTTGCGCCGTTGGTGAAGGACCGTCCGATTGTCTATGGGACGGCTGAGCGCATGCCGTTCAAGGACAAGGTCTTCGACTTCGTCATTGCATCGCACATTCTGGAACATACCCTGTATCCGGAGTTTTTCATCAGCGAACTCATGCGGGTGGGAAAAGCAGGCTATATCGAAACCCCCGACGGTTTCTTCGAGCGGATCAATCCGTTTCGGTTTCATCGATTGGAGGTCTACGGCGGGGGCGAGCAAGGTATCAGGATCTTCAAGAAGCCGTCTTGGCGCCATGATGGATTCGTGGTCGATGGCTATGAAGCCAAACTGAAGCAGGATGCCGGTTGGTATCGGCAGCTCCGAGACCATCCGCTGCCGTTCTATACCCGTCTGTATTGGAACGATCGCATCGACTATACAGTTGTCAATCCCGAGGTGGATGCCGACTGGCCTTTGCCAGCTATCACGTACCAGGCATCTCCGCCAGGCATGCGTCGCCGGCTGGTCCAATGGATCCGTCGCTGGTTCTCTCAGAATGCTCGCAACGCTAACCTTGATCTCGCTGGATTGCTGTGCTGTCCGCGTTGTCACGGGGATTTGCAGCAGCCACATGGTGACACCTATCGCTGCGGCGAATGCGGGTCCGAGTATGCCATACAGGGCGGTATTGCAGATTTCACGGTCAAGCCCAAGGATTGAGTGACATGATCTATTGCATCCGCAAAATCAGATCCGATACTGGTAAACAGATCGGCCCTGGTTCACGCGCTGAGTTATCACCTCCATGCACCTCGCCATCGATGCCGTGAACATCCGACAGGGTGGGGGCGTGACTCACCTGAGCCGCTTGCTGGCCCATGCGGATCCAGCGGCCTCCGGCATCAGACAGGTCAGCGTATGGGTCAATGGCGACGTGGCCAGGCAGTTACCTTCAGCACCATGGCTGACCATCCACAGTGCTGACTGGATGGGTGCTCCATTGCCCGTACGCATGGCCGGTCAGCAATGGATTCTGCCAAAGGCGGTGCTGGCGGCAGGGTGTGATGTGTTGTTTGCCCCAGGGGGCAGTGTGTCCAATCGCCACCGGATTCCCGTGGCCACCCTCAGTCAGAACATGCTGCCTTTTGAGCCGACGGAGCGCCGCCGGTTTCCCTGGGGCGTGACCCGTGTCAAGCTGCGGATGCTGGCGTTGACTCAGGGGCGTTCGTTCCAGCGTGCATCCGGAGTGATCTTTCTGTCCCGCTATGCCCAGGCAGCCCTGTGTGTTCGGCTGGGGCTTGAACCGAACCAAACGGCGCTGGTACCCCACGGCATTGAGGCGCGCTTTCGGCAGGTTCCCCGACCGGTGCGGGCTCTGTCGGACTGCTCCCCAGCTGACCCCCTTCGACTGCTGTACGTTTCCATCGCTATGCCCTACAAGCATCAGCTGGAAGTGGTGCAGGCTGTCCATCGGCTGCAGCAGGCCGGTTTACCGGTGAAATTGGAGCTGGTGGGGCCAAGGTGGAATGGGTATGGGCGTCGCCTGCAAGCTTTGCTGGATGCCTTGGACCCCCGGGGCGAGCGCCTGGTCTGGCACGGGGAGGTGGAGTTTGCCACGCTCCATGAGCAGTATCACTCGGCGGAGCTGTTTGTGTTTGCGTCGTCCTGCGAGAACCTGCCCAACATCCTCCTGGAGGCCATGGCAGCAGGGTTGCCCATAGCCTGCGCCGAGCGCGGCCCCATGCCGGAAGTGCTGGGGGAGGCTGGTGTATACTTCGATCCGGATGATACAGGTTCAATAGCCGATGCCATTAAGACTCTTGCTTTGAATACGGACTTGCGGGAACGTGTGGCGATGCAGGCTTATCAAAGATCCCTTGAATATTCCTGGGAGACCTGTGCCAAAGAGACCCTTGAGTTCCTGGCCCGGATAGGGGCGCAAGCCAACACCAATTAACTGGCACTGACTGGAATGTTTCATGTTCAAGAATAACGTGTTGCTCATCACCGGTGGTACAGGGTCTTTTGGGAACGCCGTTTTGCGACGGTTTTTGGACTCTGATCTGAGGGAAATCCGCATATTCAGTCGTGATGAGAAGAAGCAGGATGACATGCGCAAGCGCTTCCAGAACGACAAGATCAAATTCCACGTGGGGGACGTTCGGGATTATCAGGCGGTTCTGAATGCCGTGCGTGGTGTGGACTTTATTTTTCATGCGGCAGCCCTGAAACAGGTGCCCGCCTGCGAATTCCATCCGCTGGAAGCTGTGAAAACCAATATCCTGGGTACGGAAAATGTCCTGGAGGCAGCCATCACATCGGGTGTCAAACGCGTCATTGCATTGAGCACCGACAAAGCGGTCTATCCCATCAACGCCATGGGGATATCCAAGGCGATGATGGAGAAGGTCGTGGTGGCCAAATCAAGAAGCAGCAATGGCACGGTGTTGTGTGCCACCCGATATGGAAACGTGATGGCATCACGGGGGTCCGTGATCCCGCTTTTCGTTACGCAGATCCGGGCCGGCAAACCCATTTCCATCACTGATCCGGATATGACCCGATTCATGATGTCACTGAATGATGCGGTGGATCTGGTCATGTATGCATTTGAGAATGGCGGTCCGGGCGACACATTCGTCCAGAAGGCACCTGCTGCCACCATTGATACCCTGGTGAAGGCACTGTGTCAGCTCTTGAATTGCGAGAATCATCCTGTGAACGTAATAGGGACACGGCACGGCGAAAAGCGTGCAGAAGCCTTGCTGAGCCGCGAGGAGAGGGTCAGCGCAGAGGACGTAGGGCAGTATTTTCGCATACCTCCTGACCTGAGGGATCTGAACTACGGTAAGTACATGGAGCAAGGGGAAGCGAGCATCACCCGGGCGCAGGACTACAACTCCGACAATACCGAGCAGCTGGATGTTGAGGGCATGAAACAATTGCTGCTTAAACTGCCATTCATCCAGGCCCTCACCGAGGGGCGCTATGTCGATCCCGATACCTGACCTGAATGTCCTGGTGACAGGGGCCCACGGCTTCATCGGCAAGAACCTGACCGTCCGATTGCGGGAAAGAACGGATATCAGGCTGCAAACCGTTGGCAGGGGAGAGACGGAAGGACAGATGCTGGAGGCTGCGACAGGCTCCGATGTCATCATCCATCTGGCGGGGGTCAATCGCCCTCAGGACCCGGAAGACTTTAATGCTGTCAATGCCGCCTTGACGGAGAGATTGCTCAACCACCTGTCCATACACAATCCCAAAGCAAGGCTCATTCTGACATCCTCGATCCAGGTCGATCGAGACAATGATTATGGCCGCAGCAAGCTGGCCGCCGAGAAGTCCACCGCAGAGTTTGTGAATCGAACCGGCAGCACCGCATTCATTTACCGCTTGCCCAATGTTTTCGGCAAGTGGTGCAAGCCCAATTACAATTCCGTGGTAGCCACGTTCTGTCACAACATCTCTCAAGGGTTGCCAATCCGGATTGACGACCCTGCGACGTCACTGAATCTGGTCTATATCGATGATGTCATCGATGACATGATGGGTGCCTTGGGGTCAACGGATGTCGGCGTTCAGTACCGAGAGGTGCGCCCGGTTTACACCATTACACTGGGACAGCTGGCCGAGCAGGTTTTGGCATTCCCGGCCAGTCGTGAATCCTTGGTCACCGAAGCTGTCGGAGTGGGGTTGACCCGGGCATTGTACGCAACCTACATCAGCTATCTTGCCCCTGAACAGTTTGCCTATGAATTGCCAAGCCACAATGATGGGCGTGGCGAGTTTGTGGAATTTCTGAAAACCCGCGACAGTGGCCAGTTCTCTTATTTCACAGCCAGGCCCGGAGTGACCCGTGGCGGGCATTACCATCACACAAAAACAGAAAAATTCCTGGTCATCAAAGGGCGGGCACGTTTCGGGTTCCGGCACATGGTGACCGGCGAGTCCTGTTCACTGGAAACCAGAGAGAACCATCCACAGGTCGTGGAAACCATTCCGGGATGGACCCATGACATAACCAATATCGGCGATGATGATCTGGTTGTGCTGCTTTGGGCCAACGAGCTGTTCGATCGGAGCCGGCCGGACACCATCAGCTGCAAGGTATGATATGAAGCGTTTAAAGGTTATGACGGTGGTTGGAACCCGGCCTGAGATCATCCGGCTCAGCCGGGTTATCCCCAAGCTGGACCAACATGTGGAACAGACGTTCGTCCATACGGGCCAGAACTATGACTATGAGCTGAATGAAATATTTTTTGAGCAACTGGACTTGCGGAAGCCGGATCACTTCCTGAGTGCGGCGAGTCGAACAGCAGCCGAAACCATCGGCAATGTCATCATCAAGACCGATCAATTGCTGGAAACTGTCATGCCGGATGCCGTGCTCGTGCTGGGTGATACCAACAGTTGCATGGCGATATTGCCGGCGAAGCGACGCAAGATTCCGAGCTTTCACATGGAAGCGGGAAATCGGTGCTTTGATCAGAGAGTTCCTGAGGAGATCAACCGCAGGCTGGTTGACCACATGGCGGATGTGAATCTTACCTACAGTGACATTTCGCGCGAGTACCTGCTGCGCGAGGGTTTGCCGCCGGATTTGGTAATCAAGACAGGCAGCCCGATGCTGGAGGTTCTGACCTACTATCGCGACAAGATCGATGCTTCCAGCATACTTGGTAGGCTTGGACTTACCGAGAAAGAGTATTTTCTGGTAAGCCTGCACCGAGAGGAGAATATTGATTCTGCAGAGAATGTGGGCAGAATCATCTCGATTCTGGAAGCCATCAGCCAGCACTATGGTCTTCCCGTGTTGTTCTCCACGCACCCTCGCACACGCAAGCAATTCGAATCACTCCAGGTCACATTGCCGGAAAACGTCATTCTGCACAAACCCCTGGGGTTGATTGATTACAACAAACTGCAGCTTTGCGCCCGCGCCGTTTTGTCCGACAGCGGGACGATCAATGAGGAGTCATCCATTTTCAACTTCCCGGCGTTGAACCTGAGGGAAGCCCATGAGCGTCCTGAGGCCATGGAGGAGGCTGCAGTCATGATGACCGGTCTGGATCCAGTCAGGGTGTTGCAGGGTCTGGAGATACTGACTGCGCAGAAGCGTGGCGCGGATCGTACCGTATTGCCTGTAAAGGACTATGGCTGCCCCAATGTATCGGACAAGGTCCTCCGCATCATCTTGAGTTATACGGATTACGTGAACCGCCGCATCTGGATGAAGTGATCCAGTGCAACTGATTCTGTTGGCCGACACATTCCCGCCGCGACGAACCTCGGGCGCCGTGTTACTGCGTGACCTGGTGCAGGAACTGGCAGCCATGGGGCATGACATGACCGTTGTCGTGCCTTCAGAAACCCTGAACGGCCGCTATGCGGTGTCCAGTGAATTTGGCGCCCGCATAGTGCGGGTGGCCTGCCCCTCCACCAAGGATGTGTCTTACCTGCGCCGATCGCTTGCCGAGCTGACTTTGTCTCGACGGTTGTTGAAGGGGATGGAAGCGGCAGAAATACCCTGCACTGGATGGGACGGGGTGGTCTGGTACTCACCGACGATATTTCTTGGTTCCCTCGCAGGGCGCATCAAACGATCTTCGGGATGCCCGGCGTATCTGATCCTGCGGGACATATTTCCACAGTGGGCAGTGGATATGGGGCTGATGTCACGCGGACTGATTTATCGGGTATTCAGGCATTTTGAAAAGCTGCAGTACGAGGCTGCTGATGTCATTGGCGTCCAGTCCCATTCCAATCTCGGCTATTTCTCCCAGCCTGAAAAAAAAACAGCCGCTGAGGTGCAGGTACTGGAGAACTGGTTGGGTGCTGAACTGGTCGGTGAGATCCCGGCGTCCCTGTCATATCTGGCCGGCAAGGATAAATGCGTGGTGGTTTACGCTGGGAATATGGGTGTGGCGCAGGGGCTGGGTTTCGTCTTCAAGGCGATTGAAGTCCTGCGGAACCGAACCGATGTGGAATTCCTGTTTATTGGCAGAGGAAGTGAGGTCAGCGCGCTTAAGCAGTTTGTTGGTGAACGCCGACTTGCCAATGTGCGGTTTCACGACGAGATTGAACCGGAGCAGGTCAGTGCGGTACTAAAGCATTGTGACATTGGCCTGGTGAGTCTTGATGAGAGGCACAAGACACACAATGTGCCTGGTAAGTTCCTGTCCTATCTGCAAGCCGGGCTGCCCCCGATAGCGAAAATCAATGCGGGCAATGACTTGATGGTTGTCATCACGAAGGAGAATGTGGGCGTTGCGGTTACCGATGGATCAGTGGCTGATTTCGCGAATGCTTTGGTAAGGCTGATTGACGATAAACAGGACAGGGATGACATGGGGGAGAATGCGCGCCGACTGGCAACGAGCCGCTACCCGGTACGTCATGCTGCTCGACAAATCATTAACGCCTTGATGATCGACCAGTGTGATTCAGGCGGCCCAACACCTGCCCCACATACAAATAAAACCCGAACAGGGCCAAAAACGCCAAAAACATAAACCCTTCAGCCACCTGCATCACAAACCCGATCAGGCCGATCACCCCAAACGTCAGCGCCCCCGCATACATCAGCAATACGGTGGTCTTTGTGTCCAGCCCCTGCTTGATGAGGTTGTGATGCAAATGATCGATACCGGGATTGAACGGCGACAGTCCCCGCAACGGCCGTGAGGCCAGCAGGAACACCGTATCTATCAACGGGATGGCGATGAACCACAGGGCGAAGACGGGTTTGAACACCGGTGCAGGGCCCTGTGTGGAATCGATCAGCAGCCAGGCCAGGATGAAGCCCAGCATGGTGCTGCCGGAATCGCCCAGGTAGATCATGGCGCGCTTTTTCCACAGCAGGCGAAAGTTCATGCTGAGGAAGGCAATGACGGCGCAGGACAGGATCACCACGAAGCTCAACAGGGTCAGGTTGCCTGCCATCAGGGATGTGAACCCGATGCAGGTGAGGGCGATCAACACCAGCCCGCCGGAGAGGCCGTCGAGACCATCGGCCATGTTGATGGCATTGATGACTCCCACCGTGGCGAAGACGGTGAGCGGGACCGACAGCATGCCCAGGTGCACATCACCCAGCCCCACCAGGTCTCCCAGGTTCTCCAGCTGTACACCCGCCACTGTGGCCATCAATAGCGCAGCAACGGCGTGGCCTCCCATGCGGGCGACGACTTTCAGTTCGAAGGCGTCGTCCAGAATGCCGATGAACAACACCAGGGCGGACAGGGCCAGCATGGCACCGTAGTGGGCGATGACAGAGGGGGTGAATACCGCAATCAGCAAGGTGCCAAGATAAATCCCCAAGCCCCCCACCAGGGGGGTCGGCACCTCATGGGTCTTGCGGCCGCCGGGGATGTCCACCAGGCCGACACGGGTGGCAAAGGGGCGCAGGGCCAGGAGAGAAATGGCGGTCAGAAAAAAGGAGCTGGCCAGAGTGATGTAATTCATCGCCTGTCAGCTCCTTTTTGCGTCAGTCCATCGGCGGTGGTTGTTCAGGGCAATCCGCAGAACCACTGCTTGCCGGTGGCGGAGATCACCCCGTAATCCAGCTGGTAGTCGCCGTTGATGTCGCCGCCGCGGAAGGCCTGGCCGGTCGCGCCATTGGGGGTGGTCATGGTCGATCCCTCAATGAGCGTTCCTGGTGGAATTTTGAAATTCTCTGGTCGGACGGAAAACTGCCCAAAATGTAACACGGATGCGGTGAAAAAACCATGCAGGAATGGTGCCTGTTCACAACTCAAACCCTAGCTGCAGGCCAGTAAATCCGTAGGCTTTGTCGGCGAAGGAGCCGCTCGGGGGGTGTTGAAATGGGGCAGCACGCCGCGCCAGAAGGTCGTCCCGGACGTTGAGGAAGTCGATGGTGTGTGTCGTTGACAGCCAGGTAGCTGACACTGAGCTCGACCCTGCCTTTGTCGGTGGTATAGGCGGCGGGATTGCCGTTGCTGATCCAGCCCAGAGGGGTGTCGGCCTGGGCAGTGAGGCTCAGCAGGGGCAGACCATCCGGCAGCAGGGTGCGGCAAACGGTGTGCAAGGGCTAGTGTGCAAAGGGCAAATGCATGGCGGGTTTCCTGCAGAATTTGGGCTAAGCTACCTGACCCGATGGTTGTCGGCTAGGCCACGTGGTTGCTGTGGTTGGGGCCTTCACGGTCAGCGACTTTCCAGTGTCAAAGCCATGACAATTCCGCTACACTCCGCTGCTTGAAAAAGACCCAGAATCCCCCGAGTACGCAATGCGCCTGAAATCCATCAAGCTGTCCGGCTTCAAATCCTTCGTCGATCCCACCAACGTAAACTTTCCGTCCAATCTGTGCGCCGTGGTGGGGCCCAACGGCTGCGGCAAATCCAATGTCATCGACGCGGTGCGCTGGGTGATGGGGGAGAGCAGTGCGAAAAACCTGCGGGGCGAGCAGATGACGGATGTGATATTCAACGGCTCGGGCACCCGCAAGCCGGTGGGTCAGGCCAGCGTGGAGCTGCTGTTCGACAACCACGACCATCGTCTCAAGGGTGAATACGCCAATTTCACCGAGGTGTCCATCAAGCGCAAGGTGGAGCGGGACGGCCAGTCGTCATACTTCCTCAACGGCGCCAAATGCCGCCGCAAGGACATCACCGACATCTTCCTCGGCACCGGCCTGGGTCCCCGCAGCTACTCCATCATCGAGCAGGGCATGGTGTCCCGCCTGATCGAATCCAAGCCCGAGGAGCTGCGCATCTACATCGAGGAGGCAGCGGGGATCTCCAAGTACAAGGAGCGCCGCAAGGAAACCGAATCCCGTATCAAGCGCACCCGGGAAAACCTGGAACGGCTCACCGACATCCGCGACGAGCTGGAACGCCAGCTGCAGCACCTGCAGCGCCAGTCGGTGGCGGCGGAAAAGTACGGCGAATACAAGCAGCAGGAACGGCAGATGCAGGCCAACCTCAATGCCCTGCGCTGGCGCGCCCTGGATGAGGAATTGAAGGGCCAGAAGGAGAAGATACGGGCCCTGGATTTGCAGATCGAAGCCACCATCGCCGAACAGCGGGCCATCGATGCCAGGGTGGAAAAGCACCTGTCCGACAACGCCGAGCTCACCGATGCCCTGGGGGAGGTGCAGGCCCGCTTCTACAGCCTGGGCAATGACATCGCCCGCCTGGAACAGAGCATCGAGCATGCTCTCGAGCGCATCGACCAGCTCAAGCAGGACCTGCGGGAGACGGAGGAGGCCTGGGAACAGACCCGGGAGGAGATGGACGTGGACCTGCAGAAGGTCACGGCCCTGGATGCGGAGCTGAAGACCATCGAGCCGGAACTGGTGCAGGCCCAGGACACCGCCGCCGATTCGGAACAGGAGCTGGGGGATGCAGAGTCCGCCATGCAGGCCTGGCAACAGGCCTGGGAAGCTTTCAGTCAGCGGGCCGAGGAGCCACGGCAGATCGCGGAGGTGGAGCAATCCCGTATCCAGCAGCTGGAGTCCATCGTGGAGCGGGGCCTGGAGCGCAAGCAGCGGCTGCAGAAGGAACGGGAAACCCTGGCAGCGGATTCCAGCACCAGGGACAGCTCGGGCTTGAGCGGGGAAGTCAGCCTGGTGGAAGCCGCCATGGAAACCCTGCAGGGACAGAGCGGCCAATTGGCGGGCCAGATCGCCGATCTGCGCAAGCTGGATCAGGCGCTGTCGGCCGAACTGGATGAGGTGCGCAGCCAGCTGCAATCCGCCAAGGGGCGACATTCATCCCTGGAAGCCCTGCAGCAGGCGGCCCTGGGGCGTGACGATTCCGCCCGCAACGCCTGGCTGGCCGGACATCATCTCAATGAAAACAATCGCTTGGCGGAGTCCATCAAAGTGGAATCTGGCTGGGAGGCAGCCGTCGAGGTGGTGCTGGGGGATTCCCTGCAGGCCGTCTGTGTGGAGCGCCTGAACAATGTCAGCGAGTTACTGGCCAAACTACCCGAAGGGGCCCTGAGCCTGGTGGAAACCGGAGTGCCGGTGGGGAGAGCCGGAACTGCCGGAAATGCAGGAAAAGCCGCGCTGCTGGCGGACAAACTGAGCGCGGACTTCGATGTCTCCAGCCTGCTGCCCGGCATCTATGCCGCCGACAGCCTGGAGCATGCCCTGGCCCTGCGGGGCAGTCTCTCAGCGCTGGAATCCGTGGTGACCCGCCAGGGCATCTGGCTGGGGTCCAACTGGCTGCGCAGTCGCAAGTCAGCCGATGCCGCCGCCGGGCTCCTGGAGCGCAAGGGTCAGATTTCAGAAATAAATAATTCGATCAATAAGTTGAAGATCAAATCTGATGCGTTGCTGCAGCGTCAGAGCACGGTGCGTCAGCAATTGAAAGACACCGAGGCCCAGCGCGACAGTGTGCAGCAGCAGCTCAACGGCAAGTCCAAGGAATTCAGTGAGCTGAAATCCCGCCTCAGTGCCCACCTGGCCAAGATCGAGCAGACCGAGCTGCGCCGCGAGCGCATCGCCCATGAGCTGGAGGAGATGAGCCGGCAGCTGGCCGTGGAGCAGGACAACATCGCCGGGTCCCGGGCCCGACTGCAAACCGCCCTGGACAATATGGAGCGGGATGTCCTGCAGCGGGAAACCCTGGAAACGGAGCGTGAGGAACGCCGCCGGGCCCTGGAACAAACCCGGGACAAGGCCCGCAAAGACAAGGACATCGCCCACCAGTTGGCCCTGCGCCAGCAGTCGGTGCAGGCCCAGCTGCGTTCCACCCGCGAAACCATGGATCGCATGGCCAGCCAGGTGCAGCGCTCCCGGGAGCGTATGGAGAACCTGGGGCGCCAGATCGAAAGCACCACCGCACCCCTGGCCACCATGCGGCGGGACCTGGACGTGTTGCTGGAAAAGCGATTGGCAGTCGAGAAGGAACTGGCGGCGGCCAAGGCCAAGGTGGACGAGAACGAGCACACCCTCCGCAGCCTGGAGCAGGAACGCAGCGGCCATGAGCAGAAGCTGACCGGCCTGCGGGAAGAGCACATGCAGATCCGTCTGCAGAGCGAAGGCGCCACGGTGAAGAAGCAGGGCCTGTTGGAACAGCTGCAGCACAACAAGTTTGTGCTGGATGAGGTGCTGGCCCAGCTGCCGCCGGAGCTGGATGACCCCACCTGCGAGGCGGAGCTGGAGAAAATCGGCAACCGCATCCAGCGGCTGGGCCCCATCAACCTGGCGGCCATCGACGAGTACAAGCAGCAGTCGGAGCGCAAGATTTACCTGGATCGCCAGAACGAGGATCTGGAAAAAGCCCTGAACACCCTGCAGAACGCCATCCGCAAGATCGACAAGGAAACCCGCCAGCGCTTCAAGGACACCTTCGACCAGATCAACGACGGCCTGCAGAAGCTGTTCCCCCGGGTGTTCGGCGGCGGCCATGCCTACCTGGACATGACCGGCGAAGACCTGCTGGATACCGGCGTGGCCATCATGGCGCGCCCGCCGGGCAAGCGGAACAGCACGATCCACCTGCTTTCGGGGGGTGAGAAGGCCATGACCGCCATCGCCCTGGTGTTCAGCATCTTCCAGCTGAATCCATCCCCGTTCTGCATGCTGGACGAGGTGGACGCACCCCTGGACGACGCCAATACCTCCCGCTATGCCAGCCTGGTGAGCGAAATGTCCAAGAACGTGCAGTTCATCTTCATTACCCACAACAAGATCACCATGGAAATGGCCAATCAGCTGCTGGGGGTGACCATGCACGAAGCCGGGGTTTCCCGCATCGTGGCGGTGGATATCGAGGAGGCGGTGGAGCTGGCGGCGTTGTAACGGAGACTGGGCGCGCACGGTCTTGCAGGGCCTGGAGCCTGTAGAGATAATGGCGCGAATTATTTAGGGTTAAACGCTAAAGAATTCCCGGTAACCACAAGATAACTTTACAAATTTCAATCGAATTACCCACCATCACCTAGCAGCGGAGACGACGGCTGAGCATGGCAACGAGAGAGCTGATCATTCTGATATTGGGGCTGGCCGTTCTGGCTGTCATCCTCCGTGG
>JBJOHV010000057.1:0-40158 GCA_046047495.1 Pseudomonadota bacterium | reverse complement strand
GCTCTCGATCACCCCCACCAGCCGGAAATCCACATCCACCACCGGCAGCACCTCCACATGGTATTTCTCCAGCTTTTCCATCACTTCGTCCTTGTGGTCCATGGCATGGATATGGGTGGTGACGGGTATGGCTAGGGATGCCAGTGCGGCATCCTGGGGGGCAAGGGCCAGACGCTGCACGTCCACCTGACTCTGCAGTTCCATGTCGTCATTGACCAGGAACAGGTGCCGGATGGATTGCACGCCATTCTGCTTCAGCTGATTCAGCGACTGGGCCACCGTGGTCTTCTGGTTGAAGGCGGTGATGCGTGGGTTCATAAGCCGGCCCACGCAGTTTTCCGGATAATCCAGCAGGGTGCGCAGCTCGGCGGCGCTGCCTGAACTGAACAATGCCAGCAGTTCGTCGGCTCTGACGGGATCCAGACGGGCCAGAAAGTTGATGCAGACGCCGACCTCCATGACCTCCAGAATCCTCACCACCTCATCGTCCGGGAGCTGCAGCAGCACGGATTCCACAAAACCCGGCGTGAGCTTCTCGAGGACTCTGGCGCTGATGTGTGCGGGCTGACCCCTGATCAGATCTGCCGCATCGTCGGCAGCCATGGCTTCCATGCGCCGGGCGGCATCGGCGGGATACTGTCGCAGAAAGGCGTGATGCAGGCTGGCCAGCACATCCGCCTGCGGGGGTGCCGGGGCTGTGACAGCCGTCTCAGGGTTGGCGTTGATCGGATTCAATGACATCACCCAGGGAATTGAACAGCGCCAGCAGTGTGTTGCCGTAGACCTCAAAGATGCCGGTCACCGGGTCGATACGTCCCGTCTTGCCCGCGTCGGTGTTCATGCGTTCCAGGCCCAGGCGCAGATCGACGTAACGCAGCACACCGATGAACTGCTGATTGCGATTGTTGACCGGCATGACGTCCACGGTCTGCCAGTCAGTGTGTTCCGCCGCCTTCTGCAGGGACATGCGGCCCAGCAGGTGGTTGCAGCGTGTGAACATCAGGGCATCGACGCTGAGCCCGGGCTCCGCCCGCAACATGTCCACGTAGCTGATGCGGCCACGCAGACGCCGGTCCCGATCCACCACGAAAATGTAATTGCTGTGCACCACCTCACCCGCCGCCCGCACGAAATTGAGTGCCTCGCTGATCGATGCATCATCGGGAACGGTAACCACCAGGGGTGTGAGCCAGGCGCCGACGGTATCCTGGGTGAAACTCAACAACAGGGTGCAGGCGGCACGGCGGTTGGCCGGCAGTCTGGCCAATATCCGCTGGCGATCACCATTGGGCAGATGTCGCAGCACGGCGGCTGAGAAACTCAGTTCCATACTGTTCAGCAGGTGAATGAACTGCTCCACTTCCAGAGACCTGGACAGCCGGCTGACGTACTGGGGCAACATGCGCTGCAGCAGGGTCACAGCCAGGGCTTCGGGCAACTCGGTGATGAAACGGGCAACGGTTCCGAGGTCGTGCTGCTCAAGAATGCGCGCGGCGCTGTTGGGATGGCCCTCGATGAAGGACAGGGCCAGGGACATGCGCTGGTCGGCCATCAGTTCACCCCTTCCCCGGTGCCGGTTGTCCCGCTTTCATCGATGCCCCCGCTGTAGACGCTGATCTGCTCCTGAAACAGCTTGGCGGGAATCACTGCCCGTCCGGTGCCGGTATCGAGGATGATGGACGACTGGGTGACTTCCAGAATCTCCCCCTGGACATCGCCGATCTTCATGATTTCACCGGCCCGGCAGTGCTTGCGCGTATACTGGGCTCCGATGATGTTGGCCACCAGGGTGCGTGCTCCGAAAGCGAATGCCAGTGAGGCGCCCAGCAGCAGGGTGCCGGCGATGACCACGATGATATTGCTGAGAAAATCCACGTTGAGGCCGATCTGCTCCACGCCGATGATGATGGCGGAGAACAGGATCACCACCTGTACGGCGCGCGCCATGGCATTGTTCTGGGTCATGCCGGCCCGCAGTGTGGCGGTGATGATGGCGGCGTGGGACAGGTTGCTCACCAGGAAGCCCGCCATGATGATCACCAGTCCGGTGAGGAGGCCGGGCAGGTAGTTGACGATGCTGTCCATCCACCCGGAGAACATTTCCCAGCCGAGGATGTTGGCCGCCACCGCAACGAAAAACAGCATAACAACCCAGAACACCACCTTGCTGATGATCAGGGCGTAGGAATTCTTGAGTCGCTCCTCCTGGACCGAGTCCACCTTGGTGACCCGTTTGAACAGGGAGTCGAAACCCTGCACCAGCTTGTTGGTGCTGACGCTGAGGGCCTTGGCCACCAGCCACCCGAACAGCAGCAGCAGGAGGCTGGCGAGAATCTGCGGTGCGAAGTTGATGACCTGCTGGGAAAACTGGTTGAAGGTCTCGTTGATCGCCGCCTGCCAGTTGAAGAGGTTCAGATTGTTGTCAGCCATGGACTGTGCCACTCGCTAGGTTGCTGATGATCAGTTGCCGGTTTCGATATCCAGGTCTTCATTGTGCCATCCCAGTTGTTCCTCCACCGCCTCGGAATCCTCGAAGCGGGCAATGTGGAAGAGAGCATCACCGTTGTTCACCAGCGGCAACTGGGTCATGCCGATGATGATGCCGGTTTTCTGGGCAATCACTGCCACTTTGTCGTCCCCGTAAGGGTCTGTCAGCTCGCCCAGCAACTCGCCTTTTCTGACCAGATTGCCAAGGCCGCGACGGGCGCGCAGGCTGCCGCTGTGGGGCGCGCGCTCCCAATAGCTGCTGCGTGCCACGAATACCTCTTTGGGACGGCGTCGGCGACGCAAGCCGCTGGCGGGAATCATGCCGATACTTTCCATGACGGCCAGTATGCCCTGCAATGCGGTTTGAATCACTCTTTCTTCATAACGCAGAGCCTCGCCCCCTTCGAACAACAGCATGGGAATGCCCAGTTCCGCTGCGGCCTGGCGCAGTGAACCATCCCGGATGGACGCATTGATCACCACCGGGACACCAAAGGCCCTGGCCAGCCGGTCGGTTTCCGGATCGTCCAGCTGGGCACGGATCTGGGGCAGGTTGCTGCGATGGATGGCACCGGTATGCAGGTCGATGCCGTGGGTGCATTTGCGCACGATCTCGCCCATGAAGGTGGCGGCGATCTGTCCTGCCAGTGAGCCCTTCTCCGAGCCCGGGAAGGAGCGGTTCAGGTCGCGGCGGTCCGGCAGGTAGCGGGAGTTGTTGTTGAAGCCGAACACATTGACGATGGGAACGGCTATCAGTGAGCCACACATTTTTGGGCCGATGCGCTTGCGGGCCAGCAGGCGTTTGATGACCTCCACGCCGTTGATTTCATCGCCGTGGATGGCGGCACTGACGAACAATACCGGACCGGGTTCCCGGCCCCGCACCACTTCCACCGGAATGGTCATGGGCGTGTAGTCGAACAGCTTGGCGACCTCCAGCTCGATGCGCTTGCGCTTGCCCGGGGCGACACTGGTGCCGCCGACGATCAGGTTTGCCATGACCCTACCTTTCAAATCCAATGGGAATTGATCCTTAGCCAGTACCCGATGACCTTGCCGCTCAGGGACAGTACCAGACCGAGCAACAGGCAAAGTAGCATGAAAGGCAGGCTGAATCGAAACAGGGGCCAACTGGCCAGGAGAATGCCCAATACCCAGTCCACCTGGTCCCAGGGAATCCACGGCCGACCGGGACGAATCCCCAGTTGGCGCTTGACCAGACTCTTCAGGGCATCACCCGCCAGTGCGGCAAGGCCGAGCCAGGCGCCCAACCACCACAGGCCGTGGAATTGCGGGTGTGGGGCCAGCGCCGCCAGCGGCGGCAATCCCGCAACCAGCTGGACTTGCAACCAGTAAACGCCGGCACCGGCCAGGGTGCCGCTCCACAACCCCCGCCAGGTCTTGTGGGAGCCCAGCAGGGGCATGCCCCGCAGGCGCAAGCCGCAATCCAGGGGGGCATTCCAGGCCGGCAGCAGCCTGGCCATTACCGGTGGAATCAGGTTGGCAACCGCGGGTGGGGCAAGGAACCAGAGGACCTGCAATACCAGCATGGACAGGTCACTCCGGGGGACGTCGCAACAACATGATGTAATGCAGGGTGGCCCCCGCCCCCAGCAGGGCGGTCATCCCGATCAACGGCAGCAGCCAGCGGGTGGAGTCGGTCAAAACCGCCAGGAATACCAGATACTGGAACCCGGTGGTGACCTTGCTGGGCAGGCGGGCCTCGATGGACTTCCTGTTGCCAATACGACCGCTGATCCATAGGGCCAGGGTGATGAACAGAATGCCGAAATCCCGGGTCGTCAGCAGCAACCACTGCCAGACGGTGAGTTGTCCGAGCCAGACCCAGGTCAGGCATACCGACAGCGCGAACAGTTTGTCCGCCAGAGGGTCCAGCACCTGACCCAGGTAGCTGATCCAGTGGCACAGACGGGCAAGGAAGCCGTCCAGAAATTCCGTCAGCAATGCCAGCAGGATGATGGGCAGATGCCAATCCGGCGGGCTCAGGGGGAAAGCGGCGGCCAGCAGAATCCTGCTGCTGGTGATGGCATTGGGGATATGGCGTTGCCACCGGCTTTCTGTGGGAACGATCCTCGTGGTCATGCTGGCCCGCTCGCTGTTGCCAAGACGCTGCACTCCACAACTGTTGCGGAGTAACACGCCCTTATTGATTTTCTGTCCACCAATGTCAACCCCGGGTGGTCAAGAGTGCGCTGGGCCCGACGCAAAAAACAAGGGGCACAAAAAAGGGACGGACCCGAAAGTCCGTCCCTTTTGCGTCGAGCACGGTGTCTGCCTAGTTGTGGTAGATCTCCGCGTATTGGCCATTGATCAGCATATGGACGATGATGCTCAGCACATAGCCGGCGGCAATCACCGGTGTCCACTTCAGGTGGCCGAAGAAGGTGTACATGCCACGGGCCTGGCCCATCAGGGCGACGCCGGCGGCTGAACCGATGGACAACATGGAACCACCCACACCCGCGGTCAGGGTCACCAGCAGCCATTGTTGCTCGTTCATGTGGGGGTTCATCTGCAGCACCGCCACCATCACCGGGATATTGTCCACGATGGCTGAAAGCACACCCACCAGGGAGTTGGCAATGGTGGGGCCCAGGTCCACATACATCCACTGACTGGCCTGGGCCAGATAGCCGATGAAGCCCAGCCCGCCCACGCACATGATCACGCCGAAGAAGAACAGCAGGGTGTCCCATTCCGCGCGCTGCACCAGCCGGAAACTGTCGAACGCGCCCACATCACCCACCTGGCCGTATTCCTCGGAATCCAGCGGATGGGGCTTGTGGGTTTTCTTCAGGTAGTAACCGTAGATCTTCAGGTAGCCCAGGCCGGTCATCATGCCCAGGAACGGCGGCAGGTGCAGGAAGTTGTGGAAGCTCACCGCGGTGACGATGGTGCAGAAGAACAGGAACATGATGGTGTAGGCGCCGCGCTTGATGCGGACGGCTTCATCCTGCACATGGGGGATTTCATCGGGCACGCCGAAGTACATGGCGGCGGCTGGTACGGCATAGTTCACCACCGAGGGGATGAACAGTGCGAAGAACGTGGTGAAGTCCACCAGGCCGGCCTGCCAGACCATCAGTGTGGTGATGTCGCCGAAGGGCGAGAAGGCGCCGCCGGCATTGGCCGCCACCACGATGTTGATGCAGCCGAGGCTGATGAAGCGGGCATTGCCCTTGCCCACCGCCATCACCACGGCGCACATCACCAGCGCGGTGGTCAGATTGTCGATGACCGGCGACAGGAAGAACGCGATCACCCCGGTGATCAGGAACAGCTTGCGGAATCCGTAGCCGCGGCTGATGAGGACGGAACGCAGGCCCTCGAATACCCGCCGTTCGCTCAGGGCGTTAACGTAGGTCATGGCGGCCAGCAGGAACAGGAACAGCTCCCCGAATTCCACCATGAATTCCCGCACCGCCTCCTCGGCGGCGTGTTCGATCCCCTGCTGGGCGTATACGAAGGCGATCATGGCCCAGATGGCACCAGCCGCCAGTATTACCGGCTTGGACTTGCGCAGGTGGGTGAATTCCTCGGCGATCACGAAACCGTAGGCCACCACAAAAATCAGCAGGGAGGTATAACCCACCCAGCTGTTGGTGAGGACCAGCAATTCTTCGGAACCACCACCGGCGGATGCGGCAAAGGCCAGCATCGGCAGCAACAGAATGAAAGGGGTCAGCAAGAGGGGTTTGAGGTGTTTAGTCATGGCTGCCTGTATTCTCCTTATTGGTTCGCCACGGGACGACAAAGGCCGCAAAATAGACGGTTTTCCGGCCACAGGCAAGCAAAACTGAAAAGCGGCAACATTATGCTGCAACCCCGATGCCGCAACCCCGCATCCGGCTCCCGGGTTATGATGGGTGCCATGACTGAGCTGAGCCTTTACGCAGGACCCAAAGCCATGGCTGCCATCGAGGAGGGCGGTCTGCGGCCTCATTTGTTCAAGGTCATGGCGGGTGCATCCGGCGGTCCCAAATGGTTCGTGCTGTACGGGCTCGATCGCTATCTGTTCGGAGAGTTCTTCCGTGACAGACAGGCACCGCTGGCCACCGTGGGATCGAGTGCCGGTGCCTGGCGCCTGGCCTGTCTGGCCAGTGCCGACCCGCTGGCCGCCATCGAACGCCTGGCCACGCTGTACAGCCGCGAGCGCTACTCCGAAAAACCCGATAGCGGGGAAGTTACCGACAAGGCGCGCCGGATGCTGCATGATGTCCTGGGGCCTGTCGGCCTGCGCAGGATCGTTTCCAATACTGTGGTCCAGTCCCATTTCATTGCGGTGCGGGGCAGGGGACTGTTGTCCTCCCGCCACCGCCCGCTGCTGGGGGCCGGCCTGGGGGCTGCGGCCTTGTCCAATCTGGCCAGCCGCAGTTCTCTTGGCTGGTATTTTGAACGCATAGTTTTTAACAACCATGCCCATGGCTGTGAACTGTCCCGTTTGCAGGATCTGCCCACCCGGGATGTCAAGCTGACCGAGGACAATGTGGCCGATGCCCTGCTGGCCAGCGGGTCCATTCCCCTGGTGCTGGATGGTGTGAGGGATATCCAGGGGGCGGGGCCGGGGCTGTATCTGGATGGCGGTATCACCGACTATCACTTCGATCTGCCGTTTCACAGCCGCGATGGCCTGGTTTTGTACCCTCACTTCTACCCCCGCGTGGTCCCCGGCTGGTTTGACAAGCACCTGCCCTGGCGGGAGGTCGAAGTCAGTCACTACGACAATGTGTTACTCGTGGTGCCCTCGGCGAAGTTTGTATCACGCCTGCCTTATGGCAAAATCCCCGATCGCGGTGATTTCAGGACCCTGGATTACCAGACCCGAATCAAATACTGGCAGGCCGTGCTGGACCAGAGCCAACGGCTGGCAGATGCCTTCCATGAGCTTGTGGACGGGCCGGGCAGTCCGTGTATCGCGCTCAAACCCTTTGTCACCAGAGCGGGCCGCCGGGCCCGGGGAACCCCATGATCAGGCATGCAAACAGCTCGGATGCGGCACAAATCTGCGCCATCTATAACTGGTATATCGAGAATACCTTCATCACCTTCGAGGAAGTGCCCCTCAGCACGGAGCAGATGGCTGCCCGCATCGCGGCTGCCGGGTCGTTGCGACCCTGGCTGGTATTTGAGTCCGCAGGCCGGATTCAGGGTTATGCCTATGCGGGGGAGTGGAAATCCCGCGCCGCCTACCGGTACGCCGTGGAAACCACCATCTATCTGGACAAGGATTGCCACCGCGGTGGCCTGGGCCGGCAGCTGTATATCAGTCTGATCGAAAGGCTGCGCGAGACTCCCGTGCATGCCCTGATTGCCGGCATCGCCCTGCCCAACACGGCCAGCGTCGGCCTCCATGAGGCCATGGGATTCGCCAAGGTGGCCCACTTCAGGGAAGTGGGTTTCAAGTTCAATCAGTGGATCGATGTGGGGTACTGGCAGCTCAATCTCGAGTCAGCCATCCCGGCAGCCGGACTCAGCCAACAGGGAGACATGACATGAAGTACAAACCCCGGGATTACGGCATTCCCGCCGATTACAAACACTGGCACGGCGACAAGGCCGAGGATTTTCTGGGCCCCTTTTTCTTCCGGGTGGACGAAGAAGGCATTCGCACTGCCTTTCGCGCCGACAAGCGGCACTGCAATGCCCATGATTCCGTGCACGGCGGTATACTCATGGCGTTTGCCGACTACACGTTGTGTCTGGCTGCCAATGGCGGCGCCGAGGAAAGTGTGGCAACCGTCACCTGCAATAACGAATTCATCGCGCCGGCGGCGGAGGGTGACCTGATTGAGGGCCGCAGCGAGGTAGTCAAGCGCGGCGGTTCTCTGGTTTTCGTGAGGGGGGAGCTGTCGGTAAACGGCAGCATCGTGCTGACCAGCAGCGGTGTGATCAAACGAATCCGCTCTCACTGATCCGTCAGGCGGTAGATCTTTTCCGCCGTTCCATAGAACATCGCATGCTGTTCCTCCGGGCTGAAGCGGGCCGCAATTTTCTTGAGACCGTTCCAAAGTACGGGGTAGGACAGGGAAAGACGGTCCACGGGGAAGTTGCTCTCGAACATGCAGCGCTGCGGCCCGAAACAATCGATGGCATGCAGATAGTAGCGTTGCTGGCGCGCGACGAATTCATCCGAGGTGGGCGGTCGCTCCGCGGTATGCCAGCCAAAGCCATTGTCAGGCATGGCCAGGCCGCCCAGCTTGGCGTATACGTTCGGGCAGCGGGCGATGTCCCGGATGTCCTGCTTCCATTGCTGGAAAATCTCGTCGCGGCAACCCCTGTAGACCCCGACCCCCAGCGGTGTGCCAAAGTGATCCAGCACCATGGTGCATTCCGGCACTGCGCGGGCGAGCTCGAGAAAGTCCTCATTCTGGTGGTGATAGTGCCAGGTATCATAGGTAAGACCCAGTTCCGCCAGAACGCGCAGACCCTTGCGGAAAGACTCCCGTCCGTAGACATAGGGTGTGGGCCGGGCCGGCATGAAGAAGTCTGCGGAATTCTTGTCATGGGCGCCTGCATCACGGATGCCCTTGAACAGTGGGCCGGCAAACTCGCGGTGCATGGCCAGGGTTTCCCGCAACAGCTCTTCGGATTCTCCCGCCAGACTCAGCTCTGCCCTTGCCACGATACCGGCGATGGGAGGCTTGCCGGTCTGCTGCCGGCTTTGCCGCGCAATGGCCGCCACGGTGCGTGACTCCCCGCAGGGGCGCAGATGGCGGGGCAGGTTCCGGTCATAGAAGGAAAAGCACTCCATGTACACTGTCTTGACGATGTTATGACCGGACCCGGTGTCCCGCCACAAGTCATCCAGCAGGTAATCGGCAAACGGCCCGCCCTGCCACAGGTGGTGGTGGGGATCGATGATGGGCCGTCGGGGATCGATGATGTCCTCTTTGACCTGGTCCAGCCAGGCCTGTGATCCGGGAGTGATGCTGGTCATGATGACACGTCCTGAATAATTCCTGTTGCGTTAAAGGTAGCACCAATCCTCAGCATTCTGAATCGATCGGCTTGCACTGACTCAGGCACCAATCGCGGGCCCTGCTTTGCAGCGAATAGCGCCAGGGATGTAGCGCGGGATGGGCCAGGGATGGCCCATTGAGCGGAAAAGCAGGGCCCGCGATTGGTGCCGAAAACAAGAGAAAGCCCTTTCCCGCAAGGCCCGTGACCAGGATTTTTACCCGGCGCCATATTCTCGTGTAGTATGGCCGCCTAACAAGAAAAAAGGGGACACTCGTGGACAGCACGGCCATCATCGCTTCGATCGTCATCATCGTTTACCTCGCCGGGTTCACAATCTACGGATTGATGATCAACCGCTTCAACCGCAATTCGGACGACTGGGCCACGGGCAGCTCAACCCTTGGACTGTGGATGCTGGCCGCCGGCGTGGCGGGAACCCGCATCGGGGGTGCCGGTACCTATGGCGTGGCCGGGGACGTGGTCAATGGCGGCCTCGGCAATCTGTGGTATGCGGTCAACTCCTTTGCCGCCCTGGCCATCGTGGGACTGTTCTTTGCCATTCCCTACCGCAGACTGAGGCTGTCCAGTGTGGGCCAGGTATTCGACCTGCGGTTCGGTTCGCGCCGCTGCCAATGGCTGTCCAGCCTGTGCGTGCAGACCGAGTACCTGGTCATCAATATCATCGAGCCTTTCGTCATCGGCTCCATCGTATCCGGTGTCACCGGACTCTCCTTCGGAGTCAGCGTGTTCATCGGGGGTCTGGTGATCATCCTGTTCACCGTCACCGGCGGGCTCAAGGGCACCGGGGTTTCCAACATCGTCCACTGCGCGGTCACCATCGTTGGCCTGGGCCTTGTGGGGTACTTCGCCATGCAGGACATGGGCGGCTGGACCGAGATGATGGACCGGGCGGATGCCATGCTGGTGCAAAGCGGCAAGGACCAGGCCAGCTGGTGGAGTTTCACCGGCATTGGCTGGGCCAGCATCATCGCCCTGTTTTTCTCTGCCTCCCTGCATACACCGGCGGTGTCGGTCTACTGCAATTACTCCACCTCTGCGCGTTATGAAAACCTGTTGATTCCAGGCTTTCTGATGGCGGGTGTGCTGGCGGCGCTGATGCCCCTGTTCGCCGGGTTCATCGGCATCGGCACCCTGGCCCAGTACGGGCCGGAGAGCGGCATTTCCAGTTACCGCAACATCACCCAGCTGGCTACCGATGTGGGTCCCATCATCGGTGGTGTGGCCCTCGCCGCGATTCTGGGGGCACTGATTTCTTCCGGTGCTCCGATCCTGTTGGGCAGTGCCACCCTGTTTGTCAATGACTGGGTGCCTGGGTCCAAGCAGTTCAGTCAGGAACGCAAGCTGCGCGCCTACAAGATCGTCACGGTCATCTATGGCCTGGTGGCCACCACCATCGCCTGGCAGGCCAATATCTCCTCGGTACTGCAGTTGTTGTTATTGGGCTTTGCCATGGTGGTACCGCCCGCCATCGCCATCGGTTACATCTTCTACTGGAAAAAGACCACCGAGTTCGGCGCCTTCTGGGGCATGGTGTCCGGCTATGCCGGTGGTCTCATCCATTGGGGGCTCAACACGCTGTATGAGGGGGCGGAAAATGCCACCGCCGGCGGCTTCCCCCAGTACTGGTATGAACTGTGCCAGGCCCTGGGGGAATGGCGTGATCCCACCTTTGCCGCCACCCTGCTGCCATTGATCGTCATCCCCATCCTGTCGGTGCTGTGGCCGGAGTCGGAACCGCACAGTGAGTCCGCCCAGGGATTCTATACCGTGCTGGCGGGCACCCGCACGTCGGCAGGCTGACACCGGGATCATAACCTCATGGACCTGTTGCTGTTTGCCCTGGTGGCGACGCTGGTGATTGTGATACCCGGCCCCAATGTGCTGGTCGTCGTGGCGACTGCCTTGCAGCACGGGCGGCGACGCGGACTGCAAACCGTCATGGGCACCAGCTCGGCCATGGTGGTGCAACTGACCGTGGCGGCCCTGGGCACCGCCGGCCTGGTCAACCTGCTGAGAGACGGGTTTTTCTATCTGAAGTGGGCGGGGGTTGGGTATCTGACCTGGATCGGAGTGAACATGCTGCTGCATGCCCACCGCAGGGTGCCGACCAGCGTGACCGCCATGTGCAGTTTTCAAAGGGGCTTCTGGGTATCCCTGACCAATCCCAAGACCATCCTGTTCTTTGGCGCCTTCCTGCCCCAGTTTGTCCTGGGCTCCGAGCCCTATCTGCCGCAGATCGCCCTGTTGTCCGGTATCTTCTGGATTCTGGCCGTGCTGCTGGATTCCAGCTACGCCCTGCTGGCAGCGGCCGCGGCCGGTCTGTTGCGCAATCCCCGCCGCGAGATCTGGGCAGGCCGCCTCGGTGGCCTGGTCTATGTGGGCGCTGCGACCCTGCTGGCCGGCCTCCGCCAGCCCTAGGGCCGGGTCGGATCATCGGCGGTCAGCCAGGGCAGGCGGCTTTCCTCATGGACGGCCAGAGTCGGCGGGTAATTTTCCGGGTGGTCCAGGCTGCGTGTGGTGATGTCCACCATGTCCGGACGACGCTCCCCCATGAAGGCAACGGGCGTGCCGCAGTGGCCGCAGAAATGGCGCAATGCGGTGGCTGATGAATGCAGCAGGGAGGGCTTGCCGCTGACGTAGCGAAAACGGGTCTTGGGCAGGATCAGCCAGGTGACGAAAGGTGCCGCGCTGATCCTGCGGCACATGGAGCAATAGCAGCTGGCCACCAGGTAGTCACCCGGGTCGATCTCGTAGCGCAGCTTTCCACAGAAACATCCACCGCTGATCATTGGCTTTCTCCTGATGTGCGATTAGGCTAGATTCTCACTCAAACTCGCGGCCCACAGGAATACCCCATGGCTCAAGCTCTCCTATTCCGCCAATTGTTCGATCAGACCTCGGGAACCTACACCTATCTGCTGGCAGATCCCGCGACCCGTGAAGCGGTTTATATCGATACGGTCTTCGAGCAGTACCAGCGCGACCTGTCCCTGCTGCAGGAGTTGGACCTCACACTGCTGGCCTGCCTGGAGACCCATTGCCACGCGGATCATGTCACCGCCGGCTGGCTGCTGAAACTGGCCACCGGCTGCCAACTGCTGGCTTCACGGCAGGCCGGCATCGATGCCCTGGACCGGGGATTGGCGGCCGGCGACCGGATTGCGTTCGGCGGCCGGCACCTTACCGTCATCGAGACGCCGGGTCACACCGATGGCTGCATCAGCTATGTGCTGGACGATCAAGCCATGGTGTTCACGGGCGATGCCCTGTTGATCCGGGGTTGCGGACGCACGGATTTTCAGCAGGGCTCGGCCCACAAACTGTTTCATTCCATCAAGGATCGCCTGTTTGCCCTGCCCGATGACTGTGTGGTGTATCCCGCCCATGACTACGTGGGGCGCACCGCCAGTACCATTGGCGAGGAAAAGCGCCTGAATCCCCGGGTCGGTGGTCGGGCCAACGAGACCGACTTCGTGGTGTTCATGGAAAACATGCGCCTGCCCCATCCCAAGAAGCTGGATATCGCCGTGCCGGCCAACCAGAAGGCGGGGCGTCCCGCGGATGACCAGCTGCCGAAGCAGCCGGACTGGGCTCCGGTATTCACCACCTACAGCGGTGTGCTGGAAGTGCTGCCCCAATGGGTCGCCGCCCACCGGGATTCTGTGCTGATCCTCGACGTGCGCACCCCGGCGGAAATCGACGAGGAAAAAATATTCATCGCCGGGGCCCAGCGCATTCCGCTCGGTGAGCTGCGGGAGCGGATCGCCGAAGTGCCAGCCGACAAACCGGTGCTGACCATATGCCGTTCCGGCCGGCGTTCGGTGCTGGCCTACAATATCCTGCGGGATGCTGGAAGGGAGCGGGTGGCACACATCAATGGAGGGTTGTTGCGATGGCGGGACGAAGGTCTGCCGCTGCAGGCATGAAACTGGATTTCCAGTTTCTGGCGGACCGACCCGAGGATGTGCCACAGGTCATCCGTTGGTGGCATTCCAAGTGGGCAGACCGCATGGGTCCGGACATCGACAAGCTCACGGGCCAGTTGCGCGCGGCCTTGCGCAGGGATGATCTGCCCCTGGACATCGTCGCCGTATTGGACGATGAGATGATCGGCACGGCAGTTCTCAAGCGCCATGAAATGAAAGAGGTCTACCCGCAACGCCTGTACTGGCTGGGCAGTGTATTCGTGGCTCCGGAGTACCGGGGCAGAGGAGTGGCGTCGGCACTTGCCAGCCGGGTCGTTGACATGGCCCGGGAACGCGGTCTGCCGCACCTGTACCTGCAGACCGAACATCCGGACGGCGGGCTCTACGCCGATCTGGGCTGGGAGCCGGTGGAGCGTCTTTGGTACAAGAACACCGATACCCTGTTGATGCTAAAGCGCCTGTAATCGCGAACGCCGCGCTAGCGCAGCATCTGACCCTGGGCCTGGATAAGGAACGGCCCCGGTGTGCGATAACTCTGCTCCAGCAACTCACTGAGCTTTTCCGCGCTGTCGGCTACCGCCGCCGGCACCCCGAAACTGCGTGCCAGGTCCACCCAGCCGATGGTGGGATTGCTGATGTCGAACAGGCTGGCGGCGATGCGACCCATATTGGGTACACCGATGCGTCCGTATTCCACATTGAGAATGTTATAGGTGTTGTTGGCGAAGATTACCGTGGTTACGTTCAGGCTTTCCCGGGCCTGGGTCCACAGGCACTGGATCGTGTAGGCCGCGCCACCGTCACCAAGCAATGCCACCACGCGGCGGTCGGGACAGGCAAGGGCCGCACCGGTGGCGGCGGGGCCGCCCTGACCGATGGAGCCACCGGTCAGGCTCAGCCAGCTGTGGGGTGCGGCAGTCTGGCAGGCCGGGTAGGCGGAATTGCCACCGCCGGAATCGGTGCAGACGATCACCTGTTCCGGCAGGGTGGCCGCCACAGCCTGAATGATGGATTTGTTGGTCAGTTCGCCACTGGGTTTTGGCACTGCCTGGTGCTGGAAACGGTCCACCGGCAGTTTGCCGGCGCCCAGATGATCGGCCAGGCGGGCGAGGGCATCGACGGCGTCCTCTTCGATGCGGGTCAGTGTATGCACCTTGCAACCGGGCGGAATGAGTTCGCTGGGGATACCCTGATAGGCGAAGAAACTGGCAGGGATCTGTCCGTTCACCAGGATCAGGTTTTCCGTGCCGTCCAGGGCCGCCAGGATCTGCTCCGGGAAATACGGCAGTTTTTCCAGTTTTACCCGACCCGGCCCGCCATCGATACGGGCGGGGAAGGTGCCGGTCATGAGACGGCAGCCGGTCTTGGCGGCGATACGGCTGGCGGATTCCAGGGCCTCCGGTTGCAGGCCATGGTGTTCCAGCAACAGCACATTCCTGCCGCCCTTGTTCAGAACGGTTGCCACGGATGCCACGGCCTGTTCATCGACAACGGCCCTGAGGGGCAGAGGATTGGGGGACACCGGACCCGGTGATGGTCCCCATGCCGCATCGGCCCCCATGATGAGTGTGGCGATCTGGCCCTGGGATCCCGGTGTCTGGCGCAGGCTGGCGGTATAGGCGTCGGCGCCGTCCCGGGCCAGGGTGTCCGCCGTGCTGCAGGACTTGATCCAGCTTGAACAGTTGCGGGCCAGGGTATCGATGTCCGAGGTGAGCGGCGCGTCGTAGCCTACATGGTAGTGAGGGTGATTGCCGACGATATTGATGATGGGTGTCTTGGCCTTGCGGGCATTGTGCAGATTGGCGATGCCATTGGCCAGGCCCGGCCCCAGATGCAGCAGGGTGGCTGCCGGTTTGCCGGTCATGCGGCCATAGCCGTCGGCGGCCCCGGTGCAGACACCTTCGAACAGGGCCAGCACCGAACGGATGCGCGGTACGGCATCCAGTCCCTGCACCAGATGCATTTCCGACGTGCCGGGATTGGCCATGCACAATTCAACGCCACAGTTGGCCAGGGTTTCGATCAGGGCAGTGGCGCCGTTCTTGGTGTTGTCGCTCATGGTGAGGCCTCGGGATCAGGTGAATTTAAATGGGACATGCTCATGCAGCCCGGTCCGATGGCAGTGACGGTGAGGGGTCCGAGGTGGCGGGTCAACATGGCAAATCAACAAACTGACGGGTCGACAAAGGTGGGCATGTTAACACGAATGGACAAGGGGCTCTGTTCAGATTCTATTCAGGCAAGTTGCACTACGGTGCAGCCATGACGGTGACATCAGTGCAGGGCTCCCGTCGGGCTGATGCCTCGCAAAACCCACAATCCAACAGCCCCTGCGCAGCAACGATGTCTTTCCGTAAATCCCCAGTCGGTTGTCAGGCGGACTCCGGTTGGGGATTTTTTTTGCCGGTGACCAGCCAGCAAACCCTCGGCGCACTGCGAATCAGGTCTCTTGATCAAAAGTAAATCTTTGATAGGATTGCACTTGCTCTGAGACTCCAGAAAACCAAGAACAATGGCTGAATCCCTGCAAGTGCTGCAACGCCTCTGTGGCCTGGCTCTGCTGCTGGTCACTCTCGGCAGTTCATGGCCGGTGTCCGCACAGGCCGTCGAGGCTTTGCCGGAGGACTTTACGGTCACCCTGCCCAGGGATCTCAGCAGGCTGCACTTCTATCTGATCACCGTGGATGTGGGCAACCAGGTGTGGGACAACTTCGGCCACACGGCATTGCGCATGGTGGACGAGAACTCCGCCACGGACACCGTATTCAACTGGGGTCTGTTTGATACCAGCGGCGGGGTGGTGGCTTTCTCATTCAATTTCTTCAAAGGCATCATGGACTACCGGCTTGGCACGTTCACGCCGCAATCGGAATTCGACAGTTACCGCAATCAGCAGCGCACCGTATGGCAGGACCGCATCAATCTCAACAACCAGGAAAAGGCGCTGCTTTACCGTCGCCTGATGTGGAATCTGCAGCCTCAGAACATCAGCTATCCCTATCAGTATTTCTTCGATAATTGCACGACCCGTGTGCGTGACTATCTCGATGAAGCCCTGGGTGGACAGATTCAGGCCGCCACCGCAGTGCCCACCGCCAACACCTTCCGCGATCTGGTGGTTTATCACTACCGATCTCTGGAGCTGATCGCCGTATCCCTCGATATTCTCATGAACAGCAATATCGACCGCACCATCAGCGCCTGGGAGGAGATGTTTCTGCCCTCCAGCCTGCGCGCGCGCCTGTTTGAATTGCCAGCAAACGTGGCGCAGGACGGTACCCGGCTGCGGCTGTTGTCCGATCCCGAAGTGGTGATGGCTTTCGAGGCTCCCGCCAGCCAGGTGGACGGCTACCGGGTTGCATCGGTGTTACTGCTGGCGCCGGTGTTGCTGCTGTTCACCCTGACCCGCAAGATTCCCGTGTCCTATTTTTCCGCGCCGGCCCGCATCAGCCTGCATGCGCCCCGCTTCAGCTTCCGCTTGCTGGGACTGTTGGGAGTCTTCACCGCCTTGTTCAGCGGGGTCTATGGTCTGTTGATGCTGGGCGGCTGGTTTTTCTCGGGCCACGTGGACCTGTACAACAACTGGAACCTGCTGCTGTTCTGGCCCACGGACCTGTTGGGTCTGCTGGTGGCGGGTCGCTGGCTGCTGCAGGCCAAGCCCTGGCCGCTCACCCATAACACGCGCCCCTTCATCATCAATTACCTGCTGGCCCACGTGCTGGCCATGCTGTTTTACGTGGGTGTGGCTGCCAGCGGCTATGCGGAGCAGTCCCTGCTGATGCCGCTGATGTTCATCTTACCGGGCTTGCTGCTGTACACAGTCCTCATCTGGATCGTGGGCTTTCAGCCGGCCAAACCCCGCAACATGTTCTTCTGATTCCCGCCGCTGCGCTTCGTCGCGACGCCCATCAACCCGCGGGCAAAAAAAAGCCGGGCAGTGCCCGGCTGTACAAGAATGCTTGACCTTCACTTACTGGGCAATGATTTCCACACGGCGGTTGGCCTGATAGGAAGCCTCGCTGGTGCCACGGTCGGCGGGACGTTCTTCACCGTAGCTGACGGTCTCGATCTGGCTGCGTGACGCGCCATTGACCACCAGGAAGTTCATGATGCTGTTGGCGCGCCGCTCACCCAGGGCGAGGTTGTATTCGCGGGTGCCGCGCTCGTCGGCATGGCCCTCCAGGCGGATGCGCTTGTTGGGGTTGGCGGACAGGTCGCGGCCGTGGAATGTCAGCACGTCGCGGTCAGCCTGGCGGAATTCCGCCACGTCGAAGTCGAAGTAGAAAACCGTGGTTTGCAGGGCGGCACGGGCCATGCGGGCCTGGGCTTCCGCGGCACGGGCCTCGGCTTCGGCCTGCAGCTGCTGGGCGCGTTGCGTGGTGGCGTCAATGCCTGACAAGCCGCCTTCACTGCCGGCGTCGGCCTGGGAATCCACATCGCTGCTGGAACTGCAGGCGACCATGCCGGTAAACGCCAAAACCACCATGGCGGTTTTTGCAAATTGAAAAATGTTCATGTCTTCTCCTGGATAGTTATGGTGACTGGTAACGGCCAGTCGGCCGACTCAAAAGCGCGCGCAATATACTGGAATTGCACAGCCAATTCCATGGCATCGGGGGAAATTCTTTTTTGTGCCATATTCCGCCCGATTCAGGGTTTTTCAGCGATCAGCCGGTGCAGGTACATGCCTCCCAGCATGGCTGCCACGAACAACCAGGCCTGGCTGTTCAAGGTCACCAGGGCAGTGAGGGCGGGGCCCGGACACAGCCCAGCCAAACCCCATCCCAGGCCGAAAACCACGGCGCCCCCCAACAGTTTAGGGTCCAGATCCTTGCGGGTAGGTAGATAGAACTTCGGCTGCAAAAATGGCTGGCTGCGGCGCAGAACCCATTGGAAGGCCGGCAGCGCCACTGCCAGTCCCCCACCCATGACCAGGATCAGGCTCGGATCCCAATCGCCCGCCAGGTCCAGGAAGCCGATGACCTTGGCCGGATTGATCATGCCGGAAATGGTCAAGCCCAGGCCAAACAGCAGGCCGCAGGCAAACACGATGAACAGTGCCACACTGTGTCGCATCTGGCTCATAGGGACACCCCCAACAGATGCCGGAGCACAAAAACGGTGATGATGGCCACCCCCATGAACACCGCCGTGGCGGCAAAGGAGCGTTTGGAAACCCGGGCGATGCCGCAAATGCCATGACCGCTGGTGCATCCGCTGCCCATGCGGGTGCCGTAACCCACCAGCAGGCCAGCCACCACCATGGTGAGCGGGGAAGCCTGAGGCGTCCATTCGATGGGGCCGCCGATCACCAGCAGGTACAGGGCCGGGCCGGCCACCAGACCGGCGATGAACAGGGCGCGCCAGAGGATTTCCCCGCTGACCGGAAACAGCAGACCGCCGAGGATGCCGCTGATGCCGGTAATGCGGCCATAGACCGCCAGCATCAGAGTGGCAGCGATGCCGATGAGAATGCCCCCCGCGAGGGAGCTGATGGGTGTGAAGTTTTCCATAAATAGCGTCTCTGCGATGTGGTAGGGCCGCACTGTGTCATTAGGTGGACGCCCTGTGCGGGGATTTCAAGCCCCACGTTATCCGGTTTATCGGCAGGCCCGCCAGGATGCCCATCGACGGGTCGCCTCCTGGCGGTTTCTTTGATCTGAATGCTGTGAATTGGCCGGTGAAACGGGACATACTGGCAGCTCGCGTGATCGGGTTTTTCGGAGTCGTCCCTTGTCGCAACTGGACTTCATTTTCGGGCTGGGATTGTTTCTGCTGGGCATGACCCAGCTGGAGCAGGGGATCCATGCCCTCAGCGATGCCCGTCTGCGCCACTGGTTGCGCCACAGCACCGGCACCACGCTGAGCAGCGTCGGCACCGGCGTGGTGACCACCGCGATACTGCAAAGCAGTTCCATGGTCAGTCTGCTGGTGCTGGCCTTTGCCAGCGCCGGGGTGCTGCCCCTGATCAATGCAATAGGCATCATCCTGGGTGCCAACCTGGGCACCACGGTCACGGGCTGGATCGTGGCCACGGTGGGCTTCAAGCTGGATCTGGAAGCCCTTGCCTTGCCCGTGCTCGGAGCCGCTTCTTTCATGCTGGTGCTGATACGCAAGGATCGAGGCCTTTATCATCTGGCTGTGGTAGCCCTTGGAATCGGCCTGCTGCTGTTCGGCCTGGGTCTGATGAAGGACAGCATGGAGCAGGTCATCGTCAACTGGGATGTGGCGGTGTTGCAGGGGCATCATGCCGTGGTCTATCTGCTGGCAGGGGTCGTGGTTGCCGCGCTGATACGCTCCAGTTCCGCCGTCATGATGATGGCCCTGGCGGCGCTGGATGCCCAGCTCATCACCCTCGCCGAAGCCGCTGCGCTGGCCATCGGTGCGGACCTGGGCACCACCAGTACCACGGTGCTGGGCAGCCTGACCGGCAACGTGGTCAAGCGCAAGCTGGCCTTTGCCCACTGCTTTTTCAATATCGTGGTGGATCTGGCCGCCTTTGTGCTGTTGCTGCCGGTACTTGCACAACTGCTGGAATTATTGCGCATCCAGGATCCCCTTTACGGGTTGGTGGCCTTTCACAGTGTGATGAATCTGCTGGGGCTGTTGGTGTTCGTTCCCCTGCTGGGCTGGTATACAAGCTGGATCGAAAAAGTATTCGCCCGTCGGGTACTGCGCCCCCGATCCCTGCTGGAACGGGTTGCCCCTGACGTGGTGGATGCCGCCCTGGTGGCCCTGCGTGACACCGTCGGTCTCATCGTTCTGCAGGCGGTTTGCAACGCGATGCGCATGTTCGGGCTTCGGCCGGAACGGCTGAAGAGCGTCGGTGCCGTGCGGGAGGAACTCCTTGAGGACGTCACTCACATGGAGTTCAACCAGGGATACGAGGACCTCAAGAAGAAAGAAGGCGAAATCCTGCGCTATTCACTGAAAATCCAGGCCCAGCCCATGGGCGAGGCGCAGGCGCTGGAATTGGAGCGCCTGCTGGCGGTGACCCGTGCGGTGATCTACAGCAACAAAACCCTGAAGGACATTCAGGGTGACCTGCAGGAACTGCGGCACGGTGAACTGGATACCATGCGGGATCTGTTCGAGCGCCACAAACAGTATCACAAGGTGGTTTATCAGCAGCTGATTGAGTTGCTGTTGGGGGACCACCCCATGGATTATGTGATGGAGGAGTTGAATCGCTTGCTGGAGCAGAACGATCGCTATCAGCAGGAGTCGGATCGGCTGGTCTACGCCAATGCCGGCGCGGATGCGGGAGACGGCACGGTGGTATCCATCCAGTTCAATGTCAATCGGGAGATTCGACACTCCGTGAAGCATATGGTGAGAACCCTGCGGGTGTTCCTCCAGAAAGATTCGGCAACCGATTCGGTGGCCGCGGTAGGTGAATTACCGGCCGAAGGTTGATGAGCATCAAGTCGGCACCTGTATCCAGTTGCTAGAGTTGGCCATCGTCAAGAGGAGCAGTAACCATGCAAAAAATAAGCGTATTCAGAGCGGTAGTGTTGAGCAGGTACTGGCACCATCGTTGCCCCGGCAATTACAACAATTACGATGCCTATGGGGTGGAGGTCGTCGACATGCCCCTGTTCCTGCGGGACTGGGTGGTGGACATGTTCGATTCCGCCTTTCAGGAACACGGCATGGAGCGCAATGACCGGATCAACGACCTGATCGTGACCCTCAGCTACCGTCACGTGAACCTCAATGCCGAGCAGCAGGACATTAACCCCTTCATACGCCAGGAGAGCATCGAGGAGGAGCTGCGTTATATCGCGGTGGTGGAAATCAGCATGCGCGAAACGGCCACCGGGACGCCGGTGTGGAGCGGTGAAATCAGCCGGATTCACACCGTTTCACCCGGAGAATACATGCACGAGGGTCCCGCCCGCGTGGCATTCCTGGAGACTTTCCGCGACTTGCTGAGCAATTATCCGAGCCGGGATTGACCCCTCTGCCGGTATAGAGCGTCCGCTCGATTTTTGATGCCTCTCCAACGCTAAAAGTGGTAGAGTGAGCCATGTTTCGGGATCAAACCGGCCTCCGGTTTGATCCCTGCCTGTTTTTAAATCGTCAATAAACCCGTTGGCTCCGTCGCCGCGTACTCCAGTTGTAAGGTGGTGCCGGCCTCCGGCGAATTGACCCAATCCCAGGAGCACATCCCGTGAACGTAGATTTCACCGCTGCCGAGCTGGAGTTCCAGCAACATGTCAGAGACTTCATGGAGAAGGAGTTCCCCGCGGATATCCGCCACAAAGTCGACAACGGAATCCGCCTGGAAAAGGCGGACTATGTGCGCTGGCAGAAGATTCTGCATAAACAGGGCTGGATGGCACCGAACTGGCCGGTGGAATACGGCGGCACGGGCTGGACTCCCACCCAGAAGTACATTTTCGCCATGGAAATGGGTCTGGTCGGTGCGCCCGAGCCGGTGGCATTTGGCGTGAAAATGGTGGCACCGGTCATCCTCGCCTATGGCAATGAGGAGCAGAAAAAGCGGTTTCTGCCGGACATTCTCGAAAGCAATGTGTGGTGGTGCCAGGGCTATTCCGAACCCAATGCCGGGTCTGACCTGGCATCCCTCAAAACCAGCGCGGTCCGGCAGGGTGATCACTATGTGGTAAACGGCACCAAGACCTGGAATACCTACGGCCAATACGCGGACTGGATATTCTGCCTGGTGCGCACGGATACCACCGCCAAGAAGCAGGAGGGCATCAGCTTCCTGCTCATCGACATGCATTCACCGGGCATTACCGTCAATCCCATCGTGCTGATCGACGGTGAGGCCGAGGTGAACGAAGTGGTGTTCGACAACGTCCAGGTGCCAGTGGAAAATCTGATCGGCGAGGAGAATCAGGGCTGGACTTATGCCAAGGTCCTGTTGACCCATGAGCGCACCAATATCGCGCGGGTACCGGCTTCCAAACGCAAGCTGAAGCAGCTCAGGACCCTTGCGGCGCAGCGGGATGACGGCAACGGCGGCACCCTTCTGCAGGACCCGGTATTTGCGGCCAAGCTGGCGGCCATGGAGATCGAGGTGCTGGCACTGGAATACGCGGAATTGCGTGCCCTGGCGGCAGTCAGTGTGGGCAAGGCGCCGGGGCCAGAGTCATCGATCCTGAAAATCGTCGGCACCGAGGCTGCCCAACGTATCGATGAACTGTTCGTGGAGGTGGCAGGGTATGAAGGGCTGCCTTTCGTGCCAGAGGAATTCATAGGCGATTTTACCGGCGAGCGCATCTCCGAAGGCAATCTGGCCAGCACCGCCATCACCTATTTCAATCACAGGAAGCTGTCGATCTTCGGCGGCTCCAATGAAATTCAACGCAACATCATTTCCAAGGCGGTTCTGGGCCTTTAGGACGCGAGCAGGGGAATACCGTGGACTTTTCTTTTACCGACGAACAACTAATGCTGCAGGAAAGCGTGCAGAAATTTGTCATCAAAAATTACGATTTCGAATCCCGCAAGAAATTTCTTGCCAGCAGCAAAGGCTATAGCGACGACAACTGGAATCTGTTTGCCGAACTGGGCTGGTTGACCGTGCCATTTGCCGAGGCGGATGGCGGGTTTGGCGGCTCAGCCGTGGATCAGATGGTGGTGATGGAGGAATTCGGCAAGGCCATGGTGGTTGAACCTTTCGTCCCCACAGCCGTTCTCTGTGGACACCTGATCAGCAGTCTGGGCAGTGCGGCACAGAAGCAGGATCTGATCACCCGAATCATGACCGGGGAACTGCAGCTGGCATGTGCCATGAGTGAGCCGGACAGCCGCTTCAATCTGGCACGGGTCGCAACCACGGCCACCGAAGCGGGTGGCAAGGTGACCCTGAATGGGGTAAAGACCGCCGTGCTCAACGGGGCCAACGCGGATCTGTTGCTGGTGGTGGCCAGGGACGGGGGCAAGGCCGGCGACCGTCAGGGAATTTCCATTTACCTGGTGCCGGCGGATGCCGCAGGTATCAAGCGTCAGGGTTATCAGAATGTGGATGGTCATGGTGCGGCCCGCATTGAATTGAGCAATGTGGTGGTGGCGGCCACACAGCGCCTGGGTGGCGCGGGTGACGCCCTGCACGCCCTGGATAAGGCTGTTGACCAGGCCACCGTGGCGGTGGCTGCCGAAGCCGTGGGTGCCCTGGACACCCTGTTGCAAAAGACAGTCGAATACAGCAAGACCCGCAAACAATTCGGCGTTCCCATCGGCACTTTCCAGGCCCTGCAGCACCGCATGGCGGACATGTTTATCGAGTGCCAATTGGCCCGTTCCATTGTGATGATGGCGGCCATGACCCTGGACAGCAAGGCAGCCGACGTAGACAAGACGAAGGCGGTTGCCGCGGCCAAGAGCCGGGTTGGCCGCGCAATCCGCAAGGTTGGCCAGGAAGCGGTGCAGATACACGGTGGAATCGGCATCACCAATGAGCTGGACGTGGCCCACCTGTTCAAGCGGGTGACGGCCATCGAAAACCTGTTTGGCAACACGGACTACCACACGACCCGCTTTGCGACCCTGTAGACCATGAGCGAGCTCGTGCTGGTACGTCATGGACAGGCGTCCTTCGGGGCGGCGTCCTATGACAAGCTCAGTCCCCACGGCGAAGAGCAAATCCGTCTGTTGTCCCGCCATTGGCAGGCATTGGGCGAACGCTTCGACTGGATCTACGCCGGCAGTCTGCAGAGGCAGCTGGAGACGGCCGCCGGCCTGCTGCCCCATGTACCTGCTGTCAGCGCTCCCATCGTCGACCCCGCCTTCAACGAGTACAACGGCGATCCGCTGATCAGCGTGTATCTGCGGGAGCACGCAACCAAAGAAGGTTTCCCGCCGGGTCTGCAATTACCGATTCGCGACAATCGCCTGTTTCAACAGGTGTTTGAGGCAGCCACTGCCCATTGGATACGGGGAAGCCTGCATCCCGACGAGTCTGATCTCGGCTTCGAGCGCTGGGAGGACTTTCAGCAACGGGTGCATGGCGCCGTGGATGCTTTGATGGAGCGCCACCAGGGCGGCAGCCGGGTGCTGATTTCCACCTCGGGAGGTGTGATAGCATTGGCCCTGCAACGGGTACTGCGTTTTCCCGACGAGCAGGCGATTGCCACCAACTGGATGGTGCATAACAGTTCGGTAACCCGCATTCGCTATGGGCGGGGTCGAGCCTCACTGACCGTGTTCAATAGCCTGGCCCATCTGGAGCAACCCGATCTGCAGCACATGATCACATACCGATAGATCTGCCGGTCGTTCCAGCGCTTCAACAACAAGAAAACAGGCCAACAAGAATCCCGAAACAGTCATGAACAATCCACAAGCTAACAAGGACCTGGTGGACAAGGCGGGCAGTATACGACCCGGCGAGGAACTGGCTATCGACCGTCTGCGCGAATACCTGCGCCCGGTTCTCGGTCGCACGGTCGACGACCTGCAGATCAGGCAGTTTCCCGGAGGTTTTTCCAATCTCACCTACCTGCTCAGCAGCGGCGCCGAGCGCTGGGTTTTGCGCCGCCCGCCGTTCGGCAGCACGGTCAAGTCGGCCCATGACATGTCACGGGAATTCCGCATTCTTTCGGCCCTGCAGGGGGTTTTCAGATACGGTCCACGGCCTGTGCATTTCTGTGATGATCATTCCGTACTGGGTTGTGACTTCTATCTGATGGACTATATCGAGGGGCTGGTGATCCGCAGGGACTATCCTCCCGGCCTGCAACTGGGGCCGGCCGAGGTGCGCAGGCAACTGCTCAACTTCTTCGATGTGTTGGGCGATCTCCATGGGGTGGATCTGGCAACCGCCGGTCTCACGGATTTCGGCCGCCCTGTCGGGTATGTTCGCCGTCAGGTGGAAGGCTGGAGCCGGCGCTGGGAGGCGGCAGTGACCCCGGATACGGTCAATATGGATGCCATCATCAAGTGGCTGCACGACCATATGCCTCCGGAAAGCGGCAAGGCCAGTGTCATTCACAATGACTATAAGCTGGACAATGTGATTTTCTCCCTACAGGACCCGTTGCAGGTCATCGGCGTGCTGGACTGGGAAATGGCCACGGTAGGCGATCCGCTCATGGACCTGGGTTGTACCCTGGGTTACTGGGTGGAGGAGGGGGATCCGGAATTCCACCGCCGTTACCGCACCATGCCCAGTGACACGCCGGGCGCTCCCAAGCGGGCCGAGATCATTGAACGCTTCAGTGCCCGTACCGGGTTGTCAGTGGATAATTTCCCCTTTTATTTTTGTTTTGGTCAATTCCGCCTGGCGGTGATCGGTCAGCAGATTTACTACCGTTATTATCACGGCGTGACCCAGGATCAGCGCTTTGCCACCATGGTGGACAAGACCCACAGCCTCAAGCAGATGTGTGATCTGATCATCAGCGGCAAGGTGAACTCCTAGGCCCGGCAGGCGGTTCAATAACGCAGGAAGTAGCCCAGGGCCTCCACCCGATCCGTACCGATCACGCCGATTCCGGCATTGCGCAACGCGCCCCATACCGACGGCTGATCCGGAATCCCCCAGAAACGCAGGAGGATGCCGGCATCACGTGCCACCTGGCACAGTGAGCGCAGGCGGGAAAATTCCTCCGTAGGCATCGCGCCGGTGCCATCCCAGGTGAAAGTCTGTGACCAGTTACCGCTCACCATGGGCATGAAATGCCTGTCGGCGGTCAGCTGCGGATCAAGATCAGCCAGGCGTCCGTCATAACCGGCAAAGCGGGGTGATTCCCCGGCCATAAGGTCCCGGGGTCGATTGCCACTGATGATGACGGTCACGGCGCCGGGCTCGGTGCCAGAGGCTGTGAAGCGGGTCAGCAGGGGCTCGTAGGGTGCCAGCACCCTCTGCAGCTGCCGATAGGTGGCCTCCGCCTCGGACTTGATGTCCACCAGCAGGATCAGAGGGGTGTCTGTGTCGGGATAGACCCGTCCCCCATAAACCTGGGTCAGCAGACGGATGGGTTCCAGATACAGTGTGGTCAGGCTGCGCCCGGTCACCACCTGATCGGCATCGTGCGCTACCAGCAACTGGCCATCCACCAGATGGATGTCCACTTCCACGCTGGCAAAGCCCTGGCTCAGCGCCAGAAACAGGGGACGTTCCTGGGCATAATCGTTGTGGGAATGGGCTGCCAGGGGAAAATCAGACTGGGCTGTTACCAGTGCCGGCAGCCACAGCAGTAGAAATCCAAGGATCGACGTGCGCATTGTCATGGTGTGTAAGGGCGACCGATTGCTGAATGATGCCGTGCAAGAGTAGGCAGGCCCGGCACAAATGTCCATGGCCAGATTTTGACATTTGTCCGGGCATCCCTGGCCAGATGCTCTACAATAGCGCTTTTTGCGCGCGGCACGGTCCGCCATGTCAGCCATGGAACACGAGGATTTCGACGAGCAGCCGATGCACCAGCGCCGCAAGGAGCAGCTGCGCAAGACCCTGCGTTGTTCCCAGCAGGAAGCGGTGGCCTCCGCCACCATGACCGGCACCAGCGACAACTTCCTCAATGCCTTCGCAGTCTATTTGCAGGCGACGGCATTGCAGATGAGCTGGTTGACAGCCATCCCCCAGTTGTTCGGTGCCCTGTGGCAGATCGTCTCCGTGTGGCTGGGCAGTCATGTGCAACGCCGACCCCTGGTGGTATGGGTGGCATTCCTGCAGGCAGGTCTGGTGGCCACCATGGCCGGCTTGGCCTTCTCGGTGGGAGTGACCGGGGCAAGCGGCTCCAAGGTGCTTTGGCTGATCGTCCTGGCAGTGGGCTATTTCTCCTGTCTCAATGTCATTCAACCCCATTGGCGCGCCTGGATGGGCAGCCTGGTGCCACCGCGACGGCGTGGCACTTTTTTTGCGGCACGCACCCGCCTGACCATGATGGCCTCTCTGGCGGTGTTCGTTGCCGGTGGTGTGCTGCTGAGCCAGACGGATGTCTACAACCGGGCCTGGCTGGGCTTTGGCCTGTTGTTCGGCATGGCCGCCGTGGGCCGCTTTGTGTCCGCCTGGCTGTTGTCGAAGATGCATGATCCGGATCCCCAGGCGGGGCTCAATGCCATGCAATTGCTGGACAGCTGGCGGCATGTGCGGGAATCCCTGAAAGACCCGACCTTTCGTCATTACAGCTTTTTTGTGGCCGCCATGCAGGGTGCGGTTGCGGTATCCGCGCCGTTTTTCGCCGTCTATATGCTGCGTGAACTGAATTTCACCTATCTGCAGTTCGCCCTCAATAATATCGCGTCGGTGGCAACCCAGTTCGTGATGCTGCGTTTCTGGGGCCGTTTCAGCGACCGCTTCGGCAATCACCTGCTGATGGTGATGTCCAGCTGCATGATCACGGTGATTCCCCTGTTCTGGCTCGTCTCTCCCCGGTTCTATCATCTGTTGCTGGTGCAGATGCTGTCCGGCATTTCCTGGAGCGGATTCACCCTCAGCACCGCCAACTACCTTTACGACATCCGTCCGCACCAGACCAACTTCGCCCTGTATGCAGCCATTCAGTCCGGCACCAGCGCCCTGCTGGTTTTTTGCGGTGCCCTGCTGGGCGGCTATGTGGTGCGTCATGCACCGGAGATCGCGGATCTGCTGACCGGGATCTGGCAGCCGGGCAGTTTGCTGTTCCTGGTGTTTGTCACATCGTCCGTGCTGCGCATGGTAGTGGCTGCCGGTTTCGTGCCGCTTTTGAAGGAGCCCAAGATCCGGCGCCGGCCCAAGTTCCTCGATCTCATCTTCCGGGTGGCCCGATTCAATGCGATCTCCGGTTTATCCCTGGACTGGATGAGCGTAACCCGCAAGCGCCCGGCGGGCCGGGATGAGGATGACGAGGCTGACCGGGACGACTGACAGGCCGGGCATTTTGACGCAAGCGCAGCAATTGGATTTTGTTTCACCCGGGTGGAATGTTACTTTAGGCCCTCGTTATAAACCGACCACCAGGGAAGCCACTCCGTGAGCCACACCAGACAGGATTTACTGCAGAGAATCACCATCCTTTGCGTCGCTTTCGTCAGCGGATTTGCCATCATGTCGGTGGAATTGCTGGGAGGGCGCATCCTGTCCCCCTACTTTGGCAGCAGCGTCTACGTGTGGGGCAGCATCATCACGGTGTTCATGCTGTCCCTCTCTTTCGGTTACCTGGCCGGCGGCAGGCTGTCCACCCGCAATCCCAATGCGGTGACCTATTCCTGTTTTTTCATTGTCGCCGCCCTGTTGATCCTGCCGGTCATACTGTTCGCAGACGTCATCATGGAGGAGGTATTCCTGGTCATCGAGGATCCACGCTACGGCTCCCTGACTGCGTCAATGGCCCTCTACTTCCTGCCCACGGTGGTGCTGGGCATGATTTCCCCTTATTCGATCCGCCTGCTGGTGCTGAACCAGGAGCACAGCGGTCATGTGGCAGGCATGCTGTACTTCGTCTCCACACTGGGCAGCGCCCTCGGAACCCTGGCCACATCCTTCTATTTCGTACTTTGGTTCGACATCAACCAGATACTGTATGGCATCATTTTCACCCTGCTGGCGGCGGGCGCCCTGGTCTTGGCCATGCATTACCTGCCACAGCGGGTTCCTGCTGGAGTGCAACATTATGAAAGCTGAATCCTGGTTGCTGCGGACCGGGCTGTTTGTGGTCCTGCCCTTGTTGGGGTTGTTGTTGCCGGCGCTGTCCGCCGTGACGGCCACGGCTGAAGTCATTCATGAAGAGCGCTCCCTGTACCGGGATATCACTGTGGTTCAGAACGGTCCGCGACGCTGCCTGATTTTCAATGTCAGGGTGGGCGACCGCAATCAGACCTGCGTGGACGTCAATGAGCCGGAGAAGCTGGTATTTGCCTATACCCGCATGAGCTTTGCAGGTCTGCTGCTGAATCCCCAACCCCGCCGCATCCTGGTGGCCGGTCTGGGCGGTGGCAGCATACCCATGACCCTCACAGATCTGTTCCCCGATGCCGTCATCGATGTGGTTGAAATAGACCGCGCGGTTTACAACGTGGCGAAGGAGTACTTCTTTTTTGAAGAGAACGACAACATGCAGGTCAGCATCCGCGACGCACGGGAGTTCGTCAAGCGTGCGGGCATGGAGGGGCTGAAATACGACTATATCGTGCTGGATGCCTTTACCGGCGACTACATCCCGGAACACCTGCTGACCCGGGAATTCCTGATGGAAGTCCAGCAGATCATGAACCCTGACGCGGTCCTGGTGGCCAATACGTTTTCCACCAGCCAGTTCTACGATCACGAGTCCGTGACCTATCAGAACGTGTTCGGTGCATTTTTCAATTTCAAGCTGCCCACCTCCGGCAACCGCATCATCATCACACGGCTCAAGCCGCTGCCTGAACGGGGCGAACTGGTATCGGCGGCCCAGCAATTTTCCGACCGCCTGGAAAAGTACGACATTCCCATCCTCGAATACCCGGCGCGCATGTCCACCGTGGTGGATTGGGATATGAGCCGTCGTGTGCTGACCGACCAGTTTTCACCTGCCAATCTGCTGCGCGACAATTAAAACTCTTTCTGAATAATAAAGGAGGCTCCATGAAGACTTCGCACAAAGCCCTGACCCTGGTCAGTTTGTTATGTATCGCTGCCCTCGCTCACGCCGATGTGAACATCAAAGCCGACGTGGTGTACGGCCACAAGGACGGCATGGCTCTGGTCTATGACGTGCTGCAGCCGGAAAATGCCAATGGTGCGGCAATCGTCTACATGGTCAGTGGCGGATGGTTTTCGCGGTGGGCGCCACCGGAGTCCCGGGTCACCCAGTTTGCCGACCTGCTGGCTGCGGGGTTCACGGTGATTCCTGTCCATCACGGCAGTGCGCCCCGTTACCACGTGCCCGATGCCTATGCGGACGTCAGCCGGGCGATTCGCCACATCCGCCTCCATGCCGATAATTATGGCATCGATGCCGCGCGTCTTGGCGTGACCGGCGGCAGTGCCGGGGGTCATCTGTCGCTGATGCTGGGATTTGCTGCTGACCAGGGCAAGGCCGACGCCACCGATCCAGTGGAGCGCATGCCGAACGGGGTTGCCGCCGTGGTGGCCTATTATCCTCCCGTGGACCTGCGTTCCATGACCGGTCCAAGTGAACGCTTCCCGGCCCTGGATTTCCCCAACGAAAAGGCTGCGGCTATTTCGCCTGTATTGCATGTTGACACCCAGGATCCCCCGACCCTGCTGATCCATGGTGATGCAGATGATCTGGTCAACATCAGCCATTCCCAGCGTTTCCATGCCGCACTGCAGGAACACGGTGTGACGGCGGATTTCATCACACTGCCGGGAGCGGGGCATGGGTTTCGCGGTGACGATGCCGCCAAGGCCGCTGCGGCTCGCCTGGCCTGGTTCAATCGTTATCTGGTGCAGGAGGTATCGGCGGCGGACTAGGGGCCGTTCGCTGCCCGATTGACGACGGGGAACGAGAAGATGGATTCAGAGGCGGGCGGCCAGACGCGTTCCCTGGTCGATGGCCCGTTTGGCGTCCAGCTCCACTGCCTGATCCGCTCCGCCGATCAGATGCCAGGGCTTGTTGAGACCGGCCGTCAGTTCCCGCCGCGGTTCCTGCCCAGCACAAATAACCACGTGATCCACCGCCAGGATGCGGGGCTCTCCATTGACGGTGATGTGCAGTCCCTGGTCGTCGATTCGCTCATAACCGCACCCCGGGATCATGGTGACTCCCTTGTGCTGGAGACCCAGCCGGTGAATCCAGCCAGTGGTTTTCCCCAGGCCGGCGCCCACCTTGCCCGGTTTGCGCTGCAGTAAAAATATCTGCCTTGGGGAAGGGTGGGTGTCGGGTTCTACACCTTCAATGCCTCCGCGCGCCGTGAGCGTCTGATCGATTCCCCATTCCTGTAGAAAGGCGGGGATGTTCTGGCTGGTCGCTTCGCCATCGCTGGCCAGAAGCTCCGCGGTATCAAAGCCGATACCTCCGGCGCCAATGATGGCAACCCGCCTGCCTGTAGTGACCCTTCCGGTGATGACATCCACATAGCTGACGACCGATGGGTGGTGTATACCGGGAATTTCCGGCACCCGCGGCACGATGCCCGTGGCCAGCAGTACCGTGTCGCAGTCGCTGTCATTGAGCATGGCGGCGCTTACCGGAGTGTTCAGCCGCAGGTCGATGCCCAACAACTCGATCTGGCGCCGGAAATAGCGAATGGTTTCGCTGAATTCCTCTTTGCCGGGAATGCGTCGAGCCAGGTTGAACTGGCCGCCTATATCGACTGCGGCGTCATACAGAGTGACATCATGGCCTCGTTGCGCGGCCGTGACGGCAGCAGCCAGTCCTGCAGGGCCGGCGCCCACCACCGCCAGTTTGATTGGCCTTTCAGCCGGAACTGTTTTCAGTTCGGTCTCGTGGCAGGCGCGGGGATTGACCAGACAGCTGGTGAGCTGGCCATTGAATACATGATCCAGACAGGCCTGGTTGCAGGCGATGCAGGTGTTGATCTCGTCGGCGCGATTCTGGGCGGCTTTGATCACAAAGTCCGCGTCTGCCAGGAATGGCCGGGCGAGGGAAACCATGTCGGCGTCGCCCCGGGCGAGAATGGCTTCGGCAACTTCCGGCGTATTGATGCGATTGGAGGTTATCACCGGGGCATCGAGACGCTCACGAAAGCGTGCGGTCACCCACGTGAATGCGGCACGTGGCACCTTTGTCGCGATCGTGGGTATAGTGGCTTCGTGCCAGCCGATGCCGGTATTGATGAGGTTGACTCCGGCTTTTACCAGTTCCTGACCCAGCAGGACGGTCTCCTCGAAATCACTGCCGCCGTCCACCAGATCCAGCATGGACAGGCGGAATATGATGATGAACTCCCTGCCCACCCGCTGCCGCACCCGGCGGACCACTTCCAGGGGCAGGCGGATGCGGTTCGTGAAACTGCCACCCCAGGCATCGTCCCGCTTGTTGGTGCGGGCGACGATGAATTCGTTGAGAAAATAGCCTTCCGAGCCCATGATTTCCACACCGTCATAGCCGGCATTCTGGGCGAAAGCAGCCAGCGCGGCGAAATCCTCTATCTGCTGCAGAATCTGGGCTTCGGTCGCGGCCTCGGGAACGGTCCGGTTGATCGGGGCGGCAATGGCTGAGGGGGCCAGGGGCCGGCCTGTCTTCGAATAGCGACCCGTATGCAGGATCTGCAGGCAGATCTTGCTGTCCGCCTGATGCACGGCATCGGTGATGAGACGATGCCGGGAAATCTGCTGGGGTTGGCGGAACAGTGGCGGCACTCCCGGTGGCAGGCAAAATTCATTCAGCATGAAACCACCGGTGACGATCAGGCCTACGCCGCCCCGGGCCCGCTCCCCGTAGAAGGCAGCCATGCGTTCGTGGCTGTCGGCGATGTCCTCCAGGCCGGTGTGCATGGAGCCCATGAGCACACGGTTCTTCAGGTGGGTGAAGCCGAGGTCCAGGGGTTGCAGTAGCTTGGGATAGGGATGCTGCACCTTGCGACGCCGTGGCTTGGGTCGCTAGTGGGTAATGATGGCGCGCAGCTTCGCCAGATCAAGAATGGAGACTTCCTTGTTCTTGACGGCAATGATGCCCTTCTTGGCCAGGCCGGTGAATATGCGGCTGACGGTTTCCAGGGTCAGTCCCAGATACTCCCCGATGTCGCCGCGGGTCATGTGCAGCAGAAAACGGTCCGGTGACAGGGATACCCGCGCATAACGGGATGACAGACTCAGCAGAAATGAAGCAATTCTCTCCTCCGCGGTGTAGCTGCTCAGCAGGGTGTGGACCTGCTGGTCCTTGGCAATCTCGTTGCCCATGATGGCGAAGAAATGGTGTTGCAGATTGGGCAATTGCTGACTCAGACGCTCCAACTGGGAAAACGGAATCTCGCAGACCGATGCATGTTCCAGCGCCACGGTGGAATTCGTATAGCCCTTGGCGGCTATGCCGTCCATGCCGATGATTTCTCCCGGCATGAAAAACCCGGTGACCCGGCCCTGGCCGTCCGGACCCAGCAGATAGGATTTGAAACTGCCGGAGCGCACCGCAAACACCGAGCGGAAAGGGTCGTTCTGGCGATACAAGTGATCACCTTTCTTGAGCGGGCGGTTTCGCTGCACGATCTCATCCAGCTGATGGATTTCGGCCTTGTTGAGTGCAATGGGCAGGCACAGCTCGTTGAGACGACAGCTGGAGCAGGAAATGGAGGTGTTGTGGGGGCAGGCACGTGCAATGCTGCCGACCGCAGGCCGCTGCGTGTCCGCAATAATGCGGGCAACGCGCAACTCGGGATTCTGGCTACCGGTAGACATGTCCACTCCTCGTGTTGATGCAGGACGCGATTTGCAGGAGGCCAATAGTGCCACTAATTCGGACAGTGGACAATGGCATGCGGCGGTGTGCCGCACCACTCTGAGCCGCAAATGATTGGCGTTCACATTTGCCCCAGATTGACTTAGATTAATTCCCCGCGCTGCTTTACCATTACCATCGAAAACAAGATCTCTGGCCAGGAGCCCATTTCCATGTTCGAGCTAACCCGCCTACTCGTTGTCCTCGATCCGGCACTGGATGACCAACCGGCATTGCAGCGCGCCGCCCAACTGGCCCATTTTGCCGATGCGGAATTGGAGTTGTTCATCGCCGATTACAATACCTACCTGGAGGATGGTTACTATTTTGATCCCATCCGCGCCCAGGAGCTGCGCCGTGAGCATGGCGAGCGCCACATGCAGCGACTGGAGGCCCTGGCCCAGCCATTGCGGGACAATGGCCTGGATGTGTCCTGCTCCACCGCCTGGGGCAATCCACCCTATGAGGAGGTGGTCAAGCGGGTGAAGGAATTGCACCCGGACCTGGTCATCAGCGCCACCCGCCACCATGAAAAACTGGCAAGGTTGCTGCTGTCGAATGACGACTGGGAACTGATTCGCTACTGCCCGGCCCCGCTCCTGCTGGTAAAGGACAAGCCCTGGGCAGCCCAACCCGTGTTCATCGCCGCCGTGGATCCCGAGCATTCCCATGACAAGCCGGCAGCTCTGGATCACAAGCTTGCCGCCACCGCGGCTGCACTGGCCGAGACCACGGGAGGGTCCCTGCATCTGTACCATTCCACCCATCTGCCGCCCTTGTCCGGTCTATACCCTATCCACAGTGACTATCAGGTGGATCGGGCCAAGATCACCCAGTTGGCCGGGCAGCACGGCGTGGCAGCAGAAAACTGCCACCTCAGTGAACTGGATATCAGGGATTCGCTGCCGGATCTCAGCCTGCAGCTGGATGCCAGTGTGGTAGTGATGGGTGCGGTATCGAGGTCGCGGCTGGATCGCCTGCTGATCGGCAATACGGCGGAACGGTTGCTGGATCGACTGACCTGCGATGTGCTGATCGTGAAGCCGGACGGAATCCGGCCTCCGCGGGTACTGATGTGAATGCGGTTTTGACCGGAGCGGCTGGACTACTTGCCCACCAGGACGGTCAGCACGTCACAGCTAGCGCCATGTAAAACTTTATTGGCGGTGGAGCCGAGCAGAATTTTCCAGCCCGAATGGCCGTGACTGCCAATGACGATGGCATCGGCATTCAGTTCCGCGGCAAGGTTGCGCACTTCCACAGCCGGTGCTCCCAACAGGGTGTACTGGCGGTCGCGGGCCACTTTCAGCTTGTCACCGATCTCTCCCAGATTCTTGGCCGCGATGGTCATGGCTTCCTGCTGCAGCTCATTGATGTTGATGGCGTAGGCATCCATGCTGTAGGCGGCAGCGATCGGCTCAACGACATGTACGAGGTTCAGCTTGCCGGCATCGCCGCCGGCCAGTTTCATGGCTGCGTCTATGACTTTCTTGGAATCGCTGGACAGGTCTATGGCTACGACGATCTTGTTATATACGCTCATGGCTGTGCCCTTGTCAGGTGTGTGGCAGCGACCCGTTGCGGGTGCCGGAGAGGTGATTGAAGGCCATAGTGTCGATGAGGGCCTTGACCTATGTCAATAGAACAACCGTGGGCGGCGGCCCAACGGTCACAGGTAGGGGGAGAACAGCCAGGCCAGGGCATTGCGGATACGCAGCGGCAAAGTGCTGGCAGCCAATTGTTCCGATGTGACCCGGGTGGCGCGGGCCAGGCTGTTCTGAAAATGTGTCGCCAAATGCCGGTTCAGCCCGCGATCAAACACTTCGAGACCCAACTCGAAGTTGAGTCGAAGGCTGCGCGCGTCCCAATTGGCGGATCCTACCAGTGAATATATGTCATCGATCAGCAGGATCTTGGTATGCACGAACGGCCCTGGTTGAAAATAGATCTCGATGTCTTTCTCCATGAAGTAGAGGAGATTGTTCTGCATGGCCCAGTGCACCAGGAAGATGTTATTTTCGCTTGGCAGAAGTATTTTGACGTCCACACCCCGCAGGCGGGCGCCCACCAGGGCGGACACGATATCCGAGCCGGGCAGAAAATACGGCGTCATGATCCACACCCGCCGGGTAGCCGTGGAAGTCACGCCAACGATGAGGTCGTTGAGTCTGTCGATGTACTCGTTGGGCCCGTCCATCACGACACGGGTCCAGATGTCAGACTCGGTGAGATTCTCGTTGGAGGGCTTGAAGGGTTCCGTCTTCTTGCGCCCGATGCAGTAATACCAATCGTGCAGAAATGCCCTTTCCAGTTCGTCCACGACCTTGCCGGTCAGTCGGAAATGCAGGTCCTGCACCCTGTGTCCCGAGGGCCGGTTGACCAGGTGGCGATCGCCGATGTTCTGACCGCCCGTGAAGGCCACACGGCTGTCCACGATGGTGATTTTTCGGTGATTGCGCATGTTGATGTGCAATGAAGGTGGAATCAGGGTGATGGGATTGAAACGGACGAAATTGAGGCCGCAGCGCCTGAGTTTGCGGCCGATGCGGGGCAATGACATGTATTCACCGAGTGCATCGATGATGATGCGCACATCCACACCGCGAGCCTGGGCTGCGCACAACGCTTCGATGAACCGCTCGCCGGTCGTGTCATTGTCAAACAGGTAACTGGACAGATAGATCTTGTCGGTGGCACCGGCGAAGGCGTCCAGCATGGCCGGGTAGAGCTCCTCCCCATTGGTCAGCACGTCCACCGATGTGCAGGCCCGCAGGCCCTTGCCGGTGACTCTCTCCCCCACGGTGGACAAGGGGCGCAGACTGGTGCCCGCTGGCGCCAGGATGCTGGGGGTGGAGTCGGCCTCCAGTTTGGAGATGTAAGTGCGATGGGCTCTTTCGTTGAGCCGGTTGATGCCGAACAGCACATAGATAAGGGGCCCCACCACCGGCAGGATGAGACAGAATCCTATCCAGCCGAACGCGGACCGCGAATCTCGCTTGGTCAGCAGGGCGTGGAGGGCGGCCAGGATGCCGACCGCCGCCACCAGCATGGTCAGGAGCAGGGTAGAGTACAAAACCACACCTCGATGATGGCGCCTGATCAGGCGCCATGCAGGCTGATGTCCGCAATGACTGCGCAATGGTCAGACAGGTAGCGCCACTCGCTGTCTGACATGATTGTACAGGAGTTGACCCTGAATCCCCGCAGGTAGATGCGGTCCATGGGCAGCATGGGGCGCAGGGCGGGAAAGGTATTGGCGATCTTGCGATGGTGTGTCTGGTGGGCATCGTGCAGCCCCAGTTCCCGGGTCAGCAAGTGGTGGCAGGTCTTGCGCCAGTCGTTGAAATCGCCGGCCAGGATCAGGGGTGCCGCCGGCGGAATGTTCTGATGCACGTAGTCGATCAGCCTGTGGATCTGCCGCCGTCGCTCGGATTCAAACAATCCCAGATGGGTGCACAGCAGGTGGAGGTCATGGGCGGTAATCCCATGGAGCAGGCCCCGCTGGGAGAAATTCATCTGTGACACGTCAAGATTGTGCCAGTATTTGAAGGGCACCTCGCTGAGGATGGCATTGCCATGATGGCCGTGCTGATAAATGGCATTCTTGCCGTAGGCATGATGACTCCAGACCGAGTCCGCCAGATATTCCAGTTGATTGCCTTGCGGCCAGGACGGGACCTTTTTTTCCAGGAGGGCATGCTCACCCACTACCTCCTGGAGGAACACAATGGTGGGCTTGCTGTCGCGCAGGCGGTCTCGGATTTTCGCCAGGGTGAATTGGCGCTGACCCATGGAAAACCCCTTATGGATATTGAGGGTCAGTACGTTAAAATTGCTGGCGCTCATTTTGTCAGTATGTCAGTCTAGTTCAGGCGCAGTTGCGCTGCATCAAGCCCTTGCCCGGACTTCGGGAATAGAGTTTATAGTATCAGCTTACGTCAGGATTCCGGTGGGAGAACTTCAAATGAATCTGGAGCAGGTCAGAAATCAGCTGTTGGCGGCCGAGGACGAGATCGAAGCCCGCCTGCAGCGAACCCACAAGCACATCTACCATAAAGATGAACCCGTCAGCGCCAATTTCAACGAGCAGATCAAGCAGACCGAGAACGATGCGCTGGTGAGGGCCCTGGAAGATGAGGGTCAGGCAGAGTTGCGGCAGATTCAGCGGGCATTGAAGCGCCTAGACGATGGCACTTACACGGTTTGCAGTCGTTGCGGCAAAGCGATTGGCGAGCAACGAATTCTCGCCATTCCCTATACAGACCTTTGCATCGGTTGCGCCAGCGGCAACTGAGACAAACAGCGAGGAGGCGAGTATGCAGGCAATTCAAAAGATACTGGTGGCACTGGATGTCTATGAGGAGGCCGAACAGCCCGGTGTCCTCCCCGTAGAGGTCAGCAAGGCCCTGCGCTTCATCACCAGCAAAGCCTCCACCCAGATTCTCCTGCTCAGCTGTGGATACGAAAAATTTCTGCATGACAGTTATTACAGTTTTGGGGACGAACTGAGAGTCCTGCGGGAAGAGCATTGCAAGCGGCTGGAGGAGCGACTCAACAAGATCGAGCGCAGCCTGGAGAGTCAGGGTTATCGGGTAAGTTCGGAATTGGTATGGGGATTTCCCCGTTACGAGCAAATCATAAAAAAATCCATCGAGTTCGGTGCCGATCTGGTAGTGCAGCACACGCGCCCTTATGCCAAGCTGGCACGCACTTTTCTAACCAACGATAGCTGGCAGCTGGTACGCTACTGCCCAAAACCACTGCTGTTGGTAAAAGACCGTCCATGGAAGAGCCGGCCGGTATTGTTGGCGGCAGTGGACCCCCTGCATGCCCACCATAAGCCCCTCAAACTGGATCACAAGATCGTGGATATCGGCCTGACCACTGCCGGTCATCTGGATGGTGTGTTGCATGTCATGCACGCCTACGCGGAAATCGGCCGGCCGTTCGCTCTGCCGGAAAAAGTACTCAAGGCCCATCGTGAGGAGTTCGACGCCTTGCTGGCGGATTTCACCATCGATCCTCAACACCGGCATCTGGTGGATGAATCCCCTGTATTCGCCCTGCAGAAGTACGAGGAAAAGCTGGGTGTCGACATCATCATCATGGGCGCCCTGTCCCGCAGCCGGCTGGCCGACGCACTGATCGGTAACACGGCAGAGAAAGTCCTGGATTATCTGGAATCCGATGTGCTGATCGTCAAGCCCCAAGCCATCAGCTGAATTCCCGGCCTGCCGCCGTTGCGGCAACGAATCCAGTCCCGAAACATTTCCCGAGGTATCCGTAATGAATGCCAACATCAAGGCTATCCTGGAAAAACTCGAGAAACTGGAGGACGAACTGCGGGCTGAGCTGAAGAATCAGGAACAGAATCTTCACTACCACCTGGAAGGTACCCGGGTGCTGTTTGATCAGAAGGTCAGGGAAGCCCATGCCCGCCTACGCACGGGGCTGATCCCCTGGTTCCGCACCGCCTCCTGGCGCAACATACTGTCGGCTCCCTTCATCTACGGCATGATCGTGCCGTTGGCGATCCTGGACCTGAGCCTCTCAATCTATCAAGCCATCTGCTTTCGCCTTTATGAGATTCCCCGGGTACGACGCTCACGCTATATCGTGATCGATCGCCACTATCTGTCCTATCTCAATGGGATCGAGAAACTCAATTGCATTTACTGCGGTTACGGTAACGGTGTCATCGCCTACGGAAGGGAGATCATCTCGCGCACGGAGCAATACTGGTGTCCCATCAAGCATGCCAGGGACTACCCCGGCGCCCACCGTCGCTATGGGAGTTTTCTGCCATACGGGGATGCGGAGGATTACCGAGAAGAGGTTCTGAAGTTCCGCGAGCAGCTGCGGCAGGAGAAGGACTAGAGACTGGCGCCGCACAGTTTGCAGTAGCGGGCATCCTCATCATGGTCGGTGTTGCGGCAGGCGGGGCACAACTTGCCGGTGCGCGCGAAGCGGCCAGTTTCCCGTTGGTATTCTTTCATGAGCTCGGCACCGACGATACCGGTGGGAACCGCGATGATGGCGTAGCCGCAAATCATGGCAAGCCCCGCAATGGTCTGTCCCAAAGGGGTTTGGGGCGTGATGTCGCCATAGCCCACCGTCGTCACCGTGACGATGGCCCAATAGATGCTGCGAGGTATGCTGGTGAATCCATGCTCCGGCCCCTCCACGATAAACATCAGGGTGCCAAATATCACAATAAGAGCCAATACGGAGAAAATGAATACGAATATCTTGCGTCTGGCCTGCAACAGAGCGCCATAGAGGATGCTGGCCTCGCCGATGTAGCGGAACAGCTTGAGAATGCGGAATATACGCAGCACACGCAGAATCCTGATCACGATCAGATAAACGGATTGCGGATACAGGAAGGCGATGTAGGTGGGCAGTATGGACAGCAGGTCGATGATCCCGTAGTAACTGAAAAT
>JBJOHV010000056.1:0-71104 GCA_046047495.1 Pseudomonadota bacterium | reverse complement strand
CCGGGCGACCGTACGCGCCATGGATGGCGCGTCCGAGCCTACAGGGATGTATTCACGGCGTGTCGCCAGGGCAATTGCCGACAGCGACCTGCTCTGAGTGATGTGCTTTGAAATTCAGTGCCGAGTCAGGGAGGTGATGGCTCAGCGGGCGGCACAGGGTGTAGCTGCGGATTACGCCATCCCCAGGGCGATACAAGCCCGCCCAAAGCCTGTAGAATAGCGGCCTTTGCAAGGTCAACCGAACCCGTGATGCGCGACTACCTGATTTGCCCGTCCATACTGTCCGCCGACTTCGCCCGCCTGGGCGAGGAGGTCAACGCCGTGCTGGCGGCGGGGGCCGATGTGGTGCACTTCGATGTGATGGACAACCACTACGTGCCCAATCTCACCATCGGGCCCCTCGTGTGCAAGGCCCTGCGGGATCACAAGATCACCGCACCCATCGACGTGCACCTGATGGTGACCCCCGTGGACCAGATGATCCTGGACTTCGCCAAGGCCGGCGCCAGCTATATCAGCTTTCATCCGGAGGCGAGCTACCACGTGGACCGCTCCCTGCAGCTGATCCGGGACCAGGGCTGCAAGTCCGGCCTGGTGTTCAATCCCGGCAGCAGCATCGACTGCCTGCAGTACCTGCTGGACAAGATCGATGTGATCCTGCTGATGTCGGTCAACCCGGGATTCGGCGGCCAGAAATTCATTCCCGCCACCCTGAAAAAACTGGCCCAGGTGCGCAAGATGATCGATGCCAGCGGTCACTCCATCAGGTTGCAGGTGGATGGGGGTGTGGGGGTGGACAATATCCGCAAGATCGCCGAGGCGGGCGCCGACATGTTCGTGGCCGGCTCAGCCATTTTCGGCAGCAAGGACTATCGCAAGACGATCTCGGCCATGCGGGCGGAGCTGGGTCAGACCCAGGTCAACCACTAGCAGCGCCGGACCCTGCAACGGCATCGCCATGAACCCGCAGCAATTCAACCAACTGGCCGCCCAGGGATTCAACCGCATACCGGTGCGCCGGGAAGTGCTGGCGGATACCGACACACCGCTGAGTATCTACCTCAAGCTGGGCAAGGGCCCGTTCAGCTATCTGTTCGAATCGGTACAGGGTGGCGAGAAATGGGGACGCTACTCCATCATCGGCCTGCCCAGCAGCACGGTGATCCGGGTGGTGGGCTCCCGCATCACCGTGGAGCGGGACGCGGAGGTGGTGGAGGAACTGGTTGCGGACGATCCGTTCCAGTTCATCGAACAGTTCAAGGCGCGCTACCGGGTCGCCCCACTCGATGGGGGATCCCGTTTCTGCGGTGGCCTGGTGGGCTATTTCTGCTATGACGCGGTGCGCTATGTGGAGCCGGTCATCGGCACTGCCCGAGCCGCCGATACGATCGGCAGTCCGGACATCCTGCTCATGGTATCCGAGGAAGTGGTGGTGTTCGACAACCTCAAGGGCACCATCTCCTTCATCGTCAATGCCGATCCCACCATCACCGACGGCTTTGCCCGGGCCCAGGCGCGTCTTGACCAGTTACAGGCTGCGCTGGCCAGGCCCGTCGAACTGCCCCCCGGTGTGCCGGATCCGGAATCGTTGGCGGCAGCGTTTACGCAGCATTTCAGTCAGGCGGATTTCGAAGCGGCGGTGGAGCGCATCAAGGACTACATCGTGGCGGGTGATGTGATGCAGGTGGTGATCTCCCAGCGCATGTCCGTGCCGTTTCACGGTGAGCCCCTCAATGTGTATCGGGCCCTGCGCCATCTGAACCCCTCGCCCTATATGGTGTATTTCGACCTGAAGGATCACCACGTGGTGAGTGCGTCACCGGAGATTCTGGCGCGGGTCGAAGACGGCTGCATCACGGTGCGGCCGCTGGCGGGTACCCGCCGCCGTGGCAGCACCGAGCAGGAGGATCTGGCCCTCGAACAGGAACTGCTGGCGGATGCCAAGGAGATTGCCGAGCACCTCATGCTCATCGATCTGAGCCGCAACGATTCGGGTCGGGTGTCCCGCACCGGGTCGGTGACGGTTCCGCGCAAGATGTTTGTCGAACGCTACTCCCATGTCATGCACATCGCCTCCATCGTGGAGAGCGAGATGGCGGCGGACAAGACAGCCCTTGACGTGCTGAAGGCGACCCTGCCGGTGGGCACTCTCTCTGGCGCACCCAAGGTTCGGGCCATGGAGATCATCGATGAGCTGGAACCGGTCAAGCGCGGCATCTACGGCGGCGCCATGGGTTACCTGGGCTGGAACGACAACATGGACATGGCCATCGCCATCCGCACGGCGGTGATTCGGGACCAGGTCCTGTATGTGCAGGCGGGGGCCGGGGTGGTGGCGGATTCCGATCCCACGTCGGAATGGGAAGAGACCCAGAACAAGGCCCGCGCCATCGTCAAGGCTGTGCAACTGGCAGGCCGCGGCCTGCAACTGGACTGACGTCATGCTGTTGATGATCGACAATTACGACTCCTTCACCTACAACATCGTGCAGTATCTGGGTGAACTGGGTGCCGATGTGCAGGTGGTGCGCAACGATGCCCTGTCCGTGGCGGACATCGAGCGGCTCGTCCCCGAGCGCATCGTCATTTCACCCGGGCCCTGCACGCCCAACGAGGCCGGCGTCTCCATCGAGGTGATCCGGCACTTCGGCGGCCGACTGCCCATCCTGGGGGTGTGCCTCGGCCATCAGGCCATCGGCCAGGCCTTCGGCGGGCACATCGTGCGTGCCCGCAAGGTGATGCACGGCAAACTGTCGGCAATCCACCATGATGGCAAGGGCGTTTTTGCGGGCCTCCCGACCCCCTTCACTGCCACCCGCTACCATTCCCTGGTCATCGAGCGATCCAGTCTGCCGGAGTGCCTGGCAATGACGGCCTGGACCGTGGACGATGACGGCGAGGTGGACGAGATCATGGGGGTGCGCCATCGCGAGCTGTGCATCGAGGGTGTGCAGTTCCATCCGGAGTCCATCCTCAGCGAGCATGGGCACGCACTGCTGAAAAATTTTCTGCACATGAAGATTCGCTGAATCCAGCGACCGAACAAAAAAGGGCTAGCCATGGACATCAAGACCGCCATCCGCAAGGTCACCCAGCGCCAGAATCTCACCCAGGAGGAAATGATCGCGGTGATGCGGGATATCATGTCCGGCAATACCACCGATGCCCAGAATGCGGGGTTTCTGGTGGGCCTGCAGATGAAGGGTGTGGCGGCCGATGAGTTGCTCGGCGGCGCGCGGGTAATGCGCGAGCTGGTCACACCGGTGAAAGTGGCTCCTGACCCCCATTTGGTGGATACCTGCGGCACCGGAGGCAGCGGCAGCAACAAATTCAATGTGTCGACAGCGGCGGCCCTGGTGGCTGCCTGTGCCGGAGCCAAGGTGGCCAAGCACGGCAACCGCGGCGCCAGCAGCAAAAGCGGCAGCGCCGACGTGCTGGAGGCCGCGGGTGTGCGCCTGACCCTGACCCCCGAGCAGGTGGCGGACACCATCGACAGCGTCGGGGTGGGATTCATGTTCGCCCCCAGCCATCACAGCGCCATGCGCCATGTGATCAATGCCCGCCGGGAAATCGGTGTCCGCACCCTGTTCAACTTGTTAGGCCCCCTGACCAATCCAGCGGGAGCCCCCTCCCAGGTGATGGGGGTGTTCGAACCCGGTTGGATCGGACCTTTGCTTGAAGTGTTCAAGGGGCTGGGCAGCCACCACGTGCTGGTGGTGAGTTCCGATGACGGGCTGGACGAGATCAGTATTGCGGCCGAGACCCAGGTGGGTGAATTGCGGGATGGCAACATCAGTCGTTACCGCATCAAGCCGGAGGATTTCGGCATACAGCGGCGGGCGGATTTTGCCTCGCTGCAGATCGACAGCGTGGAGCAGAGTCTGGCACTGCTGCGGCAGGCCCTGGCGAACCAGCACACCGCCGCTGCCGACATCGTGGCTCTCAACGCCGGTGCTGCCATCTATGCCGCCGACGTGGCGCCTGATCTGAGTGCCGGCGTGGCCCTGGCGCAGTCTGTCATCGCCTCCGGACAGGCGCTGGCGAAACTGGAAGAACTGGCCCGCCACACCCAGGCGTTTGCGGATTGAACCCGAACAAGGAACCCTCTTGATGGACCAGGCCACCATACTGCAGCAGATCATCGCCCATAAACTGGTTGAGGTGGCTGCACGTCAGGCTCGCATGCCCCTGTCCCGGCTGGAAAGCGCCTTCCCGCCCGCCAGTGGACTGCGGCCCTTTGCCGCCGCCCTGCGGCGTCGCATCGGGGCCCGCCAGCCGGCGGTGATCGCCGAGATCAAGAAGGCCTCGCCGTCGCGGGGGCTGATCCGGGCGGACTTCGATCCCGTGAGCCTGGCCCGTGACTACGCAGACAACGGGGCCGCCTGTCTGTCCGTGCTGACGGATGAAAAGTATTTCCAGGGCAGCGATGCCTACCTGCAGCAGGCCAGGGCAGCCTGTGATCTGCCAGTGCTGCGCAAGGACTTCATGGTGGAGCCTTACCAGATCGCCGAGTCCAGGGCTTTGGGGGCGGATTGCATCCTGCTCATCGTGGCTGCCCTCGACCCAGGTCGCATGGCGGAGCTGGCGGCCTATGCGGCGGACTTGCAACTGGATATTCTGGTGGAGGTCCATGATGAGCGGGAACTGGACTTCGCACTGCAACTCGATACGGATATGATCGGCATCAACAACCGCGATCTGCACAGCTTCACCACCGATCTGGATGTGACATTGCGTCTGCGTTCCCGGGTACCACCGGACAAACTGCTCATCACTGAAAGCGGCATCAATACCCGCCAGGATGTGGCCGCCATGCTGGCAGCTGGAGTTTACGGGTTCCTCATCGGCGAGACCTTCATGCGGGCTGCCCGGCCGGGTCAACAACTCAAGGAACTGATGTCCCATCATGAATAACCAGGAAGATCCAGGAATCAGACCGGCAACTGCCAATAGCACACCGGAAAAGAAAGTGGGCATGGCCCGCATCACGGCGGCGGCCCGTTATTCCGCCGCGGGACTGCTGTCGGCCCTGCGCTCGGAGGAGGCGTTCCGGCAGGAATCCATCGCCTTCTGCGTGCTGGCGCCCCTCGGCTGGTGGCTGGGCGAGACGCCGGTGGAGCAGGTACTGCTGATTGGCAGTCTGGTGCTGGTGCTGATCGTGGAACTGCTCAACACGGCCGTGGAGAATGTGGTGGATCGGGTGGGTCACGAGTATCACGAGTTGTCCAAGGATGCCAAGGACACGGGTTCGGCGGCGGTATTCGTGAGTATCGGTCTGGTGTTTCTGACCTGGGGTCTGATTCTGCTGACACCCGCCGGCTGACGGTTCAGCGGGTGCCGTGCACCACGATGGTCTTGCCGGACACGCTGATCAGATCCTGTTCCTCCAGGGTCTTGAGCACCCGGCCCGCCATCTCCCGGGAACAGTTCACGATGCGGCCGATCTCCTGACGGGTGATCTTGATCTGCATGCCATCCGGATGGGTCATGGCATCCGGCTCCTTGCTGAGATCGATGAGGGTGCGGGCGATGCGGCCGGTGACGTCGTAAAACGCCAGGTCGCCGACCTTGCGGGTGGTGTTGCGCAGGCGGCTGGCCATCTGCTGGCCGATGGTGAAGACGATTTCCGGATGGCTGCGGATGTAGGTGTTGAAGGAGGTGTAGCTGATTTCCGCGATCTCGCAGGCGGAACGGGCGCGGCACCAGGCGCTGCGCTGTTTGCTTTGTTCGAACAGTCCCATCTCCCCGAAAAAGTCCCCGGGGTTCAGATAGGCGATGACCACTTCCTTGCCATCATCGTCTTCCAGCACCACCGACACCGATCCCTTGATGATGTAATACAGGGTATCGCTCTTGTCCCCCTCATAGATGATGGTGGAGCGATTGGGATAGCGCTTGCGATGGCAATGGGACAGGAAGTTGTCCAGGTCCTCAATATGCGGCGTGATTGCCATTAATGCCATGGGGCGGTTCCTATTCCAGCAGAAGGTGTCAATTTGTATACCACATTTTTCGGCCGATTGTGAAAAGTGTAAAGCTGGCGGTGCCGATTCCCGTCCGGCAGGTGAGGTCACGGAGTCCGCAGGGCTGTTTAGTGATCCTGTTCCGGTCATGGTAACCTTGCGCGCCGTGGACAACAGAGGATGGGGCGTTTTATGAAAGGCAGAGTACGCTGGGTGGAAGACGTGATGTTCGTGGGTGAATCCGGCAGCGGTCACGCCCTTGTGCTGGATGGCGCGCCAGCCAGCGGCGGTCGCAACATCGGCATGCGGCCCATGGAGTTGATGTTATTGAGCGTGGGCAGCTGTTCGTCCTTCGATGTGGTGACGATTCTGCGCAAGGCCCGGCAGCAGGTGACGTCCTGTGAAGCGGAACTCAGCGCCGAGCGGGCCGATGCCACTCCCGCCGTGTTCACCAGCATTCATCTGCATTTCAAGGTGGCGGGGCACGATCTGAGTGAGAAGCAGGTGGCGCGGGCCATCGAGCTGTCCGCGGAAAAATACTGCTCGGCATCCATCATGCTGAAGAGTGCCGGGGTCAAGGTGACCCACGATTTCGAGATTCTTCCCGCCTAGATCCGGTAGACGGTCTGCTTCATGACTGCGGCGAGCCCGCCCATCAGCAGTTTGACCGGGGCCGGTAATGGTGCCCCGCCGGCTTCCCGGGCGGCTTCCCCGTGCTGGCGTTCGTCCTCCATCATGCGGGTCACGATGGCGCGGCTGCGGGCATCCTGGTCCGGCAATTTGCCCAGCTGGTCCTGCAGGTGATCGCAGACCTGCTGTTCGGTTTCCGCGACGAATCCCAGACTCCAGCGATCCCCCGCCAGGCCGGCCACGGCACCCACGGAAAAGGACATGGCATACCACAGGGGATTGAGCAGGCTGGTGCGACTGTCCAGCTCCTGCAGGCGTTGTTCACACCAGGCCAGATGGTCGACCTCCTCGGACGCCGCCTGTTCCATGGTGGAGCGGACCTCGGGCAGTCGCGCCGTCAGAGCCTGCCCCTGATAAAGTGCCTGGGCGCACACTTCACCGGTGTGATTGATGCGCATCAGGGCCGCGGCATGGCGCCGTTCGGAGTCTGCCAGGCTGGCATCTTCGAGAACTTCAGCGGGGGAGGGGCGTGCCGGCTGGCTGCTACCGGGCACCAGGGTTCGCAGGGCCTGGTCGAATTGCACCAGCAGATGGTCCAGTGGACTCAAGGGATTGCGGGATGTCATCGGGTTGCTCCCTGGCGGTCAGTCGGGCTGAGAATTTTCGCGCTGCACCGCACGATAGCCAATGTCCCTGCGGAAGTAAACGTCCTGCCAGTGGATGCGGCTGACCTCACCATAGGCAGCCTGCCGGGCCTCGGACACGCTGGCTCCCAGGGCAGTGACGCACAATACGCGGCCACCATTGGTCACCACGGTGCCGGCGTCAAGTCGGGTACCGGCATGGAACACCTTGATGGCCGGATCGGAGTCGGCATCCAGGCCCGAGATCGGATCGCCCTTGCGGTAGGTCTCCGGGTAGCCACCCGCCGCCAGCACCACACCCAGGGCGGGGCGCGGATCCCAGCGGGCCTGCTGGCGATCCAGGGTTCCCTCCAAGGCGGCCAGACACAACTGGCACAGGTCCGACTGCAAACGCATCATCACCGGCTGGGCTTCCGGGTCGCCGAAACGGCAGTTGAATTCCACCACGTTGACGGCGCCGTCGGGAGAAATCATCAGGCCGGCATACAGGAATCCCCGATAGGGATGACCGTCGGCGGCCATGCCGGCCACGGTGGGCAGGATCACCTGATCCATGATGCGCTGGAACACCTCGGGAGTGACCACCGGTGCCGGTGAATAGGCCCCCATGCCGCCGGTATTGGGACCACGGTCGCCATCGTCCCGCGCCTTGTGATCCTGGGAGGTGGCCATGGGCAGCACATGACTGCCGTCCACCATGGCGATGAAGCTGGCTTCCTCGCCGGTCAGAAAATCCTCGATGACGACCCGATGACCGGCGCTGCCGAAGCGGTTGCTGGACAGCATGTCGGTGACCGCGGCGATGGCCTGCGCCTCGTCGGTCGCAACCACCACACCCTTGCCGGCGGCCAGGCCGTCGGCCTTGACCACGATGGGTGCTCCCCGCTGGCGGATATAGGCGATGGCATCCTCAGTCGACTCGAAGGTTCTGTAAGCCGCCGTGGGAATGCCATGGCGCTTGAGGAAATCCTTGCTGAAGGCCTTGGAGCCTTCCAGCCGGGCTGCGGCCCTGGAGGGGCCGAAGCAGGGCAGATTGCGTTCCTGGAAGTAATCCACCACGCCTCCCACCAGAGGTGCCTCAGGTCCCACGACCGTCAGGGCGATGGCATTGTCGGTGGCGAACTGGGCAAGGGCCGCAAAGTCCATGGGATCGATGGCCAGGTTCTCCACGCCGGGTTCGGTTGCCGTACCGCCGTTGCCAGGTGCCACGTAGACTTTTTCCACACGGGGTGACTGGGCCAGTTTCCAGGCCAGGGCATGTTCGCGCCCGCCGCTGCCGATGACCAGTATGTTCATGAGGATTGCCTTCCCGTTGATCCGCTCAATGCCGGAAGTGCCGCACGCCGGTGAATACCATGGCGATGCCGTGCTCATCCGCCGCCGCGATCACCTCGTCATCCCGCATGGATCCGCCGGGTTGTATGACGGCTGTGATGCCGGCGTTCGCCGCAGCGTCGATGCCGTCGCGGAAGGGAAAGAAGGCATCCGAGGCCATCACCGAGCCGCGCACCTGAAGATTCTCGTCCCCCGCCTTGATGCCGGCTATGCGGGCACTGTAGACCCGGCTCATCTGTCCCGCGCCGACACCGATGGTCTGCTGGTCCCTGGCATAGACGATGGCATTGGATTTGACGAATTTGGCCACCACCCAGGCGAACTGCAGGTCCCGCAGTTCCGCGGCGCTGGGGGCGCGGCGGGTCACGGTCTTCAGCTCCGCGGCACTCACCTGGCGAATGTCCCGGTCCTGCACCAGCAGCCCTCCGGTGACCCGCTTGAAATCCAGGTCCGCCACCGGCGCGCCGGGCAGACTGCCGCAGCTGAGAACCCTGATGTTTTTCTTGTCCGCGGTCACCGCCAGCGCCTCGGCACTGACGGACGGCGCTATGATCACCTCGGTGAACTGCTGATTGACGATGCGAGCTGCGGTTTCCCCGTCCAGCTCGCGATTGAAGGCAATGATGCCGCCGAAGGCGGACGTGGGATCGGTCTGGAATGCCAGCTCATAGGCCCGCAACAGGGAATCCGCTACGGCCACTCCGCAGGGATTCGCATGCTTGACGATGACACAGGCAGGGGCGCCGAAGGATTTCACGCACTCAAGGGCCGCATCGGTGTCGGCGATGTTGTTGTAGGACAGCTCCTTGCCCTGGTGCTGCACCGCGGTGCTGACGCTGGCTTCCTGCTGCCGGCGGTCCACGTAAAACGCTGCCTGCTGGTGGGGGTTCTCGCCGTAACGCATGGCCTGCTTCTTGATGAACTGGCGGTTGAAGGTGCGCGGGAAGCGCGGGTTGGTGTCGGCAGCGTCCCCGGGCAATTGGGTGCCAAGATAATTGGCGATGGCACCGTCATAGGCAGCCGTGTGCTCGAAGGTCTTGACTGCCAGCTCGAAACGCACGGCCTGCTCCAGCCGGCATTGGTTATCACTCAACAGTCCCGTGATGCGGCTGTAGTCCGCGGGATCCACCACCACGGCAACATACCGGTTGTTCTTGGCTGCCGCCCGCAGCATGGTGGGGCCGCCGATGTCGATGTTCTCGATGGCATCCGGCAGGGCGCAATCCGGCCTGGCGACGGTGGCTTCGAACGGATAGAGATTCACCACCACCAGGTCGATGGGCGGAATGTCGTGTTGCGCCATGACCTCGGCATCGATATCGCGACGGGCCAGGATGCCGCCGTGTATGCGCGGGTGGAGCGTCTTGACCCTGCCGTCCATCATCTCCGGAAATCCGGTATAGGCGGAAATTTCCACGGCGGGAATGCCTTCGGCCTTGAGCAGCCCATAGGTGCCGCCGGTGGAGAGAATTTCGATTCCGAGTGTGTGGAGGGACTTTGCGAACGGCACGATGCCGGTTTTATCGGAAACACTGATGAGTGCCCGACGGATAACAGCGTGTTCTGTTGTCATGATTTCTCGAACTTGGGATGGATTGACGGGTGGGAAAACTGCAACAGTTACAATAATCCGTGTTGTTTCAATTTCTTGCGCAGCGTACCACGGTTCAAACCCAGCAGGGTAGATGCCTTGCTTTGGTTGTGGCCGGTGTATCTCATCACAGCCGCCATCAGGGGAGCTTCCACTTCCGTGAGCACCATTTCATACAGATTGGTGACCGGTTGGCCGTCCAGTTGCGCGAAATAAAGCTCCAGGGCTTTCTTTACTTCGCTGCGCAGGGTTCCCTGATTTTCACTGAATGAAAAAGTGCCGGGGATTTCCGCATCCGGCCAGCCGAAGGTCAGGGTCTCTTCCTGTTGGGTCATGCTGCCAGCATCCTTGTGTCGCTTGTGATGAAATCCAGATGTCCGTGTAGCAGTTCCATTTGCTGGCCGTTGGAGGTGCAGGCACTGAAGGCCTGCCACAGCCGGGTGTTGTCAGTTGCCGTGCCGGGGTGGTCCAGCGACAGCTGCTTCAGGTACCAGTTGACGTGCTTGCGGGCAAACAGCAGGCCCTTGAATTCCCCGTAGTGGTCATGCAGTCCCCGCAGATGTTGCAGCATCACCTCGAACACCTGGGATGCGGCGGGCTTGGCAGGCAGGCTGCCATGGTGCAGGAAATGCAGGATTTCCCGAAACAGCCAGGGCTGACCCTGGGCGCCACGGCCGATCATGATGCCATCGGCGCCCGTGTGAGCCAGCACCTGTCGCGCCTTCGCGGGGCTGGTGATATCGCCGTTTGCAATCACCGGAATGGTCACCGCCTGCTTGATGGCGGCGATGGTGTCGTACTCGGCCTCCCCGAGAAAGCGGCACTGGCGGGTCCGGCCATGTACGGTCAGCATGGCCACCCCCCGTTGCTCCGCAAGGCGGGCCACCTCCACCCCGTTGCGGGAGGCCGGGCACCAGCCTGTGCGGATCTTGAGGGTCACCGGGACCGGCACCGCCTGCACCACCGCCTGCAGTATGCGGTCCACCAGATCGATGTCCTTGAGCAGCGCCGAGCCGGCGGCCTTCTTCAGGACTTTCTTGGCCGGACAGCCCATGTTGATGTCGATGATGTCGGCTCCCAGTTCCACATTCAGACGCGCCGCATCGGCCAGCATGGCGGGGTCCGATCCGACGATCTGCACCACCTGCGGGCCGGGGATGTCGGGCTTCACCATGCGACGGCTGTTCTTGTCCGTCTGCCAGCGTTCCGGATTGGCCGTGATCATTTCCGCCACCGTGAGGCCGGCACCCTGGGCGGCGCAGATTTCCCTGAATGGCTTGTCGCTGACTCCCGCCATGGGTGCCAGCAGCAGCTGGTTTGCAATGTAATGACCGCCAATGCGGAGCATGGAACGAGGGTCCGGGTGTCAGGGTTCAGGCAAGGGCTAGATGATAGCGATGCCCGCGGATGGGATAAACCCCACATTCGGGAAAATTTGCCGTTCCGTCACGGATAACGTGAAATCAGTTGCACTTCGTAGTTGATCGCATCCTCACCTGGATCCATCAGTTCGAGACTGATCTGCACCGGTGTGTTGATGGGCATGTTGGCGATGGCCCGCAGACTGGGGGGCAGGTACTCCCCGGGCTGGAAATCCCGGCTGGCCACGCTTTGCAGATTGGTGTCGCTGAAACGCAGGCGGGTCACGGGAAAGGGCTGTTGAAAGGGGGCGTCGTTGCGCAGCACGGCACTCACCAGCAGGGCATTGGCCTGCTCCGGGTGACTGCGCACTACCAGATTCTCGATGGCGATGGCATCGATGGCCTCCAGCGGTGGCAGGGTGCAGCCCAGCCATTGGCAGGCCGCCACATAGCCCGGTCGCAGATCCGGGTGCAGAGACAGCAGTTCCCTGCGTTGCCAGAAAAACTGCAGCACCAGGGTGGCTGACAACAGGAGACAGAGACTCCCCATGCCCATCCGGTAAACCAGCCGGGAGGGTGTGGGCAACGGTTCCAGTTCCAGGGCATCGGGAACCTGGCCCAGGGCAGTCAGCGCATCGGGTGTGAGGGCGTCGAGGCTGTCCCCTTCTTCGTCGTCCAGACGGGTGGCCCGCAAACGGGCCCGCAATGCGGCTTTGCTCTCGCCCTGCTGTTGTCCGGCAATGGGCGTCTCGATGGCAGGGTCCGCGGCAATGACAGGTTCGGCGACCTGGCCCGCCGGCGTTTCAGGCGCTTCGACCGGACTCATGTGTTCAGGAACAGGCTCGGGTTCCGGATCGGGCAGTGCCTCACTCACGGCAGCCATGAAGGCGTCGGCCGATACCGGTTCCGGTTCCACGGTGCCGCCCTGCCACAGCGGAAAGTCCGCTTCCGCGGGCGGTGGTGCTGGCAGTTCTGTCTTTGCTGCCTGTGCAGTTGGGGACGGAGGTGCCGTGGACAGTATCAGCCCGCCGGCGCTGCGCACGAAACGCAGCGCATCGAAAAACTCGTCGGGCCGGGAAATGAACACGGAGTCCGCCGCCGGGTCGCTGGCGGCATCGCCATCCCGCATTGGGTCGGGGGGAATGACGTTGTCGCTGGCATCGAACACCGACAGACAGGCACCACAGCGCACCAGCCCCTGGGCAGCGCGCAGCAGGTGGGCGCTGGCATTGAAGGTGGAATCACAGCTGGGGCATTGGGTTACGTGGAGGGCCATTGCGGGTATTGTACACGGCGTCGGTTGCTGACGGCTTTTTCGAGGCATCGTGGCTGGGTTGGGCTGGGTGGGATGAGACCGGTGTATGGCTCAGCTGGCTGGGAGGGATGAGAGCGGTGTATGGCTCAGCGGGCTGGAAGGGATGAGAGCGGTGTATGGCTCAGCGGGCGGCACAGGGGGTTGCGGCAGACCGCGCCCGTCCCGGGTGCCCTCACTACGAAAAAAGCCCTGGAAAGCGGTCTTTTTTCTGCGCTCGGCGCTGGTCTTTTATTGCCGCCACCCCCTGCGCCCCCCGCTGGCTCGACACTCACTGCCGGCCCCAACGGCAGGGTCGACTCCAGCGGTTCAATAGAAGCCGATTGGAATCCTGCACGGCATTGGAAGGTCGCTGTGGGCGATTGGCCGGGCGACCGTGCGCAGCATGGATGCTGCGCCCGAGCCTACATGGACGTATTCACGGCGTGTCGCCAGGTCAATTGCCGACAGCGACTAATGCTGACCGATGTGCTTTGAAATTCAATGTCGGATCAAGGAAGTGATGGCTCAGCGGGTCGGTTTGCGACGTCCGCTCAGGCGGACCCAGCCATCCTGGATGACCGGCGGGTCCATGTGGAAGTCCCTTGCATAGGTGTCCAGCAGATCGTCCACCTGGTTCTCGATGAGCCCCGACAGCACGACATGGGCACCGGGCTTCAGCAGGTCGGCAAAGCGGGTTGCCAGGTCATGGAGCGGTTGGGCCAGGATATTGGCCAACAGGGCATCGGCCTGCAGGTCAGGCATGTCGTCCGGCAGATGGCAGCTCAGCCGTTGCGGGTCGATGCGGTTGTGGTCCCGGTTGGTGGCGGTGGCGGTGACGGCCTGGGGGTCGTTGTCCACGGCCACCACCCGGGCCGCGCCCAACAGGGCCGCCCCGATACCCAACACCCCGGAACCACAACCATAGTCCACCACCAGCATGTCGGTGACATTGGTCCGGTCCAGCCAGGACAGGCACAGGGCCGTGGTGGGATGGGTTCCGGTACCGAAGGCCAGGCCGGGGTCCAGCAGGATATTGACTGCCTGGGGGTCGGGCGGGCTGAGCCAGCTGGGGCATATCCACAGGCGGTCACCGAACTGCATGGGGTGAAAGTCCGCCATCCAGGCCGTGCGCCAGTCCTGGTCCTCCAGGCGTTCCACATGATAGTGGCTGACCATGCCGGCGGGGACCTGGTTCAACACCTGGCGGATGATATCGTCCAATGGCGCAGTCATGGAGAACAGCGCGCTGACGATGGTTTCATCCCACAGGGGTTGGGCACCGGGTTCGGTCTGGAAAATGGGCTGGTCCTCGGCGTCCAGCAGAGTGACCGCCGAGGCGCCCTGATCCAGCAGCAATTGTTCCAGGCTTTCGGCGTCTTCGCCGCGCAGCCTGAGTTGCAGTTGCTGCCAGGGCATCAGGAGGACAGCTTGTGTTCCAGATAATGAATGTTAACGCCGCCTTTCTTGAATTGGGCGTCCCGCACCAGGTCCCGATGCAGGGGAATGTTGGTGCGGATGCCGTCCACCAGGATCTCATCCAGGGCATTCAGCATGCGGATAAGGGCATGGTCCCGGTCGTCACCATAGCTGATCAGTTTGGCGATCAGGGAATCATAATGGGGGGGAATGGAATAACCACTGTAGAGATGGGAATCCACCCGGATGCCATTGCCGCCCGGGGCGTGAAACAGGGTGACTTTGCCGGGGCAGGGCATGAAGGTGGCCGGGTCTTCCGCATTGATGCGACACTCGAAGGCATGGCCCTTGATGCGGATGTCTTCCTGCCGCACCGACAGGGGCAGGCCGCTGGCGACCCGCAGCTGTTCCTTGACGATGTCGATCCCGGTGACCATCTCCGTGACCGGATGCTCCACCTGCACCCGGGTGTTCATCTCGATGAAATAGAACTGCTCGTCCTGGTAGAGGAATTCCAGGGTGCCGGCTCCGCGGTACTGCATGTCGCGACAGGCTTGCACGCAGGTGGCGAGCACTTCCTGGCGGACCTTTTCCGGTATGCCGGGGGCAGGTGCCTCTTCCAGTACTTTTTGATGGCGGCGCTGCAGGGAGCAGTCGCGGTCACCGAGGTGAATGGCATTGCCCTTGCCGTCGCCGATGACCTGGATCTCCACGTGACGGGGGTTCTCGAGAAATTTTTCCAGGTACACCGTGCCGCTGCCGAAGAAGGACTTGGCCTCCGACTGGGTGACATAGATGGCTTTCAGCAGGGCGGCCTCGCTGTGCACCACCCGCATGCCCCGGCCACCGCCACCGGCGGCGGCCTTGATGATGACCGGATAACCGATGTCCCTGGCCAGCTGCAGGGTACGCTCCGGATTGTCGTCCAGGGGGCCGTTGGAACCGGGCACCGTGGGTACTCCGGCGGCCCGCATCACCTCGATGGCGGACACCTTGTCCCCCATCAGGCGGATGGTTTCCGGCCGCGGACCGATGAAGATGAAGCCGCTGTTCTCCACCTGCTCGGCAAAGTCCGCGTTTTCGGCCAGAAAGCCATAGCCGGGATGGACCGCCACCGAGTCGGTGACTTCCATGGCGGCGATGATGGCGGGAATGTTCAGGTAACTGTCGCTGGACTTGGCTGGCCCGATACACACGGACTCGTCCGCCAGCCGCACGTGCATGAGGTCACGGTCGGCGCTGGAATGGACCGCCACGGTCTTGATGCCCAGCTCTTTGCAGGCGCGCAAAACCCGAAGGGCGATTTCGCCCCGATTGGCGATTAAGACTTTATCAAGCATCGAGGGAATCCTGGGCTGCTGGTTAAACGATGGTGATCAGTGGCTGATCGAATTCCACGGGTTCGCCGTCATTCACCAGAATCGCCTCCACGGTGCCGGCATGATCCGCTTCGATCTGGTTCATCATCTTCATGGCTTCCACGATACACACCACGTCACCCACCTTGACCTGCTGGCCCACTTCCACGAAGACGGGGGAGCCGGGCGACGGTGAACGGTAGAAGGTTCCCACCATGGGGGAGCGGATCATCTTGCCGCTGGGGGCCGCCGCTTCCGGTGCGGCAGCCGGCGCCGCAGTGGACATCTGGCTGGCGGCGGGGGGTGCTGACATGGCCGGCGGCATCATGTGGTAGCTGACATTCGGTGCGGCGGAGGTGTTGCGGCTGATGCGCACGGATTCCTCGCCTTCCTTGATCTCGATTTCGGAGACGTCGGAGGCTTCGATGAGTTCAATGAGCTTTTTGACTTTTCTGATATCCATGGTGTCGGTGAGCCGCCGTGAGGGGACGGCCAATCCTCCTGCTAGTTGGCCGGCTTGCCGGCCAGTTGTTTGAAGGCGGCCTGTAAGGCCAGTTCATAACCCTGGGCACCCAGCCCCACGATGCAGCCCACCGCGATATCCGAGAAATAGGAGGCGTGGCGGAAGGGCTCGCGGCGGAACAGGTTGGACAGGTGCACTTCGATGAAGGGGATCTCAGCTGCCAGCACCGCATCCCGCAGGGCGATGCTGGTGTGGGTGAAGCCGCCGAGATTGATGATCATGAAGCCGGTGCCGTCCTTGCGCGCCTGGTGCAGGCGCTCGATGAGGACGTGCTCCGCATTGCTCTGCAGGGCCTGGAATTGATGCCCTGCCGCCGCGCACAGGGCGGCCATGCGTTGGTTGATGTCGTCCAGGCGGTCGGGACCGTAGATATGGGGTTCCCGTTCCCCCAGCAGATTGAGGTTGGGGCCGTGTAGCGCAAGAATGCTTGTCATTGTTGGTCTTGTCAGGTAGTTCGCTAATTTTCGCGGCATTTTCTCAGATAATCGGCCGCACTTCACCTGATTTCATCGAGCGGGCCCAGCCAGTCCCCGCTCAGGGCTGCAGGGGAACGGTCACCTTGCGGGGCGGATAGCAGAATCCCCAGTCGGCGCAACCCTGAAACTGGATTTCCAGACGGGCTCCGACCATGGCCGCCGGGTCGAGGCTCAGGCTGGCCTTGACCGGATCGTAATAGGCTTCGATGTCACCGAAGAACTGGTCTGTCTTGTGCAGACCGTCGGGCAGGCTGGCCTCCAGAGCCACGGTGGCACCGTCCCTGGGCAGCAGGGTGAAATGAAACTGGTGGCGGTACAGGTAATGCTCCGGCGCCGGCTGCCAGGTGACCGTGACCAGTCCTGGCCCTTCCAGGGCGACGAAATAGGGAAAGGCCTGGTCCGGTGGCAGCGGCTGTTCCCGATTGCCGAGGAGAGAGGCCCCGTCACGGGGTGCGAGTTGTGCCGGGCTGACACTCGACAGCAGCAGGCCGGCCAGGGTGGCCAGCAGCAGCATGAGGGGTTTGGGCCAGCGCCGATCCGTCATCATTCTCCGTAGCGTTCGAACACCAGGCAGGCGTTCGTGCCGCCGAATCCAAAGCTGTTGGACATGATGCAATCCAGTTTTACGTCATCCCGGCGGGTCAGGACGATGGGCATGCCCTCCGCCTCGGGATCCAGGCGCTCGATATTGGCGGAGGCGCAGATGAAGTCGTTTTCCATCATCAGCAGGCTGTAGATGGCCTCCTGCACCCCGGCGGCGCCCAGTGAATGACCGCTGAGGGACTTGGTGGAATTGATTGCGGGGACCCGTTCGCCGAACACCGCCCTGATGGCCTTCAGTTCCGCCACATCGCCCGCCGGAGTGCTGGTGCCATGGGCATTGATGTAGTCCACCGGTCGGCGGGCGGTGGACATTGCCATCTGCATGGCACGTTGGCCGCCCTCACCCGAGGGGGCCACCATGTCGTAGCCATCGGAGGTGGCACCGTAGCCGGTCAGCTCGGCGTATATTTTGGCGCCTCTTTGCAGGGCGTGATCCAGGGCTTCGATCACCAGCACACCGCCGCCACCGGCGATCACAAAGCCATCGCGGTCGGCATCGTAGGCACGGGAGGCCCGCTCCGGCGTGTCATTGTAAGCGGTGGACAGGGCACCCATAGCATCGAACATATGGGAGAGTGTCCAGTGCTCCGCTTCGCCGCCGCCGGCAAACACGACATCCTGCTTGCCCAGCTGGATCAGCTCCATGGCGTTGCCGATGCAATGGGCGCTGGTGGCGCAGGCGGAGGAGATCGAATAATTCACTCCCTTGATGCGAAACGAGGTGGCGAGACAGGCTGATACCGTGGAACCCATGGCGCGGGTCACCCGGTAGGGACCGACCTTGCGCAGGCCACGGCTGCGCAGTATGTCCACGGATTCCACCTGATCCTCTGTGGAGGAACCACCGGCACCCATGATGATGCCGGTACGTACGTTGGACACCTGGTCGTCGGCCAGACCGGCATCCTTGATGGCCTGCTCCATGGAAAGATAACCGAGGGCCGCCGCGTCGCCCATGAAGCGCAGCAGCTTGCGGTCGATCAGCGGCGTGAAATCGATTTCGACCCGGCCGGCCACGTGGGAACGCATGCCGACATCCCGGTATTCCTCATTGAAGGTGATGCCACTGCGGCCCTCCCGCAGGGAAGCCAGTACGGCGTCCTTATCATGTCCCAGGCAGGAAATGATGCCCATACCGGTAACCACAACACGTCTCATAGATGTCCTCTGCTAACGATCAGCGACCCTGGCTTATTGTTCGAATGCGTGCCCGGGTCTGAACAGGCCAACCTTGAGGCCGCGGGTGGTGTAGATGAGCTTGCCGTCCACCGACACGGTTCCGTCGGCGATGCCCATGACCAGCTTGCGTTCTATCACCCGGCTCATGGCGATCTCATACACAACTTTTTTTGCCGTAGGCAGTATCTCACCACTGAATTTCACTTCACCGGCCCCCAGGGCACGGCCCTTGCCGAGATTGCCGCGCCAGCCGAGAAAGAATCCCACCAGTTGCCACATGGCATCCAGGCCGAGGCATCCGGGCATTACGGGGTCTTCCGGGAAATGGCAGGCGAAAAACCACAGCTCGGGATGGATGTCCAGCTCGGCGATGATCTGGCCTTTGCCATACTCTCCGCCATGATCATTAATCTCCACAATACGGTCAACCATGAGCATATTGTCCACCGGCAGGCGTGCGTTGCCGGGGCCGAACAATTTGCCGTAACCGCACTCCACCAGTTCGTGTTTGGCGTAGGAGCTCTTGGGTGTGAAAAACGGATTTCTCTCTGTCACTGGGCTGTCACTGGGCCTTGCCGTCACTCTGATCAGGGATGTCTTGCATCGTCCGCGACAGGAGCCCGTTGGGGCCCTGTTGCGCAAAGGCTGCGATATTAGCGAAACACCATGAAATAATCGATATTATTTTGCCGATCCGACCTTCGGATTGACCCGTTATCGGTTATTCTTGGCGGCTCTGACGGTGCCGGGCACTGCCCGGCACGGCCGGCTGCACAGTTACCTGACGGGAATCCGACGGCGATCATGGAACTAAAGGAAATCAAATGCTTGTTCCGGTAATCCTGGCCGGTGGCATAGGCTCGCGCCTGTGGCCGGTATCCCGCGCACTGTTGCCCAAACAGTTCATCCAGTTTCCCCAGCAGCAGGGCTCGCTGTTTCAGAACACCCTCGCGCGGCTGGCGGGGTTGCCCGATCTGGGTGCGCCGCTGGTGGTGTGCAACGAAGATCACCGCTTTCTGGCAGCCGAGCAACTGCGTCAGATGGACAATGAGAAACACACCATCATTCTGGAACCGTTCGGCCGCAATACGGCGCCGGCTGTGGCGCTTGCCGCCCTGTGCGTGGCGCAGGCCGATCCCGATGCCATCCTGCTGGTATTGCCTTCGGATCACCTCATCCAGCAGCCGGCCGCCCTGCGGGCCGCCATCACAGAAGGCCAGCGCCTGGCACGGGACGGCAATCTGGTGACCTTCGGGATCGTGCCAGGTAGTCCACAAACCGGTTACGGCTATATCCGCATCGGAGATTCCCTGGCCGGCGGCGTGGCCAGACGGGTGGCGGAATTTGTCGAGAAGCCCGATCTGGAAACCGCCCGTGGTTACCTGGCCAGTGGCGACTACCTGTGGAACAGCGGCATGTTCATGTTTTCCGCCGCTTGCTACCTGGAGGAGCTGGGCCGGCATGCCCCGGACATGCTGCAGCAGTGCCGGCGCACCCATGGCGGCATGACGGCGGACGGGGATTTCCTGCGGGTGCCCGCCGATGTGTTCGAGCTGTGTCCCGCCGACTCCATCGACTATGCGGTCATGGAAAAAACCAGTCACGCCGCGGTGCTGCCATTGGATGCCGACTGGAATGACCTGGGTGCCTGGAGCGCCTTCAGTGACATGGGTGAGAAGGACGACAACAACAACGTGGTCAATGGCGATGTACTGCTCACCGATGTGCATGACAGTTATGTGCAGGCTGGGTCCCGGCTGGTGACCGCCGTGGGCCTGCGGGATACGGTGATCGTGGAAACCTCGGATGCGGTGCTGGTGGCGGCCCGCGACAAGGTGCAGAACGTCAAGCAGATCGTCGATCTGCTCAAGGCACAGAACCGCGAGGAACACAGCCTGCATGATCTGGTGTACCGGCCCTGGGGCTCCTATGAGCGGCTGGTGGATGCGGAGGGCTTCAAGGTCAAGCACATCGTGGTGAAGCCAGGCGGTACCCTGTCGCTGCAACTGCATCATCACCGTTCCGAACACTGGGTGGTGATCCGCGGTCAGGCCACCGTGACCCGTGATGAAGAGGTATTCACCGTGGACCCCAACGAATCCACCTTCATTCCCCAGGGCTGCAAGCACCGCCTGGAGAATCGCGGCGAAGAACCCTGTGAACTCATCGAAGTCCAGGTGGGCAGTTATCTGGGCGAGGACGATATCGTGCGTCTCGAAGACATCTACGGTCGTCACAGACCCTTGCCTTTAGCCGAAGATCAGCCGCCATGAAAAATAACCGATCAGCAATCACGATCAGCAATCAATAGAGGCAAACGATGTCACGAGTGAAGAAATGTCTGTTTCCCGCCGCCGGTTACGGTACCCGCTTTCTGCCGGTCACCAAGGCCATGCCCAAGGAGATGCTGCCGCTGGTCAATAAGCCGCTGATCCAGTACGGAGTCGAGGAGGCCATGGCTGCCGGTATCACCGGCATGGCCATCGTCACCGGTCGCGGCAAGCGGGCCCTCGAGGACCACTTTGACATCAGCTATGAACTGGAGCACCAGATCCGCGGCACCGGCAAGGAGGAGTACCTGGCGGGCATTCGGGAGATCATGAACCGCTGCACCTTCTCCTATACCCGCCAGATAGAGATGAAGGGCCTGGGCCATGCCATCCTCACCGGCGAAACCCTGATCGGCAATGAACCCTTTGCGGTGATCCTGGCGGACGACTACTGCGTCGCCGAGGGTGATGGCGTTTTGACCCAGATGGTGCGGTTGTTCGAGCTCTACCAGTGCAGTATCGTTGCGGTGCAGGAAGTGCCGAGGGAAGATACGCGCAAGTACGGCGTGATCGCCGGCGACCTGGAGGCGGAGCGCATTTATCGGGTGCGCAACATGGTGGAAAAACCGGACCCCGACAAGGCGCCCAGCAACCTGGCCATCATCGGGCGCTACATACTGACCCCGGACATCTTCGAGCTGATCCGCACCACGCCCCCGGGCAAGAACGGTGAAATGCAGATCACCGACGCGCTCATGCGTCAGGCCCAGGTTGGCCGGGTGATCGCTTACCAGTTCAAGGGCCGGCGTTTCGACTGCGGCAGCGTGGACGGCTTCGTGGAAGCCACCAATTACAACTACCAACATATTTATCTGGCCAAATGACCCGTTGATATTCCCACAAGGACTGTTATGACTAACGCCATCACCTGTTTCAAGGCTTACGACATCCGCGGTCGCATTCCTGATCAGCTCAACGAGGATATCGCCTACCGTATCGGGCGCGCCTATGCCACCTGGCTCAAGCCGCGCAAGGTCGTGGTGGGATTCGACATCCGCCTCACCAGCGAAGCCATCTGCAAGGCCCTCACCAACGGTCTGGTGGATTCCGGCGTGGATGTCATCAATATCGGCATGTGCGGCACCGAGGAGGTGTATTTCGCCACCGCTCACCTGAAGGCGGATGGCGGCATCGCCGTCACCGCCAGCCACAATCCCAAGGACTACAACGGCATGAAGCTGGTGCGGGAGGAATCCATCCCCATCAGCGGAGACACCGGCCTGAAGGACATCCAGGCCATCGCCGAGGCCAATGCCTTCGCCGCCGCGGACCGCAAGGGTGATATCACCACAATGGATACCCGGCCGGCCTACATCGAACACCTGCTGACCTATGTCGACGTGCAGTCACTGAAGCCCCTGAAGATCGTCTGCAATGCCGGCAACGGCGGCGCCGGCATCGTCATCGACCGGCTGGAACGCAAGCTGCCGGTGTCCTTCATCAAGATTCATCATCAGCCCGACGGCAACTTTCCCCATGGCGTGCCCAATCCCCTGCTTGAGGAGAACCGCCAGCCCACCATCGATGCCATCCTGGCCAACAAGGCCGACATCGGCATTGCCTGGGATGGCGATTTCGACCGGTGCTTCTTCTTTGACGAGAACGCCCGCTTCATCGAGGGCTATTACATCGTGGGACTCCTGGCCCAGGCGTTCCTGCAGCACCAGCCGGGCTCGAAGGTGATTCACGACCCGCGCCTGACCTGGAACACCATCCAGATCGCCGCGGAAAATGGCGGTGTGGCGATCCAGAGCAAGACCGGCCATGCCTTCATCAAGGAGCGCATGCGGGCGGAGGACGCCATCTATGGGGGCGAGATGAGCGCCCATCATTACTTCCGGGATTTCTCCTACTGCGACAGCGGCATGATCCCCTGGCTGCTGGTCGTCGAGCTGATGAGCAAGTCCGGCAAGACCTTGTCCCAGCTGGTGGATGAGCGCATGGCCGCGTTTCCCGCCAGCGGCGAGATCAACAAGGAGATCGCCGATCCGGCGGCGCTCTTGAAGAAAGTGGAGGCCCGCTTCACGGCGCTGGCCAGCACCATCGATCGCACCGACGGTCTGAGCATGAGTTTCGATGACTGGCGTTTCAATCTGCGCATGTCCAACACCGAACCGGTGGTGCGGCTCAACGTGGAGTCCCGCGGCGATACCGATCTCATGCGGGAAAAAACCCGCGAACTGCTGGACCTGATGCAGTGAAGGCAGCGGATACCATATTCACTTCAATCCCGGCCTTGACTCTACGCATGGCCACTGAGGCGGACGTGGAGACCATCCATGGCTTCATCTGCCAGCTGGCCGAGTATGAAAAGCTCAGCCATGAGGTTGTCGCCACGCCGGACGATCTGCGCCGGCATTTGTTCGGCCCACGGCCGGTGGCCGAAGTGGTGCTGGCCCGCTGGCAAGGTGAGGCGGTGGGCTTTGCCCTGTTCTTCCACAACTACTCCACGTTTCTGGGCAAGCCCGGAATCTATCTCGAGGACCTGTTCGTGAATCCGGAGCGACGGGGGTTGGGCATCGGCAAGACCCTGCTAACCTGGCTGGCGGCCCTGGCGGTGGAACGTGGCTGTGGCCGGCTGGAATGGTCGGTGCTGGACTGGAACACCCCGGCCATCGACTTCTACCGAGCTCTGGGCTCCCGGGCCATGGATGAATGGACCGTGGAGCGGCTCACCGGTGACCGGCTGCTTGCCCTGGCGGCCCGCTTCACATCGGAGCCGGCATGATCTACCGGGGCAGTTGTCATTGCGGTGCCGTGCGTTTCGAGGTGGAGGCTCCCGCCGAGCTGCACTGCGAGGACTGCAACTGCAGCATTTGTTATCGCACGGGATTCATCCATCTGATCGTGCCGAAATCCCGCTTCCGCCTGCTGCAGGGCCAGGAAAGCCTCACAACCTATACATGGAACACCGGAGTGGCCAGGCACACCTTCTGCAAGGTGTGCGGCATAAAGCCTTTCTACATTCCCCGCTCCAATCCCGACGGCGTGGACGTCAACGTGCGCTGCCTGGACCCCCAGCCTGAAAAAATCATCATCGAGGCATTCGATGGCCGCAACTGGGAGGCCAATGCGGGGCGGCTGGCGGAGAAAAGCCGGGAAGCATGATCCGGAGCGGTGGCTTCAGCCCTTGCCCTTCATCCGGTTGATGCCTTTCTCGGAGTCCTTTTCCACATACTGAATGATGGCTCCAGCCACATCCTTGCCAGTGGCCTTCTCGATGCCCTCCAGTCCGGGAGATGAATTGACTTCCAATACCAGGGGCCCGTGGGCGGAACGGATGATGTCCACTCCGGCCACGTCGAGACCGATGACCCCCGCGGCACGTACCGCCAGGGCCCGTTCGGCCGGCGTCAGTTTTACCACCGTGGCCACGCCGCCCTTGTGCAGATTGGAACGGAATTCCCCTTCCTTGGCCTGCCGCTTCATGGCGGCAATCACCTTGTCTCCGATGACGAAGCAGCGGATGTCGGCCCCACCGGCCTCCTTGATGAACTCCTGCACCAGGAATTCGGCATGCAGGCCGCGGAAGGCGTTGATCACGCTTTCGGCGGCCTTGTAGGTTTCCGCCAACACCACGCCGCTGCCGTGGGTGCTCTGGATGACCTTGACGATCAGGGGCGGGCCGCCCACGAACCCGATCAGGTCATCGGTGGCGTCGGCGCCATGGGCATAGCTGGTGATGGGCATGCCCACACCCTTGCGGGCCAGCAGCTGATGGGCCCGCAACTTGTCCCGGGAGCGGGCGATGGCCACGGATTCGTTCAGGGAATAAATGCCGCCCACCTCGAACTGGCGCAGCACCGCGGTGCCGTAGGTGGTCACCGAGGCCCCGATGCGCGGGATCACCGCGTCGAATTCCAGCTTCAGCTTGAGCTCGCCGGATTTGTAGTAGACCGTGGGCTTGTTGGCCGTGATGTTCATGTAGCATTTGAGGACGTCCACCACCTCCACCTTGTGGCCACGGTCGCGGGCGGCCTCCACCAGCCGTTTGGTGGAGTAAATGTTCTTGCTGCGTGACAAAATACCTATGCGCAAAGTGGCTCCTGACAGTGACCATCCGAGGGCTGCCTACACTAGCAGAACCTCATCGGCTTTCCCACTGCGGCCAGGCAGTACCCCGCAGCCGTTGGGTGTTATTCGGGTTCCTTTGGCTCGGGTAAAACGCTAGAGTACGGGGGCGCAGATTGGAGGAAATTGCCATGAAAAACCGTTTGCTGTCCCGCCGCCGTTGCAATGGTCTGTTATTGGGGCTGGTGTCCCTCAGTTTCGTCGGTCATCGGGCAGCCACTGCCCAGGCCAGCCCGATCCCGCTGGATGTCTACAAGGATCCCACCTGCGGATGCTGTGGCCTGTGGATCGAGCACATGGCCGCCGCTGGCTTCGCCAGCACCGTTCACCATCCTGACGACCTCAACCGGGTCAAACAGGAGCTGGGCATACCCCCGCAGCTGCAGTCCTGCCATACCGCGGTGACCGCGGAGGGTTATCGCTTCGAAGGCCATGTGCCGGCACGCTTCGTGCAGCAGTTTCTGGCGGCGCCGCCGCCCAACAGTGCCGGCCTGCTGGTACCGGGCATGCCCCTGGGCAGTCCTGGCATGGAAGTGGGCGAGCGGTTTACGCCCTACGACGTCCTGCTGTTGAACAGGGATGGCAGCACCTCCGTGTATGCCAGCCTGGGCTCCGCAGCGGAACAATTCTGAGCCGGCCCGGACCCGGATCACCTGTATCCGGGTTCAGGCCGGGTTACCTGCTCGCATTTTTTTCGTGGACACATCTTATGCTGGCTCTTCATCGCATCCGTCCTACCCTTCTTACCTTCCTGTGTATGTCCCTGGCCCTGGTCATGCCGGCCCTCAGCCACGCGCAACAGCAGCCGGACTGGGCCGCTGTGCAGACCGAGACCCTGGAGCACTTCCGCACCCTGCTGCAGTTCGATACCAGTGACCCCCCGGGTCGTGAATTACCGGCCGCCGAGTACCTGCGGGATGTGCTGGAGGCCGCCGGCATCCCGGTGGAGGTGCTGGCCAACAATCCGGAGCGGCCCAATGTGGTGGCCCGCCTGACCGGCAATGGCGCGGAGGAACCCCTGCTGATCATGGCCCACACCGATACGGTCAATGTGGACCCGGCCAAGTGGACGTTCCCGCCCTTCAGCGCCACGGTGGACGGTGGTTATGTCTACGGTCGCGGCGCCGTGGACGACAAGGACAATCTGACGGCCGCGCTGATGGTCATGCTGCAATTGAAGCGGCTCAATGTGCCCCTCAAGCGGGATGTGATTTTCCTGGCGGAGTCCGGCGAGGAGGGCGCGACCCAGTACGGCATCGAGTTCATGGTGAACAATCACCGGGACAAGATCGAGGCGGAGTTCTGTCTGGCCGAGGGTGGCAGCGTGACCCGGGTCAACCGGGAGGTGCAATCCGCCTCGGTGCAGACCCTGGAGAAGATTCCCTTCCGCATCGACCTGGTGGCCTCCGGGGTGGCCGGTCACGGTTCCGTTCCCCTGCAGAGCAATGCGGTGGTGCGCCTGGCCAAAGCCATCGCCGCCATCGCCGACTGGCGTTCGCCGATCCGCCTCAATGAAACCACCGCCGCCTATTTCGAGCGGCTTGCCACCGTATCACCCCCGGATGCGGCCGAGCGTTATCTGGCGGTGCTGGACCAGGGCCGGGCCGCCGAGGCGGTTGAGTACTTCCGGGCCAATGAGCCCGGCAAGGCCTCCCTGGTGACGTCGTCCCTGTCGCCGAATATTTTCGATGCCGGCTACCGCATCAACGTGATTCCCTCCGAAGCCACCGCCTCGGTGGATTTCCGCGCCCTGCCGGATGAGGATGTGACGGCTTTTCTGGAGCAGGTGCGGGCAGTGGTCAACGATCCGGCTGTCACCGTCGAACTGGGTGCGCGTAACACACGTCCCCGGGGCGAAAGCCGCCTCAACACCGCGGCGTTTTCCGCCATCGAGAACGCCGTCAACCGGCATTACGGGGTCATCACCCTGCCCACCATGAGCACCGGCGCCACCGACATGGCCTATCTGCGGGCCATGGGCGTGCAGTGTTATGGCATCGGCCCGGCCACGGATATCGAGGACGGCCCCCTGGGATTCGGGGCCCACAGCGATCAGGAGCGCATCCTGATCAGCGAACTGCACCGCTTCGTGCGCTTCAACTGGGATATCGTTCTAGAGCTTGCGGGACAATGATATGAACACACTGCTGCGAAAAATCGCCTGCACGGTTTGGGTGGCAGGTCTGGTAAATAGTTATGCAGTTGCCCAGGAGACCCTGACCCCCAACGGCATCGCGGACCAGAGGCTGGATGCCCGCGCCCTCACCGGTGCGTCCATTTATCAACCTGACGGCAGCTACGTACAGGCAACCCTGCTGCTGCGGGAAGGACGGGTGGTGGGCATCAGCACCGATGAGCAGGTGCCGGATGACTTTTTTACCATCGATATGAGCGGTCGCTATATCTATCCGGGCCTGCTGGATATCCATACCGATTACGGCCTCCCCGATCTGACTGCACCGCGCCGTTCCGGCGGAGCCGAGACCCTGGAGCCCACCAGCCCAGCCCTCAACGCCAACGATGCCATCCGTTCCTACTACCGTGCCAGCCTGGAATTCGCGCCGGATACGGAGGCTGGGGAAGCCCTGCGGCAGTTGGGCTTCTCCACCGTGTTGAGCCTGCGCCCCGACGGCATCGCGCGCGGCACCTCCGCCCTGGTCACGCTGGGCGAGGAGAGTGCCGCCGAGGCGATTCTGGTGCCGGACGTGGCCGCCCATTACTCCCTCGATCGTGGCAGCTCGGCCCAATCCCTGCCCAGCTCCCTCATGGGGGCCATCGCCCTGTTGCGGCAAACCAGCCTGGATGCCGACTGGTTCGCGGCCCAGTCACCCCGGCCCTTCACCGATGCCGCCCTGGAGGCCTGGATCAGCAACCGGGATCTGCCCCAGGTCATCGATGTGGACAACTGGCAGCTGGCGCTGACCATGGACCGGGTCGGTGACGAACTGGGCTTTCAATTCCTGATCAAACTCGGCACCGACGGCTATCAGCAGGCGTCCCGGCTGGCAGCCACCGGCGCCGGCTTCATCGTTCCGGTCAATTATCCGGCCGCTCCCAAGGTGGAGGATGCCCTGGACAGTGATAAGGTGGCATTTGCCGATCTCAAACACTGGGAGCTGGCACCGTTCAATCTGCGCCTGCTCAATGAACAGGGTGTGCGCTTTGCCGTCACCAGCGAAGGGGCCGGCAAGGATTTCTGGAAGAACCTGCGGGAAGCAGTGCGCCGGGGTTTGCCGGCCACTGTCGCCATCGATGCCCTGACCCTTCAGCCGGCGCGCATGCTGGGGGTGGAGGATCAGGTGGGACAACTGGTACCTGGCGCCCTGGCCAACCTGCTGATCACCTCGGCACCCTTGCTGGAGGACGAGGCGGTATTGCTGGAGAACTGGGTGCGGGGCAGCCGCTATGTGCTGGCCAGGGATTTCGACAGCCGCCGCGGCCAATACACTCTGGCCGTGGGCGATTCCCGCTATACCCTGTCCCTGGATTTTGTCGATGCCGCGCCCCGGGCAGAGCTCGATCTGGAAGACAGCGACGACACGGTGCGGGTCAACATGGACCTGTCCGATGATCTGATCAGCCTCAATTTCACGGCGCCATCCGCCACCGGTCCGGTGCGCCTGAACGGCTGGCCCACGGACACCGGATGGCAGGGCAACGGCCTGGATGCCGGCGGTGCGCGGGTGGCATGGCAACTGAGCTACCTGGCGCCCCTGCAGGATGAAGAGGGCGGCGGGGACGGTGTGGCGGATGAGGATCCCACCCGGCTGCCGTCGGCACTGACCTATCCGTTCAGCGCCTATGGCTGGGACACGCCGCCACAGCAACAGGACATGGTGATTCGCAACGCCATGGTATGGACCAACGAGGAACAGGGCGTGCTGCCCGTCGATGTGCTGGTCAGGGACGGCAGGATCGTCGAGGTGGGGCCGGACCTGAATGTCCGCAATGCGATGGAAATCGACGGCACCGGCAAGCACCTGACACCGGGCATCATCGATGAGCATTCCCACATCGCCCTGTTCAACATCAATGAGGGTGCCACCAACTCCAGCATGGTGCGCATGCGGGACGTGGTGGATGCCCAGGACATCGACATCTACCGCAACCTGGCCGGCGGTGTTGTGGCTGCCCAGTTGCTGCACGGTTCCGCCAATCCCATCGGCGGCCAGTCCGCCATCATCAAGATGCGCTGGGGGGCGGCGGCGGACGAATTGCTGATCGAGGACGCGCCGCCATTCATCAAGTTTGCCCTGGGCGAAAACGTCAAGCGCAGCACCAATCCCGCTTCCATTCGCTATCCCCAGACCCGCATGGGCGTGGAGCAGGTGTTCATGGACGCCTTCAGCCAGGCCCGGGAATACGGTCGGCGCTGGGAAGAGTACAACGGTCTGTCCAATGCGGCGCGCCGCAACACAGCGCCGCCAAGGCGCGATCTGGTGGACGAGGCCATGCTGGAGATTCTCAACGGCGAGCGCTATGTCACCAGCCACTCCTATGTGCAGTCCGAGATCAACATGCTCATGCATGTGGCGGACACCTTCGACTTCAATATCAACACCTTCACCCACATCCTGGAAGGCTACAAGGTGGCGGACAAGATGGCGGCACATGGTGCCGGAGGTTCCACATTCTCCGACTGGTGGGGCTACAAGTGGGAGGTGCGTTATGCCATCCCCTACAACGCCGCCCTCATGCAGCAGGCCGGGGTGGTGGTGGCCATCAACTCCGATGATGCGGAAATGTCCCGTCGACTGAATCAGGAGGCGGCGAAGGCCGTGAAATACGGCAACGTCAGCGAGATCGATGCGCTGAAGATGGTGACCCTGAATCCCGCGAAGTTGCTGCATCTGGATGAGCGCATGGGCAGCATCCGGCCGGGCAAGGATGCCGACCTGGTGTTGTGGTCCGACCACCCCCTGTCTGTTTACGCAGTCGCCGAAACCACCTGGGTGGACGGCATACCCTATTACGACCGCCGCACGGACCAGGCCCGGCGCGAACACATCGCGTCCGAAAGGGCGCGCATCATCGCCGCCATCAGCAAGGCCGCCAATGGCGGCAACCGGGAGTAGGGCCATGATGAGAATTACTCAAAACAGTAAACCCGCCAACCGCTGGATGCCGGCGGCCCTGTTATGGCTTGGACTGGCAGCAGTGACCCCCGCCCGGGCCATCGTGCCGGTCCCCGCGGCCGAGCAGAGCGAGCCCATCGCCATCGTGGGCGCCATCATTCACACCGGCAACGGCGAGGTCATCGGCGACGGCGTCATCACCTTCGATCAGGGGATCATCACGGCGGTGGGCAGTGCGACGGACGGCATCAGCCTGGCGGGCCATCGGGTCATCGACCTGCAGGGCCAGCATGTGTATCCCGGTTTCGTGCTGCCGAACACCTCGCTTGGACTGCTGGAAGTCAGCAACATCCGCGCTACCGACGACACGGAGGAGGAGGGGGACATCAATGCCAGTGTACGGGCCGCCATTGCCTACAACACGGATTCGGAATACATCCCCACCCAGCGCTTCAATGGCATCCTTACCGCCCAGGTGACGCCGCTTGGCGGGCTGGTGGCCGGCCGCTCCACGGTGGTGAAGCTGGACGGCTGGAACTGGGAGGATGCCGTGCTCAAGGTCGACGATGCCATGCACCTGCACTGGCCGACGCTGACCCGCCGCCGCTTCAATGAAGAGACCGAGCAGATGGAAACCGTGGACAATGAGGACTACGAGGCCCAGCTGCAGGTTCTCCATGAGCTGTTTCAGAATGCCAGCACCTATGACGGTTCGCCGCTCAACCTCAACCTGCAGGCACTGCAGCCGCTACTCAATGGAGCCATGACCTTGCACATACACGCCGACGAGGGCAAGCAGATCATCAGCGCCGTGCGGTTTGCCAGGGGTTACGGCATAGCGGACATCGTCCTGGTGGGTGGCCGCGATGCCTACCAGGTGGTGGACTTCCTGCGCGAGGAGGCGGTGCCGGTCATCTACCAGGCCATCCATGCCCTGCCCGGCATGGAGTGGCAGGATGTGGACCTGCCGTTCAAGACACCGTTCCTGTTGCATGAGGCCGGCATCAAGGTGGGCATCGGTGGCGGCGAAGGGGATCTGCACAACGAACGCAATCTGCCGTTCTTTGCCGGCACGGCTGCCGCCTACGGGCTGGATCGGGAGACCGCGCTGTCCATGGTGACCCGCAACAACGCCGAGATTCTGGGTGTGGCGGACCGGGTGGGCACCCTGGAGCCGGGCAAGGATGCGACCCTGTTCATTTCCATCGGGGATGCCCTGGACATGCGCACCAGTCAGGTACAACAGGCTTTCATCCAAGGCCGCGAGATCGATCTTTACGGAACCCAGCAGGAGCTTTATGAACGGTACTACGAGAAGTATTCCGGCCCCAGGCCGGACTGAGGGGCAGCGCGCGCCCGCCAGGGCGGGCCGTTCATGAAGACCATCATTCTTGCCGGCGGCTACGGCACCCGCCTGTCCGAGGAAACCAGCGTCATCCCCAAGCCCATGATCGAAATCGGCGGCCGTCCCCTGCTGTGGCATCTGATGAAGTCATTCGCCCACAGCGGCCATCACGAATTCATCGTGGCCCTGGGCTACAAGGGGGAGGTGATCAAGCAGTATTTCCTGCAGTATCCCGAGCTGCAGTCGGACCTGCACATCGACCTGGCCACCGGCAAGGTCAGTGCCATCGCCAACTATGCGGAACAGTGGCAGCTGGAACTGGTGGACACCGGCAAGGACACCATGACCGGTGGACGCCTGGGTCGCCTTCGCAAGCGGGTCAACGAAACCTTCTTCTTCACCTACGGTGACGGACTCTCCGACGTGGACTTCAACGCCCTGCTGAAATTCCATCGCAGCCATGGGCGGCTGGCCACTGTCACGGCGGTACGCCCCACCCAGCGCTTCGGTGTCCTCAAGCTGGCGGACGACCAGCAGGTGCAGTCCTTCGCGGAAAAACCCCAGGGTGGCAACGAATGGATCAATGGCGGCTTCTTCGTGCTGGAGCCGGGTGTGTTCGACTACATCACCGGGGACGATTCGGTGTGGGAGCGGGGGCCCTGTGAGCGGCTGGCGCGGGACGGCCAGTTGATGGCCTACCAGCATGACGGTTACTGGCAGTGTGTGGACACCCTCCATGAGCTGCGTTTGTTGCGGGACATGTGGGCCAACAACCAGGCGCGCTGGAAAGTCTGGTCATGATGCCATCGTTCTGGCACAAGCGGCGGGTGCTCGTCACCGGCCACACCGGCTTCAAGGGAAGCTGGCTGTCCCTGCTGCTGCAGCAACTGGGCGCCGAGGTGACCGGCCTGGCCCTGGCGCCGGCCACCACGCCGGCGCTGTTCGACGACGCAGCCGTAGCCGATGGCATGGAGTCCCGCATCGGCAACATCAATGATGGCGACCTGGTCAGCCAAACCCTGCGCGAGTCGAATCCGGAAATCATCCTGCATCTGGCTGCCCAGGCCATCGTCAGCGAGTCCTACACCCAGCCCCTTGAGACCCTGCAAACCAACATCATGGGCACCGCCCGCCTGCTGGAATGTGCCCGCAATCAGCCCGGTATCCGCGCCATCGTCATCGTCACCACGGATAAGTGTTATGAGAACCGGGAGTGGCTGTGGGGATATCGGGAGAACGATGCCCTGGGTGGCAAGGACATCTATTCCAGCAGCAAAGCCTGCGCGGAGCTGGTAACGGCATCCTACCGGCATGCCTTCTTTGATAAGCCGGACTCTCCGGTGCTCGCCACGGCCAGGGCCGGCAACGTGATCGGTGGCGGCGACTGGGCCACCGACCGCCTGTTGCCGGACATGGTGAGGGCGTTCACGGCAGGACGGCCGGCGCTGATCCGCAGCCCCTCGTCGGTGCGGCCCTGGCAACATGTGCTGGAGCCCCTGCACGGCTATCTGCGCCTGGCCCGGTTGTGCTGTGAGGATCGTCAGTTCGGCCGGGCCTGGAATTTCGGTCCCGAACTGGCGGATGCGGCGGCGGTGGCCACCGTGGCAGACCGGGTCGTGAACCTGTGGGGTGAAGGTGCCGCCTGGCATGCCCCGGCCGGCAATCCCCTCAAGGAATCCCACACCCTGCGCCTGGACAGCAGCCAGGCGCGCCTGCAGCTGAATTGGCAACCCCGTACCGGCCTGGACCAGGCCCTGGCACTGACCGTGGCATGGTATCGGGGCTGGGCGGCGGGGGATGATCCGGCGCAACTGACCCGGCGCCAGATCGCACAGTACATGGCGGGGCATTCATAACAGCCATGACAGCCAAACCCTGCCGTTTCTGTGAGACCCCCCTGCAGCATGTGTTCGTCGACCTCGGCATGTCTCCACTCAGCAACAGTTTTCTGACCGCCGCCGACCTGGATCAGGCCGAGGTGTTCTATCCGCTGAAAACCTGGGTGTGCAGTGAATGCCTGCTGGTGCAGCTGGAACAGTTCGAGGCGCCGGATCGCATTTTTCAGGACTATCTGTATTTTTCCTCCTATTCCGCCTCGTGGCTGGAACATGCCCGTGCCTATACGGAAATGATCACCGCGCGGCTGGGATTGGACGGCAACTGTCAGGTCATCGAGATCGCCAGCAACGACGGCTATCTGCTGCAGTATTTCCAGCAGGCGGGGATCCCGGCGTTGGGCATCGAGCCGGCGGACAACGTGGCCCAGGTGGCCCGCGACAAGGGCATCGACACCATCAGTGAATTCTTCGGCGTATCCCTGGCGCGCGCCCTGGCACTCGAGGGTACCCGGGGGGATCTGGTACTGGGCAACAACGTACTGGCCCATGTGCCGGACCTGAATGATTTCGTGGCGGGCCTGGCCATCGTGCTGGCACCCTCCGGTGTCATAACCCTGGAGTTCCCCCACCTGTTGCAACTGATCAGGGCCAACCAGTTCGACACCATCTACCACGAGCATTTTTCCTACTTCTCCCTGTACACGGTGCGCCAGGTGTTGGCCCGCCACGAGCTGGATATTTTCGACGTGGAGGAACTGGCCACCCACGGCGGTTCGCTGCGCATCTATGCCTGCCGGCGCGGCCGCCAGCCCATCAGCAGCGCAGTGCAGCGGGTGCTGGACAGCGAGGCGGCGGACGGCCTGCACAGCCTGCCGGCCTACCTGGGTTTTGCGGATCAGGTGCATCGTTGCAAACGGGAACTGCTGCGATTTCTCATCGACCAGAAAGAAGCCGGCCGCACGGTGGTGGGCTATGGCGCCCCCGCCAAGGGCAATACCCTGTTGAATTACTGCGGGGTGCGGGAGGACCTGCTGGCCTTCACCGTGGACAGAAGTCCCCACAAACAGGGGCGCTTTCTGCCGGGCACCCACATCCCGATCCTGGGGCCCGAGGCGATTGACGAGGCGCGGCCGGATTTCGTGCTGATCCTGCCCTGGAATCTGCAGCAGGAGATTGTCGAGCAATTGGCCCCTGTGCGGGAGTGGGGCTGCCGCTTCGTGGTGCCCGTTCCCGCTGTGCAGGTGTTGCCGTGATCATCACCGCACTGTCCCTGCCGGGCGTGTATCTGGTGGAGCTGGAGCTGCAGGCGGATGCCCGGGGCCATTTCGCCCGCAGCTTCGACAGCGCACAGTTCCAGGCCAGGCAGCTGGTCCATGCATTCACCCAGCACAGTGTCTCCTATAACCATAAACGTGGCACCTTGCGCGGCATGCACTACCAGGCAGCTCCCCATGGCGAGGTCAAACTGGTGCGCTGTACCCGGGGAGCTGTGTTCGATGTGGTGGTGGATCTGCGGGAGGATTCGCCAACCCGCGGCCGCTGGCTGTCGGTTGAACTGTCGGCGGACAATGGCAGGGCGGTCTACATTCCCGCCTACTGCGCCCATGGTTTCATCACCCTGCAGGATCACAGCGAACTGCTCTACATGATCGATGTGCCCTACGAGCCATCGGCCGCCCGCTGCCTGCGCTGGGATGATCCGCTGCTGGCGGTGGACTGGCCGCTGCAGCCTCTGGTGATATCCGAGCGGGATGCCACGGCTCCGCACTTTGCAACGATGACAACTACAACCCCAACTGAACCCTGAGAAAGGAAACGAGATGACGTCGGAAGCGGACAAGTTCAAACAGGAGCGGCAGGAAGGCATTCGCGCCATGGCGGAGGATGAATCCTTCAAGGCCGCGGGACGGCAGTGGTTCGAGCGGAGCATTGCCCACAAGTACTCCTATAACTTTACCTGGATGGGGCGGCCGGTGATCCAGTATCCCCAGGACATCGTGGCCATGCAGGAAGTCATCTGGAAGGTGCAGCCGGATCTCATCATCGAGACCGGAATCGCCCACGGAGGTTCGCTGATTCTGTACGCCTCCCTGCTGGAACTGGTGGGGGGCAATGGCAGGGTGGTGGGCATTGATATCGATATACGGCCCCACAACCGTGAGGCCATCGAAACCCATCCGATGTTCAGGCGCATCACCCTGATCCAGGGGTCCTCCATCGCAGAAGACGTGGTGGAAAACGTCAGGTCACTGGCAGCCGGCGCCCGGCGCATCATGGTGGTGCTGGACTCCAACCACACCCACGATCATGTGCTGGCCGAGCTGCACAGCTACGCGGACCTGGTGAGCGTGGGCAGTTATCTGGTGGTGTTCGACACGGTGGTGGAGGACCTGCCTGCGGCATTGTCCGGCGATCGGCCCTGGAGTCCGGGCAACAATCCCAAGACCGCCGTCCACAGGTTTCTGGCGGAGGATGACCGCTTCGTCATCGACACGGAAATCCAGGACAAGCTGCAGCTGACCGTGGCGCCGGATGGCTTTCTGCAGCGCCGACGCTAGTCGGCGGGTGACAGGGAGTCCACTCCGAGGGTGTGAAACCTCAGTTTTCCGCTTCCCGCCATGGCCATGATTTCCGCCCGGTAATTCTCGTTCATGATCAGCACGTCGGTGGCCCCGGTGGCGGCAATCTGCTGCGCTGCGATGATGGGGTGACCGGTACCCGCCACGTGACGGCCGGTCTTTTTCGGATTGATATCCACCACGGCTTTGATGAACTCGCAATCAGGATCGGTGATGTTTACGAACGTGGCACCCTTGGCGCCGGCACCCCAGACCAGCAGCCCGGGATGGGTCCGCACGAAACGCCTGGCCACGTCGATTTCCCGTGCAAGCACCGACAGGTCCATGGGGTCAGGTGACCCTGGGACCCGGGCCCTGGGAAGAAGCTCACCCAGAGGTGCCAGCAGCGCCATGTACTGGTCACCGAACAGCAGATCGCAACTGGACGTGGCAAACATGGCTCCGAGGCTCTGCTGGGTGAAGTAATTGCAGTGTTCGAAGAACACATCCCAGAACGCCCGCTTGGCGATGATCCACTCGAAGCTGGGCACTTCGATGTAAATTCCGGCACGGGGAGGGCAGTGACCCGCCAGATCCCGCAGAAAATCCAGGGGCCGGGCGATGTGCTCCAGGGTATGGCGCAGGATCACCAGGTCGATGGACATGCCCCGGTGCCGTGCGGAAAAATATTCCCGGTGAACCCGGGGATCATCACCTTCGTAGGCGGTATCGAAGCCGATGGCATCGAATCCCCGCTGCCACAGCTTGTTTAAGAAAGTCCCCTTGCCGCAGCCGATTTCCACCACCTTTTTTTGCTGATAACCGGCGGCGACCAGCCTGTCGACGATGGCATCGAGGTAGTCATCAAACACCGGTGAGTGGGATTGCTCGTTCTGGTAGTCCTGGTCGTAGGACATCAGGCTGGCATCGAAGCGGCCGTTGAAGACGAAACCGCAGCCGGGACAGGCCAGCAGGCTCACGGGACCGCAGACCGCCTGACGCGCCTGGGCCGCGCTGGCATACACCTTGTTCTGGAATACCGGTATGCGGTCGATCCCGTAGATTTCGTCCAGAGGTCCGCTACCGCATTGGGGGCAGGTGCCACTTTGAGGCGTCATGGCTCAGCTTCCGTCAGTTGCCGCAACAGGGTGGTATCACCCCAGAAGTGGCGCGGCTCGTGGGCAGGATAGGAGTATTTGCCCAGATTCAACTGCAGGGTGCGACCTGACCGTGCCAGGTGGCGCCGCACGAGATCGACGACGGCTACGGGACTGCCGCTGCAGCAGTTGACGGTGCCCTCGGCGCGTGGATTCAAGGCCAGGGCGCAGAGCAAGGCCGCCGCCTCGCCCACCTCAAGATAGTCACGCTGCTGGTCACCGGGGCTCATGTCGAACTGCCTGTCACCCCGGGTCAGCGCCTCATCCAGTTGTGCCAGCAGGGAGCTGTCGCGCTGCCCGGCGCCGTAAAGATAGAACAGGCGCGCCCACAGCAGCTGGAATGGCTGGCAGGTCTGCAGGGCTTCCAGCATCTGATGCAGCACATGCTTGGCCACTGCATAGGGCACCTGCGGCCGGGCCGGTGTGGCTTCCGACAGGCAACCTTCCTGGAGGCCGTACTCCAGACAGGTGCCGGTCACGAGGCAGCGGGAAATGCCGGCGCCGACGCAGTGTTTGACGAAAAAATAATGGGGCAGCAGCAAGTCTTCCAGATGGGCCAGAGAACGGTAGTTATCCAGATGATCCCAGGCCGTGTGGATCAACAACCCGGGCGGGTCGTCGGCCAGCTCGGCCAGCTGCTGCGAAAGCGGAGCCGGTCCACCGATGTGCAGGGGCAGCCAGTGGACCCGATCGGCCCAGGGGCAGTGTTGCGGGTCCGGGCGCCTGCGGGAGGCGGCGATGACCGAGTGACCCTGGGCAAGCAGCCGGCTGACGATCTGTCGACCGATGAATCCCGTGGCGCCGCTGACCAGTATCTTCATGGCATCCTCAACGCCGGGACCGGTCAGCGAGGTATTTCACCGGCAGGCTGGGCAGCAGGATCAACAGCAGCATGAGTTTCTGCGACCAGGGTATGGCGGCGGCAAACACATCACCGAGAAGGGTCATGGGCAGCTTGGCAAGGGGAAACAGGCGGCCGAGCAGGGAGCGGTTGAGACCGTAATCGGCGCTGCTGTAGCGCTGCAGCTTCTGCCGGTAGGCGGCCTCCTCGCGAAACTGGCGCCGATACCAGGCGGTGTCGGTGGCATGGACGAAATCGCCCTGCAGCGCCAGTTTCAGCAGAATCACCAGATCCAGCCCCACCATGCTCTGCAGGCGACAGGCCTGCAGGTTGGCGGTGCGTATCACCGCGATGATGGGATTCATGTTGCCCCAGAACACGGTGCAATAGCGGGCGACGGGATGCAGCCCGCGGGTGTCGCTCCAACCGGTTTGTTTGGCATGGGGCTGACCCTCACCATCTATCCAGTGGGTGGAGCCGAAGGCGATCACCGCGGAGGGATGGGCCTGCAGTCGCGCCACGCAGGCACTCAGGTAATTGCTTTGCCAGCGGTCGTGGCCCGAGGCCCACAGGAAAAACTCCCCGTTGGCCTGCCGCAGTACTGCATCGAAATTGGCCGCGGCACCGATATTTTCCGCCTGGCGCTGATAGCGGATGGTGGAATGCCGGCTGCAGAACTGCTGACAGATGTCCGCCGTCGTGTCACTGGAGGCATTGTCGGAAATGATGATCTCCACGTTGGGGTAGTCCTGGGCCAGCAGACACTCCAGGGCTTCGGTCAGGAATGCCGCCTCGTTCCTGATGGGCATGCCGATGGTTACCAGTGGCTGGGGGGCGGGTGTGCTCATGCCGGCTGTTGCCACTCCATATGAAACCGTTTGGGATCGTCATGGGTGGTGACGAACTCCCGCTTGCGGTAGAACTCCGCCGCCGGATTGCATTTGAGGCAGGTGAGTTTGAGTGGCAGCCTGTCCCGCAGCGCCTGTTGCTTCACCGTCTCCAGCAGAAAGCTGCCATGGCCGGCGCGCTGTTGAGCCGGCTCGATGAGAATCAATTCCAGCCACAGATGATCGGGTTTGCGGAACACGCTGTAGGCGCCGGTCTTGCGCTGGTCGACTTCCAGAATATGAAAATGCTTGCCCGGCAGATTGGTGCTGAAGGCCTCCCGCTGGAAGATCTCATCCCAGCCCCAGGCCTGATGGATGTAGTCCCGCATGGTGTCGCGAAACAGCTCAAAGAGCCATTCGTCATCGTGGGGGGCGCCTTTGCGCAATCTCAGAGTGGCCATGGTGTGTCAGTCACTGCCGCTGAGGTCGCTGGCCAGCGGCCGCTTCCAGCCCAGCTTTTTTTCGATGGCGCTGATCATGATGCCGGCGATATCCTTGCCGGTGGCCTCCTCGATGCCCTCCAGACCCGGCGATGAATTGACCTCCAGAAGCAGTGGGCCTTTTCTGGAACGGATGATATCCACGCCCGCCACCTTGAGCCCCATGATGTTGGCCGCCTTGATGGCCAGGCGACGCTCCTCGCCACTGATCTTGACCACCGAAGTGGAACCGCCGCGGTGCACGTTTGCGCGGAACTCACCGGCGGCCGCCTCCCTTTGCATGGATGCCACCACTTTCTTGTTGACCACGAACAACCGCAGGTCCTTGCCCTGGGCCTCCTTGATGAACTCCTGGACGATGAGATTGGCGCGCACCGACTTGAAGGCGTTGATCACGCTTTCGGCGGCCTTTTGAGTTTCCGCCAGCACCACACCGCGGCCCTGGCTGCCCTGCAGCAGCTTCACGATCAGGGGAGCGCCGTCCACCATCTCGATCAGGTCTCCGGTATCGATGGGGGAGTTGGCAAAGCCGGAGGTGGGGATGTCGAGCCCGCTCTTGAGCAGTACCTGCAGGGAAAACAGCTTGTCCCGCGAGCTGCTGATGGCCGCCGAGGAATTTAGGGAGTACACACCGATGCTTTCGAACTGGCGCACCAGTGCGCAACCATAGAACGTCATGCTGGGGCGGATGCGGGGAATCACCGCATCGAGATCATTCAGAACCCGGCCGCCCCGGTAATGGATTTCCGGGCTGTCGGCATGCAGCTTCATGTAGCACTGGCTGATGTCGAAGAACTGCATACGGTGTCCCCTTTCCTCGCCCGCCTCCAGAATGCGCTGATTGCTGTACAGGTCCGGGTTGGTGGCCAGCAGTCCGATATTGAGACCTTCCACATGGGCCGGCACATAGCCGTATTTCTGGTTCACCTCATCCTTACCCAGCATGCCGCAGAGAAAACCGGCCGATGGATCCACCAGGATGCGCTCATGCATGGCCTCGCGGCCCAGCAGCATGCGATAGCCCATGGAATCCCGGTTGGTCAGGGTGACTTCGATTTCCCAGTTCTGGTGACCCAGGTGCAGCATGGTGCGGATCACGTAACGCTTCTCGGCAACGCCGCTGGAGCTTTTCACCAGGCGTTTGTCCAGCACTTCACACTCGCAGCGCACGATGGTGCGACGGTTGTGCTGGATGGGGTGCAGCTCAAAACTGACCCAGGGCACACCCCCCCGCTTGAAGCCGCGGATATTGAAGGCATGCAGGGACGAGGTCTTGGCGCCGCTGTCGACCCTGGCCTTGATGGCGGGAATGCCCAGCTCCGGCAAACCCAGCCACTCCTCGCTGCCGACGATGATTTTGCTGCTCATGTCATGTTCCGCGCGGCCACCAGCTGTTGGTGGCGTTGATCAGCTGATCGGTGGAGCCGTCGAAGGCGCCGCGGAAGTCCGGAGTCTGCAGCGCGTCGAAGATGGGCGTGCTGAGTTTCTTGCCGAGCTCCACGCCCCATTGGTCGAAGGCATTGATATTCCACAGCACACTCTGGGCGTAGACACTGTGTTCGTAGAACGCGGTGAGCTGACCCAGGGTGTAGGGATCCAGTTGCCGCAGCAGGAAGGTATTGCTGGGGCGGTTGCCCGGGATCACCTTGTGAGGGGCCAGCAACGCGGCCTGTTCATCATCCATGCCGGTGGCCCGCAGTTCGGCCAGCGCCTGGGCCAGGGTCTTGCCATCCATGAGCGCCTGACTCTGGCTGAAACAATTGGCCAGCAGATGAGCGTGAGGAATCTCCCGGTCCGGGGTAACCGGATTCGCCACCGCAATGAAATCCGCCGGCACCAGCCGGGTGCCCTGGTGCAACAGTTGATGGAAGGAATGCTGACCGTCGGTGCCCACGGCGCCCCACACGATCACTCCGGTGTCCACGTCCACCTCGCCACCCTGCAGATCAGTCTGCTTGCCGAGGCTCTCCATGCTCAGTTGCTGCAGGAAGGCGGGAAACAGTTCCAGGGATTGACTGTAAGGCAGGATGACCTGGCTGGAGGCACCGTGAAAGCCGCTGTACCAGGCGGTCAGCAATGCCATCAGCACCGGAATGTTCTGTGCCAGGGGTTGGGTGCGGAAATGGTCGTCCGCGCTGTGGGCACCCGCCAGCAGCTGGCGGAAAGGGTCCATGCCGATGGCCATGGCGATGGGCATGCCGATGGCGGACCACAATGAATAGCGACCGCCCACCCAGTCCCACATTGGAAACACATTCTCTGCCGCAATGCCGAATGCCTGGGCTGCGGTGACATTGGAACTGACGGCGACGAAATGCCGGTGCAGCTGCGCCTCGTCGCCACCGGCATCCAGGAACCACTGGCGCGCGGCGAACGCGTTCTGATGGGTTTCCAGGGTGGTGAAGGACTTGGAGGCGATGATGAACAGGGTGGTTTCCCCATCCAGTCCGGCCAGGGTGTCGGCCGCCACCGCCGGGTCCACATTGGACAGGAAATGACAATCCACGGCGCGATCGCTGTAGGCACGCAGGGCGCGCACCACCATGGCGGGGCCAAGATGGGATCCGCCTATGCCGATGTTGACCACGTCCGTTATGGGTTTGCCGCTGTAGCCGCGCCAGTTGCCGCTCCTTACCCGGCCGACGAAATCCTCCATGCGTGCCAGGACAGCGGCCACGTCCTGTTGCAGATTCCCGCAGGCATGGCCCCGCAGGACCACATGCAGGGCTGGTCTGCGTTCCGTGGGATTGATGGTCTGACCGGCGAACATGGCTTCGATGGCTTCTGGAAGTCCCTGTTGTTGCGCCAGCTCCAAAAGGGCGGCCAGGATGGCTTCACTCAGCAGGTTCTTGGAGTAATCGAACAGCAGCTCGGGCGTGGCGATGGTGAAGCGCAGGGCTCGCCGGGGATCGGCATCGAACAGGCTGCGAATGGTGGTTCCATCCGTGTCGAGGGAGGTGTTCAATACGGCGAGTCGTTGCCAAGCGGGTGTCGACGCGGGGCCTGTCATGGGGTGGTCCTCAGCCCGGATAAAGCAGCATAAGCTATCCTATCCCGTGGGAGGGTTCAATGACAGGGCGGCGGCCCCGAACCGGTATTGATCGACCACACCAATTCTAGTAGCATGCCCGGCCTGATTGCCGTTGCGGAACCCCACCGTAACAGCATCGATCAACGCCGTCATAGCTCAGCCGTGGTAGAGCAGCTGACTTGTAATCAGCAGGTCCGGGGTTCGACTCCTCGTGGCGGCACCACTTCTTCCCCGCAAGACAGAGACAGATCATGCTAAGCGAACAGAATATTCGCGACCTGGTGATCCAATACGGGGCACGGGTCCACGAGGGGCGTTCCATCCGGCAGATCATCGAAGCCGGCGACATGCCGCGCTTGAAAGGCTGTACCGTCCTGGAAGGCAAGGTTTCCGATTCGGTTTTTGGTGCCGAACTGCAGACCCGGGATGGCCGACCGCTGCGCCTCATGTTCCGCAACAATCGCATCTCCACCCACGACGTGAACCGCGGTGCCATTCCATTCAAGGATCAGGTGCTGGCGGTCAATCACGACCACATGCTGGGTATTGTGAAAGGCGTGCTGGGGACCTCGCAATTCGATGTGCCCGGCCTGCTGGCGACGTCCACGGTGATTCCTGCCGAGAACCTGCAGCTGGTGCCGCTGGAAAACGTGCTGCGACTCTATATGGCGGAAAGCAGCACCGAAACGTCCCTCTACCAGCACTGGCTGAAGGCCAGGGAGGCGGGCGACAAGGAATTGTTCTATGCCGGCCATGTAATCGATGTGGAGCAACTGGCACCTAATGGACGGCTGCCCTATGTCATGGACACACCCAGCACCAAGGACAAGATCGACCGCACCATCGATCCCCAGTATCTGTATGACAACGGCCTGTGTTCCCATGCCCAGTATTGCCAGATCCGCAATGCCTCCATCATGGCCTTCGGCATGATCTCCCAGTATCTGGCCGAGCGGGGCATGGTGCTGGTGGATACCAAGACCGAGCACGGCATCAACAGCGCGGGCCAGATCGTCTCCGCCGACGAGTTGTACACCATGGATTCATCCCGTTTCTGGCGCCTGGACGACAACGGCGGACTGCTCACCCGCGACGGCAAGCCGGTTTCGTTCTCCAAGGAATTTGCCCGGGGTATGGTCAAGGAAAAGAATCAGCAATTCACCCCCGAGCAGGCCGCCGAGATCGGTGTGCGCTACATACAGGGGCTGCAACATCTGACGGGCAGGGCCTTCGAGCCGGATCTGCGTCCGCGGGACCAGCGCATCATCGAAAGCACCAATCTCATTCTGGATTCGCTGCTTTAATTCATCGGGTAGATCAGGGCACCATCCCGCGCAAAAAGAAAAAGGGGGCTGATGCCCCCTTTTTTGTGCCTGCCCGGTAGTGCCGGGCGGGAGCTTATCGGTCCACCGGCTCCAGGCGGTACAGGGCGGTCTCCGCGCTGCCGCTGCGGTCTTCCGTGGCGACGTAGATATAACCATCCGGACCCTGGCGCACATCGCGGATGCGGCCCATGCCATAGGCAAGTGTGTCTTCCCGCACCACCCGCTTGTAATCATCACTCATGTACAGATTGGCCAGTTGCTCCCCGGCCAGGCCGCCGGCAATGATGTTGCCATACCACATGGGGAACTTGTCACCGGTGTACACCATCAGGCCGGAGGCGGCGATGACGGGAGTCCAGAAACGCACCGGCTGCTCCATGCCGTTGCGGGTGGTGGTTTCGTGGATGGGCGAACCGCTGACGTAGTTGACGCCGAAGCCGATCACCGGCCAGCCGTAATTCTTGCCCGGTTGGATGAGGTTCAGTTCGTCACCACCCTGGGGACCGTGCTCGGTTTCCCACAGGTCGCCGGTTTCCGGATGGAAGGCCAGACCCTGGGGGCTGCGATGGCCGAAGCTCCAGATTTCCGGCAGCACGCCGTCCTGGCCCACATAGGGATTGTCGCTGGGCACCCGGCCATCGTCATGCAGACGCACAATCACACCATGGTGGTTGCTGTTGTCCTGGGCGGGATGGGCTTCCAGGTCGCCGGTGGAGGGTACCTGGCGGTCGCCCAGAGTCAGGAACATATAGCCATCGGGGCTGAATGCCAGACGCCCGCCGTAGTGACCGGGACGGCCGGAGGCTTTGGCGGCAAAGATTTCCACCACGTCGGTCAGGCGGTCGTTTTCGAAGCGTCCCCGTACGATCGCCGTGGTGGATGAATCACCCACCGGCTTGGCGAAGGTCAGGTACAGCAGTCGGTTATTGCCGAAATCGGGGTGCGGCACCACATCGAACAGTCCGCCCTGGCCGTTGTACAGCACTTCGGGCAGGCCGGGCACGGCCTCCGGCAGCAGTTGACCATTGCGCACGATGCGCAGGCGACCGGGCTTTTCGGTGACCAGCAGGTCACCGCCGGGCAGCCAGGCCATGGACCAGGGTTGCACCAGGCCATCCACTACCTCGACCACCCGGTAGTTGTGATGGGCCGCCGCGTATACGTCGGATTGGGCCTGCAGTGTGGTGGAAGCCGTCAGCAGCAATGCTGCCGAGGCCAGAACGGACAGGGATTTACGTAACATAGGAATCTCCTCGCACAAATCACGGATTGCCAGCGAACCGCAATATCAGGCCGGCAAAAATAGCAGTTTATTGTGACACCGCGCAATCGCAACAGGTTGCGGATGTCCCGAATATCCATCCTTACGACCCGCCGCCGCCGGCGGTTCATTCCGGAGTGGGCAGGTCCTGCCTGCGGTTGACACTACCGGCAAATCGGCGTATCACACGCCTACCGCGAGACCTACAACAACAATGGAGTCATCTATGCTTTTCCCGCGTCTGCAGACCCTCTTTTGTGCGTTGCTGCTGGCCCTGCCGGCCGTAGCCGGCGCCCAGACCAGAACCCTCATGTACGACCATATCCATATGGCTGTGCCCGATCCCCAGGCCGCTGCTGCCTGGTATCACGAAAACATCGGCGGTGAATTCGTGGACGGCCGGGACGACCGCCTGCTGTTCGGTACCACCCGCATCATGTGGTTGTCCAACGGCGGCACGGCGCGCAAACCCAGCGCCGGCAGCGTGGTGGACCATCTGGGCTTCTCCTTCACCGATCTGGCCGGCACCCTGAGCAGGGTCCAGGCGGCCGGTGCGACCCTGGAAGGGGAAATGCGGGATGTGCCCGGCCTGTTCAAGCTGGCATTTGCCGTGGATCCCTGGGGCACACGGCTGGAACTGGTGGAGGAACCCCAGCACCTGGGCCTGCACCACATTCATTTGCGTTCGCCCGATCCGGAGGCCTCCCTGGCCTGGTATGAAGCCACGTTCGGCGGTGTACGCCGCAATCTGAAAGGCCGCCTGGACGGCATCCTGTATCCGGGCAATGTGTGGGTGCTGGTGTCCCGCGGCGATGCCTTCCCCAGCACCGAAGGCACGATCGATCACATCGGCTGGCGGGCACCGGTGGCTGACACCACCCTGGCCGACCTGTTGTCCAGGGGTGTATCCCAGCGCACGGACCCCCGTGACATGACCCTGCCCAACGGTCAGATCCGCTTCTTCTATGTGAACGGACCCGACGGCGCCAATGTGGAACTGGTGCAGCGCCAGCCCGACATGCCCTGAGCCAGGGGTTTGCGAAGCAGAGAGCAGCGCCCATGAGCATCCGATTTGACAATCAGGTGGCCATCGTGACCGGGGCCGGCGGCGGCCTCGGCCGCCAGCACGCCCTCGAATTGGGGCGACGTGGCGCCAAAGTCGTGGTCAATGATCTGGGTGGCAGCGTGGACGGCAGCGGTGGATCCCTCACTGCCGCCGAGCGGGTTGCCGGCGAGATTCGCCAGGCCGGTGGCGAGGCCATGGCCAATGGTGCTTCGGTCACCGACTTCGATGCAGTTCAGGGGCTCATCGACGAAACCCTGGCCCGCTGGGGTCGCATCGACATACTCGTCAACAATGCCGGCATCCTGCGGGACAAGACCTTCGCCAAGATGGAAATGTCCAACTGGCATGCTGTGCTGGATGTCCACCTCACAGGCAGCGTCAACTGCACCAAGTGCGCCTGGCCGGTGATGATGAACCAGAACTACGGCCGTATCGTCATGACCACATCGGTTTCGGGTCTGTTTGGCAATTTCGGGCAGAGCAATTACGGTGCAGCCAAACTGGGCATCGTCGGACTGATGAACACCTTGCGTTATGAAGGTGCCAAGTACAACATTCGTGTCAATGCCATCGCCCCGGTGGCGGCCACCCGCATGACCGTGGACCTGCCGGGATTTGAGGACAGTGCCGAGCGCCTGGCGCCGGAACTGGTCACCCCGGCGGTCATCGTGCTGTGCAGCGAACAGGCACCCAACGGCCGCATCATTCAGGCTGCCGGCGGCCGCTTCTATTCGGCGGATATACGGGAGAATCCCCGCGTCGATCTGGGTCTCAAGCCCACTGCCGAGGATGTGGCTGAGCACCTTGAGCAGATACTGGACATGACGGTAAACGTGGGTGTAGAGCAGCGTCCTGGCCACCGCCAGGGCTGAATTGATCAAGCTACTGGAAGGAGTGGGTTGTGGACTGTCCGAAATGCAAGGGTGAATTCGAGGAAAAAAAACTGGGTGATCTGACCATCAATCGCTGCAAGAACTGCATGGGGTTGCTGATACCGGCGGGTTCCATGCGCAAGCTGACGGCCAGCTGGGAATCCGTGACCCTGATGGACGTGGGCTCGGTCAAGCAGGGCAGGAAGTTCGACCGCATCGGGGACATCAAATGCCCCAAGTGCAATATCGAAATGGACAAGGTGGAGGATGTCCACCAACCCCATGTGTGGCTGGAGACCTGCCCCAGCTGCAACTCCACCTTCCTCGATGCCGGTGAGCTGACGGACCTCAGTCGCAAGACCTTCTCGGACAAGATCATGGACCTGATCAAGGGACGCCGGCACTGATTGACAGCCTGCAGCTGCCCGCATCCGATCCGTCCTCTGTCAGCCTTGGTCGGCTTCCCATGGGGCAGGCAGTCAGACTCCACCGGTAAGTCTGTTCAGCACCAAGGGCGGAAAATCCCAGCCACCCATCCAATCCGGGCTCAGGGTTGCAGTTCTGCGCGGATTTCCTCGAAAAACCCGGGAATGCTGCGTTGCATGAAGAGGCCGGTATCCGCCATGGTCCAGCTGAGGCTCTGGTCCTTGATCCGCACCGCAGCTTCACCGGCGGGCATGCCTCCCCGCACCAGGGACTTCATGCGTTCCCGCACCGCCTCCATCTGATTGCGAAAGGCCACCACGCCGGCGCGATCGATCACCTCGCCGTGACCGGGAATGGCGGTATCGAAATCCAGGCCGAGGATACCATTGAGGGTTGTCACCCAGCCGCGGCTGCTGCCGCCGTTGGCGTAATCGATGAAGGGGGCGGTAGTGTGCAGCAGATCGCCACCATGAATGGTCTTCAGGTCCGGGAAATAAATCACCGCATCGCCATTGGTATGGCCGGTGCCGAAATGGTAGGCGCGCACCTCGATGTTCCCCAGGAACACCGCTGTTTCCTGACTGAAGACGATTTCCGGCGGCCCAGCCTGGTCGCCCCTGATCATGTTGGCCCGGGCATTCTTGTGGGCAATGATCTCGGCGATGGCGATATAGCCCGCATTGCTGCCGGTATGATCGCCGTGGTGGTGGGTATTGATCACATACTTCACCGGCTGGTCGGTGACACTGGCCACCAGGGACTGGATCTCGTCGAAATTCTGGGGAAACTTGTCGTCGATCAGCACGGCACCCTCGGACGTCACCCGCAGTCCCACATTGCCACCGGAACCCATGATCACATACAGGCCTTGCTTGACCTCAGAGATGGTCAGCGGTGCCTGGGCGCAGGCGTTGGCGGCCAGGCCGAGGCTCAGACCCGCTACCAGTATTTTCAGCATTGCCTTCATGGCGGACTCCTGTTGTTATTAATAGTGAGTTGTTATTAGGCGGATACGTCGTTAGTGGATTTTTATCAAGCGGGTCGCATTGTCATTAAAGGGATACAGGCCCAAGCTTACAGTAGGGCAGAAAGTGCAGCAATTCGGAGGACCGAGACCATGATCAGCAGTGCCGAGTTACCCAAGAAGACCATCAGCGTACTGGGCAAACGGATGGCCTATGTGGAGTTGGGACAGGGCGATCCCATCGTGTTTCAGCACGGCAATCCCACCTCCTCCTATCTGTGGCGCAACGTGATGCCACTGCTGGCGGACCAGGGCCGCTGTCTGGCCGTCGATCTGATCGGCATGGGTGACTCGGACAAGCTGGACAACCCCGGTCCCCACAGCTACACCCTGGTGGAGCACCGCAAATACCTGGATTCGGTGCTGTCTGCCCTCGGGGTGACCCGCAATGTGACCTGGGTGATCCACGACTGGGGCAGCGCCCTGGGTTTCGACTGGTGCCGGCGCCATCCGGAAGCGGTCAAGGGCATCTGTTACATGGAAGGCATCGTCATGCCGCTGACCTGGGCGCAATGGCCGGAGGCGGCCCGCAAGGTGTTCCAGGGCCTGCGCTCTGCGGCAGGCGAGGAGATGATTCTGCAGAAGAATGTCTTCATCGAAAGAGTGCTACCCGGCTCGGTTTTGAGAGCCTTGAGCGAGGAGGAGATGGCAGTCTACCGGCGGCCGTTCCTCAACCCCGGCGAGGACCGGCGTCCCACCCTGACCTGGCCGCGCCAGATCCCCATCGAGGGGGAGCCGGCTGATGTGGTGAAGATCGTCAGCGAATACAGTACCTGGCTGCAGGGCAGCGGTCTGCCCAAGCTGTTCATCAATGCGGACCCGGGTGCGATCCTGACCGGTGAGCAGCGGGAGTTTTGCCGCCGTTTCCCCAATCAGCAGGAGGTGACGGTGCGCGGCAACCATTTCCTGCAGGAGGACTCCCCCGAGGAGATCGGTCAGGCCATTTCCACCTGGCTGCGCGCATTGCAATGACCCGCAGCGGAGAATCCCTGGCTCATCCCGGCCTGCTGCGCCCCCATGGGCTGGCGGCACAGGACGTATTTTCCGCGCTGGCCTGCAGCGAGTCCGGTCTGTCATCCGATGAGGCCCAGGCGCGGCTGCAATCCTTCGGTGCCAACCGGCTGCCCATGGCGCCGCCGCGTCCTGCCTGGCAGCGCTTTCTGTCCCAGTTCAACAACGTGCTCATCTATCTGCTTCTGGGCAGCGGCCTGGTGAGTCTGCTGCTGCAGCATCTGGTGGACAGCGGGGTGATCTTTGCGGTGGTGTTGATCAACGGCATCGTCGGCTTCATACAGGAAGGACGGGCCGAGGCCGCCCTGCGCAGCATCATGTCCATGACCCGCACCCGTTGCCGCGTACTGCGGGACGGCGGCCTGCGGGAAACGGACAGCGAGGTGCTGGTACCGGGTGACGTGGTGATCCTGAAGGCCGGTGACCGGGTGCCGGCGGATCTGCGGTTGTTCTATATCAAGGACCTGCAGTGTGATGAATCTGCCCTCACCGGTGAGTCCCAGCCGGTCATGAAGCAGACTGATTCCCTGCAGCCGGATACCGACCTGGCGGAGCGAACCAACATGGGATACATGGGTACCCTGGTGACCGCTGGAACAGCGCGCGGTGTGATCTGCCATACCGGGGTCCAGACCCAGATCGGCTCCATCAACACCATGGTGCAGCAGGTGCATATGCCCAGCACGCCGTTGCAGGTTCAACTGCAACGCTTCGCCGGACAGCTCACCATCGCCATCCTGGTTCTGGCGGTGCTCATCATGCTGTTTGGGGTGTTTGTCCGCGATTATGAATTCGCCGCCATGGTGCAGGCCGCCATCGGTATCGCCGTGGCCTCCATACCCGAAGCCATTCCGGCGGTGGTTACCGTCACCCTGGCTATCGGGGTCATGCGCATGGCGCGCAAGAAAACCCTGGTACGGCGCCTGCCGGCCGTGGAAGTGCTGGGCTCTGTGGACGTCATTTGCTCCGACAAGACCGGCACCCTCACCGCCAATCGCATGACGGTCCGGGAGGTGGTGACCGCGTCCCACAGTTACCGGGTACTGGATGCCGGTCAGACCGGCGACCGGGATTCCCCTGTCGGTCTGGTCGGTGAGATCCAGCGCGACGACAGCGGACAGGTGGCGGACGGAAAATCCGAGGGCGAACTGGCGCTGGCTGCCAGGGTGGCGCTGCTGTGCAATGATGCCAGCGTGGCAGCGGATCCCGATGGCGGTCAGCTGCAGGGCGATCCTACGGAAACCGCGCTGCTGGCGTTCGCCATCAAGAGCGGCCTGCAACCGGATACGGTGCGCCAGGAACAGCCCCGCCACGACCAGTTGCCCTTCGATGCCGAACACCGCTTCATGGCCACTCTCCACCGGGATGATCAAGGGTGCCATTGGCTGGCGGTCAAAGGGGCGCCGGAGCAGCTGCTGGAGGCCTGCGCCACCCAGGCTGTTGCAGAGGGGACAGCGCCGGTTGACAGCGCCTATTGGCATGAACGCATCGCGGCGCTGGGGCGACAGGGCATGCGGGTCATCGCACTGGCTACCAAGGTGGTGGATGAAAAGGTCCAGTTGTCACACGAAAATGTGTTGCGCGACCTGACCCTTGTGGCATTGACCGGCATCAGTGACCCACCGCGGCCGGAGGCCGTGGCCGCCATTGCCCGCTGTCACAGTGCCGGCATCCGGGTCAAGATGATCACCGGCGACAATCCGCTGACCGCCGCCGCCATCGGCAATGAGCTGGGTCTCAATACCCGCAGTGTGCTCACCGGCCGGCAATTGTCCATGCTGGATGACCAGCAGCTGGCCCTGGCGGTGGAGGAGGTTGATGTGTTCGCCCGCACCAGCCCGGCCAACAAACTGCAGCTGGTCAAGGCCTTGCAGAACCGTGGTCACGTGGTGGCCATGACCGGGGACGGGGTCAACGACTCGCCGGCCCTGCGCAAGTCCAACATCGGCATCGCCATGGGTGAGCGGGGCACGGATGCCGCCCGCGAGGCATCCGACTTCGTGCTGATGGATGACAATTTCGCCAACATCGCCGAGGCCGTGGCGGAAGGTCGTACCGTGTTCGACAACATCCACAAGTCCATTGTGTTCATCCTGCCCACCAGCATGGCCGAAGCGGCGGTGATCACCGCCGCCATCCTGATGGGTCTGGTGCTGCCCATCACTCCCGCGCAGGTGCTGTGGGTCAACATGACCACCGCCATCACCCTGTCCCTGGCCCTGGTGTTCGAAGCCAGTGAAGCCAATGTGATGCAACGACCACCGCGGGATTCCCGGCGCGGCATCATCACCGGGGCCATGCTGGTGCGGCTGTTGCTGGTGGCCGGCAGCGGGGCGCTCATCGTATTCCTGCTGTTCCGCCATTACCTGGATCGTGGTTACAGCATCGAATACGCGCGCGCCATCGCTGTCACCGCCCTGGTTTTCATCGAATCGTTTTATTTGCTGAACTGCCGCTTTCTGTACCACTCGATCTTCAACCGGCGCATGCTGCAGAATCTGAGCCCGGTATTATATGCAGTATCGGCGGTCATGGTGCTGCAGGCCGGGTTCTGCTACCTGCCGGTGATGCAGAGAATGTTCGACATCACGGCCATCGCCGCCGTGGACTGGCTGGTCATTGCCCTGGCCACCGGCACCATCGTGCTGCTGGTGGAAATCGAAAAGGCTCTCACCAACCGCTTTCTGCGCATGGCCTGACCCATGGCGGCAAAGGAACCTCAGGCATTGTCGACAAAAGCACTGGAAGGCAATCTGCGGCGCTTCGTGGGCTTCCGTCTGTTCTACAGTGCCCGCTTCTATTATCCGGTGTTCACCATCCTGTTCCTCGATTACGGGTTGACCCTGGAACAGTTTGCCCTGCTCAACATCGTGTGGGCACTCACCATCGTGGGTGCCGAGGTGCCGTCCGGCGCCCTGGCTGATCTGCTGGGTCGCAAGCGCCTGGTGGTTTTCGCCGCCGGCCTCATGGTGGTGGAAATGGCCCTGCTGGTGTTCGTGCCCCTGGGCGCCTCGCCGTTGCTGTTCACGGTGTTTCTGCTGAATCGGATCTGCTCCGGTCTGTCGGAAGCGGCTGCCAGCGGGGCGGATGAGGCCCTGGCCTACGATTCCCTGCAGGCTCTGGGCCGGGAAAGTGAATGGGCCGCTCTGCTGGAGCGTTGCAGCTACGTGGTGTCCATCGGCTTTTTTATCACCATGATCAGCGGTGCCCTGGCCTATGACCAGGAACTGATCAATGGATTGCTGACCGCGCTCGATCCGGAGTGGCGGCTGGCACCGGAAACCATCATCCGACTGCCGGTCATCCTCACCTTCGGCAATGCCCTGGCGGCATTCGCCATCACAGTGGGTATGCGGGAAGTGCATCCGCCGTCCGCCGATTCAGTCAAAGCCACCTGGCGGGCGACCCTGGCCGGTCCGTTCCGCCAGATACTGAAGGCTGCGGGCTGGACACTGTCCCATCGCTTCATCCTGTTCGTCATCCTGGCGGCCCTGCTGCTGGACAGTGTGGCACGCCAGTTCGTGGTGCTGGCCAGTGAATATTACCGGGTCATCGAGATTCCACCGGCCTGGTTCGGGGTGATCGGTGCCGCCATGTCCCTGCTGGGCATTCTCACTGCCCGGGTGTCCCGCCATCTGGTGAGCCATTACTCCCCCTGGTTCAATTTCCTGCTGCTGTCGGCCGTGTTGCTGTGCGGTCTGCTGGGCATCCTGCTGGTGATTCCCTGGTTCGGGGTCCTGTTCGCGGTCATGGCCTTCGTCATGATGGGGGCCGTGAGTTACCAGTCCAGCTTCTATATCAACAGGGAGGTGGACTCGGGACTGCGTGCCACCGTGCTCAGTTTCCGTGGTCTTGCCCTCAATCTGGGCCTGGGGCTGGCCAGCCTCTTCTATACCGTGCTGATCGCCGGGCTCAAGGCCGCGGCGGACGCCGACCTGATCGGAGAGCCGTTGCGGCGCGAGGTTTTTATCGACTCGCTCAAGGCCTTCCCGATTTATTTCCTGCTACTCTTCAGCGGCCTGTTATGGCTGGGAACCCGACAGGTACGCAGCAACGCCATGGTATTTGCCCGGCCCCTGCGTCATAGCCGGTCGGCGGCGGAGGAGGAGCAGGGTCTGGTGTCGAAGCTGGCGAAAGAAGAGACAAGCGGTAACGCGAATGAACGGGGAGGTGAAAGAGATGCATCAGGGTGATGAGCGGGTCGCGGAATACCGGGAACTGGCGGCCTTCCTGTTGACCCTGCGGGGCAAGATGCTGAGTCTCGCGGAGTCGTCGGCACACCAGCTGACCGGCCTGCACCCGACATTCCGCGAAAGCGGCCGCAACCTGCTCCACTATCTGGTGCTGCGTCAGCACGACCTGCGCTTTCTGCAATCACGCCTGGCGGCTCTGGGACTGTCGTCACTGGGGCGTGCCGAGGCCCACGCCCTGGCGACGGTGGACAGCGTACTGCAGACTCTGCACGATTTGACCGGCGATGTGCCGCCGCCACCCCCGATACCGCTGCCACTGAGTTACAACGACGGCCAGCGCCTGTTGAAGCAACACACTGAGGACCTGCTGGGGCCGACTCCCCAGGCGCGCGCGGTGCGCATCATGGTCACCATGCCCAGCGAGGCGGCCAGGGACTACACACTGGTGTATCAGTTGCTGGAACAGGGAATGGACTGCATGCGCATCAACTGTGCCCACGATGGGCCCGAGGCCTGGGCAGGAATGATTGACAATCTGCGGCGGGCATCCAGGACCCTGGGCAAGGCCTGTCAGGTGGAGATGGATCTGGGCGGGCCGAAACTGCGAACGGGACCCGTGCAGAGCGGCCCTGCGGTATTGCGGATACGCCCCCGGAGAGATGCACTGGGGCAGGTGATCGAGCCGGCGCGGGTATGGATCAGCGGCACCGAACACCCCCAGTCGGCCCCCAGCCATGCCGATACCAGCCTGCTGCTGCGGGAGTTCAGGCCGCAGGTCATCGCGGCGGGTGAGCGGATTGAGCTGCGGGATGCGCGGGGCGCCCGCCGCTACTGGTCCGTCCTGGAAGCCGGCGCCTCAGGACTGTGGGTTGCCTGTGACAAGACTACCTACCTGGTGCCCGGCCTGGAGCTCATCGTGGCCGGCAGCCACGATCGTCTCGGTGTCGTCGGCCCCCTCGAACCCCTGGCAGGAGAACTCTGTTTGCAGCCCCAGGACATTCTCATCATCACCCGCGACCAGCAGCCCGGGCGTGCGGCCAGCCTGGACCCGCGTGGTCAGGTGCTGACTCCGGCCCGTATCGGCTGCAGTCTGCCGCAAGTGTTCGACTGGGTGGAGCCAGGTGCCCCCATTTTATTCGACGACGGCAGGATTGCCGGTAGCGTGGAAACGGTCGGGGACAGCGAGGTAAGGGTCAGGATTCAGCGCACCGCGCCCGGCGGCTCGCGCCTGCGGGCAGACAAGGGCATCAATCTGCCGGAGAGCCGGTTGGGACTGGCCGCCCTGACCGACAAGGACCTGCAGGATCTGGAATTCGTGGCTGCCCACGCGGACATCATCGGCCTGTCCTTCGTCAACAGCGCGGAGGATGTGCGTCAGTTGCAGCAGCAGATCGAGCGCCTCGGCGAGCGCCGACCTGCCGTCGTATTGAAGATCGAGACCCGTCGCGGCTTCGAGAATCTGCCGTCCATTCTGCTGGCGGCCATGGCCAATTCCCGTTGCGGAGTCATGATCGCCCGGGGCGATCTGGCGGTGGAGTGCGGGTTCGTACGGCTTGCAGAGGCCCAGGAGGAGATCCTGTGGCTTTGCGAGGCGGCTCATGTGCCGGTGATCTGGGCCACCCAGGTGCTGGAATCCCTGGCCAAGGAGGGCATGCCCTCCCGTGCCGAGATTACCGACGCGGCCATGAGTGACCGCGCCGAGTGTGTGATGCTCAACAAAGGGCCCCACATTGTTTCCGCGGTGGAGATGCTGGACGACATTCTTTGTCGCATGCAGGACCACCAGACCAAGAAGCAATCCATGCTGCGGGAACTGCACATCGCCCACAGCATGGGATCGTGACCGGGACTGGAATTCCGCGCCTGATACCTGCCGGACCATGAGCAAACCATTTTGGTGCACAGACACTGGCATCCCTTCCCAGTTAAGTGCATGGATGGACAAAATATAAGCGGTGTCTGGCCTGAGGGCCCGTCAGCCAGCAATCCCGGGGCTCCCATGACTCGGTAGTTGGTGCCGGGTGGCACCGTTATTGCAAATCTCCCCAATCACACACCATTCGATGCATTGAAAAGGGCTCCCGTGGATACGGGAGTTGCGGGACGCATGTCCGAACTGGGGAAGCTCGACACATTTCAGCTGGGTCCGCTCACGGTGGACCGGGACGGCGGATTCATTTGCGGTGAATCCGGCGATATCAAAGTATCTCCACGGAGCATGGAGGTGCTGGTGTATCTGGCGGACAACCGGGAACGGGTCATCAGCGCGGAAGAGCTGCTGGCGCGTTTCTGGACACCACTGGCCTCCGACCATGCCATTCACAAGGCCATCGCCGAACTGCGGGCGGCCATGGGTGACAATGTCAGGAAACAGCAGTTCATTCGCACGGTGCCCAAGCGGGGCTACAAACTGCTGGTGGCGCCCCCCGATGATGATCCACAGGAAAGACCGGCCGCTCCGTTGCAGGCGGTAATGGGAGTGCTGGGCCACCGGGAATTGCCCGGTGAACGGCGCCAGCAATGGGTGGCAGCCTGTGCCGCCGCTGTGTTGGGCTTGTTGCTGGTGCTGGCCCTGCAGGCGGCGCCGCCCGGCGCCGGCTCGCCGGTCATCCGCATCGTGGTCGAACCCTGGCAGTTCGCCAGTACCGATCCCGGCAGCGGCGGATTTTTGACCGATGCCTTGCAGGCGGGGCTCATCAACCGCCTGTCAGAGTTGCCCGCGGTGGAGGTGATTTCGCACCGTGTTTCGACACAGCCAGCCGGAGCATCCTGGCGCGCCGGGCCCGCCGTGGACTATGTGCTGCAGGGGAGGTTGTTGCAGGCGGATGGCAAGATCCGGGCTTTTGTCACACTCATCCGCGGCACCGACGGCGTGCTGCGATGGACCGAACGTTACGACCTGCCTGCGGGTGATGGATTCTCCGCCCAGGACGACATCATTGGTCGCGCCACCCTGGCCATCGGCAGTCTGCTCGGCACTGAGCAGGCTGCCGGTGGGCGTCGGGTCAGCGCTGGGTCAACAGCGCGGTCGCCTTGAGCAATTCGAAACGCGCGGTTTCCGGTACCGGCACCAGATATTCCAGGGTCAACTCCGTGGAAACTGCCATGCCGGCACTCACTACCGGACGGAAGCGGATCTGCTCCAGGTGGGTGATCACCGGATAAAGCGCTTCCATGTCGTCCACCCCCAGATTTTCCAGGGCCAGCACGGTGCCACCGCCCTGCACGGTCTGCAACGAGCCGCCCAGCCAGCTGGACAGTTTTGCTTCGGGATCGATGCGAGTGGTGACCCTTACCGCCAACCAGTCCTTGTCTGCCAGCAGGGCATCGCTGGCTGCGCCAGTCTGGCGCACATAGCCCGGGAAATTGGGTGACGGTTCCAGCAGGCGCAGGGTGCCGGGAGCCGTCTCGGCGGTCTGGCGAGCGTTCAACGCGGCATCCAGGCTGGCGTGGAAGCGGGGGCTGGGCAGCACCGCCGGTGCAGCAAAAAAAGCATCGATGCGATCTCCGGGCAGACCGGCCGCCAGCAACTGGCCGTAGACGGCGGCATAGTCGGCCGCCGGCCGAGCGGTCTTGTTGAACAGCATTTTCCAGTCGGTGAGGTACAACTCCACCATGGCCAACGCCTCCGGCGTGGCCAGGCCGTCCTCCTGCAGCAGGGCGCGGATTTCCTGCAGGGCCCGCAGGCCGCCCACATAGCGTTTCTGCAGGCCGACCTTGCGGGCGTCGACGAAGGTGGAATTGGGGATCAGCACCCGAATCTCGTAGCCGCTGCTGCCACCCCGGCGAATGCCCTGGGTCTCCAGGTGGAATTTCAACACCAGGTCATACAGCAGCTGGATGCGCAGGTCCCGGGAGGCGTCGGTGCCACGGGAGATATCCAGGGCCAGCTGATTGATGTCCGTGGCATCTCGCAAATGGGCGATCTGACGCACCAGGGAGTCTTCGAAGACGCCCCGCAGGTGGAAGTCGCTCAGCCAGATCAACCGATTCAGCTGCTCGTCGACATGGCCTTCGAATCGCTCGGTGTAAAGCCATTGCAGGTGGTCCAGGTCGCGGTTGACCGCGGTCCAGTTGCCCCGGTTCCGATTGTTCTCAACGCTCAGCTGCAGCAGGTCATACTGGCGGCGGCTGTACAGCCCCTCGTTGAAGCGCACGATCTGTACCGAGCGATCCAGCACCTGATCGGCGGCGTCGAACTGATTGGCCTGCATGTGGCTGAGGGCCAGGCTGGTGAGGGGCTCCACCAGGCGTTGGTCGCTGCGGTCCAGCACCTGTTCCAGGGTCTGCAGATGGCTGGTATGGACGGCTATGGTTTGATTCAGGGCGGCAAAATCATTGGCGATGGCGGGGGTCGACGGCACTGCGGCGAGAATGAGAAGGAACAGCGCCGGGTGAATACCAAAACGCAAGCACCTGGAGAATCCCGAAAAACTGACCATATGACGTCCTCATTTCCAAGGTTGAACAATAATCCGGACAGCGATGGGGCTGACGGTTCTTGTTGTTGGTATGAGGCAGCAACCGGGCTGGCGGTTGTAGTGTCTTCAACCGGATAGAGCAAGCAGTGTGCCAGATTGCAGACACGGGGCATTTTCCCCGGTGATTGTTACGGGGGAGGGGCGTTGGGATGGAATTTCTGTGACAGGCGCGCACCACCTTGATACATCATGGTGCCCATGCTGCATCAAGGTGTCGCACGATCAGGGACATGCGGTGGACGGTGGGGATTACTCCACCGAAGTGAACATGAAGCCGTATTCCCGGGTCGAGCCATCCACATCGATCGTGAGACTCTGGGTCTCGCCGCCGGGCAGGGATGCCGCCACCGAGTAGCGGCCGCTGGGCAGATTCAGGATCAGCCAGGGCCCGCGGGCCACGGTGTTCACCACTTCCGCACCGGCCGCATTCTTGATGGTCACCGAGACATTGGCCAGGTAATTGCCGGCGCGCACAAAAAACACCAGCTTGGTGCCGGTGTTGGGAGCCGTGGCGCGCTCCTCCTCGCTGATACCGCCATTGAAGATCACCGCATCCTGAGCCAGGGCGGGGGTGCCCAGAAAGAGCAGCAAATACAGTAAAACACGAATGATTTTCATATATAAGGTCCTCCGGTGAGTGCACTAGCCTACGCCCATACTAGGCGTGTGGCCAGCGACCCACATTGATCCCGCACAAGGAACCAGGGACACTGATAACTTAATAACTTAACTCGCTAACCCATTTACCCCTTCGACTTAGCAGCGTGCGGCTTAAGTTATTAAGTTATCAGTGTCCCTGGATGCCTGTACACTATGCCGCCGGATAACCTCGCCGGAGCCAAGGACATCACCGTGAGCCAGCACCACCCGTTTTCCGTCACCCTGCAGGTGCGGGACTATGAATGCGACATGCAGGGCATCGTCAACAACGCCGTGTACCAGAACTATCTGGAATGGGCGCGACATGAATACCTGCGCAGCCGCGGTCTGGACTTCGCCGATCTGACTGCCCGGGGCATCATCGTGGTGGTGGTGCGGGCGGAACTGGACTATCTGAAATCCCTGCGCAGTGGCGACCACTTCACGGTGTCGGTTCAGGCGCGCCAGCCGTCGCGTCTGCGCCTGGTGTTCGATCAGCACATTTTGCGCCTGCCGGACGCCGAGCCGGTGATGCGGGCCAGCATCACCGCCACCACGGTCAATGAACGCAACCGGCCCTATTTTCACGAGGATTTGAAAAAGCTGCTGTAGCGGATCTTCGCCACGACACCTTGACGAACCACCATGGCCTCCGATCTGCCCACCACCGACGACTCCCTAGAGCAGCGCCTGCGCGCGGCCGCCCGCCGCAAGCAGGGCAGCTACACGCCACGTACCGCGTTTCTGGATGACCATGGCGAGCCCGTGTTCATCAACCGGCTGATCCTGGAGAATTCCCCCTACCTGCTGCAGCATGCCCACAACCCGGTGAACTGGTACCCCTGGGGCGACGAGGCCTTCGCCGAGGCGCGGGTCCAGGACAAGCCGGTGTTTCTGTCCATTGGTTACAGCACCTGCCACTGGTGCCATGTCATGGAGGTGGAAAGCTTCGACAACCCGGACATAGCCGCCATCCTCAACGGGGACTTCATCGCCATCAAGCTGGACCGGGAACAGCATCCGGACATCGACGACGTGTACATGACGGCGGTACAGATGGTGTCCGGTCACGGTGGCTGGCCCATGTCGAGCTTTCTGCTGCCGGACGGCAAGCCGTTCTTCGGCGCCACCTATTTTCCTCCCCAGCAATTCGCCGCCCTGCTGCGTCAGGTGGCCGAGCTCTGGCGCACCAGGCGTGACGAGCTGCAGGCCAGTGCCGGGCGGTTGCAGGCCAGCCTGACCGCAGCCCTGGAGCACCGCGGTGCCGCCCGGGATCTGGATGTCGATGGTTTGGATCAGGTGGTGGGCCAGCTGCTGGAGCGGGAAGACCGCGCCGAAGGCGGCCTGGCCGGCGCCCCCAAGTTTCCCCAGGAGCCCCTGCTGCTGTATTGGCTGCAGCGGGCAGCCAGCCACCGGGATCTGGCTGCCGCGGGATTCGTCAGCCGTGCCCTGCACGCCATGGGCTGCGGTGGCATTTACGACCAGGTCGGCGGCGGATTCCATCGCTACAGCGTGGATGCGCAGTGGCTGGTGCCCCATTTCGAGAAGATGCTGTACAACCAGTCGCAGCTGGGGCTTGCCTGTCTGCAGGCCTGGCAGCTGACCGGCAACGGTTTTTTCCGCCGCCTGCTGCTGCGGACCATGGATTATGTTCTGCGGGAGATGCAATTGCCGGAAGGCGGGTTCTATTCCGCCACCGATGCCGACAGCGAAGACGAGGAGGGCCGCTTTTTCGTGTGGACCCTGGATGAACTGGGCCAGGTGCTGAACGAGTCCGAGCTGCAGACCCTGTCCCGTTTCTGTGCGCTGCCGGACCAGGGCAATTTCGAAGGCGCCATCATCCTCACCCTGGACCGCGGGCAGCTGGGACCGGACCCGGAGGCGGCACTGGCACCCCTGGAGCCGCTGCTGGAAAAACTGCGGCAGGCGCGGGAGCACAGGGTCAAGCCCCTGCGGGATGACAAACTGATCGTGGCCTGGGCAGCGGCCATGGCCACCACCCTGGTGCGGGCCGGGCAGGCGCTGGGCCGTCCGGATTATGTCGAGGCCGCCCGGCGCGCCGTCGGTCTGATCTGTCGCCAATGCAATACCGCTGCCGCCGGGTTGCGACGCATCTATCTGGCCGGTGAGGTGTCCATGGCGGCTCAGCTGGAGGACTATGCCAATCTGTTGCAGGCCCTGCTGGCCCTGAGTGATGTCGGTTCGGTCCCCGAGGCAGAAGGAACAGGGCAGGCCTGGCTGGCCGAGGCTCAGGGCATTGCACGACAGATGCTGGAGCATTGCTGGGATGATCCCCAGGGCGGCTTTTGCACCGGGCCCGCGCGAAGCAGCGGCCCCCGGGTCGCCCGCTCCCGCAGTGCAGCGGACGGTGCCACCCTGGCCGCCGTGGCCACCGCGTTGGAAGGCCTGGTGGGTCTGCAGCAACGGGCCGCGATTCTGCCGGATCAACAGGCGGCCGGCCCTGATCTGCGACATCGCATCGAGACCTGCATCGCCGCCCACGGCGCTGCGGTGGTGGACAATCCACCGGCCCATGTGAGTTTTCTGCGGGCTGTGGAGCAGTTCCGCCAGGGTCACCACAGCCTGCCGGCCTGGCTGGCCGGCGGTCGGGTCCGGGTGGAACTTGACAGCGATGAGCGCACCGACAACTGGCGTAGTCTGACCCTGTCGCTGCACATCGCTCCCGGGTGGCATCTGGCGGCGCCGGATTCTGATCACGACACCCATGCCCAATCCCTGCAGCCGCTGCGACTGAGCCTGGCCGATGCCGAGCCAGCCTGGACTCTGGAGACGCTGGATTACCCGCCGGTCGGACACGGCGCCGACTACCGGGGTCAGGTGCAACTCACGGTCCGCCTGCAAAGAACGGCAGTGAGGGATCTGCTGTCCCACAGTACGGGATTGGTTTTGCGTCTGCAGGCTTGCAGTGAACACCTGTGCCTGGCCACAGAAACCCTCGAGGTGCGTATCTGATGCCACTGCTGAGATTGGACAAAGTCAGCCTGCACTTCGGCACCCATGTGCTGCTGGATGGCGTGGAACTCACCCTCAGGAAGGGTGAGCACATCGGCCTGCTGGGTCGCAACGGGGCGGGCAAGACCACCCTGATGCGGGTCATCGCCGGACTCACCCATGCCGACAGCGGTGAGCGCTGGATCCGTCCCGGCGTGCAGGTGGCCTGGCTGGACCAGTCCCTGCCGGAGGCCGGTGACAGCACGGTCTATGACTGGGTGGCCGGTGGCCTGCCGGAAATCGGTGCGCTGCTGACCCGCTACCATCACCTGCTGACGGATTTCCAGGCCGCCGACATGGCCGAGCTGGAAAAGGTCCAGGAAGCACTGGAAGCCCGCGATGGCTGGAATCTGGGCCAGCGGGTCGACACGGTGATCAGCCAGCTGCAATTGCCCGCCGAACAATCCATGTCCGCCCTCTCCGGCGGCTGGCGCAAGCGGGTGGCCCTGGCCCGGGCCCTGGTGTGCCAGCCGGAAATCCTCCTGCTGGACGAGCCCACCAACCACCTGGACATTCCCACCATCCAGTGGCTGGAAGCCCAGTTGCAGGAATACCGGGGCGCGCTGTTGCTGGTGACCCACGACCGCGCCTTCCTGCAGGCAGTGGTCAACACCATCATCGAACTGGACAGGGGCCACTTGTACCAGTATGAGGGCAGCTACCATGAGTTCCTGCGCTTCCGCGAGCAGCAGCTGGAGGCCGAGGAGCGTGCCAACGCCCTGTTCGACAAGAAGCTGGCGGAGGAGGAGGTGTGGATTCGCCAGGGCATCAAGGCACGGCGCACCCGCAATGAGGGCCGGGTCAGGGCCCTGGAAGCCATGCGTCGCGAGCGCAGCCAGCGGCGTGAACAGACCGGCAACGCCTCTTTCAAGCTGGATACCGCTTCCCGCTCCGGCAAGATCGTCGCCGAGCTGGAGGGCATCACCCACCGTTTTGGCGACCAGACCATCATCCGCAATTTTTCCACCACCATCCTGCGGGGGGATCGCATCGGCCTGGTGGGGACCAATGGGGCCGGCAAGTCCACCCTGCTGAAAATCATTTTGGGTCAGCTGGCGCCTACCGAGGGGACTGTCACCCTGGGCAGCAAGCTGGAGGTGGCCTATTTCGATCAGCTGCGCAGCCAGCTGGATCCCGAACTGAATCTGATCGACAACGTCTGCGGCGGCCAGGAGTACATCGAGATCGACGGCCGCCGCAAACATGCCATCAGCTACCTCAGTGATTTTCTGTTCACCGCGGATCGTATCCGCACGCCCGCCAAGGCCTTGTCGGGGGGTGAGCAGAATCGCGCCATTCTGGCCAAGCTGTTCAGCAAGCCGGCCAATGTGCTGGTGCTGGATGAGCCCACCAACGATCTGGACATCGAAACCCTGGAACTGCTGGAGGACATCCTGCTGAAATTCACCGGCACCGTGCTGCTGGTCAGTCACGACCGTGAATTCATGGACAACGTGGTGACCAGCATCCTGGTGTTCGAAGGCAGGGGGCGGGTACAGGAATTTGTCGGCGGCTTCAGCGACTGGGCCGCCAAGGGCGGCCGGCTGGTGGCGGCGGACGAGTCAGTCACACCGGGCATCGACCCGGGTCGTGGGAATGCCGGCAAAAGCAGCGGCAGGAACGCCCCGGTGGCGGTGGTGAGCCCGCCGCCGGCAGTCAGCAAGTCCCGCAAACTGTCCTACAAGGAACAGCGGGAGCTGGACGCCCTGCCGGGACGCATCGAGCAGCTGGAACAGCGTCAGGCGCAATTGACCACCCTCATTGCCCAACCGGATTTCTACGGCCGGGACAGCAAACAGGTTGAGCAGGTATTGAAGGAGCTGGCGGCCCTGGAGGAGGAATTGCAGGGCTGCTACGGGCGCTGGGCGGAACTGGAATAAATCAGGCAGCGCCCGGACGGGGACTCAGCAGGGAATCCAGGTAGGCTGGCACCATCACCGAGGCCGGCCCGCAGATGTGTTCGTCGAAGCTGGAGCGGGTGCGTTCCAGGTTGAGTTCCACCGTGTGGGCACGGGCCAGCCTGGCGGTCTGATAGAAGCCCGCCGCCGGATACACCAGGCCCGAGGTGCCGATGGCAATGAACAGATCACAGGCCTCCAGGGCCTGATTGATCCTGGCCATGCCCATGGGCATCTCGCCAAACCAGACGATATGGGGTCGCAGATTGCCCGGGGACTTGCAGCAGCGGCACACGGTGTCGAAGTTCAGATCGTCGCGGATATCGAATACCAGCTGGGAATTCTCGCAGCGCATCTTCAGCAGCTCGCCATGCATGTGGATCAGGTTGCGGCTGCCGGCCCGCTCGTGAAGGTTGTCGATGTTCTGGGTGACCAACAGGAAGTCGCCCGGAAACTGCTGCTCGAAGCGGGCCAGGGCGAAGTGGGCCGTGTTGGGCTTGATGTCATCCGCCAGCAGCTTGCGGCGCCGCTGGTTGTAGAACTCGTACACCAGGCTTGGGTTGCGCAAAAACCCCTCGGGTGTGGCCACGTCCTCGATGGCGTGTTCCTCCCACAGGCCGTCGGCGGCGCGGAAAGTCTGAATGCCCGACTCCGCAGAGATGCCGGCGCCGGTGAGTACAACCACGGAATGCTTGGGTTTCGACATGGCGGCATCATAGCAGGTTGCCCCGGGCTTGGCAGGACAGGCTATAATCAGCGCCCTTTCACCACCCCGACCACCTCCAGGGAGGACTCGTTCCATGGCCGCGATCAAGACCGGCAATCTTGCACCTGCCTTCACCCTGCACGATCAGGACGGCAAGCCCGTCAGTCTCAAGGACTTCAAGGGCAGCAGGCACGTGGTGTTGTATTTTTACCCCAAGGCCATGACACCGGGCTGCACCGTGCAGGCCTGCGGACTGCGGGACAGTCAAAAGACCCTGGCCAGGCTGGACACCGTGGTATTGGGTGTGAGCCCCGACCCGGTGAAGAAACTGGCCAAGTTCATCGAGAAGGACAAATTGAATTTCACCCTGTTGTCCGACGAGGACCATGCTGTGGCGGAAAAATACGGTGTGTGGGGCATGAAAAAATTCATGGGCCGCGAATACATGGGTATTCTGCGCACCACCTTCATCATCAACAAGGAGGGTCGCATCGCCCATATCATGGACAAGGTGAACACCAAGACCCACCACGATGACGTCATCGCCATCATCAAAGAACAATTGAGCTAAGCACCGGCATGCAACTCAACGCAAAACGTTATGGTGATGCAGGACCCCCGTTGTTGATCCTGCACGGGCTGTTCGGCAGTCTCAGCAACTGGAATTGGCACAGCAGGCAATTGGGGGAGCGCTTCACCGTCTATGCCCTGGATCTGCGCAACCACGGCGGGTCTCCCCACCACGAGCTCATGGACTATCCCGCGATGGCTGGCGATGTGCTGCGTTTCATGGACGATCATGGCATCGCCGAGGCCTGTATCCTGGGGCACTCCATGGGCGGCAAGGTCGCCATGCAGTTGGCCCTGTCCCATCCCGAGCGGGTGCGCTGCCTGCTGGTGGCAGACATCGCCCCGGTGGATTACTCGGCCGCCCGCGCGGCCAAAGAGGGACATGAGGAGATTTTCCAGGCTCTGGAGTCCATCGATCCCCGCACCGTCAGCTCCCGCGAGGAAGCCGACCACGGCATGGCCGGGCTCATTCCCAACGAGGCCGTGCGCAAGTTCCTGCTGGCCAATCTGGTCAAGAGCGGGCCAGGCGGATTCCGCTGGCGTTTCAATCTCCCGGCGCTCAAGCAGAATTACGACGCCCTGCGCGCAAAACCTGTTGGCACGACGCCTTTCGACAAACCCACTCTCTTCATAAAGGGTGCCGACTCGCACTATATAGGCGAGGAGCACCGGGATGCCATCATGGCCCTGTTCCCCAGGGCTGAGCTCAAGATCATCATGGGCGCCGGTCACTGGTTGCATGCCGACAAGCCGCCCACCTTCAACAAGGTGGTGTCCGATTTTCTCGACAGGGAAGCCCCCTGATGACCCTGCTCAGTGTCAACGTCAACAAGATCGCACTGCTGCGCAATTCCCGGGGTCGGGACTTCCCGTCCGTCACCGGCTTCATCGAGCGGTGCATCGCCATGGGTGTACGGGGCATCACCGTGCACCCGCGTCCGGACGAACGCCATATCACCCGGCGGGACGTATCGCAGATCAGCGCCCTGCTGCGCGGGCATCCCCAGGTGGAGTTCAATATCGAGGGCTATCCGTCCGAGGCGTTTCTGGATCTGGTGGAGCAGGCTGCGCCGGCCCAGTGCACCCTGGTGCCCGACGCACCGGGTCAGTTGACTTCCGATCACGGCTGGCGAGCCTCCCGCCACGGTGACTTGCTGACCACCACGGTGCTGCGCCTGCGCAGGGCCGGTATCCGCAGCAGTCTGTTCATGGACCCGGACCCGGCCGAGATCGATGCAGTACCGGCCACCGGCGCGGACCGTATCGAGCTGTATACGGAGGAATTTGCCGCCGCTTTTGGCACCGTGAGCGAGGATGGAGTGTTCGAGAAATACCGCCAGGCGGCTGCGCGGGCCGGCCATTGGGGATTGGGCCTCAATGCGGGACACGATCTGAATCTGGACAACCTGCCACGTTTCCTGCAGATCCCGGGCATCCTGGAGGTCTCCATCGGGCATGCCCTGGTGGTGGAATGCCTGGAAATGGGACTGGGCACCGTGCTGTCCCGCTATCTCGCCATCACCGGAGCCGTGAACGCCGATTAAGTCCGGGTTCAGGGTGGCTCCCCTAGATTGACCCCATGCCCTCCACACCCACCGACAGGAGAGGACCATGGCAGGATCACCCCTCAGACCATTCATCCGGTATCTTTTGACCGGCGTATTACTGCTCAGCACCCCGCTGGCGCTGGCCAGCGATTGGGAAATGTCCCGCCTTGCAGGTCAGCTGGAGCAGGCCAGTGGCCGCTTTGCCGACGAGCTGCGCTACCAGCGCGGTTACGGCACACTCAGCCACCAAGCCCGCCAGCTGAGCCTGAAGGCCGGGCAACTGCGTGACAGCCTCGCCAGACAACGCTCCGCCGCCTACCTGAGCGCCCAGTTCAATGACGTGCAGCGTCAGTATCTGCGCCTGGAATCTGCCGTGCTGGTGGCCGGTGGCGGCCGCGGCGGTCTCGTCGGCCTGGGCTTTGATTCCATCGCCCTGCTGTATGGCGATCTGGTGGCGGTGCGGCAGTCAATCTACCTGGATCCGGGCTATGCCACGGCTTATCGCTATCCCTCGCGACCGCGGGTTTATGTGGCGCCACCTCCCCAGGTTTACTTCTTTGAACGCAACGACCGCGGCCGCCGGGATGACTGGGATCACCGCAGCCCGGTGCAGGAGCGCCGTTACCGGCGGGAGGCGGAAGAACACAGGGATTCTATCCGCCGTGATACGGAAACCCGCCGTGACAATCATTACGAGGACTCCCGGGGCAACAATGGCAGTTACCGCCTGGGCCGACCCTGACTTACACTGGGTCCATGTACAAGACCTGCCCCAAATGCGGCTATCGCCGCGCTCCCCAGGACACGGCTCCCGAGGATCAATGCCCCGCCTGTGGGCTGCTGTTCAGCAAATGGCTCAAGGCCCTGGTGGCTGATGCGGCGCAGCCGGCGGCTCTGGGTCGCAGTGAAGCCGGCGGTTCCCTGGCCAGCCATCTGGAGGATTTCTTCCTGCCGCCGCCCCGGGCCGATCTGGGCTGGCTGGAGTGGTCGGGTTACGCCGGGTTGTTGGCGGTGTTTGCCCTGTGGGGCTGGTATTTCATCGGACTGGAAGTGGCCAGCAACGAGATCGGCGGTTCCTTCATGCACAACATCAATCTGGTGTTTCACGAGGCTGGCCACATGCTGTTCATCCCCTTCGGCCGCTTCATGACCATCCTGGGGGGCAGTCTGTTCCAGGTGCTGATGCCCCTGGGCCTCATGCTGGCGTTTCTGCTGGTAAACCGGGACGGAATGGGTGCCGCCCTTTGCCTGTGGTGGACCGGCCAGAGTCTGATGGACCTGGCACCTTATATCGCCGATGCCCGGGCGCTGCGCCTGCCCCTGCTGGGCGGCGGCACCGGTGCCGACACTCCGGGTTCCCACTACTGGGCCAATATCCTGCGACAGCTGGGCCTGCTGCAGCAGGATCAGGTGATCGCCAACAGTGTCGATCTGGCGGGGTCGGGTGTCGTACTTTTGGCCCTGGTGTGGGGTGCCATCCTGCTGCTGCGCTACTACCGCAGCCTGAAACGCGGCAACAAACTGTGATGTCTGTCACGCTATGCCACATCGCTTGGCGGTAAATTGAATTTATGACGACATTACATTGTGAAATGCCCGATTTGCGCCTGCGGCAACCCCTGGCACTTGGCCCGCGCCTTTTCTTCGAGGTGTACAGCGGGCCCAATGCCATTGCCTACGCCCACCTCAGCACCCGCACCACCGGGCGGCCCCTGGCCCATACCCTGGTGGCAGACGAGACCGGTGAGATGACCGCGCCGGGCATCACGTATTACCTGAAAAACATCGAGGTTTCAGAGGCCTATCGCAATCGGGGCGTGGGTTCCGCGCTGCTGCATGAGGTGGTGCGCTTTTGCCGCGAGGCCCGGGTTTCCGCCATCTACGGCGAGGCCAAAGGGGATGTTGACGCTTTGCGCAAATGGTATGCCGGCTCCGGCTTCGATCTCATCCACCAGAACCACATCCGCCTGCAACTCGAGGAAGCCGCCTAATCGGCGCTGGCCTCCCGGCGCAGCAGCGGCTCCAGCACCGGCCACACATTGTCCAGAATCATTGACTGGGCTTCCGCCCTGGGGTGAATGCCGTCGTCCTGCATCAACTCCGGCTGCTGAGGTATGCCATCGATCAGAAACGGCACCAGGGGCAGTTGCCGTTCCCTGGCGATATCGGCGTACTGCTCGAAAAACGGGGTGGTGTAGCGGGGGCCATAGTTGGGAGGGATCTGGATACCCGCCAGCAGGACTTCCGCGCCGGCGGCCTGGGCCAGGTCGACCATGGCGCCCAGATTGTCACGGATGATGCCCAGGGGCAGGCCCCGCAGGCCGTCATTGCCCCCCAGCTCCAGAATCACCAGATCCGGCCGGTAACTGTCCAGCATGGCCGGCAGGCGGGCCAGGCCGCCGCTGGTGGTTTCGCCGCTGACACTGCCGTTCACCACGGTCACCGGGAGCCCCGTCTCCTTGACACGCGCGGCCAACAGCGCCACCCAGCCCTGGGATTCCTCCATGCCGTAGGCGGCACTGAGGCTGTCACCGTAGACCATCAGTGTGACAGTCGGGTCATTGGCAGCCGCCGGCGCTGCCAGCAAAGACAGGCTCAGCAGCAGTGCCGTCAGGGTGTGCCAGGCATGATGTCGAACATGCAACATGGGCAACTCCACAGGGTTCCATTCCATCGATCAGCGGCAATTCTAACCACCCGCCGGGTCATTGCAATCCAGGACTGCGGCCAACGGCGTATTTACCCGGACTGCACCCGATGAAAGACCGCAAACAATGCGACTATAATGCCAGCCCATGATCCGCACTGAACATCTGACCAAGACAGTCCCCACCAGCGAAGGTCCCCTGACCATCCTGCATGACGTATCCATCGACATCGCCGAGGGCGAAGCGGTGGCCATCGTGGGTGCCTCCGGCTCCGGCAAATCCACCCTGCTGGGCCTGATGGCAGGGCTGGACAGCCCCACATCCGGTGATGTGATCCTGGACGGCAACCGCCTGGCCCGTCTCGATGAGGAGCAGCGGGCCATGCTGCGGGGCCGGCTGGTGGGATTCGTGTTCCAGTCGTTCCAGCTGCTGCCCAGCCTCACGGCCCTGGAAAATGTCATGCTGCCGATCGAGCTCAAGGGTGACCCGCAGGCGGGGCAGAAAGCCCGCCAGTTGTTGAGCCGGGTCGGCCTGGAAGCCCGCTGGCACCACTACCCCAATCAACTGTCCGGTGGCGAGCAGCAACGGGTTGCCATCGCCCGGGCTTTCGCCTCGCAGGCCAAGATCCTGTTTGCCGACGAGCCCACCGGCAACCTGGACACCGCCACCGGTGCCCGGGTCATCGACCTGCTGTTTGATCTCAACCGCGAGTTCGCCACCACCCTGGTGCTGGTGACCCACGATGTGCGGCTGGCTGAACGCTGTAATCGCGCCATCACCCTGGTAGCCGGCCAAGTGGTCGATCAGGGCGAGGCCGTCCTGCATGGCTGACACCCCTCCGTCCTCCGGCACCGGCCGGTTGTCCCTGTTACGCTTCGCTGCCATGCTGCTGTGGCGCGACTGGCAGGGCGGTGAGCTGAAACTGTTGTTCCTGGCGCTGGTGATGGCGGTGACCTCGGTGTCCGGCATCGCGCTGTTCACCGACCGCCTGGAAAAAGCCCTGTTGCTGGAATCCGCCAATATGCTGGCGGCAGACCGGGTGCTCAGCGGACGCCAGCAACCACCGCGTGAGTGGCTGGCGGAAGCCGAGGCGCGGGGTCTGCGCACGGCGGAAACCCTGTCGTTCACCTCCATGGCCTTCTCAGATGACGGCCAGATGCTGGTGGGTGCCAAGGCGGTCAGCGACGGCTATCCCCTGCGGGGCGAGGTGATCGTCGCCGAGCGACCCTTCACCGACGGTGTACCCATCGCGGGCGGACCGGCTCCCGGTGAAGTATGGCTGGAGTCCCGCGTGCTGCCGGCGCTGCAGATTGCCGTGGGTGACACGGTCTATGTGGGCGAGGCGGCACTGCGTGTCGGCAGGATCATCATCACCGAACCGGATCGTCAGCAGGGTGGCATGGTGGACAATGCCGGGCCGCGCCTGATGCTGAACATCGCTGACGTGCCCGCCACCAATGTGATCCAGCTGGGGAGCCGGGTAAGCTACCGGTATCTGTTTGCCGGTGAGCAGGCCACTCTGGATGAGTTTGCCGAATGGCTGCGAGCCGAGTCCGACGGCGGTTTCCGCCTGCGGGATGTGCGGGACGAGAGCGAGGAGGTGGCCGATGCCCTCAACAAGGCGGAAAGTTTCCTGCTGCTGGGCAGCCTGTTCGCGGTGTTGCTGGCCGGGGTGGCCATCGCCCTGACCGCCAAGCGCTACAGCGAACGTCACTATGATTATGTGGCCATTCTGAAGACCCTGGGCTGCACCTCCAGCCAGATTACCGCCATCTATCTGGCCATTCAGGGCTACCTGGCGGCGGTGGCCATCGCGGTCGGCTGGCTGCTGGGCTGGCTCATCCACCATGGCATCCTGCGGCTGCTGAACTCCATCCTCCTCGTGGACCTGCCAACGGCGGGTCTGCAACCCTTCGTGATCGGCGCCCTGACCGCCATCATCTGCCTGCTGTCCTTTGCCCTGCCGCCGTTGCTGGCTCTGCGCAGCATCGCGCCCCTGCGGGTTCTTCGCAAGGACATCGACCAGAACAAGATAGGGCCTAACGTGCCTTACGTGTTCGGGGCCATCGGCACTGTGTTCCTGGTTTTCTGGTACAGCCAGGATCTGGTCCTCGCCTCGATTCTGGTGGCGGCGGTGGCAGGCATCGTCGTCCTGCTGTCGGCATTGTCGTACCTGTTGCTGCGGTCCGGCGGATCGGTGGGCATGAAGGCCGGCAGCGCCTGGAAGCTGGCCATGTCCGCGACCCGGCGGCGCCGCAAGCAGAACGTGCTGCAGGTGCTGGTGTTCTCCATCACCATCATGGCCCTGCTGGTGCTGACCCTGTTGCGCACCGATCTCATCGATGACTGGCAGGCCCAGCTGCCGGAGAACACACCCAATCACTTCATGATGAATGTGACCCGGGAGCAGATACCGGGCATCCAGGCGTTTTTCCGCGACAACGGTGTGCCGGAAAACCGCTTCTTCCCCATGATCAGC
>JBJOHV010000055.1:0-78958 GCA_046047495.1 Pseudomonadota bacterium | reverse complement strand
TAAGTGTTCCAGGGCTTAAAGTATCGCGGAACATTGCCGATTAGCAGTCGCAACTCACTGATTTAGCTATATTTATTATTTTTCCTGGAGAATCCTCGAGGATCCTGTCCGGCGCCCGTGGCGCCGGAATATTGACTCTTTGGCGAGTCAGGCGCCAAAGTTCCAGCACCCACTACGGAATTCCGTCGCCCACTATTCGAGGTTCAACCGCCATGCTGGTCGCCTGTCCCCACTGCCACCGCAAGAATCGCCTGCCCGAAGAGCGCCTTACCGGGGAAGGCCGTTGTGGTGCCTGCAAGCAACCCCTCTTCAGCGGCAAACCGGTACACCTGGCACCTGATAATTTCGCTGCCCATGCTGAAGCGGATATTCCGCTGGTGGTGGATTTCTGGGCGCCCTGGTGCGGCCCCTGCCGCCAGTTTGCGCCGGTGTTCGAGGCGGCGGCCGCCCGCCTGGAACCCCGGGTGCGGCTCGGCAAACTCAATACCGAGGAATACCCTGAGCTGGCACAGCGCTTCGGCATCCGCAGCATCCCCACACTGGTTATGCTGCGCCAGGGCAAGGAAGTGGAGCGCCTGTCGGGGGCTCTGCCCCCGGAACAGTTTCAGCGCTGGGTCATGGGGCTGATGTGATGGGGATGACAGTGGTCCATCGCTGGGTGGAGGCCTGCCGCCGCGGCGACAATCCCCGTTCGATCTGCCGACTGGACAGTGGCTGGGTGGTGATGGGTGAGGCGCAGTTCCTGCGCGGCTACTGCCTGCTTTTGCCGGATCCTGTGGTGGGACATCTCAACCTGCTGTCAACTGAGCAGCGTCAGCAGGCCCTGCTGGACGCCACCCGCCTGGGAGACGCCCTGCTGGCATTGACCGATGCGGTGCGCATCAATTACGAGATACTGGGCAATCTGGAACCAGCCCTGCACATCCACGTCTGCCCGCGCTACGACCACGAGGCGGAGGAGTTGCGCAGCAAGCCGATTTTTTTCTATGACTGGCAGTCTGCCCCGTCGTTCGATGCCCAACGGGACGGCGCGCTGATGGCAGGCATCAGGGATTACCTGCTCCACCAGCGATAAGCCGGCACTGCTTGCCTATTGCAGCCGTGAGGGGCTGGCCAGGCAGTCTTCACGCCACAGGCAACCTGTCTGATCACACTCGCCGGTGATGGCGGTGCCGAAACAGGCGAAATTGCCCTCCTCCTGCTGGATCAAGCGGATCAGATCGGTCTTGGCCAGCTTGCCCGGCTTTAATCCCCGCTCCTTGGCAATGGTCTTGATCTGTTGAACGTTCATGTCGCCTCCGTAACTCGGTTAAAGGAATGCTCTGCAAACACGCCGACTCTCCCCGGCGCACGATCGACATCAAACATCCTGTGCGCATCATTATACACACCCGCCACATCAGCGGCATGAGATAAATCAAACCGCGATGCGTTGGTCATGCTTTGGGTATTGTTTTGCAATTGCGTTTGCAAGTAGCGTGCCCGAGTCTAGAGCAGGGCAGTGACGGAATTGTGAAATGGATCCGGCTGGCGCAGTCAGGGCGCCGTGAGACTGTGGAGAAACTGTTCAAGCTGACGTAATTCCACGGCCCGCAGCCTGAGCGGCTCCTCCGCCTCGTTATGGCCCAGCAGGGCCTCTTCCGCTGCATCATAATGGCGCAGCACCGCCTCCAGGCTGCCCAATTGGCCGGCATGCATATAGGGGGCGGTCAACGCCACATTGCGCAGTGTCGGGGTCTTGTGGGCACCCAGGTTCTCATCGCCGACCCGGGCAAAGCGCAGTTCTACACACTGCTCCGGTGCCGCGTCGCTGAAGTCCCCCAGGCAGTTGAACGGATCGGCCAGAGCCAGACGCAAACCGCTGGCACGCCCGGTGGCCGGCAGATTTCCCGGCAGGGGCAACAGCCCGGTATTGTGAAAGTCATGATTGGTCAGCAGCGGCCCGTTATGGCAGTTGATGCACTGGGCCTTGCCGATGAACAGGCGCAGACCCGCCACCTGGGCCCGGCTCAACAAACCCGCCTGACGCAGCAGACCGTTGCCGCGGACCGCCTGCAGATAATCATCCAGTGGCGCGCGGCCGGGCAGCAGTTGCCGCTCGTAGGCCGCCAGCACCTTACCCACCTGACTGAACACCCGGCTGACCTGGTGCTGGTCGGCAGCCGTCATGGCCCACCAGGACCGCTGCTGGGATTCGCTGCCCAGGGGACTGGCCTGGGCCGGAAAGCGCTCGGAGTCATTGAGATCCGGCAGGGCCCCGAACAGGTCCTCGAAGGCGGGCCGGTAGTGGGGGTCGTTGCTGATCAGGCGTGCCACGGCTGTGCGGGTGGTGGCGTGTTCCAAGGGATTTTCCAGGGGTTCCAGGGCCTGGGACCACAGGCTGTCCTTGCGGCCGTCCCAGTAATGCCAGGGACTGTAGGCCACTCCCAACAGGCCCATGGTATGGCGGTCCCCCTCGGCGGTACCCATGCCCAGCTTGCGACCATCGGTGAACCAGCGATCAGGCTGATGACAGGTGGCACAGGACAGCTCACCGGTGCTGCTCAGACGGGTATCGAAAAACAACCGGGCACCCAGGGCGGCAGCCCGGGGATCATCCGCCACCCGGTTCGAGGGATCGATTGGCGGAGGCGGCAGGCGGTCCAGGGACAAGGTCTCCAGCAATGCCAGTTCCGCCGCAGTCCAATGTTCCGGCAAGGGCAGGTCCAGCTGTTGCCAGCCTGTGTAGACCAGGGCCGGCAGCACCACCGCCAGTCCCATGATCCTGAGCAGCGACTTAGACATCCAATTCGAAGCTGACACTGTCCCGTGCTTGTCCGGCCTGAATGTCCAGACGGATTTCCCACAGCCCGTGCATGTGAAAGCGCATGCCTTCCAGCAGGTATTCACCATCGCCCAGACTGCGGGTCACCTCCGGCCGGGTGGGGAGGCCGTGATTGTGCAGGGGCATTCCGCCATCCACCGTGATGGTGGCACCGGTCACGGGATTGCCCGCGTTGTCCCGCAGGCGGATGACCCAGCTGTGCATCTGATTGACCGTGACCGGAACCAGGCGGCTGGTCATGGTGACCTGCAGGCGGGACGGTTCCGACTGGGCCCGTAACTCCACCACCGCCGGAGCATCCGCCGCCAACACCGGCAGGGCCACCAGGGCCCACAGTGCAACGAACCAAAGCCTTGCCGAAGTGATAGTCATGCTGTTCTCCTTGGTTGGGGTTGCTGGCCCGGGGCCTGATGACCGCGCCAGCGGGCAAAGCCGCCGTTCATCAGCCAGTAATTGACCTGGGCAAACAGCAGCAGGGCGATGATCCAGGGCCAGTAGCCCCAATAAGTGGGCCCGACGTGAAACGGAAACACCGCGTGGTAAGTGATGTCCTCGGTGGGGTGCCGGGTATTGACGATGCCGATATAGTCTCCCGCCTCCAGAAACCGGTGCAGCACCATGAAACTGCCGTCCGGCTCGAGGCGCGCCGGGGTATAGAACTCCGTGTATTGCTCCAGATCACCCATGGCCTGAATGTCCTCCCAGCGCACGAAGCGGCCACGGTTCTGCCGGTCCCGGATGATGCGGAAATCCACCGGCACCTGGCGCAGGCTGTCGTGCAGATACTCCATGACGAAGATACTCTCGCCGACTGCCGGGATGTCTTCGCAGAACTCCGTATAGCGGCTGCGCCCCGGCTGGTAAATGGTGAAGTGGGCGCTGTAGAAACCGAACTCGATATAGCACACGTCGCCTTCCTCCACCACGCTGCCATGGCCATGGGCCGTGGCGGCCAGCAGGCCGGCGATGAGGGCCAGCAACAGCTTGGGCAAGGGAAATCGGGTCATGGGTACCACGAATCGGATGATGGATCGTCAGGCCTTGGGGGGTGTGACCCCGGTCTGGCCCATATACTTCCCGCCGCGCTGCTTGTAGGTGACTTCGCACTGTTCATCGGACTGGTAGAACAGCATCTGGGCCACACCCTCGTTGGCGTAGATCTTGGCCGGTAGCGGTGTGGTATTGGAAAACTCCAGGGTCACATGCCCCTCCCATTCCGGCTCCAGAGGCGTGACATTGACGATGATGCCGCAGCGGGCATAGGTGGACTTGCCCAGGCAGACAGTCAGCACGTCGCTGGGTATGCGGAAATATTCCACGGTGCGGGCCAGGGCAAAGGAATTGGGTGGAATGACGCACACCGGCTCGTTGATGGAGACGAAACTGGATTCGTCGAAATTCTTCGGGTCCACCACGTTGGTGGTGTGCACATTGGTGAAGATCTTGAATTCACTGGCGCAGCGCACGTCATAGCCGTAACTGGAGGTGCCGAAGGAGATGACCTTGCGGCCGTCCACGACCCGTACCTGTTCCGCCACGAAGGGCTCGATCATGCCCTGTTCCCGGGCCATGCGGCGGATCCATTTGTCTGATTTGATGGTCATGTTGGTTGCTCGGAAATGGCGCATGATAGCTCAAGTGGCCCAAAACGCCACGGGGGCTGAATTTCCGCGTCGCATCAAGTATTATCCCCGTCCCTTTACACTCAGCAAAAGGAATCCCTGTGAGCACTGCGAGAAAGTGGGAATGTATCGCCTGCGGCTTCATTTACGACGAAGCCCACGGACTGCCGGAAGACGGCATCCCTCCCGGCACCCGTTTCGAAGACCTGCCGGATGACTGGCAGTGCCCCGAGTGCGGGGTCGGCAAGGAAGATTTCGAGTTGCTGACCAGCACCCAGGGCTAGCGTGACCGTATGAGCAGCGAGGCAACGCACACACGGGCACCGCGCCGCATCCTGGTGACCAGCGCCCTGCCCTATGCCAATGCCGGCATTCACCTGGGTCATCTGTTCGAGGTCATTCAAACCGATATCTGGGTGCGCCTGCAGAAGATGCGCGGCCACGACTGCGTGTATGTGTGCGCCGATGATGCCCACGGCACGGCCATCATGCTCAGCGCCGAGGCCCGCGGCATCACGCCGGAACAGTTGATCAACGAGGTCAAGGCCGATCATCAGCGGGATTTCGCCGGCTTCCACATCGGTTTCGATAATTACCATTCCACCCATTCGCCGGAAAACCGCTGGTTTGCAGAGGAAATCTACCGGCGCCTGGATGCCAACGGCCATATCGCCCGCCGTGACATCACCCAGCTGTACGATCCCGACAAGAAGCTGTTTCTGGCGGATCGCTTCATCAAGGGCACCTGCCCCAAGTGCAAGTCCCCCGACCAGTATGGCGACAATTGCGAGGTGTGCGGCTCCACCTACTCCCCGGCGGATCTGATCGATCTCCGCTCCGCCATCTCCGGTGCCACTCCAGTGGAAAAGGCGTCGGAGCACTTCTTCTTCACCCTGCCGGCCTTCCGTGAATTCCTGCAGCAATGGACCCGCAGCGGCACCCTGCAGAGCCAAGTGGCCAACAAGATCGCGGAGTGGCTGGACGGTGATCTGCAGGAGTGGGACATCAGCCGCGATGCCCCCTATTTCGGCTTCGAGATTCCCGGCCATCCCGGAAAATATTTCTACGTGTGGCTGGATGCCCCCATCGGCTACATGGCCAGTTTCAGGAATTTCTGCGACCGCAGCGGCTATGAATTCGATGATTACTGGCTGCCGGGGCGCGACACCGAGCTGTACCATTTCATCGGCAAGGACATCGTGAATTTCCACACCCTGTTCTGGCCCGCCATGCTGCACAGCGCCGGTTATCGCACCCCGACCGCAGTGTATGTCCATGGCTTCCTCACCGTGGACGGCAAGAAGATGTCCAAGTCCCGGGGCACCTTCATCAATGCCCGCACCTATCTGGAGCACCTGGATCCGGAATACCTGCGCTATTACCTGGCCGCCAAGATGGGCGATGGGGTGGATGATCTGGACCTCAACCTGGACGATTTCGTGCAGCGGGTCAATGCCGACCTGGTGGGCAAGGTGGTGAACATCGCCAGCCGCTGCGCCGGCTTCATCAGCAGGAATTTCGATGGCCTGCTGTCCGCAGGGCTGCTGGAGGCAGAGCTGCTGCAATCCTTTCAGTCACAGCAGGATACGATCGCCACCCTCTATGAGAATCGGGAATACAGCAAGGCTCTGCGTGAGATCATGTCCCTGGCGGACAGGGCCAACCACTACATCGCCGAGCGGCAGCCCTGGGTGCTGGCCAAGGCCAACAAGGCCGACCCCAATGTGCAGGCCATCTGCAGCGTGGGCCTCAATCTCTTCCGCCTGCTGATGATCTACCTAAAGCCGGTCCTGCCCCACATGGCGCAGCAGGCCGAGGCCTTCCTCAATGTGCCGCCCCTGCAATGGTCGGACCTGGACAGCCTGCTGACGGATCACCGCATCAACCCGTTCACGCCGCTGCTGACCCGGGTGGACCCGGACAAGGTGCAGGCCGTGGTGGACGCCACCCGCGCCCTGGCGGAAAAGCGCCAGGTATCACCGGCCAGTTCCGGCGGCGCGCCCGCCGGCGGCCCTGCGCAGTCGGGCCAGCCACCCCTGGCAAGCGAGATCGATTTCGATACGTTTGCCCGGGTGGATCTGCGCATCGCCCGCATCATCAGTGCGGAGCGGGTGCCGGAGGCGGACAAGCTGCTGCGCCTGGAACTGGACATCGGTCTCGACCCGGAGGGCAAACCCCTTACCCGCACGGTGTTTTCCGGCATCAAGGCCGCCTACGACCCGGCCACCCTGGTGGGCCGCCTGACCGTGGTGGTGGCCAATCTGAAACCGCGCAAGATGAAGTTCGGCATGTCCGAGGGAATGATTCTGGCCGCCGGTCCGGGCGGCTCGGAAATCTGGCTGTTGAGCCCGGATGAGGGCGCCCAACCGGGTATGCGGGTCAGTTGAGGCCCGGCGTCGCCGGCAACTGCAAGGCTGGACAATGGCAAACCGAGTGAACGGATGACCCGATTGTTCCACATCATCGTCTGCCTGGGACTGGGTGCCATACCCTGGCACGCAACTGCCCAGTCACCCTGCGAGTCCGGGGAACATCGACAACTGGATTTCTGGGTCGGGCAATGGCAGGTGCTCAATGCCGACGGTGAAACCGTCGCCAACAGCGACATCAGCATCCAGTCCGGCGGCTGCGTGATTCTGGAACGGTTCCGCGCCTACAGCGGCTATTCGGGGACCAGCATGAATCACTGGTCGGCGGATGCCGGCTGGCTGCAGCTGTGGCGGGATGCCAACGGCGTCACCATCCAGTTCACGGGGCGACTGCAGGACGGTGCCATGGTTTTCGAAGCGGAAGGTTTTACCGATGCCAACGGCAGCTATCGCCGCCGCATGGAATTAAGCGCACAGCCCGGTGGCGAGGTGCTGCAGATTTCCAATCGCAGTTATGACAGTGGTGTCAGCTGGTTGCCCGAATACCGCCTGACCTACCGGCGTATAGAGTAAACACCTGGTTACGGGCTTCAGCGCAGAGGAAATCAAGCTGCCGCCTTGTGGTAGCCCAGGCCCAGGGTGATCAGCTTCTGCAGCAGGTCCGGGTAGTCCATGCCATCGTGCTCCGCCGCCTCGGCAAAATCCTCACCATAGGACAGATTGGGATTGGGGTTGGCTTCCAGCAGATAGAAGTTACCGTTGGCATCCAGCCGGAAATCCAGGCGGGCATAGCCGCTGAGGTAGAGATTACGGTAGATGCGCTTGGACAGACGCTCCAGGGTGCTGCGCTGTTCCGCCGTCAGCTTGGCCGCGCTGGTCATCACCCCGGCCTTCTTCTGGTATTTGTAGTTCCACTTCACCTGCCCCGTGGCGATCAAGGGGGCGCCCTCCGGCAGATTGGAGATGAACAGTTCCCAGGGCGTAAACGTGCGCAGCTGGTTGTTGCCCAGCACCGCCACATAGATCTCCCGGCCTTCGATGTATTGTTCGGCGATGGCCGCCCCCTGGGTCTGGCGATGAATGAAAGACACCCGCTCCTTCAGTTTGTCGTCGTCATACACGATGGAGGCGCGGCTGATGCCCACGGAACCCTCCTCGGTGAGTGACTTGACGATCAGGGGAAACTCCAGCCGGCTCGGACGCCGCACCTTGCGATTGAGGGGAAATTCGGCGAAATGGGGGACCGGGATGCGGTGGTAGGCGAGGATCTTCTTGCACAGGGCCTTGTCATGACTGAGGGTCAGACCCCGCGGATTGCAACCGGTGTAGGGCAACCGCTGCAGCTCCAGGTAGCTCACCATATGCTGATCGTAAAGCGAGTCGCCGTGAAACTCCTCCAGCAGATTGAAGGCGATGTGGGGCTTGAATTCCCGGATGGCACGGCGAATGCCGGCCAGGTTGTCGTAGACCCCCACCGGGTATACCTCGTGTCCCAGATTGCGCAGGGTGGCGATCACATCGAACTCGGTTTTCCAGGGCTGGATCTCCTCGTCGCTGAGACCATCGATGCTGTCCGGGGGCAGCAGGTCTTCATGCACCGGCACCAGCACCCGCAGGGGATTTTTGACCTTGCCTGCGGCGCTCACAGGGCCAGCCTGAAATAGCCGGAGTGCACCGCATTCATGGTCTGCATGGTGAGCAGCACCAGCATGCGCTTGAAGGTTTCCCGGTCAGGAGTCTGGGTGCGCAGCTTGAGGGTCTTGCAACGCTCGCTCACATGCTCGAGGAAGTGCTTGATGGTGTAGGCATGGACCCCTGTGCCCTCCGCCACCGCCTGCACCAGCTCGCGGCGGTAGCGCTGGATGAACATGGCCGCCGACTGGCGCCGGGCGTTCTTCGGGTTGCGGGAAAATACCTGCAGCAGCTCCCGGTCGTAGAAGGCGGGCCATTCCACCGACTGCATCTCCCGCTTGTTGTCGTAATACTCCCGCAGGGTCATGTCGCTTTCCGTGAAGGGTTCCACCTTGCGCCGTGAGCGCACCACCGGCGCCTCCCCCGCCAGCTCAAGCATCAGCTCGTCCACATACTCCAGCTTGCGCATGGCCGGCCAGCCCTTGTAACGGCGCCGCCACGTTGAGGCCGGATTGAGCCACACGGCAAACGTCTCGGCGAAGTCCTCCGCCGGATGGGCCTGGGCATACCAGGACGGCAGGTGCAGCACGTACTGGCGGCTGTTGGGTTTGGGTTTGTAGGTGTCGGGATAGGGCGCGGCGAAGGATCCGAACAGCTGCTGCCAGCGGCGACGGAAATGCAGCCGGTGGGCGGTGTCCATGGTATGGCCCGCTTCATGGCGGATGATGCGCATGAACTTGGCTTCGGCGCCGCCCTCCACCTCCAGCATGAAGCGCTGCTCCAGGGCCATGAGCCGGGGATGGGCCAAAAAGAATGGTATGGCGATGCCGGGCACGCCGTCCGGTGAGAAAAACTCCTCACCCAGCCAGAAATGGGGCCGCAGCCGCAGATCCTTGGCGGCCAGCTCACCGTACAGACGGTCTATGCAGTCTTCCAGCCATGTGCCCTGGATCTGGATGGGCAGCTCCCGCAACCGCATGTCCAGCAGTTGCTCGTCTGTCTTGCGATCCCAACGAAAAGCCATGATGAATCAGCCGCGCTCCCGCCTCACTCTAGGCGCTGCTGAGCATACAGAAATTCCCGCGGGGAGTCATTGCTGCCGACGCTCCAGCGGCCGGCGGTTTTAGAACCTGTAACTGGCACCCACCCGCAGGGTGCGCGGTTCCGTTGCGCGGCTCATGCGGCAGCCGACGCTGGCGCAGTCGACGTCCTCGGCGCTGAGGCCGGGCAGATCCAGCCCCGGCACCACGGCCTCGTAGTAATAGGTGATGTCCTTGCCGTCGTTGTCCAACAGATTGATCACCTCCGCATAGAGGGTGAGTGCCTGCCAGTGCCAGGCGCCCCGCAGACTGACTGTGGTGAGATCACCAGCCCGCTGGCTGTTGTCCGCCGTCATGGCGTAGGGTCCTAGGTGGCGGCCACGCAGGCTGAATTCCCAGGCATCACGCACGGCGGAAATGCCCACCTGCCCGGCATTCTCCACCGCACCCTCGACCCAGATGCCTTCCGGATTATCGGTGTAACGGGCCTGGCTGTCGGTCCACACCGCGTCGATGCCCAGCCAGTCCCGGGGTTGCCAGAACAGGGTCAGCTCAAGACCCTCGCGCTCCGAGCCCCCCTTGGGCTCCACGGAATTGGAATCACCCACGAAGATCAGTTCGCTGTCCTGGTCCAGCCACCAATAGGCGGCGGTGAGCTTCAGATCGGCATGGGAATAGCGCAGGCCCGCCTCATACCCGGTGCCGGTGGACAGGCCCGGCACCGGATCGGCCTGGTTCACCACACCCCGCGCGTCATTGGAGTGAAAACCCCGCCCCCAGTTGCCGTAGGCCTCGAGATCGTCGCGCAGTAACAAGGCCAGACCCAGCTTGGGCGCCACCTGCTGATCAGTCTGCTGCCCGGCGAAGCTGGCGGTGTTTTTGGCCGTCACATCAAAATCGAAATGATCGCCCCGCAGCCCCGCCAGTATCCGCAGGCGTTCGGTGGGCGACCACACACCCTGCACGTAGGTCCCCAGTGACCACTCGGTGATTTCATTTTGACTGATGGGCGCCACGAAGCGTCCATCGGCATGCTGGCTCAATCCCACATCGGCGATGTCGTCATAGCGCCACTGTACCCCGCCGTCGAGGGTGAAGCCGTCCTGCACCAGCAGGCTGCGGTTGGCCTGGCCTCCCAGGGTGAGGCGCTCGTCGAACTGGTTGATCTGAAAGTCGTAGGTGGGATTGGATTCCATTGCCCAGTCATAGCCCTGGGCATAGAGGGAGGCATCCCAGCGGTCGCTGGTCAGCTGGGTGGTGGCCATCCAGCGGCGGGTGTCGCCGTCGGCGCTGTCATCCAGACTGCAATAGGCATCGGCGCACACGGGGGTACCGATGGCACGTTCGGGGATCTGTTCCGTCGGGTGCCAGTTGCCGTCATAGATGGACAGGGTGGACTCCGCCGTACCCAGCGATGTATCCACGATAAATTTGCCCCACAGACTGACATGCTGCAGTGCCTCGGCATGTTGCCAGGGGCCTTCATAGGTCTTGGCTTCCCCGATGACGGTCAACTCGCCTGGTCCCGCCGCCGTGCTGTAGCCGCCCGCCACACGGCGCCAGCCGTACTGGCCGGATTCCAGGCCGACGAAATTGCGTTCCAGGACATCGACGGTGGTGATATGGGAGGCGCCGGCCAGGGCGAAATCACCCAGGTCGGCGTAATAGGGCCCTTTGCGGTAGGCGATGCTGTCGACGCTTTCCGGGATCAGGCCATTGATGTCCAGGTAACCCTGACCATGGCCGTGGGAACGCAGATTGAGGGGCAGGCCGTCCACGTGGGCGGTGTAGTCGGTGCCGTGATCCAGATTGAAGCCCCGCAGGAAATACTGGTTGGCCTTGCCGCTGCCGGAATGTTGCACCGCCACCATGCCTGGCATGGCCTCCAGCAGCTCGGCGACCTTCAGCATCGGACGCACCAGCAGGTCGGCGCCGCTCACCTCCCCCTGACTGGCGGAGCTGGCCACACCCACCAGATTGGTATCGCGGCCGAACACCACGATCTCCTCCACCGGAGGTGCAGGCTGAGCCTGAATGCCGGCGCTCAGCAGTGCCAGCAGAATGGGTGAGCAGGTGGTGGCTGGGTATTTGGCCATGGGCGGGACTTCCCTGTAGGAGACCCGCGCACCTTAGCGCATTCTTCGGCCCGGACACTCCATCCAGGCTGTTATGGAACTGTTAACCGCACGTTAAGAGGGTGCACATGGAGCGTCTCAGCGGGGTGTCCAGAAGAAAACTTCCCAGGTATGCAAGGGTTCGTTGACCCCCGTGATGATTTCCCCGTCGAAGTCATAGCGCATGGGCATGTTGTATTTGGCGCCGTATTGCTCCAGGTAGGGGATGCGGGCATCTCCGGTGATTTCCCGGGCAGCCAGGGCATAACTGCGGTCCCCGATGCGCAGCCAGCCGTCGGGATTGGAGCGCACCCGGTTGCCCCAATAGCCGTCATCGGGCCGGGTGGCGGTGATGACTCCGTCCGGGGTGCCCACGTACCAGACATGGATCACAAAGGGCGGAAAGCCGGCCAGCTTCAGTTTCGCCGTGGTTTCTCCATTGATGCCGCTCCAATCGGCGGGGGGCGCCGACGACTCACCTCCGAGCCTCACACCCGGAAAGCGGGTATAGGGAGCAGTGAACACGTAATAGGTGAATCCGCACACCAGCAAAGCCAGTGCGGCCAGTGCACTCAGTCTCAGGGTTTTGCTCATTATTGTTTTCCTTGTTGCCGGACGCGGACGGCCCGGTGTGGTTGGCGTGTACAGAATACCAAAATGGGGACACTGATAACTTGATAACTTAACGGAAAAAAATACCGTTAGCTTATCAAGTTATCAGTGTCCCCTCCGCAGGGGCGCGATGGCCCTATCGACGATGGATACCAGGGTACTGACCAGCAGGCCCCAGCCCAGCCATTCCACCGCCATCATCATGACGTCTTCCGCGGAGCGAACAATGTCCAGTCGGGAGGCTGCAATCACCACCACCGGCACGAAATAAAACACGCCGTTCCAGCGGCCCAGAAAACTCATGCGCAGGATTTTCCGGCGGTACAGCCAGTAGGAGTCGACCACGTATTGGGAGAATGCTATGACGATCAGAAGTGGCAACCACGGGGTGACCAGTCCGGCCAGCGCGGCACCGAACAAGGCGCTGGTGACAAATAGAAAATCCGTCGCGTGATCAAACAGCATGCCGGCGGGTGAGGCGGTTCCCAGGTGGCGGGCCAGCCTGCCGTCGGCAAAATCCGTGGCGATGGCCAGGGCCACCATGACCGCCAGGATCGGCCCGGGCAGCCAGTCAGGGTCCGCGCAGGCCCAGGCCACCGGCACCACCAGCAACAGGCGCAGGCCGGTCAGGGCATTGGCGATCAAGCTCCGAACAGCTCCCGCTGGGCCCGGCGCAGGAACAACAGGCCGATGCTGGCATTGAACAGTATGAAAAAGTTGTGCTGCACGAAACCGAACGCCGCCATCTGGCCTTCATTCTCGGGAAACAGCACGACCCACAGGGTGATGGCGGCGGCCCGCATGGGGGTGGGCACGGTGGCGGCGAAAAAGATCACCGGCAGCACCCCGATCAGGGACAGAAAGCTGGCCTCCACTCCAAACAGACCCAGAGCGATGGTATACACCGCCATGGCCGCGATGATGGCCGGGGAGCGCAACAGGAAGAATGCCCCGTAGTGCCAGGGTCTGGCCAGCTTGAAGGCATGCAGTATGCGCTTGTCACGCAGGGTGTTGCCGGGCAGGATGCGGCCCTGAAAATAGAGGATCCACAGCACCAGAAACACACCCGCGGCGGCGGCGATGAGCGGAATCAGGGCAAACACGTCCGGCAGGATGTCGGTGGTGAAGACATAACCGATGGTGGCCCACACCAGCAGGTAGAATATCTCGCAAAACATGATGAACAGCATGACCGAACCGGTTTCCCAGCCGGGCACCTTGTCCCGCTTGTTCAAATAGTACGCCATGGCACCCTTGCCGATCTGTTCATTGAAAACCGAAATGATGTAGGCGCTGCCACGGATCGGCATGATGTCCCTGTACTTCACGTCGGCGATGAACCAGTTGAGGGCGCGGGTGATGACCAGGGTGTCGATGGCGAAATACACACAGGAATAGGTCATCATCAACAGCAGCCAGGGGACCCACTGCACATTGGCGAACACCTGGGACATGTAGGCCACCAGGCTCATGCCTTCCCGGACTGCCGCCCCATTGAGCCGGTAATACAGATACACGAAGCACAGCACGGCGATGAACAGGAAAATGCCACGTTGCACCGGATTGGGCTTGCGACGCGGGGGAAGCTCGGGATTGGCGGGTGCCTCCGGAGGCAGGGCAGTGTTTGGCTCAGTCATGGCGATCGCTTCTGTTGGTGAGAGACGGTGTATTTGGCACTGTTATGACGGCTTAGACGGGTTTGATGAATTTTTCCAGGGTCTGGGACAGCGGCGTGAGTGTCACCCCCAATACCTGATCTGCATTGTGGGCGACCACTTCGTCCTTGGTGATCACATCGATCACGGTGGGGGTCATGCCGCCCGGGCGGACCAGGCCGCGCAACCGTGCGCCCAGTCTGGCCATCCAGATGGGAACCGCCACGATCTCCACCTGCCGCCCCTGCAGGCCGGCGGCCAGCCTGATCAGATCACCGTACTGCACTGCCTGGGGGCCCACCAGTTCATGGGTGTGGATGCCGGCAGATCGGGCATTGCAACTGTTGAGGATGGCCACACACAGGTCATCGATATCCAGGGGATGCATGGTATACCTGCCCCCTCCAAGCAAGCGGGGTTTGGCAGAGGACGCCGCCCACTGGATGGCGGCCGCGCCGGCGGCACCGGGACCCAGCAGGATCGGTGTGCGTATGATGGTGGCGGACAATCCAGCGTCCGCCACGATGGCCTCCGCATCGGCCTTGGATTTGAAATAGGCATTGGCAGAGTTGGCATCCGCTCCCACCACGCTGATGAATACCACATGCTCCACACCCGCCTGGCGGGCCGCCTCCATTACTGCCGCCGTGGCATCGACGTTGGCGCTCTGGTAGGTGGAACCCTTGCCCTCCATCAGTATTCCGGCCAGGTGCACCACGCAGGAGGCGCCGCTGAGGGCGGCAGTCAGTCCTTTGACATCGGCGTAGTCGATGGTCGCCAGTTCCACCCGCGGGTTTGTCGGCAGATTGCCGAGAGCTTTGCGGGAGCGGGCTCCCGCCAGCACGGTGTGGTCACTGTGCCTGAGGGTGTGCTCCACCAGGGTTTGTCCGACCCGGCTGTTGGCGCCGGTGATTGCTATTTTCATGGTCTGGGTTCTACAGAAAGAATGTTATGGGCGCCACTGCCGGCCTGACATGGAAGAATGGCAAGTTACTCCAGTCTGACGTCGGAAGCCAGGCGCTTGCTGCGCTGGCGCTTGCCCGCCGGGGTGTTTTCGATGTCCAGCAAGAGCCCCGCCTGCAACGCCAGGGCACGGCGTTCAACCGGGGCATCGGCATACAGGGTGGTGCGCATGCGGGGGATTCGGCCCATGGCACGCAGGGCTTCCTCGATCTGGCTTGGGGGCCATTCCTGGCCGAAGCTGGCACCGGCGGCACGGGTGATGCTCTCGTTCATCAGACTGCCCCCCACATCATTGCAGCCGGCCTGCAGACAGGCGGCCACCCCGGCCCTGCCCATCTTCACCCAGGAAGCCTGGATGTTGTCGATGTGACCGTGGAACACCAGCCGGGCCACGGCGTGCATCAGCACAGCCTCGCGGAACGTGGGTCCACGCCGTGAGTGGCCCTTGAGGTATAACGGGGCTTCCATGGCCACATAGGGCAGCGGTACGAATTCCGTGAATCCCCCGGTGCGGGCCTGCAGCTCCCGCAGCCGCCACAGATGACGGGCCCAGTGTCGGGGTGTGTCGATATGACCGTACATGATGGTGGCGGTGGTGCGGAAGCCGGTCCGGTGGGCAGCCTCCATCACCGTCAGCCATTGATCGCTGGTAAGCTTGTCAGGGCACAGGTGTTCGCGCACTTCATCGTGGAGAATTTCCGCCGCGGTGCCCGGCAGGGTATCCAGACCCGCCAGCTTGAGCTGCAGCAGAAAATCCTCCAGGCTGATGCCCAGTGTGGCAGCGCCCTGCCACACTTCCAGCGGTGAAAATGCATGGATGTGCATGTGGGGTGTGGCGGTGCGCACCGTGTGCAGGATGTCCAGATAGGTCTGGCCCGTGTAGTCCGGATGGATGCCGCCCTGCATGCACACCTCGGTAGCGCCCCGTTCCCAGGCTTCGGTACAACGGCGCGCCATTTCCTCGGCACTGATGTCATAGGGTTTGCCGCGCAGGTTCTCGCTGTGCTTGCCCCGTGAAAACGCACAGAACTGGCACTTGAAGTAGCACACATTGGTGTAATTGATGTTGCGGTTGACCACATAGCTCACGGTGTCGCCGCACACGGCCTGGCGCAGGGCATCGGCACGGTGGGTAACATACGCGAAATCCGTACCCCTGACCTCAAACAATTGCCGGATGCTGTCCTCGTCGACGGCTTCCCCGGCTTCGCACCGGGCCACGACGTCGACCACAGCGGGCGTTACCTGCTGCAGCGCCACCTCACCCTGCATCAGGGCGGACTCGATGGCGGGCACCTGCAGACTCTCCCCTGCGGTCCACCCGTCGCGCCGGGCAAACCCTTCACTGTCCAATTGCTGTAACACCGCAGGAAGCACCCTGGCATCCAGCCAACGCGCGGGTTCCCGGGCAAACCGCGGATAAACGGTCAAGCGCTGTTCGAGAAACTTGCCTGCCGCCGCTGTCTCCCGGGCCAGCTGATCCAGATGGGGCCAGGGGGCTTCCGGGTTCACATGATCGGGTGTCAGCGGCGATACCCCACCCCAGTCGTCGATGCCGGCGGCAATCAGCTTTGGCAGGACGCCGGGGCTGAGATTGGGTGGCGCCTGGATGCTCATGGATGCACCGAAGATCAGGCGCGCAACGGCTATGGTCCACAGCAGATCCTCGAGATCCGGCTCCGGAGCCCGGGCCATGCGGGTCCCCGGTTTGGCACGGAAATTCTGCACGATGATTTCCTGGATATGGCCGTATTGCCGGTGCAGGCGACGCAGGGCCAGCAGGGCTTCGATGCGTTCCCGGCGGGTTTCACCGATGCCGATCAGGATGCCGGAGGTGAATGGCACCTGCTGCTGTCCCGCCAGGGCAATGGTCTGCAGACGCAGCGCAGGGTCCTTGTCGGGAGAGCCATAGTGAGGCATGCCTTTTTTGCACAGACGCGGCGATGCGGATTCCAGCATGATGCCCATGGAGGCACTGACAGGGCGCAGCATGGCGATCTCTTCCGCCGTCATGCACCCCGCATTGATATGGGGCAGCAGGCCGGTTTCCGCCAGCACCCGGGCCGCCACATCCCGCACGTACTCGAGGGTGGTGGCCATGCCGAGTTCATCCAGGGCGGTGCGGGCCGCGCTGTAGCGCAGCTCCGGCTTCTCCCCGAGGGTGAACAATGCCTCCTGGCACCCCATGGCGGCGCCCTGGTGGCACAGTGCCAACACCTGGTCGATGGGCATATAGGCCTGCCCGATGTGCCGGGGAGTCTTGGCAAACGTGCAGTAATGGCACACGTCACGGCACAGATGGGTGAGCGGAATGAAGACCTTGCGAGAATAGGTCACGATGCTGCCAAAGCCCAGGTCACGCAGCCCGGCAGCGGCCGCAGTCAGGGCAGCCGTGTCGGCAGCGTCTACCAGGGCCAGCGCCTCGGCATCGCTCACATCACTGCCCGTCAACCACGGCGTTGTCATTGTCGCACCCATGACCTGCAGTCAGGATTCCAGTACGGCACCGCTCAGCGCGGGACGTAGGGCTGCCCGATGATCAGCGAGGGATCCGCATCCGGCTTCGGCACCAGTTTCTGCGGGCGGCCCGCCTGGTTGTCGGTGGCGTAGAGATTGCCCTGCTCGTCGACGGACAGGGCGTGCATCTCGATCCACATGTCGGGCCCTTCCACCGGCAGGTTGAACACATAGCTGGGGGTGCCTTCCAGATCAAATTTCACGACCTTGGGAGGATTCAGGTCCGTCACCCAGGCGGCATTGTCGCTGACCGTGATGTCCAGGGGCAGTCCGAGACCGGCCCAGGTTTTCACATACTCGAACCGGGGATAGTCGCCGGCGTTCCTGTCAGCCACTTGTCGAAACACCTTGACGTCGCGCTTGTCGCGATCCAGGGCATACAGGTGTTCATTGGGACCCCAGGCCATGGAGTGCACACTGGCAAACTGATGGGGAGCATCGCCCCCCTCGCCGAATTCGCCGAGGTAGCTGCCATCGGCATCGCGAATCACGATGCGCTTGTTGTCCCCCAGTCCGTCGGCCACCAGGAACTTGCCGTCGGGCAGGAAGGCCACGTCCTGGGGAAGGTGGTAGTGGGTCTCGTCGCGGCCGGAGATGTTCTTCTCTCCCAGGGTCATGACCAGCCGGCTGCCGTCATTGGAAAATACATAGATGATGTGGCCCGTCTCATCCACCAGCCACAGTTTCCTGTCAGGGTCATAGGGGCTGATGCGCAATTTGTGGGGTCCTGGACCGTCGGTGCCCACAAACAGGTGATCCCACTGATCCCAGATCTCCAGCACATTGCCTTCACTGTCGATGACATAGATGCAGTTCTGCCACACACGGCCCATGCCCCGCAGGACATTCCAGCCCATGGAGCCGGCGAAGCTGGTGTACTCCGGCGGCAGGGGGTCGGGCAACTGGGTCTCGCCACGTTGCAGGATAAAGATGCGGTCCGGCGACTCCACCACCACACTGGAGGTGCCGCCGAAGGTGAAGCCCTCGGCACCAAACGGTTTGATCCAGGATTCGGTGATGAACTCGTAGGGACTCGGTCCGGCATCCGGCAGGCCCTGCCCCAAAGCGGGCAGACTCACACTGACAGCGAAAAACCACGTGGCCAAACATCGCACATTTTTCATTCCGGACTCCCCGTCCCTGTTGTTTTAGGATTGACCAGAGTGTACAGACTATCTGCCGAATCTCAACTCACCAGCCGACGGCCTGGCCATCCTTGCGATGATCGGAACCGGCCCGGTAGATGCCATTGACCGGATGGTCTTCTCTGATGCTGGCGGTGCCGAAATCCGGGGCTGGCAGATTCGGGTCCCGGGTGAAAAGAATGCCCTGGTACCCACCGACGGCGCTGCCATTGACGGCTCGCACCGTATGTCCCCGGGCCTGCAGGGCCGGCCCCACCAGATTGAACAGCTCGGTTTCCAGGGACAGGGTGTTGGAATTCTGGTTGTGGGTGAAGCGTGCGGCATCGGTGGTCATCTGGATGTTCATGCCGTGATCGATGACATTCACCATGTGCTGGGCGTGGGTTTCCGGCTGCACACTGCCCCCCATGTTGCCGAAGGTCATCAACGGCTCGCCGTTTTGCATCACGAAGCCCGCGATGATGGAATGGAAGGGGCGCTTGCGGGGGGCCACCTGGTTGGGGTGCCCCTCCTCCAGACTGAAGGCCGTGCCCCGGTTATGCAGGATGAACCCGTAGGGCGACACCGTGGCGCCGCTGCCGTACACCGAAAACACACTGTGGATGAAGGACACCATGTTGCCCCAGCGATCCGCGGTGGTGAGGTAAATGGTGCCGCCGTCGAGACCGCCGGTGACCGAGGGTGTGGCTGCGGTATTGAGGTCGATGCGCTCGCACAGGGTGGCGGCATAGGACTTGGACAGCAACCGGTCCAGGGGCACGGCGGTGAATTTCGGGTCACCGTTGTAGGCCTGCAGATCGGAATAGGCGAGTTTTTTCGCCTCCACCATGAAGTGCCAGTAGGCAGGATTGGCCGGCCCCAGGTCCGCCAGGCTCAGCCCGTGGTGGGGGGCGCACACCTCCAGTATGTTGAGCATTTCCAGTGCCGCGAAACCCTGGCCCGGAGGGGGCAGTTGAAACACATCATAACCGTGGTAATTGGTGGTGATGGGTTCCACCCACTCCGGCTCGAATTCCGCCAGATCGGCATGGCTCATGACACCGCCATTGGCGGCCACCTTGGCCACGATGGCATCGGCGATCTCGCCGCGATAGAAAACATCGGCGCCCTGCTCCCGGATCAGGCGCAGGGCTGAGGCCAGCTCGGGATTGCGGATCAGGCTGTACAGGGGCGGAGCTTCTCCGTCGATGAGAAACGTGCGACGGGAATCCTCGTCGGCACGCAGTTTGTCCAGCACCGACACCAGGTCCGCATGGCGGCGTTCCGCCTGCCCCCAGCCTTCCTCGGCCAATTGGGCCGCCCGGGCGAAGTTCTCCCGGAAGCCGAAATTGCCGAAGCGCTCCTGCAGGGCGGCATAGCCCGCGACGGCACCGGGCACGGTGGCGGCATTGACCCCGCTACCGGGCACCCGTTCCAGTTTGAGCTGATCAGTGAAAAATTCCGGCGTCCAGCCCGCCGGCGCCCAGCCGGCCGCGCTCAAGGCATACAGTTTCTGTTCCCGCGCCACCCACACCAGGGCGAACAGGTCGCCGCCGATGCCGGTGTCATTTTGGGATGTGACATCCAGAACCGCGCCGGCGGCCACCGCCGCGTCGATGGCGTTGCCGCCTTTCTGCAGAATCTCCAGACCGGCCTGGGCCGCCAGCGGATCACTGGTGGCCACCATGCCGTGGCGCGCCAATACCTCGGAGCGCCCCTGGTCCAGCCAGCCCTGACCACGGGAACCCGGAGCAGCATTGATGAGGGCCGCCGGAGAGGGCACCTCAGTAGTGGGAATGCCGAAGGCATTGGTCGATTGCGCACCGGCCTGGGCCGACACCAGCAGACACAGACCAAGGGTCAAACCGGGTATTACGGCAACGCGGGGAAAGATTATTTTCATGTGGGAGCTCCCTTTTGATTTGCATCCGAGAATAGAAGCAAAACCCGCGCAAGTCCACGGGCCGCCAACACTATTCACTGCACTGGCGCAGTGCATGCGGGACTGGTCAAGGCGGGGCGAACAGCATAAGCTTGCGTCCACACACGAGAGGGACATCGATGAAGTACAAACTGCTCCTTTGCGGCCCCTGGCCACTGCGTTTCATCCTGACCCTGGCGACCCTGGGTGTCGGGTCGGCGACCGCCCAAACCCTCAGTGAAATCCGCGCCGTGGAGGATTCCGTGGTGAAGATCCACACCACCGCCGCCGCCCCCGATTACTTCACTCCCTGGCGCCTGCTGACCCCGCGCCAGGCCACCGGCTCGGGCACCCTGATCACCGGCAACCGCATCCTCACCAATGCCCATGTGGTGGCCGATGCCAGTTACGTGCAGGCACAGAAGTTCAACGACCCCCAGCGCTACCCGGCGCGGGTGGTGTTCGTGTCCCATGAGGCAGACCTGGCACTGATCACCGTGGACGATCCGGCTTTCTTCGAGGACATGGAGGCACTGCCCCTGGGCAACCTGCCGGATCCCCACGAGGAGGTCTCGGTGTTCGGCTATCCCATCGGAGGCAACACACTGAGCATCACCAAGGGTATCCTGTCCCGGGTCGAGCATCAGGTGTACGCCCATGCCAGCTCCTACCTGCTGGCGGGTCAGATCGACGCCGCCATCAATCCGGGCAACAGCGGGGGGCCGGTCATCAAGGACGGCCGCATCGTGGGGGTGGTGATGCAGGCCAACAGCAGCGGCCGGGCGGAGAACCTCGGGTATTTCGTGCCGCCCTCGGTGATTCAGCACGTCCTGCAGGACAGCGAGGATGCCAGCAACGACGGCTTTCCGGACCTGGGCTTCCGCACCCAGACCCTGGACAGCCCGGCGGCCAAGCGCGCCTACGGACTGCGACCCAATCAGCGGGGTGTACTGGTCATCAAGGTGTTCGAGGATTCTCCCGCCTTCGGCATCCTGCGGGAGAACGACGTGATCCTGCGCATCGATGACTACGATGTGGCCGATGACGGCACCATCAACCTCAATGCGGATCAACGCACCGACTACAAACACGCCATCGACCTGCATCACATCGGTGATGACGTGGCCATCACCTTTTCCCGCCAGGGTCGCGAGCTCACCGAGCATCTGGTGGCCCGCCGGGCCCTGAAGTCCTACAGCCTGGTGGCCGGCGAACAGTACGACAAGGTGCCGGAATACTACATTTACGGCGGCGTGCTGTTCGTGCCCCTGAACATGAATCTCATCATGCGCTGGGGATCGGATTGGAGCCGTTCGGCACCGGTCAACCTGTTGCAGGCCCGCAATGAATGGAGCTCTCCCGATCGCCGTGAACTGGTGGTGGCCCTGCAGGTGCTGGCGGCTGACGTCAATCTCGGTTACCACGACTGGCGCAACTGGATTGTGGATTTCGTGAACGGCGAGCCGGTGCGGGATTTCACCCACTTCGCCGAGCTGTTGCGCGGCAATGACGCGGAGCATGTCATTTTCGAAAATACCAACGGCTACCAGATGATCATCAATCATCGCGAGGCCCTGGCACGGGAAGAGGAGATACTCACCCGCTACCGCATTCCGGCCTCCTGGTCACCGGGACTCTTCGACAGCGAATAGTGTCCGGATTATTTGCCATCGTAATCGGCGCCGCACTGGTCAACAATGTACTGCTGGTGCAATTGTTGGGCATGTCCGCGCTGTTCAACGGCACCCAGCATGTGCGCAACGCCGCCACCGTGGGTCTGTTCAGCAGTGCCATCCTGATCGCCACCACCCTGCTTCACTATCCGCTGTACCACTGGATATTGCAGCCCCTTGGGCTGCAGTCGTTGCAGGTGTTGCTGCTGGTGGCCATTACCGCCGTGCTGACCAGCCGGCTGCTGGGCTGGCTGGGGGATGTCTATCCACGCACCCACCGCCGGCAGCATCTCAGCCTCTATATGGTGGGTGCCAACAGCGCCGTGGTGGGCAGCGCCCTGCTGATGACCCGCGCCGATGGCGGTTTTCTGACGGCCCTGGCCTTCAGTGTGGGCAGCGCCCTGGGTCTGGCCGCCGTGCTGCTGCTGTTCGCCGCCCTGCGGGAGCGGCTGGAAACTGCCGCCGTACCCGTCCCATTTCGCGGCCTTGCCATCGAACTGGTCAGCGCGGGTCTGGCGGCCATGGCCCTGCTGGGCTTTGCCGGGATCGTGTAGCCCATGGAATCCCTCGCCCAATCCGTCGTCCTGCAATGGTTGTTCCTGGGTCTGCTGGCAGGTACCGTGCTGCTGGCAACCGCGGCTCTGGTGCGCACCCTGCTGCGCAGTGCCCGGCATCAGTCGGTGGACCTCATCAACCAGGTCAATGCCCTGCTTCCCCAGACCCAATGTGGTCAGTGCGGCCACCCGGGCTGCCGCCCCTATGCCCGGGCCATCGTCAATGGTGCGGCCATCAATAAATGTCCTCCCGGGGGCAGGTCCACCATCGATGCCCTGGCCAGACTGTTGAATGAAACACCCCGGGAACTGGACCCGGCCCACGGGAGTTACCAGCCCCCCCAGGTAGCGGTGATCAGAGAGGCGGAATGCATCGGTTGCACCAAGTGCATTCAGGCCTGTCCCGTGGATGCCATCCTGGGAGCACCCAAGCTGATGCACACCGTCATTGCCGACGAGTGCACGGGTTGCGCACTGTGTATCGCACCCTGCCCGGTGGACTGTATCGACCTGCTCCCAATCAGCCGCTTTGAACGGCCAGCCTGGCCCTATCCCCAGCGGCTTGCATCCGGTGTCAACTCTCTGGCGCCAGGTGGCACCCTACTATCTCCGGAGCTGCCGTCGTGAGTCTCTGGCAGCGACTGGCCAATCCTTTCCGCAGCAGCAAACGCTTTGGCTTTTCTGGAGGCATCACGCCGCCCCCCCGCAAGGCCCGCAGTCTGCGCTCGGTGATCATGGACACACCGCTGCCGCCCCGGCTGATCATTCCGCTGCAACAGCATCAGGGCGAAGCGGGGCGACTCTGCGTGGCGGTGGGGGAACGGGTTCGCAAGGGGCAACCCCTGACCCGGGCGGACGGCGTCCATCAGCTGCCGGTCCACGCCCCGGCTGAGGGCTTCATCAGCGCCATCGAATCCCGTCCGGTGGCGGCGGAATTTCCCCGCCAGGAGCTCTGTATCGTGATCGATACGGAGGGCAGTGAAGACCCGCCGCTGTCCGCCACCATGCCGGACTGGCAGACCCTGACACCGGCACAGATCATCGCCGCCATCGAGTATGCGGGCATCGCCGGCCTCGGCGGGGCCGGCTTTCCCGCTGCCGCCAAATTGCGCAGCGCCTCCGGCCGGCCCGTACGCACCTTGATCATCAATGCGGTGGAGTGTGAGCCCTACATCACAGCGGATCAGGCCCTGCTGCGGGAACGGGCCGCTCAGGTGCTGACCGGAGCGGCCATCCTCCAGCGGGCCAGTGCGGCGCAGCGGACTGTCATTGCCACCGACAATGACAAGACCGACGCCATTGCCGCCCTGCGCAAGGCCATGGTGGGTCAGGGCCAGGAGCTGGTCCTGCTGCCGCCACGCTATCCCGGCGGCAGCGAACGGCAGTTGATTGAGCAATTGACCGGGCAGCAGGTACCCGAACACGGGCTGCCTGCTGACCTGGGAGTGCTGATGATCAATGCCGGCACAGCCTACGCGGTCTATCGCGCCCTGGTGCTGGGCGAACCGTTGATATCCCGCATCGTGACCGTCTGCGGCGACACCCTGCAGACCCCGAAAAATTTCGAGGTGCCGCTGGGCACCCCTATCGCCCACCTGTTCGAACTGTGTGGCGTCGACTACCAGCGACTGCAGCGGGTGGTCATGGGTGGCAACATGATGGGCATCACCCTCTCGGACCTGTCGGTGCCGGTCACCAAGACCTGCAACTGCCTGGTGGCGGGCTCGGCGGAGGAATTCACTCCGGTGTCCGAACCCCTGGCCTGCATCCGCTGCGGACACTGCGCGAGCGCCTGCCCGGCCGGCCTGCAACCCCAGCAGCTGCACCTGTTGGCCCGCAACGGGGATTTGGAGCGGGCGCGGGACTTTGGCCTGCAGGCCTGTATCGAATGTGGTGTCTGCAATTGGGTGTGTCCCAGCCACATTCCCCTGGTGCAATATTTTCGCGCCGCCAAGGCGGACCTGGCCATGGAAGATCAGCAGCGCCGCCTGAGTCAGCATTGGCAGCAACGCTATGAGTTTCATCAGTACCGCATCGCCCGCAGTGAGAAGCGCCGCCTGGCCAATCGAGCCAGGGTTCAGACGCCATCACCCGCAGAACAGACTATCGACAAGCCACCAGTCCCGATCGCCCTGGCATCGCCGGCGTCCTTTGACAGGAATCAGGCACGGCTCGACATCGAAGCCGCCCTGCGCCGGGTACAGGCCCGACGGCAAAGCATCATCGCCAGCACCGCCGCACCCCATGACAGCGGTGAGGAAACACCATCGTGAAGACCCTCGCCGGCAACCAGCTTCAAATGCAGTGCTCGCCCCAGCAACCCGGTCCCTTCGACACCGGCCGGCTGATGCTGTGGGTGATGGGCGCTTGCCTGCCCGCCGCATTGGTGTCCACCTGGTTTTTTGGTGTGGGGCTGCTGCTCAATGTGGCCCAGGCCTGTCTGTACGCCTGTGGGCTCGAGGCCGGCGTGGCACGGCTGCGCGGATTACCCCCACGACACTGGCTGCGGGACAACAGCGCGCTGGTGAGTGCGGTCCTGCTGGGCATGGCCCTGCCCCCGGGTTCACCCTGGTGGCTGGTGCTGCTGGGCACGGCGTTTGCGATCCTGCTGGCGAAACATGCCTTCGGAGGCCTGGGTCAGAATCTGTTCAATCCTGCCATGTGCGGTTATGCCCTGTTACTGCTGAGCTTTCCCCTGGACATGACTGCCTGGCATGTGCCGGGCGCCGGCGCCCAGGGTGAGGGAGAGTTCAGCCCTTTGTCTTTCCAGGGCATGTTGATGAGCCTGCAGCTGGCTTTCCCGGCCCTGGCGCCCGGCAGCGGGGCCACGACTGAGAACTTCATCGACGGCATGGCCATGGCCACTCCACTCATCGAGCAAAAACTGGCGGCCCACAGCGCCCTGCTGGCTGCCCTGGAAAGTGGCACCCCGGTCTTCGATCGCGGCGCCCAGACCGGATGGGAGCTGGTGAACCTGGCCTATCTGGTGGGCGGTCTGGTGTTGCTGGGCCGCCGTGTGATCAGCTGGCATATCCCGCTGGCACTGATCCTCAGCCTGTTGCTGCTGGCCAGCCTGTTTTACAGCGAGGCCAGCATGAATGTGGTGGGTTCTCCCTATCTGCACCTGTTCGGCAGCGCCACCATGATGGGTGCATTCTTCATCGCCACCGACCCGGTCAGCGCCGCCAGCACCCCGACGGGCAAGCTCATCTACGGTGCCCTGATCGGCCTCGGCATCTATGCCATACGGGTGTGGGGCAGTTATCTGGATGCGGTGGCCTTCGCGGTGTTGCTGGGGAATTTCTGCGCACCTTTGATCGACCGGCTGACGGTTCCCCGCCATTACGGTCAAGCTTCGAGGTCGACACCATGGAAACTGTGAGCACCGCCCCCAAGCCCTGGTGGCAGGATCATCCGGTGCTGCTGCAGGCGGCCGGTCTGTCGCCGATCCTTGCGGTGAGTTCACTGGCGGTCAACGGCATGGTCCTGGGCCTGCTCACCCTGCTGGTATGCACGGCGGCCTGTGGCACGGCTCCCCTGCTGCGTCGCCTGACCGACGACAGCTGGCGATTGCCGGCACACATGATCACGATAGCGCTCTATACCACCCTCGCCATGGTGGTGCTGCTGGCCGGTTTTTATCCCCTCTACCGGCAGTTGGGTATCTATGTGCCCCTGATCTGCTGCAATACAGCGATCCTGTTCACCATGGAAACCCGCACCGGCGGCCAGACTGTACGCCAGGCCCTGCAGACGGGTCTGGTGACAGGTGCCGGCTTCCTGCTGATCATTGTCGGCGTCGCTGTGGTGCGGGAACTGTTTACCTACGGAAGCTTCTTTGCTGACGCCCATCTGCTATTACCGACATTCGCTGCCAGCGACCCGACCGGCGGCAGCAGCACCCGCTTCCCCTGGTTCCGCTTCAGCCTGTTGCAACCCGGTGCCTTCATCCTGCTGGGTCTGTTGCTGGCACTGAAAAACCACCTGCTGAGCCACTTGCCGAGGGAACGATGAATCGAGTCAAGCGCACGGAAATTTTTCGTCGGCTGCGGGCCGAGAATCCGGCGCCGGTGACCGAACTGGAATACCGTTCCACCTTTGAACTGCTGATCGCCGTCATCCTGTCGGCCCAGGCCACCGACGTCAGCGTCAACAAGGCCACCCGTGTGCTGTACCGGGTGGCCAATACCCCCGCGGCCATCAGGAACCTCGGGGTCGAGGGCCTCAAGAAGTACATAAAGAGCATCGGCCTGTTCAACACCAAAGCCGCCAACATCATCAAGACCTGTGAGGCCCTGCTGGAGCGCCATGGCGGGGAGGTGCCGGATACCCGCGAGGCCCTGGAGGCGCTGCCCGGGGTGGGCCGCAAGACTGCCAATGTGGTGTTGAACACGGCCTTTCGGCAGCCCGCCATGGCGGTGGACACGCATATTTTCCGGGTCTCCAACCGCACCGGCATCGCGCCTGGCAAGACCGTGCTGGAGGTGGAAAAGCGCCTGCTGCGCCTGGTTCCCGAGGACTACCTGCTGGACGCCCACCACTGGCTGATCCTCCACGGCCGCTACATCTGCACCGCCCGCAAACCCAAATGCGCCGCCTGCGTCATCGAGGATCTGTGTGAGTTCCGCCTCAAAAACCTTGGGGACACTGATAACTTAATAACTTAACTCAGTGAATATCGAGTGAAGAGGGTTAAGTTATTAAGTTATCAGTGTCCCCCTTCCCGTGTCCCCCTTCCCGTGCCTCTTGCCGGTATTGCGGCATCCGGGATACGCTATGCGCCTTTTTTAGCGAGTGGAAGATCAGCAGTGGGCAGGGCATACCAGAATCGCAAAGAATCCATGGCCAAGACCGCGGAAGCCAAAACCAAGGTCTACAGCAAGTACGCAAGGGAATTGTATGTGTGTGCCAAGAGTGGCGGCGTGGATCCCCACGGCAATCTGGCACTGCGCAATCTGCTGGACCGCGCCAAGAAAGACCAGGTGCCGTCCCATGTGATTGAGCGCGCCCTGGAAAAAGCCAGCGGGGCCGGTGGCGAGAATTTTTCCGTGGCCCGTTACGAAGGCTTCGGACCCGGTGGCGCAATGCTCATCGTGGATTGCCTGACCGACAATCCCAATCGCACCTTCGGCGATGTACGGGTCTGTTTCAACAAGACCAATGCCAAGCTGGGCACCCCCGGCAGTGTCAGCCACCTGTTCGACCACGACGCCATCCTGCGCTTCAAGGCGGATCCTGACAAAGTGTTGGAAATCCTCATGGATGCGGACGTCGACGTCACCGATATCGAGAGTGATGAAGGTTTCGTCACCGTGTTCACCCCCAGCACTGAATACAACAAGGCCAAGCACGCCATCACGGAATCCATGCCCAATGTGGATTTCGACGTGGACGCCATCCAGTTCATCCCCCAGACCAGCACCCCCCTCACCGGCGAGGATGCGGAACTGTTCCAGAAACTGGTGGACCTGCTGAACGATCTGGACGACGTGCAGAACGTCTTCCACAACGCCGATTACTGACCTGTCATCAATACTTGCGACCCTTGTTGGCGGCGATGCGCATGCGCAGGGCGTTGAGTTTGATGAAGCCACCGGCATCCTGCTGGTTATAGGCTCCGGCATCGTCCTCAAAGGTGGCGATCTTCATGTCGAACAGGGAATCGGACGACTCCCGGCCCACCACGATCACATTGCCCTTGTACAGCTTCACCCGCACCTTGCCGTTGACGTACTGCTGGGTGTAATCGATGAGGGTCTGCAGCGCATGCCGCTCGGGTGACCACCAGTAGCCGTTGTAGATCAGGGACGCATAGCGGGGCATCAAATCGTCCTTCAGATGGGCAAGTTCCCGGTCCAGGGTCAGGGATTCGATGGCGCGGTGGGCCTTCAGCATCACGGTGCCGCCCGGGGTTTCATAGCAGCCCCGGGATTTCATGCCCACGTAGCGGTTCTCCACCAGGTCGATGCGACCGATGCCATTGGCACCCGCCACCTGATTGAGATGGGCGAGCACCGTCGCCGGCGACATCGGCTTGCCGTCCACCGCCACGATGTCACCCTGCCGGTATTCCAGTTCGATATAGGTCGGTTTATCCGGCGCCGCCTCCGGCGACACCGTCCACAGCCACATGTCCTCCTCGGGCTCGGCACCCGGATTTTCCAGAATGTCTCCCTCATAGGAAATGTGCAGCAGATTGGCATCCATGGAATAGGGTGACTTGGTGCCGCGCTTCTTTTCCACCGCGATGCCGTGCTTTTCGCAATAGGCCAGCAGGGTATCCCGGGAGGTGAGGTCCCATTCCCGCCAGGGGGCGATGACCCGGATACCCGGTTTGAGGGCGTAGGCTCCCAGCTCGAAGCGCACCTGGTCGTTGCCTTTTCCCGTGGCACCGTGGGCGATGGCGTCGGCACCGGTTTCCTGGGCAATCTCCACCAGTCGCTTGGCGATCAGGGGCCGGGCGATGGAAGTACCCAGCAGGTATTCCCCCTCGTACACCGTGTTGGCGCGGAACATGGGGTTGACGAAATCCCGGGCGAATTCCTCCCGCAGGTCCTCGATGTAAATCTCCTTGATGCCCAGGGCCTGGGCCTTGGCCCGGGCCGGCTCCACCTCCCCGCCCTGCCCCAGGTCCGCAGTGAACGTCACCACCTCACAGCGGTAAGTCTCCTGCAGCCACTTGGCGATAACGGATGTGTCCAGGCCACCGGAATAGGCCAGCACCACTTTCTTGATATCAGACATGGAATTCACCCCTGAGGTTGGCAGCGCCGCACCCCTGCGACGCTGGAAAAAAGAGCCGTATTGTATGCCGAATGACAATGAATTTCGAATTGCCCGGCGCATTCAGTTACAATGCCTGCCACCCATGGGCAGCCGCCCCTTGAAGATCCAGCATTTCCGATGACCGTAGACCGAATCACCCTTACCCGTCCCGACGATTGGCATTTGCACCTGCGGGACGGCGAACAGCTGGCCCATACTGTTCCCCATTCCGCCCGCTACTTCCGCCGCGCCATCGTGATGCCGAACCTTGCCTCACCGGTGACCAGTGCGGCCGCCGCCCGCGCCTACCGGGAACGCATCCTTCGGCATATTCCCGCCGGCAGCCCCTTCGAACCCTTGATGACCCTGTATCTGACGGACACCCTGAGCGCCGCGGAAATCCGCTCTGCTCATTCACAAGGCGACGTCCATGCCGTCAAGTACTACCCTGCCGGCGCCACCACCAACTCCGAGAACGGGGTAACCGACATCGAAAAGGTCTATGAGGCCCTGGAATGCATGGCGGACATCGGCCTGCCCCTGCTCGTGCACGGCGAGGTCACCGACTCCAGGGTGGATATTTTCGATCGGGAGGCGGTGTTCATCGAACGGGTGCTGGAACCCCTGCGGCGGCGCATCCCCCAGCTGCGCATCGTGCTGGAACACATCACCACCGCGGACGCGGTGCAATACGTGAGTGAACAGAACAACCGCCTGGCGGCCACCATCACCGCCCACCACCTGCTGCTGAACCGCAACAATCTACTGGCCGGCGGGGTCAGGCCACACTTTTATTGCCTGCCGATTCTCAAGCGCAACGTCCATCAGGTGGCATTGCTCAATGCCGTGGCCAGCGGCAGCCCCCGCTTCTTCCTCGGCACCGATTCCGCGCCCCATGCCCGCACCGCCAAGGAGGCGGCCTGTGGATGTGCCGGGATTTTCACGGCCCATGGCGCTCTGGAACTGTACGCGGAGGCATTCGAATCGGTGGATGCACTGCATCATCTGGAGGCGTTTGCCGCCTTCAACGGTCCGGATTTCTACGGCCTGCCCCGCAACACCGACACCATCACCCTGGAACGAGTGGAATGGACCGTGCCTGATTCTTATTCATTCGGGTCCGCCCAGTTGATCCCCCTGCGTGCCGGAGAAACCCTGGGCTGGCGGGTGACGTCCGCGTGAACAACAGTCCATTACCATGAGTTTTGACGAAGAAGACGACGCCACAGCGGGCGGCAGTGGCCTCTGCCACCGCTTCCGCACTTATCTGCCGGTGGTGGTGGATATCGAAACCGGCGGCTTCAATGCCCGCACCGATGCCATCCTGGAAATATCCGCCGTGTTATTGGGCATGGATGCCAAGGGCCGTCTCGGCATCGAACAAACCTTCTTCCACAGGGTGATCCCCTTCGAAGGTGCCAATCTGGAGGATGCCGCTTTGAAGTTCACCGGCATCGATCCCTTCCACCCGCTGCGGGTGGCGCGACCGGAAAAAGACGTGTTCAACGCCATGTTCAAGCTGATTCGGGATCACATGAAGATCCACTATTGCAAGCGCGCCATCCTGGTGGCTCACAACGCCCATTTCGACCACGGCTTCATCAACGCCGCGGCGGACCGTCATGGTCTGAAGCGCAATCCCTTCCATCCGTTCTCAAGCTTCGACACCGCCACCCTGTCGGGACTGGCTTTTGGCCAGACCGTGCTGTCCAGGGCCTGCGAGGCGGCCAACATCGAGTTCGACAACCGCTCGGCCCACTCGGCCCGCTATGACGCGGAGAAGACCGCCGAGCTGTTTTGCCATATCGTCAACAAGTGGCAGGACCTGGGCGGCTGGCCATTGTGATCCCCTCGCGGCTGCGATGGATCAATTTCGAAGCGGGAATAGCCGGCTTCGGCACCGGTCCGCGGGATTCTAAGAACAGAGCATTGATGCCGTCCGCGGTCAGCTTGGCAGCTTGTTGAATGCGGCAGTGACATGCCAGGCCAGCTTCGGCACCGGTCCGCGCGACACGCCGTAAACCCATCCATGGGGGCTCGAGCGCGACATCCCTGTCGCGCACGGTCGCGCTCCCCGGCGCCCAAGCCGGCCCATTAAGTCAATGCAGAATTCAGAATCTATCAATGAAGTGGATAACTGCACCATGCAGTCCGCGGGATGACGGTGGCAGGGTTGGAGACCGTGCGCGACAGGGATGTCGCGCCCGAGCCTACAGGGACGTATTCACGGCGTGTCAACAACCCTGCTGCCGTCATCCCGCGGACGGGCTACAGGCACAGTTACTCACGGCGAAGAAAATCACACCTTGATCAGCTGGGGATCAGGCCGACGCCTGCTCACCAGACTTGTCGATCAGCTGCTTCAGCTCACCCTTCTCGTAGAGGTCGGTCATGATGTCACAGCCGCCCACCAGCTCACCGTCGATGTACAGCTGGGGGAATGTGGGCCAGTTGGCTATCTTGGGCAACGTGGCACGTATTTCCGGATTGCTGAGGATGTCGACGTAGGCGAATTTCTTGCCGCAGGCCATCAGGATCTGGGAGGCCTGGGCGGAGAAACCGCACTGGGGCTGCTCGGGACTGCCCTTCATGTACAGCAGAATGCTGTGAGTGCTGATCTGGTCACGGATGGTATCTTCAATGCTCATTCGATCACCTATGGGATTGGGGAAACAGGGTGCAGGTTGGCAGCCGGCTCAGGGCGTAGGCAGGCCGCCATTTTACACATCGGCCACGGCAGTGTCAGCTCCGTGACCACCGCCACCCGGTGTGCGGATCTCCAGCCTATCACCGGCCTGCACCTCCAACTGGCATTTGCCCGGCAGCGGAGCACCATTCAGCAGATTCTCACCCCGGGCACCCGGTCCGCCGCCGGCCAGTCCCCAGGGCGCAAGACGCCGCCGTTCCGTAATGAGACTGACCCGGGCCGGCTCCAGAAATTCGTATTCCCGCACCAGGCCGTCACCTCCCGGATGACGGCCTGGTCCACCGCTGCCGCTGCGCAACTGATAGCGCAGTACCCGCAGCGGATAATGCATTTCCACACTTTCCACCGGTGTATTGAGGGTGTTGGTCATGTGGCTGTGCACACCGCTGAGACCGGCACGGCTGGGCCCGCCGCCCATGCCGCCCCCCAGGGTCTCGTAGTAATCCCAGCGGCGGCCACTGCGGGGGTCGATGCGCCCCATGGCGATGTTGTTCATGCTGCCCTGACTGGCGGCGGGAATGCGTTCCGGCAGAGCCTCGGCCAAGCCGCCAAGAATCACATCCACCAGCCGGGTCGAGGTTTCCACATTGCCGGCCGCCACCGCTGCCGGACGTCTGGCGTCCACGATAGAGCCGGGCCGGGTACGCAGGTGTACCGGTCGGAAGGTGCCGGCGCAGGCCGGTGTTTGGGGGTCCATCAGACAGCGCATCGCGTAATAGGCAGCCGCGGCGGTCACCGGCAGCGGACAATTTAGGTTACCTGGCACCTGGTCTGGACACTCGCTGAAGTCCAGCACCACCTCGCCATCGGCGATGGACAAGACCAGATGCAGGGGCACCGGCGCGGTACCGATGCCGTCGTCATCCAGGTAATCGGTGAAGCGATACTGGCCCGGGCGCAGTCGTTCGACCGCCCGCCGCGCCAGACGCTCACCATAGTCATTCAGGGCCGCCAGCCCCGCCCGGAAACCTGCCAGACCATGGCGCGCCACCAGAACCTGCAAGCGCTGCCGGCCGACCCGGTTGGCGCTGGCCTGGGCGGCGAAATCCCCGGTCAGGCGACCCGCATCATGCCCCGTCAGCAGGGCCAGGCTGTCCGCCTGCAACTGTCCACCCCGCAGCAGCAGGGTCGGCGGGATGATGCGGCCTTCCTGCTCCAGGCGGGTGGAGATTGGCATGGACCCGGGGGAATCGCAGCCGATGTCGGCGTGGTGGGCCCGGTTGGCGACAAAGCCTGCCAGCTCACCCTCGGCCGCGAACACCGGTTCCACCAGGGTGACGTCAGGCAGGTGGGTGCCACCCAGAAACGGATCGTTGACCGCCAGCAGATCACCGGCCTGCCAGGGGATTTCCCGCACCAGGGCTGCCATGGCATAGGCCATGCTGCCCAGGTGCACGGGAATGTGGGCAGCCTGGGCGCACAACTCTCCCTGGTCATCAAAAACCGCACAGGAAAAATCCAGTCGGTCCTTGATGTTGGGGGAGAAGGCGGTGCGCCGCAGCACGGTGCCCATCTCGTCACAGATGGCGGTCAGGCGGGCGGCAAACAGACTGAGTTCGATAGGGTTCATGGTGGTTCCCGGCACGGGAGGGCGAAGCGTAGCCCAGGGCGCCATGGCTTTCAAATCCGACATTGCCGCTCGCCACGGGATCAGGTTACACTTGCGCCTCAAAGGGCGGCGGCAGCTGCCTTTTTTATTTTATGGCCCGGTGCAATTTTGGAGGCCCACATGACTGCCAAACACTTCCTGACCCTGCTGGATCTGCCGAGGGATGACGTCAAGGCCATCGTGCGACGCGCCATCGACCTGAAGCGGAACCCCCTAGCCAACAACCAGTTGCTGAGAAACCAGACACTGGCGCTGATTTTCGACAAGAGTTCGACCCGCACCCGGGTGGCCTTCGAAGTGGCCATGAACCAACTGGGGGGTCACTCCCTGTTCCTGTCCAACAAGGATTCCCAACTGGGCCGCGGTGAGACGGTGGAGGACAGTGCCCGGGTGATTTCCCGCATGGTGGACTGCGTGGCCATTCGCACCTTCGACCATCGCATCGTGGAGGCCTTTGCCGCCCACTCCCATGTACCGGTCATCAATGCCCTCACCGACGCTTTCCATCCCTGCCAGTTGCTGGCGGACATGCAGACCTTCATGGAACGGCGGGGCGACATTGCCGGCCGCACTGTCGCCTGGATCGGCGACGGCAACAACATGTGCCAGTCCTATATCAATGCCGCCAGCGTGTTCGATTTCCAGCTTCAGATCGCCTGCCCGGAGGGTTTTACCCCGGATCAGGAACTGGTGGAGCGCAACCGGGACCGGGTGTTCCTGCTGGGCACACCGGCCCTGGCCGTGGCGGGTGCCGATCTGGTGGTCACCGATGTGTGGGCCTCCATGGGACAGGAACAGGAACAGGCCCAGCGCCGCCTCAGTTTCGCCGACTACCGTGTGGACCACGATCTCATGGCCCAGGCCAATCCCGAGGCCTTGTTCATGCATTGCCTGCCGGCCCACCGGGGTGAGGAGGTCAGCGCCGAGTTGATCGATGACCCGGCTGCCGTTGTATGGGACGAAGCGGAAAATCGGTTGCACTCCCAGAAGGCCTTGCTGGAATATCTGCTCTCTGACTGACCACAAGATATTGTGGTGTGCCCTTTGGCCTGCCGGCCCTGTCAGCGGCCGGCAGACAGTCCTTGACACGCCCCGGCTCCAGGCCGCCAAATGGCCATCCGTCAGCCCCCCGTGCCGCTCTTTCCAAAGACTCACAGGTCCCTGAAACCGCCCCCTGTTTATGCACAATTTGCCCACAAACTGTGCACAAAAAAACCTCTTGCAATGACCTTTTAACCGCATTATCTTGTGCCAACGGTTTACAGCTTGTCTATATGTTGTATTGACCTCGTGTAAATCAAGAGCTTCTTTATCTGCTGACTGAGAGTGATGACGGCGACCCCGCCGGTTGCCGGGAAGTACGGATACAGAATAAAAAGAAAAGCGCTTGGTAGGTTTCCGGTCTCTTTATCCGGTTGATACTTTAGGGAATTTTGCGACCAGGATGGGCGCGCAAAAAAAGAATTAAAGTCCAACCGCAAAAACACAATATATAGTACATGGCTCATGACCGTCGGTCGCTTGCCGCACCGACGTCTATTCAATGCGCTGATTCATTGGCAAAACCCAAGAAAGCAGGCAGGTGCCAGGGCCATGGCCCCTTGCCTGATACAAAAAGATTCCGGAGTACACAATGCAGACTGAAGTAAATTCCCCCGGAGAGATTTCTCCGTCCGCCCCGTCCCGCACAGGCAGCATGTCATCCGTTTCCGCCACCGCCCCCGGGCAATTGAGGGTCATCAAGCGCAACGGCGCCGTGGTGCCCTATGACGAATCCAAGATCACCGTGGCCATCACCAAGGCCTACCTGGCGGTGGAAGGCGGCAACGCCGCAGCCTCCTCCCGGGTACACGAAGCCGTGGCCCAGTTGAGCAAGCAGATCACCGTGATCTTCAAGCGACGCATGCCCTCCGGCGGCACCATCCACATCGAGGACATCCAGGATCAGGTGGAACTGGCATTGATGCGCACCGGCGAACACAAGGTGGCGCGCAGCTACGTGATCTATCGCGCCGATCATGCCCGGCTGCGGGAGCAGAAGCAGAAACAGGAAGCGCCGAAACAGTCTGCCTACACCGTGACCTTCGAGGACGGCAGCCAGGGGCCGTTGGATACGGACCGGCTGCTGACCGTCATCCATGAAGCCTGCGAAGGCCTCAGCGATGTGTCCGCCGACGACATCTACAAGGAAACCCTGAAAAACCTGTACCCCGGTGTGAAGCTGGAAGACGTGCGCACCTCCCTGGTGATGACCGCACGCACCATGGTGGAGAAGGACCCGAATTATTCCTATGTGACGGCCCGCCTGCTGCTGGACACCCTGCGCTCGGAAGCCCTCAGTTTTCTCGGGGTCACCAACGCGGCCACCCAGTCCGAGATGCATTACCGCTACCCCCAGGTATTGCGACCCTACATCGAGAAAGGTGTTGAGCTGGGGCTGCTCTCTCCCCACCTGCTGGAATACGACCTGGACGTGCTGGGCCAGGCCATGAAGGCGGAACGGGACCAGCAGTTCACCTATCTGGGGCTGCAGACCCTGTACGATCGCTACTTCATCCACAGTGAAGGCGTCCGCTTCGAACTCCCGCAGGTGTTCTTCATGCGGGTGGCCATGGGCCTGGCCTCCAACGAGGAGAACCGGGAAGCCCGCGCCATCGAGTTCTACGACCTGATTTCCAGCTTCGACTACATGGTGTCCACACCCCAGCTGTTCAATTCCGGCACCCTGCGTCCCCAGCTGTCTTCCTGCTTCCTCACCACGGTACCGGACGATCTGTACGGCATCTACTCGGCGATCCGCGACAATGCCATGCTGTCCAAATGGGCCGGCGGTCTCGGCAACGACTGGACCCAGGTGCGAGCCCTCGGTGCCTATATCAAGGGCACCAACGGCAAATCCCAGGGCATCGTGCCGTTTTTGAAGGTGGTCAACGACACCGCCGTCGCCGTCAACCAGGGCGGCAAGCGTAAAGGTGCCGTGTGTTCCTATCTGGAAACCTGGCATCTGGACATCGAGGAATTCCTGGAGCTGCGCAAGAACACAGGCGACGACCGCCGTCGCGCCCACGACATGAACACGGCGAACTGGATTCCCGACCTGTTCATGAAGCGGGTGTTCCATGACCAGGAGTGGACCCTGTTCTCCCCCAACAATGTGCCGGAGCTGCACGACCTGCACGGGCAGGCCTTCGAAGCCGCCTACGAGGAATACGAGCGCAAGGCCGCTGCCGGCGAGATGTACATCTACAAGACAGTGAAAGCCCGCGACCTGTGGCGCAAAATGATTTCCATGCTGTTCGAAACCGGACATCCCTGGATCACCTTCAAGGATGCCTGCAACGTACGCAGCCCCCAGCAGCATGTGGGCACGATTCACTCCTCCAACCTGTGCACCGAGATAACCCTCAACACCAGCAAGGATGAAGTCGCCGTCTGCAACCTGGGCTCGGTGAACATGGTCAATCACGTGGATGAGAACGGGCTCAACCATGCCAAGCTGGAGAAGACCATCCGCACCGCCGTGCGCATGCTGGATAACGTCATCGACATCAACTATTACTCGGTGGAGCAGGCGAAGAACTCCAATCTGAAGCATCGCCCCATCGGCATGGGCATCATGGGGTTCCAGGACGCACTGTATGTGCAGAAGATTCCCTACGCCTCCGACGCCGCGGTGAATTTCGCCGACGAGTCCATGGAAGTGATCAGCTACTACGCCCTGCAGGCATCCAGTGAGCTGGCGGAGGAGCGGGGTCCCTACGAGACCTTCAAGGGTTCCTTGTGGGATCGGGGCATCCTGCCCATCGACTCACTGGAACTGCTGCGGGAGCAGCGAGGCGAGGACTATCTGGATGTGGATACCACCCGTCGCCTGGATTGGGATTCCCTGCGGGCCCGCATCCAGGACAAAGGCATGCGCAACTCCAACGTGCTGGCCATCGCCCCCACCGCCACCATCGCCAATATCAGCGGCGTGTCCCAGTCCATCGAGCCCACGTACCAGAACCTCTACGTAAAATCCAACCTGTCCGGTGAATTCACGGTGGTCAATCCCTATCTGGTGCGGGATCTGAAGGCCCTGGACCTGTGGGACAGCGTGATGGTCAACGACCTCAAGTATTTCGATGGCAGCGTGCAGAAGATCGACCGGGTGCCGCAGCACATCAAGGCCATCTATGCCACCGCCTTCGAGGTGGAACCGCGCTGGCTGGTGGACGCCGCCAGCCGTCGCCAGAAGTGGATCGACCAGGCCCAGTCCCTGAATCTCTATATCGCCGAGGCCAGTGGCAAGAAGCTGGACATCACCTACCGCATGGCCTGGCTGCGCGGTCTGAAGACCACTTATTACCTGCGGGCCCTGGCGGCCACCAAGACGGAAAAGTCCACCATTGCCGACACCAGCCTCAACAAGGTGTCCAGTGGCTTCGAGGAGGTTCCCAAGGCCTGCGCCATCGACGATCCGGATTGCGAGGCCTGCCAATAGCGGGAAGCCAACACACGGTGCCGCGGCTCGCTGCCGCGCACCACGAATCAGCAAGGGGTTTTAACAATGCTTACATGGGATGATTTCGAAACAGATGACAGCGCGCCGCTGAAGCCCGCGGCTGCCATGCAGGTCACACCGGTGGCAGCCAGCAAACCAGCGGCCGCACGGCAGGTCATGCCTGCCGCCGCGACCGCAGCACTGGCTGTTGCCAAAGCCACGCAGGCCGCTCAATCCACTGAGGCCCGGCAGCCGGCCGCGCCTGCCATGCCCAAGCCCGTTGAGAAGGCCGGTGCTGCCGGCACGCTGGACGAGGCGGATGTGGCCAATAACGAAGAGGCCCTGGCCCGGGCCATCAGCGATCTGGAAAAACTGGACATCCAGGCCGGCATCGAGGAACTGGAAGGTGCTGCCGCCCGGGTGGCGGTGGATGACAAGCGCATGATCAATTGCCGCGCCGACCTCAACCAATTGGTGCCTTTCAAATACGACTGGGCCTGGCAGAAATACCTGGACGGTTGCGCCAACCACTGGATGCCCCAGGAAATCAACATGAACGCCGACATAGCCCTGTGGAAGGGCAATGGCGGCCTGACGGAGGACGAGCGCACCATCGTCAAGCGCAGTCTCGGCTTCTTCTCCACTGCCGACTCCCTGGTGGCCAACAATCTGGTGCTGGCCATCTACCGGCTGATCACCAACCCGGAATGCCGCCAGTACATCCTGCGTCAGGCCTTCGAGGAGGCGATCCATACCCACGCCTATCAATACTGCATCGAATCCCTGGCCATGGACGAAGGTGAGATCTTCAACATGTACCACGAGATTCCCTCGGTGGCGAAGAAGGCGGCCTGGGGTCTGAAATACACCCAGGATCTTAGCAATCCGGAATTCCGCACCGGCACCACGGAGAATGACCAGAAACTGCTGCGCAACCTGGTGGCGTTCTACTGCTGCCTGGAAGGCATCTTCTTCTACTGCGGCTTCACCCAGATCCTGTCCATGGGCCGCCGCAACAAGATGACCGGCACCTCCGAGCAGTTCCAGTACATCCTGCGGGATGAGTCCATGCACCTGAATTTCGGCATCGACATGATCAACCAGATCAAGCTGGAGAACCCCCACCTGTGGACTGACAAGTTCAAGGAGGAAGTGACCCAGATGATCCTGCAGGCCACCCAGCTGGAAATCGAGTACGCCAGGGACACCATGCCCCGCGGCGTGCTGGGCATGAATGCCGCCATGATGGAGGAGTACCTGCAGTTCATCGCCAACCGTCGCCTGGTGCAGATCGGCCTCAAGGAACAGTTCAAGGGCGTGCAGAATCCCTTCCCCTGGATGTCGGAAATCATGGACCTGCGCAAGGAAAAGAATTTCTTCGAAACCCGGGTGATCGAGTATCAGACCGGTGGTGCATTGAGCTGGGATTAACAGCCGTGGGTGATGTGGCATCAGGAGCAGCCTATGAGTGACAACAAGCAACCCGAAAACGATCCGGAACGCACCCTGATCACCCTTGACCAGTTGAGCCAGACCATCGAGGTGATGACCAGCGTGGTCAATCGCCTGCGACAGCATCTGAGCCAGCAGATCCAGGCGCGCAGGGCAGAAGCTGCCGAGGCCCCGGACGCTGTCGAACTGGCTGCCCTCGAGGAAGCCGGTGACATGTGTGATGAGATTGAAGTCACCACCCCTGCCACTGCCGGCAAGCGCGGCCCGGTGGTGAACCACGAGGAAGCGCGAGAAAGCTTCATCGTGGAGATAACCCGGCATGAATCCGACCAACCCAAACCGAAGGACGACAAGATCCTCCACTGATATGACAGGCGCCCTGGTGCTGGCCGCCGGATTCTCCAACCGATTCGGCAGCGTCAAACTCTGTGCCGAACTGCCGGACGGTGACACGGTATTTCAGCGCACCCTGCGCCAGTTGTGCGCCGCCATCCCCGAAGTCATCGTGGTCACCCGCCCCGATCTGCAGCCCCTGCTCCCCGCCACGGCCGCGGAAGTCATCTGTTTCGACGATGCCGAACAGGGCATGGGTGCCAGCCTGGCTTTCGGCATCGCTCATGTCATCGGTCAGCGGGACTGGCAGGGCTGCCTGGTGTGCCTGGCGGACATGCCCTACATCCGCCCCGACACCTACCAGGCCCTGGCCCGGCGCCTCACCTCACACACCATCGTGGTGCCCCGCTTCCGTGAACGCCTGGGCAATCCGGCCGGGTTTGGCCGCGATTATTTCGGGGAATTGGCTGCCCTCAGCGGTGACCAGGGTGGCCGACAGGTGTTGCGCACCCACCGCGCGGCAGTCATCGAGATGGAGGTGGATGACGCCGCCGTGCTGTATGACATCGACACGCCGGAGGATCTTGCCCTGGCAGCCAGCCAGTCGGGCTGAGCGGCAAACGGGATCGGAGATGGGATGGAGATGTGATGGAGATGGGATGGGGAGATGGATTGAAAAGTATCGCGGTTGCACCGCGAAGCAGGATGCTGGAAAATTTCCACTCCTCCGCCACGGATCCCCCATGCAAGCCGCTCGACTCATCTGCTCAGGATTGCTCGTATTGCTGGCCAGCGGCTGGCTGTCATCTGCCGCCATGGCCGACGAAGCCGCCGCCCGCGCCGCCATGGAGGACAGCACCCATCCGCTGCTGCATATCGCCACCACCCAGGGGGATATCTTCGTGGAAATGCTGCCGGCGGAAGCTCCCCGCAACGTGGCCCGTTTCGTGGATCTGGCGGAAGGTCGCGTCACCTTCACCGACCCCGCATCGGGTGCCAGTTACAATCCCCGGTATTTCGATGGCATGCGTTTTCACCGGGTCATCCCCGGCCTGCTGATCCAGACCGGCAGCCCCGCCAAGCACCCCCTGGGGGCACCGGCCGAGATGCTGCCGGACGAAATCAATGGGGCCATGCTGGGCCTGGATACCCGTTTCGTGTTCAGCGATGACAACCGGCTCAGCCCCCTGCTCAATGTCGGCACCCGGCAGGACCTGGAGCAAACCCTGTTACAACCGTTATACCGGCGCATGGGCATCGATGAGAATGACGAACTGCGCTCACGCCAGTTCGAGGTGGCTGCGGCGCTGCGTCAGATGACCTTGCAACAGGCCTACGAGAATCTCGGTTACCGCTACGACCCGACCCTGATATCCCGCCCCATCGAGCGGGGCATCATGGCCCTGGCCAACCAGGGCCCCAACAGCAACGGGCCGGAGTTCTTCATTGCCACATCGACGGCTCCCTGGCTGGACGGCCGCCATACGGTCATCGGCCGGGTGGTGGACGGCATGGACGTGGTGGACAGGATCAATCGCTTTGCCATGGACCCCCTGACGGACGACCGGCAGAGCACCCTCATATTCAGCATTCGCAGCCGCTGAGACAGCGGCCGGTCATCACTCCTCCAGGCGGATCCGCTGCTGGAAGATTTCGCGTCGGTAAGGCGGCAGGGATGCCAGGATCGACTGGCCGTAAAATTTATTGACGATACGCTCGTCGAACAGGGTGATGGTGCCGGCATCCTGTTCATTGCGCAGCAGTCTTCCACAGGCCTGCACCAGCTTGAACGCTGCCTCCGGCACCGCCAGGGTCATGAAAGGATTGCGTCCCTGCTGGGTCACCCAGTCGGACAGGGTCATCTCCACCGGATCATTGGGTACCGCAAACGGTATCTTGGCAATCAGTACGTGTGTGCAGTATTTGCCGGGCAGATCCACCCCTTCGGCAAAACTGGCCAGACCAAAGATCACACTGCCCTCACCCTTGTCCACCCGCTGGCGGTGGTATTTCAACAACTGGGATTTCTGATAGTCATCCTGGCACAGGATGCGGTCACGCCACTCTGACGGCAGACCCTCCATCACATCCTGCATCTGGCGTCGGCTGGAAAACAGCATGAGCGCCGCCTCATCCGGCCCGACCAGCTCCGGCAGGGCCTTGACGATCAGCGCCGTGTGACGTTGGCTGTCACCGGGATCGCAATCCAGGCGGGGCACCACCAGGCGGGCTTTGTTGGGAAAATCGAAAGGACTGGGAATGCTCAGATAGCGGGTGCGTTCCGGCAGGCCGCTGCGCATGGCCAGCATGTCGAAGTTGCCCAGGGCCGCCAGGGTGGCGGAGGTCAGCACCGCCCCCGCACAGTTGTCCCACAGCGCCTGTCGCAGGTTGTGATCCGCCAGCACCGGGCTGGAAGCGAGGGCGATGTCATGATTGTCGTTGAATTCACTGAGGGTCAGCCAGCGGGCATTGGGGGCCAGGTCGGCGGCATCCGGGCGGGCAAAACTGCGCCACAACTTCAGACTGCCCTCGGACCGGGCCGCGAAACTGCCCAACAGCGGAAACCACTGCTCCGCCTGGCTGCGCATCACCAGCTCCGGGGCATCATCCACCAGTTCCTTCAGTTCCTCCAGGAGTGACTGCAGACCCGACGTCAGACGGTCGAAGCGGGATTCCAGGGCGCCCGCCAGATTCTGCAGAGGCTCCGGCACCACGCCCAGCTTGAAGGCATACTGGCTGCGATTGCCATAACTTTCCAGTTGTGGCGCCGAGGTGAGGATTTCATCCGCAGTCAACCAGGCCTGCTGCAGATCCTCCTGCAGGGAAGCCAGCAGCTCAGCCAATGATGGCTGCACCTCGCCAATACTCACGGCATCCCGCAGCGGGGTTTCCGCTGCCAGTCGCTGCAATGCCTTGTCGCACTGCTGCAGCCATCCCATGCTGCCTTTCAGGCGGGTGAAGGATGAGAAGTGGTTGTTGCTCTTTAGCGGCAGGTGGTGGGCCTCGTCAATGATATAGATCGTGTCCTCCGGGCTGGGCAGTATGACGCCACCGCCCAGTGCCAGGTCCGCCAGCAACAGATCATGATTGCTGACCACGCAGTCGACCTTGCTGATATTTTCCCGTGCGCGAAAGAAGAAGCACTGGGAAAAATATGCACACCTGGCTCCCATACACTGGGCGTTATCGACGGTCACGGGGCGCCACTGGGAATCTGCCACCGGTTCCTGCCAGTCATCACGATCGCCCTGCCATTGTCCGGCGCTGATGGCATCCAGCATCTGCTGATACAGCTTGCGACTGCCTTCATCGGGGCGCTCCAGATCCTCGCCGTAGAGATCCAGCATCGCGTCCAGGCTGTCATTGGAGCGCAACACGCTGTCCAGCCGGGACAGGCACAGGTAGCGGCCCCGCCCCTTGGCCATGGCGAAGGTGAAGGACAGGTCGCAGCCCGCCAGCAAATCCGGAATGTCCTTCAACACCACCTGCTCCTGCAGGGCAACGGTGGCGGTGGTCAGCACCACCTTGCGTTTGAGGGCCTGGGCCAAGGGCAGAACCGCCAGCAGATAGGCCATGGTCTTGCCGGTACCGGTCCCTGCCTCTATCACGCAAAGAGGGCCTTCCCCGGGAGACGGCCCGTCCTCGGCAGCCAGCACGGCAAGCTGCCGGGCAATTTCGGCAATCATCAGACGCTGCCCGGCCCGCGGCGTGAAGCCGTAGCGATCCAGCAGCTGGCGATAAGCCGACTGGATGGTCTGTTTGACGTCATCGCTCAACATGGTGTCATGATCTGAAACATGGGGGATGTGTGGGGGCAATGGGGATTGCCAGGCGCGCAAAGTATAGCATCGCATCCGCGGGACTCACCGGATTGCACATAAATGCCCCGCAGGTGACCGCCATGCTGTCAACGGCGAAATAACTTCTGTTAAACTTGCCCGCCAAGGTGAGCGCCGCTCACCCGTGATGCTCACCAGAACACACCATGCTCTCAGAATCCAGCTCCGACGAATCCCTCAGCAGCCGCTGGCACGATGACGATCCCGATGTTCGCATCCGCGCAGTGCAGGAACTCGCCAAGACACCGGAGCAAAGCCAGACACTGCTCACGTCGATCGCCAACGATGATCCGCTGGATGAGGTTCGTTGCGCGGCCGTGGAGGGTCTGCTGGACCTGGGCATCCTGGGTGCCCTGCAATCCACCGGCAGCCCCAATGTGCAGGAGGCAGCCACCCTGCAGGTCCACCGGGTGCTGGCCGGCGCACGGGAATCCGCCATGCCCGAGGAACAACGCCTTGCCCTGATCGGCGGGCTGGATGGCCGCAGCGTCAAACAGGTGGCGCTACTGACCAAGCACAAGGCTACCGGTGACACCGCCCTGCATCGCATCGACGACAATCAGGAGCTGGCGGACCTGGCACTGTTCGCGGCCAGCGCCCATGTGCGCAAACAGGCGGCCGCCAAACTGTCCGATCCCGAATTGATGGCAGACCTGCGGGACAAAGTGGCGGGCAGCGACAAATCCGTATTCAAACTGCTGGATCAGCGCCTGGCCGAACTCGGCACAGACACCCCTCCGGCCGCAGACCCCGCTGATGAAGCCCAGCCTGAAGCCACTGCGGCTGCCGTTGCTCCCACACAGGCAAGCGAAGTTGCACCAGAGGAACCGGGCGGGCAACCGGAGCAAACCGAGCCCGCCGCCGTCGCCGAACCCGTCACTACCGCTGAACCTGCAGTTCCACCCGTTGCACCTGAAATCACCCCTGAACAGCAGGCCATGATCGCCGGTTTCAGGACCGAACTGGCGGCAGTCAGCCACAAGGACACACCCCGCCTCAATCAGCTGCTGCAGGCGATGAGGGACCTGGTGCTGGTCATCCAGTGGCCCAAGGCCCTGCCGCCGGAAGGCGTGTTCAAGGAGCTGAAGGATCTGCAGACCCAGGGCAACGCCCTGTTCGAGCAGAACCGGGTCTATCAACAGCAGTTGTTCGATGCCGGCGTGGCCCTGCTGGCTGAACTCAGGCAGGCCCTTGAAGCGGGACAATCCACCGATGCCATGCAGACCTGGGATCGCCTGCAGGGCAAGCTGAAGAATCTGGGTGGCAAGCTGAGCAAGGAGCTGAAAAAGCAGCTGGCGGAGTTCCGCCCCCGCATCAATGAACTGAAAGACTGGAAAAACTTCGCCGCCACGGAAAAGAAAAAGGAAATCATCCAGCGCATGGAGCAGCTGCTGGCGACCGACTCGCACCCGCCGGAACGGGCCCGCCAGATCAATGCCATGCACCTGGAATGGAAGGCCCTGGGTCGCACCGCCCAGAATGAAGAGCTGTGGCAGGCTTTCAAGACCCTGTCCGACCGTGCCTATGAACCCTGCAAGGAATACTTCAAGCAACAGAAGCAGCAGATGGCGGAAAATTACCGCCAGAGAGTGTTGATTTGCGAACAGCTGGAAGCCTGGCTGGCGGAACTGGACAGAAACGCCATCAACGTGGGTGAGCTGAACCGCATCGAGAGCAAGGCCAAGGATGACTGGAAGCTGCATGCCCCCGTGGAGCAGAGCAAGATAAAGAAACTGCAGAAGCGCTTCTACGCCGTCATGGATGAGTTCCGCCAGTTACGCCGCGGTACCCTGAGTGTCAACCTGGAACAGAAACAGGCCCTGGTGGCCCGTGCCCAGGAACTGGTGTCACTGGAGGACAACCAGGCGGCCATGAACGAAGCCCGCGCCCTGCAGGCCCAATGGAAAGCCATCGGGCCAGGCTCTTTCAAGGATGACCGCAAGCTGTGGGAGACCTTCCGCGCCGCCTGTGACGCCATCTTCCAGAAGCGGGATGAACGCAAACGGGATGCCCACTCTGTCATCGAGCAGGCCCTCAGCCGCTGCAAGGCCATCATCGGCGAGCTGGACGGCATCGCCCAGTTGCCGGACGAGGAATTGCGCGCCGCCCACAACACGTTCAAGTCGCTGCAGCGGGATTTCCGCGACGCCCTGGATGCCCGCATCAAGAAGGAACGCAAGACCCTGCAGGATCAGTTCTATGACAGCGTGCGCCGCATCGAGGCGCGCCTCAAGCGTCTGCCGGACAAAAAAGTCCTGCAGGTGCAACAGGCCCTCGCGGCCCGGGTGGAGTTTTGTCAGTCCCTGGAAAACGCCCTGCTGGCCTGCACCGATGATCAGCAACTGCAGGCAGTCGTGGCGGCGGTTGACATGAGTGCCTGGGAAGCCCTGGGAGCCGGTCACAAGGATTTCGATCCGCTGCTGGAACAGCGCTGGGCCAGTCTGCGCAGCCTCACCAGCAGACAGGCTTTCGACCGCCTGCAGGCGGATACGGAAGCCCAGGCCCGCACTCTGTGCATTGACGTGGAAATCAAGGCCGGGCTGGAATCGCCCGCGGAAGATCAGTCCCGGCGCATGCAACAGCAGCTGTCCCAACTGCAGAGCGCCTTCGGTCGACTGCAGCAGTCCGCGGAAGACAACCTCAAGCTGGCCCGCGACAGCCTGCTGAAACTGATGTGCATGGGCCCGCTGGCCCCGACGGTACGCCAGCAACTGCAGCAGCGCCTCGACAACGCCATCGCCAAACTGGCCTGAGCCTTCACCGCCCGCCTGTCCCGCCGGCATTGCAGCCTATAGCAGTCGGTAGCGGGTGATCACCGGATTGGCATACATGCTGAGCAGGTGCTTGTGCAGGCGCTCGTCCACACCCGCCACCCGCTGAGCAAACTCCTGACGCTTGCCGCTGCTGATGTCCCGTTTGTGAACCTCTGAGGCCAGAGGCGGAACCTTCACCAGATTTCGCTCCCGTAACATCTCCAGGGCGATGAAGTTGCTGTCGTGCAGCAGATAGTTCTCCACGATCTGCTCGTCGATCTTGGCGGCCACCACATCGGGATCATCGCTGACCGGATGGTATTGATCCCCCAGTCGCTTGCCGATGGCCACATGCACCCGACCCTTGTAGCCGGTGATGCCGGTGACGATGCTGTTGATGTCGCTGCCTTCGGTCTTGACGAATTTGCCGGTGGTCTCCACCTGGTAGAGTTCCTCCGCCTTCAATACATCACAGGCGTCATATTCATAGGAGATGGCCACCGGCACCACGTGCAGGCCGTCTATGCTCTGGCCGAACGGCAGGCTGCGCCGGCCCCGCGACAGCATCTTGATCAGAGCCGGGTCGGTCTTGTCCACCCCGTCCTTGGCGCGACCTTCACGCTGGGCTATCCATACATTGTGGTCGTGATCGATGCAGTAGTGGATGTACTCCGACAACAGGTCCAGGGCCTTCAGCAGTTCCCTGCCCTTGAGGGAGCGGCGCACGATGAAGCTCTTGTTGAGCCGCATGAGATCGGTGACGAACGGTTTCTTGAGCAGGTTGTCGCCGATGGCGATCTGCAGGGTGGTGAAGCCCCCGTGATACAACACATAGTTGACGAAGGCCGGATCCATGGCGATGTCACGGTGATTGCTGATGAACACGTAATTGGTGTCGGGATTGATATTCTCGAGACCGGAGTGGGTGAGGCCGTCGGTGGTGTCCCTGATCATCTTGTCCATGTAGACGGCAATGACGTCCTGCATGGTGGACACGCTATTGACATCCTTTAACTGTGCCGTCAGGCGCCTTTTTGCCAGCATGATGACAAGGGCCGGCAGCATGCGGGTCAGGCGCGGGTGGGAAAAGCTGGCGATGCTGCGAAGAAACTCAGGATTATTGAGCAACCTGTCGAGGACCGGACGGATTTCGTGATCCTGGTAGGGTCTGATCTCGCTGAACTGGTCCATGGGTCACTTTGCGGGGGGTGTCTGGGACGGCGGGCATTCTAGCCTTTCCCCCGGGAAGGAACAACTTGCATCGCTAGGGTCCTGAAAGGCCTGCCACATAGTCTTCCAGCGCCTGCAGCACCTGTGCCCCTTTGGCGTCGCTGCAACGCTCCCGTGCGCTTTCCAGTGACTGCCTGTACTCCTCAAGCGCCTCGGGGCTTGTGACTCTTTGATGACAGAACTGCAGCCAGCGTGCTCGCTGCCCCGCATCCAGACTGGCGGGGAAATTGCGCGCCCGGTAACGGAACAGCATTTCATGGAGGCGGCGATCCTTGAACGGCAGATTCAGATTGGCCAGTTGCTGGGGCGTGCTGTCCCGAATCACCTGCATCAGGCGGCGATCACCTTCGCTGAAAAAACCACCGCTGTAAATCATGAAATCCGGGTCCTGCTCCGGCGGCAGGGTACCGGGGGCGAACACCCGTGCCAGCTTGGCTGCAAGGCCGGAGGCCTGGCGCAGACGCTGCCAATGGGTCTCGCAGGCGGCCAGGTCGATCTGGTAACGCTGGGCCAGGGCCGGCTCCAGGGTCGCCGCCGGCGCCACCACCGGGCAACGGTTGACATGCAACACCTTGAGAGGAATGCGGGACTCACCCTCCGGCAGTGCCGCACTGGCGGTGAACACCCGCCGCTGGATTTCCTCCGCCGGCAGATCGATCCAGTCGGCCGGATCCTCCCGCAGATCAACCACCACCACCCCATTGCCATCCACGGGATGGCGGCACAGAGGCGACACCAGCGCCAGGCAGCCGAGGCTGGCAGGGTACCGGCTGGAGACATGCAGCACCGGTTTCATGGTGCGCAGGTCCAGCTGGGCCTCGACCCTGGCCTTGGCCCGCAGCTCATACACATAGTCATAGAGCCGCCGCTGGTGGTCCCGTACCAGGCGCGCCATGGCGATGGTGGCATGCACATCCGCCAGCGCATCATGGGCGTCACCATGGGGAATGCCGTTGGCCGCGGTCAGCTCTTCGAGACGGAAACTGATCTGACCATCGCCGTTGCGGGGCCACTGGATGCCCTCCGGTCGTACCGCCGCACACAGACGCAGCATGTCGATGATGTCCCAGCGGGAGTTGCCGGACTTGTACTCCCGCTCATAGGGATCGTGGAAATTGCGGTACAGCAGCTGACGGGTCAGCTCGTCATCGAAGCGGATGTTGTTATAACCGGCGACACAGGTCTGGGGCTGGGCAAACTCGGCATGAATGCGGGTGATGAATTCGGCTTCCGTGACTCCCTGCTGCAATGCCAGCTGGGGTGTGATGCCGGTAATCAGGCAGGATTCCGCCGAAGGCAGGAAATCCGGCGCCGGCTGGCAGTACATGACCAGCGGTTCGCCCATCACCGCGAGGGATTCGTCGGTGCGCAGCCCCGCGAACTGCGCCGCACGACAGCGACGGGGGTCCACACCAAAGGTCTCGTAGTCATACCAGTAGATCGATTGTGCCATGGGCTGCATTATGGCAGGCCCGGCCCGGGGATTCATTCCCCCTCTGCGGCCTTTGGTGTAGTATGCCCGGATCACTCATTGCCGCACGCAGCCGCCTGCCAAAGCCCATCGTTCATGCATTTTCCCGGTTCCCATATTCTCAGCGTCAACCAGTTCGATCGGGAGGATGTGGAGACCGTATTCAAAGTGGCGGACAGCATGGAACCCTATGCCCACCGGCGTCTGCATACCAGGGTCCTGGAGGGCGCCATCCTGGGCAATATGTTCTTTGAACCCAGCACCCGCACCCGGGTCAGCTTCGGTTGCGCCTTCAATCTTCTGGGGGGCGAGGTGCGGGAAACCACCGACGTAAAGACGTCCTCCATCACCAAGGGTGAGTCACTCTACGACACGGCGCGGGTCATCAGCGGCTACAGCGATGTCATCGTCATGCGCCATCCCCAACCCGGCTCGGTGGCGGAATTCGCGCGCGCCAGCCGGGTGCCGGTGATCAATGGTGGCGACGGTACCAACGAGCACCCCAGCCAGGCCCTGCTGGATCTGTACACCATCAAGAAGGAATTGCATTCCCAGGGCAATACCATCGAAGGCATGACCATCGCCATGGTGGGGGACCTCAAGCATGGCCGCACGGTTCATTCCCTGTCCCAGCTGCTGGAGCTGTACGACAAGGTGAAGATCCAGCTGGTGTCACCGACCGAGCTGCGCATGCCACCGGAGATCGTGGAAAGCCTGCGCAAGCGCGGGCATGAGGTGCTGGAAACGGACAACATGGAGGAAGGCCTGGCGGGCAATGACATCGTTTACCTGACCCGCATCCAGGAAGAACGCTTCGAATCCAAGCTGGAAGCCGACATCTATCGCGGCCGCTTCCGGCTCAATCAGGCGATCTACACCAGTTACTGCAAGCCCAATACCGTCATCATGCATCCCCTGCCGCGGGATTCCCGAGCCGATGCCAATGAGCTGGACAATGACCTCAATCAGCACCCGGGTCTGGCTATCTTCCGCCAGACCGACAACGGCGTGTTGATCCGCATGGCGCTGTTCGCGCTGATTCTCGATGTGGTGGACCAGGTGGACAAGACAGCCACGCCGGTCAACTGGTACACAGAACGACGTTTCTAAACAGGTGCACAGTCATGACTGAAGTACAACCGGAGCAACAGCAGAAAAAGGGTGTGGGTTTCAAGGACCTGCTGAAGATGATGATCGAAAAGGACGGTTCCGACCTGTTCCTCACCTGCGGCGCACCGCCCTCCATGAAGGCGTTTGGCAAGCTGGTGCCCCTGATCGACAAGAAGCTGCCGCCCGGCGCCGTGAAAAAAATCGCCTACTCCATCATGAACGCCGACCAGATTCGCGACTTCGAAAAGAGCCCGGAGATGAACCTGGCGATCCAGGAGGAAGGCATCGGCCGTTTCCGGGTCAACATCTTCCAGCAGCGTGGTGAGCTGGCCATCGTGGCCCGTAACATCAAGACGGAAATTCCCAGCGCCGACTCCCTGGGCCTGCCGCAGGTGCTCAAACAGCTGATCATGGCCAAGCGCGGCATCATCCTGTTCGTGGGCGGCACCGGCTCGGGAAAATCCACCTCGCTGGCGGCCCTCATCGACTACCGCAACCGCAACAGTGACGGCCACATCATCACCATCGAGGACCCGGTGGAATTCGTCCATCCTCATCACCGCAGCATCGTCAATCAGCGGGAAGTGGGTGTGGATACCATGAGTTACGAGGACGCCCTAAAGAACACCCTGCGACAGGCGCCGGACGTCATTCTTATTGGCGAGATCCGCTCCCAGGAGACCATGGAGCATGCCCTGGCGTTTGCCGAAACCGGCCATCTGTGTCTGTCCACCCTGCACGCCAACAATGCCAACCAGGCCCTGGACCGCATCATCAACTTCTTCCCGGAAGAGCGTCACAAGCAGCTGCTGCTGGATCTTTCACTCAACCTGCAGGCTTTCATTTCCCAGCGCTTGATTCCCACAAAGGACGGCAAGCGCTGCGCCGCCATCGAGATTCTCATCGGCACACCGCGCACCTGCGATCTCATCAAACAGGGCAAGATTTCGGAGCTGAAGGAGATCATGGAGAAATCCGAACAGCAGGGCATGAAGACCTTCGACTCCGCCCTCTACGACCTGTACCGGCAGGGTCGCATCAGCTATGAGGAAGCCCTCAAGAACGCCGACTCCAAGAACAACCTGCGTCTCAAGATCCAGTTGTCCCAGGGCACGGCCGGTGCGGTCAGCAATGCGGATGACGACGATGACGAAGATCAGGATCGTGGCGGGCTGTCCCTGGTGGGTATCGACGACTGAGTCGTCGGCCGCCCTGCCGTGCTGAACCGTAACGACTATCTGGCGCTGGACGCGGTGGCCATGGCTGAGGGACTGCGGCGCGGCGACTGGACGGCGGGCGAATTGACCGAAATGGCCATTGCCCTTGCCTGGGAGCACAATCCCGCCCTCAATGCCATCACCACCCCGGATTATGAAGGGGCCCGCTCGCTGGCTGCCGAACTGGATGGGGGCCTGTCACCCATCGGCCCCCTGGCCGGTGTGCCGTTTCTGTTCAAGGAAGTGGCAGCCGTCGCCGGCCTGCCCCATCACCACCACAGCCGGCTGTTCGATGGCGAAGTCGCCGGCGAGGACGCACCGATCATCGCCGCCTTTCGCACCGCCGGCCTGGTATCCCTGGGCACCACCAATACGCCGGAGCTGTGCCTCACCATCACCACCGAATCGGTGTTTGCCGGAGCCTGTCACAATCCCTGGAAATCCGGCTACTCCACGGGCGGCTCCAGTGGCGGTTCGGCCGCTGCCGTGGCAGCCGGCATCGTGCCCGCTGCCCATGCCTCCGATGGCGGCGGCTCCATCCGCATTCCGGCCAGCTGCTGCGGTGTGTTCGGTCTCAAGCCCAGTCGGGGACTGACCCCGGTGGAAGCCGAGCTGGGCAAGAGCTGGAGCGGCCTGAGCGTGGGCCATGTGGTGACCCGCACGGTGCGGGACAGTGCCGCCCTGCTGGATGCCACGGCGCTGGAAAGCCCCCTGCTGTATCCCCTGCCAGCGCGACCGCCGTCCTATCTGCGGGGCCTGGAGCAGGCCACCCGCCCCCTGCGCATCGGCGTGCAGACCCGCCACCCCTTCGATGCCCCGATTGACCCATCAGTCCAGCGCGGCCTGGAACATGCCATGGCCCAGTGCCGGGAACTGGGTCACCAGCTGCGGGAGGTGACCCTGCCGGTGGATTACCGGGCACTGTCACGCCATGCCGTGACCATTACCAACGTGCATGTGTGGCAGCAGGTTCAGCCCCAGCTGGAAAAACGCGGCCTGGCTCTGGAGGATGCCCCCCTGGAAAGTTCCACCCGCCGCATGGCCGAACGGGGTCGCGAGGTGGGGGCGGCGGATTTCGTCGGCGCCCTCGACGGCCTGCGGGTAGCGGCATTGCAGATGCAACAGTTCCATTTCGGAATCGATGTGGTGCTGTCTCCGGTGTTGACCCTGCCGCCAGTGCCCCACGGCTGGCTGGACATGGACAGTGACGATCTGAAGGATTATGGCCAGCGGTTCGCCCGCTACAGCGGTTTCGTGGCCCTCTACAATGCCACCGGCGCTCCCAGCATGTCGGTGCCCCTGTGGCAAAATCCCCATGGCTTGCCCATCGGCCTGTGTTTTTCCGCTGACTGGGGCCAGGACCTGTTGCTGCTGCAACTGGCGCGGGATCTGGAACGACTGCAGCCCCGGTCTTGCTTCCCACGGCCAAGTGTTTTAGCGTGACCCCGCGACTAATCCGGAGACTCCCCATGAATTCAATGCCCAAGCCTACCCGTCTACTGTTGAGTGCCATCGTTAGTGTCCTGGGCCTGCCCCTGGCCACGTCCGCCCTGGCCCAGACTGATGATTACACCGTGCCACGCACGACCTGGGGTGAACCGGATCTGCAGGGCGTGTGGCGCAATGCCACGGTGATGCCCTTCGAGCGGCCCCGGGAACTGGGTCTCAAGGCGACCTACACCGAAGAGGAGGCCTTTGCCCTGGAGCGGGAAGCCCAACAGGCGGTGGAAGAGGACAACGAGCCCCTGGATCCCAATCGCCCGGCGCCGGTTGCCGAAGCCCTGCCGCCGGTGGGCAACTATGACCTGTTCTGGACCGACCGCGGGATGTTCCTGCCCACCATCAACGGGGAATTCCGCACCTCCGCCATCATCGATCCGCCCGACGGCCGGGTGCCGCCCTTCACCGAGGAATACCAGCAGGCCATGGCGGCCCGCCGCAATGCGCCGGGTCCCGGCCCCTTCGACGGACCGGAGGGTCGTGGTGTGGGTGAAAGGTGTCTGTTGTCCTTCGGCTACAGCTCCGGTCCGGTCATGCAGCCGGTCATGTACAACTCCCATTACCAGATCGTGCAGGCGCCAGGGTATGTGGTGATCCTGGTGGAGATGGTGCACGATGCCCGCATCATCCGGTTGGCGGACGAGCATCTGCCCCAGGCCGAAGCGCTGGACAAGTGGATGGGAGATTCCATCGGTCGCTGGGAAGGCGACACCCTGGTGGTGGAAACGAAATATTTCAATCCCTGGCAGGAATTCCGCCGCGCCCCGACCGACAACCTCACGGTCATCGAGACGTTCCGCAGGGAGTCGGAAAACAAGATCGTCTATGGCTTCACGGTGGATGATCCCACGGTATACACCGCCCAGTTTTCCGGTGAATACCCCCTCTCACGCATGGATGAGCCCGTCTACGAGTACGCCTGCCACGAAGGCAATTACGCCTTGCCGGGGACCCTGGCCGGCGCCCGCCGTCTGGAAGCCGAACAGGGCAACTGATGCGCTGGCAGGCGCGGGTAGGGACACTGATAACTTAATAACTCAACTCACGGTACGTCAAAGGACAGGTGTTAAGTTATCAGAGTCCCTGTCCAGAGGGGGCATGGCGGACGGCGGTGACCTCCGCCAGGATGGCGATGGCGATTTCGATGGGCGTCTTGCTGTGGATCTGGAATCCGATGGGTGCATGCAGCCGCCCGATCTGCGCCTCGGTCAAACCCAACTCCGGAAGCCGCTCCCGACGCTTGGCCGAGGTACGCTCCGACCCCATGGCGCCCACATAAAATGCCCGGGTCTTCAGCGCTTCCATCAACGCCATATCATCCACTCTGGGGTCATGGGCCAGGGCAATGATGCCACTGAAAGGATCGCTGAAACGCTCCCGCACCAGATCGTCCGGCAGTTGGGAGGTGGTTTCCACACCATCCACATACCAGTTGGCCAGGTAGTCCGGCCGGGGGTCGCACAGGGTGACATTGTAATCCATGGCCAGTGCCAGCTCGGCGACGTAACGGGCCACGTCTCCGGCACCCAATAACAGCAGTTTGTAATGGGGACTGAGACTCAGGATCAGTTGGGATTCGATCCACTCCACCGGATTGTTGGAGGATTCCTCGGTGAAGTGGATGCGACCGGTTTCCATGTTCACCATGCGGCTGATCTGCTTGTGCTGCAGCAGCGACATGCTGATGCGACTGAACACATCGGCGATGCGCGGCACCGGCTCGAAATACTCCAGCAACACGTGCAGTTGCCCGCCACAGGGCAGCTTGAGGCGCGCCTGCTCCTCCGCCGTCACACCGTACTTGATCAGGAACGGCTTGCCGCCCTCCTTGTCGTACTGGGCCTTGAGGCTGCCATCCCGCAGCTGCTGGAGGAAGTCCTCCTCGATGCATCCGCCGGAGATGGAGCCCACCAGCTCACCATCCAGGGTACAGGCCATCATGGAACCCAGGGGCCGGGGCGAGGAACCCCAGGTTTTCAGGATCGTGCACAGCCACACCGGCTTGCCTTCCTGTAACCATTTGCTGACCTGGGAGATGATGTGCTGCTGGCTGCTCTGCATATACCGGGACTACCGACTACCTGGAAATGTCTGCCTAGACCGTGCGGAGTTTCCAGCGACCGCGCCGGAAAACAAGGAGCCCTACTATACCAGCGAGCACATCGGAAACAAACACTGCCCAGAACACCCCCTCCGGCCCCAGGCCCGTCACCATGGCCAGAACATAGGCGAGTGGCACCTGCACCACCCAGAAGCACAGGAAATTGATCCAGGTAGGGGTCATGGTATCGCCTGCACCATTGAAGGCCTGCACCACCGAGGCGCTGATGCCGAAGAAAACCAGACCATAGCTGAAGATGGTGAGACACAGGATGGCGTAGTGCACCACCGCCTCCTCCGTGGTGAAAAAGCCCACGATGCCGCGGTTGAACAGCAGCACGATGAGCGCCGTGGTCACCATGTAATAACTGACATACTGCATGACCTTGTAGACAGTGGCCTCGGCACGATCAGGCAACTTCGCTCCGAGGTTCTGCCCCACCAGGGTGGCCACCGCGTTGCTGATGCCGAAGGCGGGCAGGATGATGAACATCATGACCCGCACGGCGATGGTATAACCCGCCACCGCGTCGCCGCCGAATTCGGACACGATGCGCACCAGGAATACCCAGCTGGCGGTGGCGATCAGCATCTGCAGAATGCCGCCGGTGGAGATACGCAGCAGGGTCAGCAGGATGCCCAGGCGCAACGTCAGTTTTCCCCAGCTCATCTGGATGCGGTTGCTGACCCCGAACAGGTAGTAGAAACCGTACAGTGCACCCAGCCCCCGCCCGATGTTGGTGGCCACGGCGGCACCGGTCACTCCCATTTCAGGGAACGGCCCGATCCCGTATATCAGACAGGGGTCCAGGACGATGTTCACCCCGTTGGCCAGGATCAGGGTCCGCATGGCCAGGCTGGCATCCCCCGCTCCGCGGAAGATGGCATTGTTGAGGAACAGGAACATGATGGTCCAGCAGCTGCCGAACATGATGGTGGTGTAGGTCTTGCCGGTCTCGATGACCGCCGCCTCGGCACCCATCAGGCGCAGGATGTCCTCACCAAACAGCAGGCCGCACACTCCCACCGCCACCGACACGAACCCACCCAGCCACAGCGCCTGCACCGCCGACACCGACGCCAGCTGGGGATTCTTTTCACCGATGCGGCGCGCCACCAGGGCCGTGGTGCCCATGCTGAGTCCCATGGCCATGGCATACAGCAAGGTGATGACCGCTTCCGTAAGACCCACGGTGGCCACCGCCTCCGCCCCCAGACCGGCGACGAAGAAAATGTCCACGATGGCAAACACGGACTCCATGGCCATTTCCAGAATCATTGGCACCGCCAGCAGGAATGTGGCACGGGCGATGGATCCCTGGGTGTAGTCGATGGTGGAGCTGCCCACCAGGGCCTGACGGAACAAGCGCAGGCCGCTTTTGAATTTTGTAAACGTCATGATGTTGTTTTCCGCTGCAAGCCGTATTGACCACGGTCACCGTGACCGCGGCATGACAGTCAGATTGAAAGGTCATTGGCTTACAGGAAATCGGGCTGCCCGGCACAGAGGGACTGCCGGGATCGGATCAGGGGGAAGGCAATGCCATCAATCTAGGAACGGTGGCTGAGGCTCACAGGTGAAACTCCTGAAAAAAAACTGCGGCGATTATAGCCAGCCTGATTGAAAGCTGTCGCGGAGAAATTGACCGCGGATGTGATCGCGGCCACTTTGCCCACCGGTACGCCACTGGAGCCGGACCTGGCACCGCGGGTCAGCACGTGGCACAGGGCCCAAATACCCGGCTGGCCTGCTGATGCGCCGCCTCATCGCGATGCATCTGGTCGTTGATGGCCCGAATACCCCGCTCGCCCGCGGACGGGAAACCGCGGGTGGCTTCCAGCAGCTCTGCCTGCAGCAGCGTCGCCGACGGCAGCACCTCCGCCAGATTTTGCAAACGCCCCAGCACCTGCTCCACGCCCAACTCCGACAACACCACCGACCGCCGCCGGGTTTCTTCCTCCGGGGCGATCCGGTCGATATCGACTTCAGGGCAAATCAGCAGCTCGTTCTGTGCTTGCAGGTAGCTGCACGCCGGAGCGGGAACGGTGTCCGCATCCAGCGCGGCTGCCACCGCCTGGCGAATCGCCCTAACATCGGGTATCAGGAGACCCGGCGAAGACGTTGGATTCTCCTCATCGATGCGGCGTGGGTCGACCGGTCCGCCGGCCTCCGCAACCAGGGGGGTCTTGCTCGGCACGTCGATCGCGGTATCGGCAGGCACCGGGTCCGGCAGCCCGAGCTCGGGAACAGGATTGACCTGCGGATCCGCCGGTCCCTCATCGGGTGTCTGCGGGTTCTGCGGCTGACGCGCCTGGGGATTGCCCGCCCGCAGACCTATCGTCAGCACCTTGGCCTGTGGATCCGGCCAGGATGTGGACTGGCGAGGCAGGGACATGGCCAGCAGACCCAGGGCCAGGGTGTTGACCAGCAGGCTGATACAGAGGGCAATCCCCAAGGGCTGGGGGGACCGCCTGGGTCCGGGCCGAGAGTCGGCGGGCTCGTCCAGGACACCACTGCCGTCACCCAGGCGCAGGTCCTGTGCTTCCCGATCCCTTGTTGTCACACCGTTTCCCCGGCTGATGCTTTACAGGTGTGTGACTGGCAAATCCCGGTGAAGTTCCACTCCTGCCCAGGACATTCCTTACAAATCCAGTTCGGGACGCCGCTGTCGCTGCTCCAGGGCCAGCAGTTTCTGCTTGGTGGGAAGGCCGCCGCCGAAGCCCACCAGTTTGCCGCTGGCGCCGATCACCCGGTGGCAGGGAATGATCACGGGGATGGGATTCTGCCCGTTCGCCGCACCCACTGCCCGTGATGCGGTGGGCTTGCCGATCCGGCGGGCGATTTCCCCGTAACTGCGGGTTTCTCCATAGGGAATGTCCTGCAGCGCCCGCCACACTTTGCGCTGAAACTCGGTGCCAGCCGGTGCCAGGGGCAGATCGAAATCAGTGAGTTCTCCGTCGAAATAGGCACGCAGCTGGCGGGCAGTCTCGGTGAATTTCTCCGGGGCCCGCACCCAGTCCTGGCCATGGCGCTTGCGCTGGCTGCCGCGGGGAAAGCCCAACAGGGTCAGGGCCTTGCCGTCGCCGGCCAGCAGCAGACTGCCGATGGGTGTATCGAGATAGTCATAGTAGGTGGTCATGTCATGCTCCTCAGGGCTTGGGCGTGTTTCCATAACAACATCACGGCGTAGGCACGCCAGGGTTTCCAGGGTTGGGAACGGGCCGCCAGCTGCCGGGCACTGAGCCGTGGGCCCGGCCAGCCGGCCACCTGCTGCAGCACCAGATCACCGTCAGGGAAGGCGTCGGGATCGTTCAGGGCCCGCAGGGCAATGTACTGGGCCGTCCAGGTGCCGATGCCCTTGATGCGGGTGATGGCATCCACAAAGGGTGCTGTCTCCAGGCTGCCGTCGATGAGCAGGCTGCCGTCGAGCACCTGCCGTGCCAATGTCTTGATGGCGTCGATACGCTGGCCGGTGATGCCGAGGCCACTGTAATCACCATCCAACAAGTGTTGGGGACTGGGGAATACCCTGATCGGACCGCCCTGCCCGTCCTCGGCAGGACCGTTGAGCGGTGTGCCCAACCGCTGCACAAGCCGCGCCATCAGGGTGCTGGCACCTTTCACCGACACCTGCTGGCCCAGCACCGCCCGTATCGCCACTTCCAGACCGTCCCAGCAGCCCGGTACCCGCAATCCGGGATAGCACTCCACCAGCGGTGCCAGCAGCGGGTCCTGGGCCAGGGCCCCCTGAATCTCCAGGCTGTCGGCCCGCAGGTCGAACAGGCACCGCACCTGCTCCACGATGGGCAGCAACTGACTGGTGTCGGGAAAATCCACCTGCAGACGCACCCGGTTGTCCGTCCCGTGAAAATCCACCCGGATCACCCCCGCTTTGCCATGGCGACTGATGGTGCGCTGGTAGCTGCTGTCTCCCACGCATTCCACACCGGGAATGGCCCGCAGGGCAAAAAAATCCAGCATGGAGCGCCAGTCGAATGGCGGTCGGTAGCGCAGGTCCAGGGCGATGCCGGCCTCGCTACGCGGCAGCCGTCCGCGGCTGCCCCGCAAGCGGCTGGGGCTGCGGCCGTAGACCGACTGGAACAGGGCATTGAAGCGTCGCACGCTGCCGAAACCGGCGGCAAAACAGATCTCGGTCATGGTGAGATCAGTGTCATCGATCAATTGCTTGGCAAAATGCAGTCGACGGGTCTGGGCCACGCTGACCGGCGAGGCGCCGATGTGTTTCTTGAACAGTCGGGACAACTGACGGGTACCCACCTCCAGCTGCGCAGCAAGCTGATCCAGGGAACCATCATCCACCAGTCCCCGGTCGATCAGTTGCAGGGCGCGGGACACTTTCCAGGACGAACCCAGCCACGCGGGTGTGCCGGGGGAGGTTTCCGGACGGCAGCGCAGACAGGGCCTGAACCCGGCTTCCGCGGCGGCGGCGGCCGTGGGATACAGCTGCACGTTCTCCTTCCTGGGAATCCGCACCGGACACACCGGCCGACAGTAGATGCCGGTGGTGAGCACGCCGACGAAGAAGCGGCCGTCGAAACGGGGATCCCGGGTCTGACGGGCCTGTTCCAGTTCGTCGCTGTTGAGCAGATGACGAGTTTCCATGGCGGCATGATACGCCCTTTCCGCCCCTAGGCTGGCCGTTTTCGGACCTCATCATCAAACCAGGGACACTGATAACTTAATAACTTAAGGGACAGGCCATCAGTGTCCATGGGTTAAGTTATTAAGTTATCAGTGTCCCTCTCTCTCTTCGCCCGTCTGGACCCTCGGGTGGCTTTGTTGGACAATACGCGCCTTCTTTTTCAACCCAGATGGCATCGGCACAGGCAGCGACATGACGGACAAGAAACGCAAGTATTCCTCGGAAGTGGTGGATGGCATGGAGCAGGCACCCAGCCGCGCCATGCTGCGGGCGGTGGGTTTCCAGGATGCCGATTTCAGGAAACCCCAGATCGGCGTGGCCTCCACCTGGGCCATGGTGACCCCCTGCAACATGCACATCAACAAGCTGGCGGAGGACGTCAACAGCGCAGTGGACGCCGCCGGCGGCAAAGGGGTCATCTACAACACGATCACCATCTCCGACGGCATCTCCATGGGCACCGAGGGCATGAAGTATTCCCTGGTGTCACGGGAAGTGATTGCCGACAGCATCGAGACCGTATCCGGCTGCATGGGCCATGATGGCATCATCGCCATCGGCGGCTGCGACAAGAACATGCCGGGCCTGATCATGGGCCTGTCACGCCTCAACCGCCCGTCCATCTTCATTTACGGCGGCACCATCCAGCCCGGCCCCAATCACACCAACATCATCTCGGTGTTCGAGGCGGTGGGCGAGCGGGCGGCCGGCAAGATTTCCGACATCCAGCTGAAGAACATCGAGGAGACCGCCATCCCCGGGCCCGGTTCCTGCGGCGGCATGTACACGGCCAATACCATGGCGTCCGCCATCGAGGCCCTGGGCATGAGCCTGCCCAACAGCTCGGCCCAGGATGCCATCTCGGCGGAGAAAGAGGACGATTGCCGGCGCGCCGGTGCTGCCATCATGAATCTCATCGAGAAGGACATCAAACCTTCCGACATCATGACCCGTGCGGCATTCGAGAACGCCATCAAAGTGGTCATCGCCCTGGGTGGCTCGACCAACGCCGTTCTGCATCTGCTGGCCATGGCCCACACCATGAAGGTTCCCCTGGAGCTGGACGACTTCACCCGCATCGGCAAGAAGATCCCCATGTTGGCGGACCTCAAACCCAGCGGCACCTACCTGATGTCGGAACTGATCAAGATCGGCGGCATCCAGCCCCTGATGAAGCGCATGCTCAAGGCCGGTATGCTGGACGGCTCCTGCATGACCGTCACCGGCAGGACCCTGGCGGAAAATCTGGCCGAGGTGGCAGACTACCCCGCCGGCCAGGACATCATCCGCGACTTCGACAACCCCATCAAGAAAGACAGCCACCTGGTGATTTTAAGGGGCAACCTGGCACCCACCGGCGCGGTGGCCAAGATCACCGGCAAGGAGGGCCTGCAGTTCACCGGCAATGCCCGGGTGTTCGAGTCGGAAGAGGAATGTCTCAAGGGCGTTCTGGACGGCACCGTGGTGAAAGGTGATGTACTGGTGATCCGCTACGAAGGGCCCAAGGGCGCACCGGGCATGCGGGAAATGCTGAGCCCCACCTCCGCCATCATGGGCAAAGGGCTGGGCAAGGATGTCGCACTCATCACCGACGGCAGATTCTCCGGCGGTTCCCACGGCTTCGTGGTGGGCCACATCACACCGGAGGCCATCGAAGGCGGTCCCATCGCCATCGTGCGCACCGGCGACAGGATCTCCGTGGACGCGGAGACCAACGAGATCACCCTGCACCTGTCCGATTCCGAGATCGCCGCGCGCCTGGCCCAGTGGCAGAAGCCCGCACCCCGCTACACCCGCGGCGTGCTGGCCAAATACGCCGCCCATGTCACCTCCGCCTCGGAAGGCGCGGTGACGGACAAGAATCTTGAGTTGTAACAGGTGACATGGCGCTGCCAGCCATTGCGATCCCTCGCAACAGTTCTGCTGCTGATGTGCCTGTCCGCCTGCGGAGAGCCGTTGGGGCTGTTTGCCGGCGGTCGGCTTGCTGGTAAAGAGACACCGCTGACCGCCTTACCCACCGCCGAAGGCGTTCTGCAGATCGAGACCCGCCCCGACGATCCCTACTCGGTCAACATCGGTTTCTTCCTGGAGGATGGGGTCCTTTACATCGACCCGGCGGAAGACCGCCAGTGGTACCAGAATATCCAGCAGGATCCCCGCGTACGCATCCGCTTTGCCGGCAGCGACCGGGTTCACCCCATGATGGCTGTCAGGGAAACCGATCCGTCCATCATCGCCCGTTTCGACTCCGAACGCATCGTCATGCGACTGGAACCCCGCCAGCCAACCGTCCCGTAATCCCCGCCGGAGCCCTCAGCGCCGCTCTGCGGCCAGCTGCTCCAGATAGAGGGCTTCCAGCCGCTCCACGGCCGCCAGAAATCCCTCAGGGTCCACAAAGGTGTCGGGATCATAAGCCTGGCCCGGCTGCCACTTGTCGTGCAATCCGTACTGGGACCCATGAGCAGCCACCCACACGTCCACCGCCATGGCCTTCTGCCTGCGGTAGGTGCTGGCGAAGTCCTCCGCTACACCGGGATAAGTGGGCTCACCGGTCAGCACCTTGCCGGGGTTGATGGTACCCATGTTGGCAATCACCACGTCGTAGTCGCGGCCGTTCTCGTTCACCACCATGGAATAACTGGAACTGCCTTCGGTGTGCCCCGGATGTTCATGAACGGTCAGTCGGACATCCCCCAGGCTCAGGACTTCTCCATCACGTATGATGCGTTCCACGCTTACCGGTTTGAAGGTTTCCCGGCCGCCGAAATGGGCATCGCTGAAGCCGCCGTCCGCCAACACCCGGGCATCGTCGGCCGTAGCCCATACCTCGGCACCAGTGACGGCCTTGATCTCCGCCATGGCGGCGGTGTGATCCCAGTGGGCCTGCATGGTGAGCAGAACTTTCACATCCTCCAGGCGAAAACCCAGGGACTCGATGTTGGCCCGGATCTGGGCGGTGGAATCCTCCAGACCCGTATTGATGAGAAAGTGGCCATCGTCAGTGGTGATCAGCCAGACCGCCAGGTCATAGGTACCCACCCCGTACAGATTGCCGATCACCCGGAAGGCGGGAAACGGCCGGGTCCAGGCTTCGTTCTGGGCCCACAGGGGCAGGCTGACGGAAAACAGCAACCAAAAGGTCAGCACTCGGGCGGGCAGGCTGAAAGATGTGTACGTGTGCATGGGGGGTAGTCCTGTTGTTGGTTTTTGAATGGATCATAGCAAGTTAATCGGATAAATTGACCACCTTGCCCCGGAGCGCAGTCACGGCGACTCAACCACTCCGTAGAAGCCCATTCCCCGGCACCGATTTCTGGTATCCTGCGGGCCATGTCAAAACACCTGTTGCTGTGCCTCATTGCCTTCGGTCTGCTGACCTGCGACGCCAAGATGCCTGAATCACCTGATCCGGTTGCCCCGGAAGTCGCCGTACCTGCACCCGGGGTCGCCGCTGAACTTGCCCGCCAGCGGGCACTGGCCCTGCGGAACGTGGCATACGATCTGCACCTGCGCCTGCCGGCCCAGGTGTCCGAGCCGGTTACCGGCGAGGTCAGCATCGGGCTGGATCTGGTTGATAACAGTCAGCCCCTGGTGCTGGATTTCCAGGCTCCGGCTGATCAGGTGCTTTCGGTAGCGGTGAATGGTGTGACAATCGACCCGGTTCTGGTGCCGGATCACATCGTCATACCCGCAGGACATCTGTCCAGCGGCCCGCAACGCATCGACATCGCATTTCGCAGCACCGATGCCGCCCTGAACCGGCAGGGTGAATTCATGTATGCCCTGTTCGTCCCGGATCGGGCTTCCACCGCGTTTCCGGTGTTCGAGCAACCCGACATCAAGGCGCGCTTCACCCTGACCCTGAGTGTTCCGGCAGCCTGGCAGGCGGTATCCAATGGGGCACTGGTGTCCCGCGATGCCGGCGATCCGCGGCAGCACATACTGCGTTTTGCGCAGACCTTGCCCATCAGCACCTATCTGTTCTCCTTCGCCGCCGGCGAGTTGCAGGTGGAATCGGCCAGCCGCAACGGCCGCGAATTCAACCTATATCACCGGGAAACTGATGCCGAAAAATTCGCCCGCAACCGGGATGCCATCTTCGACCTGCACGCCACTGCTCTTGAATGGCTGGAGGACTACACCGGCATTGCCTACCCCTTCGACAAGTTCGACTTTTTCGCCGTGCCTGCCTTCCAGTTCGGCGGTATGGAGCATCCTGGCGCCATCTGGTACCGGGCCGAGAGCCTGTTTCTCGACCCCACCGCCTCCCGCACCCAGGAGCTGAGCCGCGCCAGCCTGATCGCCCACGAAACCGCCCATATGTGGTTTGGCGATCTGGTCACCATGGAGTGGTTCAACGACGTGTGGATGAAAGAGGTGTTTGCCAATTTCATGGCGGCGAAAATCGCCGGGCCGGCGTTTCCCGATCTGAACCTGGACCTGCGCTTCTTTCAGGCCCATCACCCCACGGCCTACGCCGTGGACCGGACCGCCGGCACCAATCCCATCCGCCAGGACCTGGACAATCTCAACGACGCAGGCTCCCTTTACGGTGCCATCATTTACCAGAAAGCGCCGGTGGTCATGCGCCAGCTGGAAGAGCTGATTGGAGAACAGCAACTGCGGGATGGCCTGCGACGCTATCTGGATGAAAACCGTTATGGCAATGCCGGCTGGCCTGACCTGATCGGGATACTCGACACCCTCACCGAACAGGATCTGGCCCAATGGAGTGACGTCTGGGTTGCGCAGTCGGGGCGGCCGCGCATCACTACCGAATGGAGCGACGGCGGCATCACCGTGCGCCAGTCGGACAGTGATGCCCAGCGCGGCCTGTTGTGGAATCAACCTCTGGTGCTGGCGGTCGGTGCCGGAGGCGCCGTGACCGAGTACAACCTGCAGCTGCAACAGGCGGAGGCTTTCGTGCCGGTGCCACTGACCAGCGACCCGGATTTTATCTTCGCCGGTGCCGACGGTATCGGTTATGGCCGCTTCGAGCTGGATGAGCGCAGCCGCACCGCCCTGCTCGACGCCGTGCAGGATCTGGAAAATCCGGTGCATCGCGCGGTGGTGTGGCAGACCCTGTGGGAAGAAATGCTGGATGGTGACATCACTCCGGCGAATTTCGTCACCGCGCTCCTGCCGGCGCTGACTGCCGAAGCGGATGAGCTCATGGCACAGCAGTTGCTGGGCCTGTTGCGCCAGGCCTTCTGGCAATTCCTCCCTGCCGATTCCCGCCAGGAGGTCAGCAGCGATTTAGAACAGGTGTTATGGGAGGCATTGGACAGGGCCACCACGCCGGGTCGAAAGGGCGCCTATTTCGCGGCCCTCACCAGCATGACCCTGAGCGCGGAAGGCACCCGGCGCCTGCAACGCATCTGGCAGGGTGAGGAGACACCGGAAGGCTTGCCCCTGCAGGAACAGCAGTACATCGCCCTGGCGGAAGCCCTGGCGCTGCGCGATGTGGCTGATGCAACAGCCATTCTGGATGCCCAGGAACAGCGCATCAGCAATCCCGATCGACTGGGACGATTCCGCTTTATCCGTCCGGCATTGAGTCAGGACAGGGATGTCCACACCGCCCTGTTCGACCGTTTCGCCGATGTTGCCGTGCGACGGCAGGAATCCTGGGTACTGGACGCCATGGGGGCGATTCATCATCCCCTGCACAACGAGGCCTCCGGGTTCCTGTTGCGACCGAGCCTGGATCTCACCGAGGAGATCCTGCTCACCGGCGACATCTTCTTTCCCCTCAACTGGCTCAACGCCACCCTCGGGGGTTATCAGTCACCGGATGCCGCAGAGACGGTGCGCCAGTATCTGGACGACAACCCCGACCTGCCGCCCCGCCTGCGGGGCAAGGTGCTGCAGGCGGCGGATGACCTGTTCCGGGTCGCTGGTTTCTGATCTGCCTAGCCGAGTTTTTGGTGTAAATCCACCTCACGGCGTAAACTCGCGGAACCAGCCACCCACTCAAAGACAGTCACCATGTCCAGACTCACCGCCCTGCTCCTGCTTATTTTTTCCGCCACACCCGCCTGGCTCACCGCCCAGACCGCCGCCGACCCGGCCCTGTCCCATCAGTTCACCTACTCCATCATCGAAACCAGCGGGGAACTGGATACCCTGATTCAGGACATCGAAGAGCCGGTCATGAACGCCATGCGCCTGTCCGGGGCGCGGCTCTACGGTCTGTTCACCCCGGTGGAAAAACCCGCCGACGCGCCCTTTGCCGGGCTCGCGGCCAATCAGGTGATTCTGATGCTGGCCTGGGACCGTCCAACCGAGGAACTGCTGCCCTCCCTGGAAATCGTCCTGCGGGGTGTGGCCGGCGTGAGCGACGTGACCACCCGGGCCTACGATCCCCTTTATCTTGTGGACGGATTGAACATCAGCAGTGGTCCGGGCTTTTACGTGCACCGGGACGAGTTCTACCAGCCGCAGAATGTGGACGAGGTGTTCCGCCTCAGCCGCGAGGCCTGGGTCACCTTCGAACCGGCTTTTGGTGTGCGGGTGGTGGGCCTGTTCCGGGAAGTGCCGGACCGGGACGGCATCGCCCGCCTGAACCGCATCTTCTGGTACCCCAGTTATGAAGGCTGGCTCAATAGCCGTAATTTTGGCGCTGACCCGGAATCCCAGCGCCGTTTTGCCGAGCGTCGGCAGTACCAGGTGGAAGGCTCCGGAATTGCTTTCGCCACCGACCGGCATGTTCCCTGACAACGTCCCATCACAACGCCCATCACAAAAAGGAGGCGGCCATGCATCGCCCTGTACGTTCCTTTCATTTTCGCCACATCCTGACCGGCCTGGTGTCACTCATTGCACTGTCGATGCTGACCGCGGGTCAGGCACAGACTCCCCTCGGCCGTGACGAGCGGGCACTCAGCGAACACCTGGCCCTGCAGGCCCATGACCGTTTCATGGAGACCTGGAACACCCGCAATCCTGCGGTGTGGGCCAGCTCCCTCAACTACCCCCACGTGCGGCCCAGCTCCAATCCCCGCTTCGATCTGTTTCTGACCGCGGAGGATTACGCCGCCAACACCGATTTCAACCAGACCCTGGCCACCGGCTGGCGTTATTCCCGCTGGCACAGCCGCGAAGTGCTGCAGGTGGGCAAGGACAAGGTGCACATCGCCGGCCGCTGGATCCGCTACAACGAAAACGACGAACCCACCATCAGCAGCCTGGTGACCTATGTGATCACCCAGCGTGACGGACACTGGGGTCTGCAGTCCCGCTTTGGCGCCGGCCAATTCACCGACGACCGCAACGTGGTGCGGGCCACCACCCAGGGTGCCCGCGCCGCGGTGGAGGCCTATTTCGCCGCCTTCAACTCCCATGATCCCGAGCAACTGGCCGCCGCCATCCACATACCCCATGTGAGGATTGCCGGCATCGACGTGGAATATTGGGAGAACCTGGCAGATTTCCGCAACGGCACGGAACCCGGCCGCCAGCGCACGTGGCTGGAGATCCGCTACGAAAACCTGCAGGTGGTACAGGCCAGCGCCAATTCCGCCAACGTCACCCTGCGCTATGTGAACGTGGGCGCGGATGGCACCGAACTCAGCGAGTACGAGGCGCTGTTTCTGGTTACCCTGCGCAACGGAGAGTGGAAGGTGCAGGCCCGCTCGGTGATGGGGCCGTAAGGCGGATCACTGCGCTCGCGGGCCTGGCGTGGCACCATTTAAGCCGGTGCCTAAGCCTGACTTTGTGTGCGATGCCGGGACGATAGCACGTCTCTACAGGAACTCCACCCCGGTGCTCTGCAGGCCGACCAGGCCGATATTGGTTTCGTTCACATCGATCAAGGCAGCCTGTTCCAGCAGGGCGGCCTTGCTCAGCGTGCCCCCCGAACCTTCCAGCAGACTGGTGAAATGCTGCAGCTCTGCCGCACCGGGCGCCACGCCGGCCACGTTGGTATACACCGTATTCACGAAACTCTGATTGTCCGGGTCGCCCATAAGCACCACCACCTGCAGGCAGACGTCCAGCAGGCTGGCACCCTGATCGAACACGCCGATGCCGGCGCCCATCCAGTCGGGGTGCGCCGCGATGGCGGGAGCATCGAAGGCGGCGCCGATCAGGCGTGCGGCCATGCCGGCGGACTGCGTGGCCCCCAGATCGAAGGCCAGGCGTTTATCGGCAAAGGCCAGACGCTCCACGCTGATGAGCGAGTCATTGCCACTGGCAGTGCTGCTCACACTGGTCAGTCCGTCCGCTCCGGACGTGATGACGGCCTGCCCGCGCTCGATATGCAGATACAGGGTGTCGTAGCCCAAACCGCCATCGACGGCATCATTGCCCGTGGTGGCAAACAGCGCATCGTTGCCGGCACCACCCCGGCTGCCGGCCGTAAGGTCGAAGGGGTTGCGGTTGCCGGCCGCAATGCCGGTCTGGTACGCGGGAAACTCGTGTGCACTGGCGTTGTAGGACGTCAGCAGTGACAGCAGGCTGGAAGGCGGTGTATCCGGATGTCCTGGTGCCTTCAATAGTTCGACAGTGCCGCGGTTCAAATAATCGCGGGTGAAGAACGGGATGGACTCCGTGAACGTGCTGGTCGGAATCCCGAACGAAGTGTTCAGCACATTCGCAAGCTGTCCCACCAGCAGTGCACCGAGGGGGCCGGAGAGTGTCTGACCCACGAGCGCACGGTTGGCGCCGAGGTACACGATGGGGTCATCTGCCACCTGGTAATTGATGATGCGGGCATCGGCGGTGGCCTGATCCTGCAGAATACCCGGGGAGCCGGTGGTGATGGCATAGGCTGGCGCGATGCCGTTGTAGTCCGCCATGAACAGCTGGGTCATGGCCCCCCCGAGACTGTGACCGGTGGCCAGCACCAGATCGAACTCGCCATTGGCGACGACGCTCTTGAGCGCGGTGACCAGCGGTTCGAAAAGGGTGTAATGTTCATTGACGTTCTGAAAGTCCTGGCGCCAGTCCTCGGTGTCATTGGTGCCGCGAAAGCCCACCGCGAGCGTGCGGTGGCCGTTGTAAGTGGCCGCTGCGACGATGGCCTCGGCATTGGCATTGCGAAACACGCCATTGCTGAGCTGTGTGGCACTCAGGCCAAGTTCGCTGGCGCTGACCAGGTGCCAGTCCTGCAGCGTGGGCGTGGTGCTCTGCCAGTCCGGCCAGGCCATGGTGACTTTCAGCAGGGCAGTGGTCAGATCCTGATTGTCGGAAAGTATGGGCGCATTGCCGACGGGCATGTAGAGACTCCTGTGCAAAGAGTGGATGGACTCCTACAGTCTAGAGAAACCGTGAACACCCGGGATGGGCGGCGCAGTGAAAAATGACGGGGGTTTGTTCTGCCGCAAGAAAGTGATTAAAAAAACATGATTCTCACGATCGGTATTTCTGGTGTCAGGTAAGCGCAACAAACTAGTTGAAACAGCTATCTTGGTCACCATTCAGCAAATGCTGTCGGCGATGAAAAATTGCGGTCACTCGACGACGAACAGCCCTTCCGCACGGCGGTCCGCTTCCTGAACACCGGCCTGTCCGCGCTCAAGGCCCTGGGCGATGGGATTGCGGCCCACCGTGAACCGGTAGGTGCCCGGCGCGATGGGTGTGAAGCTGAAGGAGGCGGTGCCGGGCTGGTCGAACTCGATGGCCCTGAACACCATGGCCTGCAGATGGACCTCGATGCCGTTGATGGTCACCACCCGCAGGTGGGAGTTCTGCAGCAGATCGGCCAGTTCCAGCCGCCAGTCGGTTTGACCGGTGCTGGTGATATTGAGGCGATAGTACTCACCGGTCACCAGGTGGATTTCCTCGACATCCAGCATCGGTTTTCCGTCGGCAGTTTCGGTAATCTGCAGCTCGATATCCAGCGGTGGAAACTCGATCAGGCTGCCGCCGACCTGGGCAAAGGAGGCAGAGGCAATGGCGCTCAGGGCCATCACCAGGATGTGTGTGATGAAGAATTGCGTTCTGCTTCGCATAGAATGAGCTCGCAATGGATCGGACTGTGTCAAAGAGCGGCTGTGGGGTCCAGCAGCGAGCGGTAGGTCAACCCCCAGCGCCCTTCCCGCCGGCTCAGCACCCATATACCGGGGACGGTTCGGTACTTCTCTCCGCTGCTGTCATAACGCTCGAATACGATTTCGAGTATCACCTGGTTCGGCGTGACAGATAGGGGATTCAGCACGGCAATGCGGCTGCGGCCCCAGTTTTCCCGTTGTCGCAGGCCGGCGAAGTCGGTGGTGACGATGGGTGATGAGGGTTCCGTGGCCAGCACGAATCCCAGCTGGTTCATCATCACCTGGGGTATGTGGTGGACAGCTGCCAAAGCGTTGTTGTCCGCGGCATTGAAGCCGTCGAAGAATGTCCTTGCCGCCGCCATGGCCTCCTCACGGGCTGCCTGTAAAGCAGCCTCGGGGTATTGCCCGGGCAGCGCCCCCGGTGCGCGATACTGCATGCCCCAGCGGCCTTCTTGCCGGGTGAACACATAAAATACGAAACCCGGCTGATACACCTCACCTGCGCTGTTCAGTCGGCTGTACCAGACACCCATGTGCGCCTTGTCCGCCGACACCTGATAGGTCTGCACCCGGTCGATGCGACTGCTGGCCCAGCCCTGGCTGCGCAACAGCTCCATGTCCTGTACGAACTCAGCGGGTGTGTTGGCAATCAGCAGATTGGCGGGTGAGTGGGTGATATGGGGATAATGCAGCAGGGGACGCACCTGATCCGTGTCACCGGTGTTCCAGGCGGCAAAGAACTGTTGCAGCGCAGCCCGGGCACCCTCGGCGGCGGAGGCCAGCCCCGGCGGCGCCTGCCGCTTGCGCCAGGTCAGGGTGCCGGTGGTGCGCCCGGTGTCATTGCGCAGGGACAGCTGCAGATAATTGCCGACGAAATCGAAATAGCGGATGTTGTCGCCGCCGACCCAGCCCGGCGCCATGGGTGAGCCCTCCACACGGTGGAGCACCCGCTGGTTCGGCAAGTCATAGTGCACCTGACCCCAATAGGCGAAGCCGGCCATCAGCCGTTCTTCACTTGCCGCAGCCCGCTCCGGCAGATCCACCGGCATGCCGATGCCGGCCATGGTGTCGAATTCGTCGTAGCGCAGGGTGCCGATATAGGCCATGTCCCGCTCGCCACCCTGCTCGGGAAAGCTGATGTAGTGCACCAGATCCCAGTCACCCACGAAGCGGGCTTTGATAGACTCCAGACTCTCGGCAGCCATGGTTACCTCGGAAGCCAGCAATCCAACCAGGGACATGAGCATCACACAATTTTTCATAAAGACCCTGCCGACGGTTGTCATTGAAGTCACCTGGTGGGGACACTGATAACTTAATAACTTAACTTATCCCAGGAAGCGAGTTGCACGTTAAGTTATTAAGTTATCAGTGTCCCCCTTGTTTTAGCGCGAGGCCACGAATTGCCTGGCTTCCTGCACGGAGGGCCAGGATTCATCGGACCAGATGGCCAGCAGTTTTGCATACATGTCACCGGCTTTGTCCATCTCGCCGGCGGCCACGTAGGCGCGGGCCGCACCCAGCAGAGACAAGGGGCGGTTTGGCAGGCGCAACAGTAACGTCTCAAACAGATCGATGGCTTCCGCCGCCTCACCAAAGCTGAGGTAGATCTCACCCGCCAGCTCATGGACCGGCTTCAGCGGATTGGCCGCGCCATTGGGCAGGATACCGCTTTCCTCCACGGTGATGGCATTCGCCAGCAGGGCTTTGGCTTCCGCCTGCAGGGATTCCCGTACCTGCCCTGTGGCAGTTTCGGCACGTTTGGCCCTGGCCAGGGCAGCCACCTCTGCATGCACCATCTGCAGATTGTCATTGTTGGGATTTGCCGCGGCACGGGCAGCCAGACTGGCGGCTACCCTATCCGCCAGATCCAGTTCACCCAGATGAGCGGCACTCATGCCCAGGGCCAGCAGCTGCTCGAGGGTGAGATCATCAGTGAGTTCCATCAGCTGCCACTGGCGGGTTTCGATGGTATGTCGTGACTGCACAATCTTGAGCGTGTCGATGGAACGGCCGTCCCTGGGATTTTCCGCCAGGGTCTGCCGGGCGCGCTCGATCCACAACTCGGAACGTGCCAGGTCGCCCCGCTGCAGATCACCGTACTGCCCCCAGTCTGTGGCGTGGTTCTGCTCGCCCACCGCGTCACCCGGCTTCCACAGTTCGCGGGCCACCTGATAGGCGGACTCGTTCCAATTGGCCACCTCATCCCACATGCCGTGCTGGATGAAGATATGGGACGGCATATGGCGGGCATGGGACACCGCCGGGGCAATGTCCCGGTACTTCAGCGCAGCTTCCAGGGCGATGGGGGCATGGATGGGATCATCGAAGGCGTGAATCACATAGTGGGCCGCACCGGGATGGTTGTCGTTCTTCTTGAACAGCTCCAGGGCCAGGGCGCCGGCCTTCATGTTCATGCGCTCCCGCATGGCGCCCGAATGGCCCGCGGCGGCCAGGGTGGACACCACATAAAAGGCCGTCACTTCATAGTCGTCCGGGTACCTGGCATACAACTCCTCCATGGCCTTGTTCCAGGCGATGCGCCGCTCCGGCATGCCACCCGGGGTCAGGGCATACGCTTCGGCCGCTTTCAGAAAGCCCTTTTCCTTGTCATTGGGGGCTTTGGCCTGACGCAGTTCCGGTGTGGGCGCCAGGCGCATGAGAGCCTCACCGGGGCCGTCGCTGATGGCACCAAAAAAGGGATGCTGATAGGTGAACGCCTCACCCCAATAGGCCATGGCGAAATCCGGGTCCAGTTCCTGGGCCTTGCGGAAAGCTTCCTGGGCCTGGGTGGTGCCGAAGCTGTGCAGATAACCGACCCCCAGCATGAACTGCTCCTGGGCCGCGGCATTGGTGGTGGAGGTCGGAAAGTCGTAGGTGCCAACCTGCGGAATATCAGCGGCCTGGGCGCTTGTGGCAAGGAGGCAAAGGCAGGTGACAGTGGCAAACACGGTACGAAGCGACATGGTCTTTCCCCTCTGATTCGGAACTGCCCCAAGGGTGCCAACTCTGGTGGATCAATGCAATCTCTTCCACCGACAGGGAAACATAAGCTGGACGTTTCCGCGGAAACGTCTGCTAGAATCCCCTTCCAATGAAAACAATAACAATCCCAATACACCGACCCGGTTACCGCTGATGGACACTATCGTCCAGCTCATCAGCGACAGCTGGCTGCAGCAGGCCGCCCTGTGGCTTCTGCGTTCTGTGCCGGGCTTTCCCCCCATCATCCAGACTGTCCACATCCTCGGCATCACCGCCGTGATGGCCTCCATCGTCATGATCGACCTGCGCATCCTGGGGCTGGCGGTGCCCAGCCAGAACCTGGCGGAAATGACCCGTCGTCTGATGCCCTGGCTGTGGTGGGCACTGGCATCCAACCTGGTTTCCGGCGGCGTGTTCGTGCTGGCCCGCCCGGCCCGCTATTTCAACAACCCGATCTTCGCCTGGAAGTTCAGCTTCATGCTCCCCGCCATCGCCCTGACCCTGTTCTTTCACCTCATGAGCCGACGGGAGGAGGATTACTGGAGCCTGACCCGGCAGCGGGTCATCGGCGGACGGGTGCTGGCCCTGGCCTCCCTGGGTCTGTGGATCATGGTGGTGATGGCGGGCCGTTGGATTGCCTACTCCGAGTACATTTACTTTCCGGCGGAATGATAATGGCGTCGACTTATTCGAGTGCGTGCAGTGAGTAGCGGGCGGCGATTGGCGAGGTCTCTGCGCGACCGTGCGCGGCATGGATGCCGCGCCCGAGCCCCCAGGGATGGGTTTACGGCGTGTCGCGCAGGGACCTCGCCAAGCGACGCTGCGGGAACCTTGTCATGAACTCTATTCTAAGAGCGGACTTCTGGATCGACATCGAGAACTGGCCCATCGCCTGGACCATCGGCGGCACCTGGTGGTTTCCCCTGCTGGAATCCATCCACGTGGTGGCCATCACCCTCATGCTGGGCAGCCTGCTGATGGTGGACCTGCGGCTGCTGGGCCTGGCCGCCAATCGCTACCCCATCCGCACCCTGCACCGGGAATTGGTGCCCTGGACCTGGGCCACCTTCGTGGTGGCCACCATCACCGGCCTCGGCATGTTCATCACACGGGCGGCCTCCCATGTGGTGAACCCGGCGTTCCAGTGGAAAGTCTTTCTTCTATTATTGGCGTTCATCAATATGCTGGTGTTCCATATCAAGATCTACAAGAACATCGAGCGCTGGGATGCACCCAACCCCCACGGATTCACTTTAAGAACCTTCGGTGCCGTGTCCCTGCTGATCTGGTCCGGCGTGATGCTGTCGGGCCGCTGGGTGGGGCATATCGTTTAATCTTGAGTCATCTCACAAACCGCAAACACACGGAGGCCCCATGAGCAAGGTTCGAGTGTTGGTCGGTACGCGCAAGGGTGCATTCATTCTCAAGGCAGACGGCAAGCGCAAGAAGTGGAAGGTGCAGGGACCATTCTTCGGCGGCTGGGAGGTTTACCATCTCACCGGATCGCCGGTGAACCCGGATCGCCTTTACGCCTCCCAGACTTCCGACTGGTTCGGCCAGATCATCCAGCGCTCCGACGACGACGGCAAGACCTGGGAGCAGCCCGGAACACCCACCGAGATGCCCGAACCCGGCGTCCTGCCCAAGGCGAAGAGCAACAAGTTCGCCTACGATGTTTCCAAAAAAACCGGCAAGCCCCTCACCACCCATCAATGGTATGACGGCACGCCCCATCCCTGGGAGTTCAAGCGTGTGTGGCACCTGGAACCTTCCCTTACCGACGCGGACGCTGTGTATGCCGGTGTGGAGGATGCCGCGCTGTTCCTCAGCAAGGACGGTGGCAAGAACTGGAAGGAACTGGCCGGATTGCGGGGTCATGGCACCGGCGCCCAGTGGACTCCCGGCGCCGGCGGTATGTGCCTGCACACCATCCTGCTGGACAAGAACGATCCCAAGCGAATCTACGTGGCGATCTCGGCGGCTGGCGCGTTCCGCAGCGACGATGGCGGCAAGACCTGGAAGACCATCACCAAGGGCCTCAACTCCCTGTACATCCCCGACCCCACGGCGGAAATCGGCCACTGCGTGCACCGCATCGCCATGCATCCCTCCCAGCCCAATGTGCTGTTCATGCAAAAACACTGGGACGTCATGCGCAGCGACGACTGCGGCGACAACTGGCATGAAGTCAGCGGCAATCTGCCCAGTGACTTCGGCTTCCCCATCGCCGTCCATGCCCACGAGCCGGGTACCGTCTATGTGATTCCCATCAAGAGCGATTCGGAACACTATCCACCGGAAGGCAAGCTGCGTGTCTATCGCAGTCGCAAGGGCGGTGACAAGTGGCAGGCCCTCACCAAGGGTTTGCCCCAGAAAAACTGCTATGTGAATGTGCTGCGGGATGCCATGGCAGTGGATACCCTGGATGACTGCGGCATCTATTTCGGCACCACCGGCGGCCAGGTGTGGTGTTCTCCCAACGGCGGCGACAACTGGCACGCGATCGCGGAGTATCTGCCACCGGTGTTGTCGGTGGAAGTGCAGACCCTGCGCTAGCCACCATGATCACCGTCGTCATTCCCTACCACCTGCAGACCCTGGCGCGTACCGGTCCGGAAGTAAAACTTGCCGTGGCAGGAACACCCACCGCCCGCACCCTGATCCAGGCGCTGGAACAGAAGCACCCCACCCTGCGGGGTGCCATCCTCGACCAGGGCACGGGCCAGCGCCGGCCCAAGATCCGCTTCTTTGCCTGCAAGCAGGACATCTCCCACGACTCCATGGACAAGCCTTTACCCCAGGAGGTGATTGACGGGCAAGAGCCGCTACTGATCGTGGGGGCGATTTCAGGGGGATAGGCGCCGTCTACCTTTTTGGAGTTGTAGATGATGAGGTGGAAAGCTGGCTAACAGGAAGCGCAGTTAACCCGCTGAAACCTTCCTATACGTTGCCTCTCGAGATGAATAGTAATGCTTGACGTTATTAATGCGTGACAATACTATACCTCCATGATCATCTCGTTCAAATGCAAGGACACGGAAAAGCTTGCTGGAGGAGTACGGGTTAGGCGCTTTGTAAATTTTGAGCGAATAGCGCTGCGGAAGCTTCGCCAACTTCAAGCTGCAAATCGTCTCGATGACTTGAAGATACCGCCTGGAAATATGCTGGAAGCGTTATCCCATGATCGCAAAGGCCAGCATAGCATCCGAATCAACAAACAATTTCGGGTCTGTTTCCGCTGGACTGTCGCCGGGGCGGAGGATGTGGAAATTGTTGATTATCATTAGGAGGCAACTCATGCGGAAAATTGATCCTGTAACACCTGGCGAGTTACTGAAAGAGGAATTCCTGGAGCCAATGGGAATTACGAATTACCGACTCGCTAAGGAAATTGGCGTCCCTGCCCAGCGAATCGGCGAAATTATCGCCGGAAATCGCTCAATTACGGCTGATACTGATTTGCGTCTTTGTCGTTTTTTTGGATTGACCAACGGCTATTGGTTGCGTGCTCAGGTAGCCTATGACACGGAGGTGGCTGAAGTTACATTGGCCGATCAGCTTAAAAACATTCGCCCTTGGAGTGAGGCCAACTCACAATCCGGACACCGCGCTTAACAACATATCTCCAAGACCTTGGTGGAAGATTCCTATCGACCATGACGAACCTTGAAGCAATCAATTACCCTGAACCAGGGGCTTTCCTGGAGCGGGTAAGGCATGGTCTGGAACAGCAAGAGGCCGCGAACAGCCTCATGCTCGGCATACTGTTCCATGCGACCCGGGAACCCCGTGCAGCCGCACAGGGAATAATAAATGTGGTCGTGGAGGACGGGGAAGGCTGGTCGATTGCCGCCATCATGATGCCGTCTCGCCCACTGCTTCTCTCCGCCGCGACGCACCCATCCGATCGCGCCATCGAGGCCCTGACAGAACACCTTCAGGCAATGGACTTGCCAATCACGGCGGTCGTGGCGCCTGTCTCGCTGGCCAGGGCATTCGCTGAGGCCTGGTCCCAAAGAGTCGGCTGCAACGTTGAAGTCCGCTTTCAGCAGCGCATACACCGCCTTACCGAGGTTCGATTACCAGTGAACCATTCCGGCCTGCTGCGAATTGCAACGGATGGGGATATTGAACGGGTGGCACAGTGGTTCCTTGAATTTGATATCGAAGCCTTGAATGAACATGACGCAGACCGTGCCAGGGAGCGTGCGATTAAACGCGTATCCGCCGGCGTGGTGTATTTATGGGATGACGGTGAAGCGCGGGCCATGGCAGTGCGGGTCCGAACCACAACCCACACCGCCAGCATAGGCGGGGTCTACACTCCCCCGCACTGGCGTGGCAATGGTCATGCCACGGCCGCCGTCGCCCAGTTGAGCCGGGAGTTGCTGAACGAAGGTTACGCCATGTGTGTGCTTTATACGGATCTGGCGAATCCCGTATCCAACAGCATCTATCGACGCATAGGCTACGAACCCGTGGTGGATTCCGACCATATCGTATTTACACAACCTCGGTGATTCCCCCGGATAACGGAAAGTAATGCCCCAGAAACGCAAACGCCCGCGTTGTGTCGACGCGGGCGTTTGGGTGTTCCGGAAAAAATTTACTTCTTCGCGGCGGCTTGCTTTTCCTTCTCCTTGGCGATCACCGCTTCCGCCACGTTATTCGGACAGGTGGCGTAGTGGGAAAACTCCATGGAGAACTGGCCGCGGCCGGAGGTCATGGTGCGCAGCGTACTGATGTAGCCGAACATGTCCGACAGCGGTACGTTGGCCTTCACCCGCACACCAGTGGTGGTCTTCTCCTGGTCCTGGATCATGCCGCGACGACGGTTCAGGTCGCCGATCACGTCACCGACGTTGTCGGTGGGGCTGTACACGTCCACTTTCATGATCGGTTCCAGCAGCTGCGGTGCGGCTTTCGGCATGGTCTGACGGAAGGCGGCCTTGGCGGCGATTTCGAACGCAATGGCCGAGGAGTCCACCGCGTGGTATCCACCGTCGATGAGTTCGACTTCCACGTCCAGCATCGGGAAGCCAGCCAACGGGCCGGTGTCCATCATGGACTTGAAACCCTTTTCGATAGCGGGGAAGAATTCCTTCGGTACCGAGCCACCCACGACGGAGCTGATGAACTTGAAGCCGGAGTTGGCTTCCCCTGGGCGAACCTTGTAGTCGATCTTGCCGTATTGACCGGAACCCCCGGTCTGCTTCTTGTGGGTGTAGCTGTCTTCGACTTCACGGGTAATGGTTTCGCGGTAAGCCACCTGGGGCTGACCCACGATCAGTTCCACACCATAGGTACGTCGGAGGATGTCAACCTTGATGTCCAGGTGCAGTTCGCCCATGCCCTTGAGAATGGTTTCGCCGGATTCCTGGTCCGTCTCCACACGGAATGTCGGGTCTTCGGCCACCAGCTTGCCGATGGCAATGGACATTTTCTCGTTGGCGGTTTTGTCCTTCGGCTGCACGGCGATGGAGATCACCGGCTCGGGGAACACCATCGCCTCCAGGGTGCAGGGATGCTCCGGATCGCACAGGGTGTGACCGGTCTGCACGTTCTTCATGCCCACGATGGCGATGATGTCGCCGGCTTCGGCGTGGGTAAGTTCAAAGCGTTCGGCGGCCTGCATTTCCACCATGCGGCCGACCCGCTCGGATTTGCCGGTGAAGGAGTTGAGGATGGTATCGCCCTTGTCCAGTTTGCCCGAGTAGACGCGCACGAACGTCAGGGCACCGAAGCGGTCATCCATGATCTTGAAGGCCAGAGCACGGAACGGCTCGTCCGGCGAAACGATGGCAAACTGGCCGTTGGGATTGCCTTCCTCATCAGTCAGCGGTTGCGGATCCACTTCATGGGGCGCGGGCAGGTAGTCCACCACGGCGTCCAGCAGCAGCTGGATGCCCTTGTTCTTGAAGGCGGAACCGCAGTAGGTGGGGAAGAATGCCAGGTCACGGGTGCCCTTGCGGATACAGCGCTTGATATCTTCCACCGAGATCTCTTCGCCCTCCAGGTAGCTGGTCATGACGTCGTCGTCCATTTCCACCGCCGTTTCGATCATCTGGGCGCGGTATTTTTCCACCTCGTCCACCATGTTGGCAGGGACTTCCTCGATCTTGAAGTTT
>JBJOHV010000054.1:0-9446 GCA_046047495.1 Pseudomonadota bacterium | reverse complement strand
GCACTGGCGGGGTCGGCGCCGGTGCGCAGGTAGTGCAGGTATGCCAGCAGGTTGGCGGTGCCGGAACTGTAGTTGAACACCGTGCCCGGCCTGTGTTCCAGCGGTTGCTGCAGCACATAGTTGGCGGCGGAAGGCTCGGTGAACAGCATGGCGGTGGCATCGTCACCGGGATCATAGGCTTCGGCAAAGCCCAGACCGTCGGTCATGGTGAGCAGATCCCGCACGGTGATGTCGCGCCGGTCATCATCCTGCCAGGCCTCGAAGCCCGGTGGTTCTCCGATGTCGAGCAGACCCCGGTACTCCAGATTGCCCAGCATCACCGAGGTCAGGCTCTTGGCCATGGACCAGCCCAGCAGGGGGGTATCGGCGGTGGCGCCCTGACCGTAGGCTTCGGCGATGATCGCGCCCTGCTTCACCACCAGCAGGGCCCGGGTGTTGAGCCCGGCGTCGTTGTCGGCAGCCAGCATGTCCTCCAGCGCCGTTTGCAGGGAGGGGGCAGGAGACCCAGTCAGATTGCCGGCGGGCCAGAGGGCCTGCGCGTCGGGCAGGTCGGAGCTGGTGCTGATGGGGGGTCGGTCGAACCCGGCAAAGTCCAGCGCGCAGCCGACCCCTTCCTGGAAACTTGCGGTGGTGGGGCTCAGACCGAGCAGGGTGGTGGTGACGGTGCGGGCCTGGTCGTCATAGGCAATGCTGAGATTACTCAGGATGGGGGAGTACTGTACCAGGTCCTCGAAGCTCTGCTGTTCGCCGAAGCCGCTGACATACCGGCTGCTGCACAACAGTTTGGCGCCGATGCCGGTGGCCACCCCCGGCGCGCTCCAGATATAGGCCGGGGGAAAACCAGCCAGGGCCGCCAGAACCAGCACCACCAGCAGCAGGGAAGGCAGGGCGGAAAGACTGACCAGTAAGGTTTTCATGGGTGCCCGGATTGGGTTAAAAAGCAGCGTCAGTCGATCTTCACCAGGCCGATGTGGTTGGAACTGGTCTGGTGGATCAGCAGGTTGCCATCGGCGGTCTTGCCGAAATTTCGCAGGATGCCCACGCCGGAGGGGATGGCCCAGCTCTGGAACCGTTCGGTCCTGGGATCGAAGCGCACCAGGGCATCGGGACGCATGCCGGACTCGTTGTACCAAACCACATCATCGATCACTGCCAGCGCATAGGGATGGGAATCGGGGCCGCTGGGTGAATCCCATTGCCGGATGGCGCCACTGTCCGGGTCCAGCCGGCCGATCTTGCCGAGGGTGGAATTGACGAACCAGACGATGCCATTGCTGTCCAGGTCCAGACGGCGGATGCGGGTGCGGGCATCGGGCACCTCGTAATAGCGGATTGCCATGGTGTCCGGATCCATGCGGCTGATCTTGTTGGTGCCGTTGTGGGCGATCCACAGGCTGCCATCGGGTCCGTACTGGATGCCATAGGGGCGCGGCTCGGTGGGGACTTCCAAGACTTCCCCGCTCACCGGATCGAGGCGGCCCAGCATGCCGGCTCCCTGGGCAGTGAAATACAGTTTGCCATTGGGGTGGAACACCGCCGAATGGGGATCCCGGGATTCGGTTTTGTACTCCGTGATCAGGCCCGTTGCGGGATCCAGCTTGCCGATGGTGGCGTTGCTGTTGCCCGTGTACCAGATATTGCCCTGCTGATCAGCCAATACGGTGTGGGGCCGGGCCGACGGCGGCAGGCGGAACTCCTCCATCTTGCCGGTCTCTGGATCCAGACGGCCTGCCAGGCTGGCCCACATGCCGGTCCACCAGATGGATCCGTCGGGAGCCTGGGCCGGATCCCGGGAACGCTGACCCAGGGTGGGTACCTGCCATTCGATGATTTCGATGTCCACATCGCCGGCGATCAGGGTGGGGCGGCGGCTCACATCCTCCGGGAAGTGCTGGGCAAGGTAGGCGGCAATGGTGTCCGCCTGGGCGTCCGGCAGGGCAATCATGGTGCTGAACAGACGGCGCCATTCGGCAGCAGACCCGAATCCGGCCGCCCCGGTGATCATGTTCAGCCCGTGACAGGTGGAGCAGGCGTTCTGCACCAGGTCCTTGCCGGGGCCATCGGGCAGCTCCGCGGCTCGGCCTCCGGGCTGGGCGACAGCGGGCAGGGCGGCGCACAAGCCCAGGCCAAACAGGGCCAGGGCGCTCAATGCGGGTAGTAGTCGGTGTGTCGTGTGCATGGTGATCTCCTGTTATTTCACTCCGTAAAAGATGTCGGTGATCAGATCCTTGTCCTCCACCTCGCCCGGCATGTTGCGATACATCTCGAAGGGTGGATGGCGCGGATCTACCTTGAACACCTTGTTCTGAATCAGGTTGTTGGCCGTGGTCCAGCCATTGGGCAGATGGCGGTAGGCACCCACATGGCGCAGCTGATAGACCTTCATGGCAGGAATACTGCCGCTGATGATGCCGGACGGCAGCTGGGCCGGCAAATCGGTCACCGGAGCGCCGCAGGTGAAGGAGGCACGACCGGCCACGGGATCGAATTTGTGGTAGATGGCCACCGGTGCGCCGGCGGGTTGCAGGCTGCTGTCCTTCACCAGGGTCCATACCCGATCGAACGCGGCCGACATGCTGGGACCCATGTCCGCGGTACTGCTCTCGCCGCGGATGCCCACATAGCGCATGCCCGGAAACTCGACGACGCCGGTGAATTCAAGTCGACTGGGGACGTTGCCGGTTTCAGCATAGTCTTTCAGCATGGTCAGCCCGCGCCGGTAATCCATGTGCAGGAAGGTGGTCATGGACTTCTTCATCCAGAACAGAAAGAAGGGCAGGCCGGTATCCAGCAACCAGGTGACTTCCGTGCCACCCCCGACGTCCCGCAATTCGAAGCGCACGGTCGCATGGGATTTGAAGGGCTTGATGAAATTGAGGTCGTAGTCGATGTTGCGCCCGACTTCTTCTCCGGTGACCTTCATGTTGCCGCTGCCGACCCGTTTGCCTTCCCAGCTGTAGGACTTGCCGTCCGGCTGCACGATAGTGGTGGCCTCCGGTTCCTGAATCATCCAGGGAGACCAGGCCGCCCAGTGGTGAAAATCGCTGACGATGGCGTAGACGGCGGCAGGGGTGGCATCGATTCGAATGGTTTCGCTGATATGCAGTTTGACCATGGCCAGTTCTCCGGTGGCTTCTCGTGTGACGGACTCTATCAGCTCGACATGTCAATTCAATGGGTTCGGTAAAAACTCACCGCATACATGCCCATGGCGGTCTGGTCAAATCACACTATTGACGATAGGCTTTACCCCGATTTCCACCTTCCCACCACGGGTTTGACAAGTAGAAAATGACCGACACAGACACTGCTGCCGAAAAACCCTCACCCTGGTTCAAGGAGCGCCATTTCGACATCGTCGTCTGGGGAGCCTCCAGCTTCGTGGGGCGCCTCGTGTGCCATTACCTGGTTCATGAACTGAAGGATCCCAATCTGGTATGGGCCATGGCGGGCCGATCCGAGATCAAGCTGCTGGATGTCAAAGACAAGCTGGGGCGGGAGTCCTGGCAAGTCCCCCATCTGCTGGCCTATATCGATCAGTACAATTCCCTCAAGCGGATGTGCAAGAAGACCAAGCTGATCATTTCCACCGTCGGCCCCTATGCCCTGTATGGTGATAACCTGGTGCGCGCCTGTGTGGAAACCGGCACCGATTATTGTGACCTCAGCGGTGAACCCCAATGGATCCGCAAGATGATCGACTTCTATCAGCTGCCTGCCAGCCAGGCCGGCGCACGCATCGTGAACAGCTGCGGTTTTGATTCCATTCCCTCCGACATGGGCGTGTGGGCCCTTCAGCGCGCCGCCCGGGAGCGTCACGGGGAACTCTGCAAAAGGATTCGCATGGGGGTGAAGACACTGCAGGGGGGGTACTCCGGTGGCACCATCGCCAGCATGGCGAATCTGTACCGGGAGGCCTCGAAGGACAAGCAACTGCGCAGCCAGCTCAATGATCCCTACTATCTATGCCCCGAATCCAATGGCAATACCATGCCCCAGCCCAACGTGGAGGTGGAATACGACCCGGACTTCAAGAGCTGGGCCGCCCCCTTTGTCATGGCCGCCATCAACACCAAGATCGTGCTGCGCAGCAATGCCCTCACTTACCCACTGCCGGACCAGCAGTTCCAGTATGACGAAGTTCTGCTTACCGGAGATGGGGAGGACGGCCAGCAGCGGGCGCGCAAAACCGCCCGTAGCAGCAAGTGGATGGCCCTGGCCCTGGCCATCGCACCGCTGCGCTGGCTGGCACTGAAATTCTTCCTGCCCAAACCCGGCGAAGGCCCCAGCCCGGAAGAGCAAGAACAAGGCAGTTTCGAACTGCAATTCATCGGCACCACGGCCCACGGCCATACCTTGAAGGCAACCGTCACCGGCGATCGGGATCCGGGCTACGGCTCCACCGCCAAGATGCTGACCCAGGCCGCCATCTGTCTGGTCAGGGACATCAGCAAGGAAGAACTGCCCGGCGGTTTCTGGACTCCGGCGGTGGCTTTCGATGGACGATTGGTGGACCGCCTGGAGAAGCATGCCGGTGTCACGATACGGGTGGAGTGATGTGCGGTTCGACAGGCCCCATGAGCCGATACCGCAGTAGTCGCCTCCGTTCACATGATTTTTGAAACCCCCCGCCTAACTTGCCGTCTTTGGCAGCCGTCCGACCTGTCGGCCATTTATGAACTCTATTCCGATCCCCTTGGTGCCCGCTGGGTGGGTGATGGACAACCCATCACACTGGCCGAGTGCGAACGCTGGCTGCAGGTGACGGCCACCAACTACCGCATCCGCGGCTACGGCATGTTTGCCCTGGACGACAAGTCGTCGGGGCGGCTGGTGGGATGCTGCGGCCTGGTGCATCCCGGCGGGCAGGCGGAAGCGGAGATCAAGTATGCGTTTCTGCGGGATTTCTGGGGGCGTGGCCTGGCCACTGAGGTGGTGCCGGCGTTGCTGGAATACGCCGCGTATCAGCACGGGCTCAAACGTGTGATCGCCACCGTGGCACCGGAGAACCTGGGATCGCGACGGGTGCTGGAAAAATCCGGGTTGTTGCAGTGCGCCGAGCAAAGGGACGACAATGGTGAACAGACACTGGTGTACGAATGGCTGGCCGTTTCGAAACGGCCTTGAGCAATAATCAGGGATTTTTTTATGCGGATTCAGGCAGGATTGCGACTTTTGGTGGGCATGGCGGCGGCGCTTGGCACGGCCCTGGTCCAGGCACAGGACTGTGCATCGCTGCGCAGTGTGGAGTGGTTGCTGGGCAATTGGACCACGGTGCAGGGCGAGCTGCTCATTTCAGAAAACTGGACCCGGGTGAGTGATGAGGTCTTCACTGCGGAGTTCCGGGAAATGAATGCATCATCGGGAGAAATCGAGGTCACAGAGACCATTCGCCTGGTGGCCCGCGACGGTGCCGTATTCTACGAGGCCAATGTCCGCGGCAATCCTGGTCCGGTGGCATTCCGCCTGACATCCTGCTCGAGTGTCAACGCGGTGTTCGAAAATCCGCAGCATGATTCACCGAAGCGCATCGAGTATGATCTGCGCGGGACTGCACTGCGGGTGCTGGTCTCCGACGGAGCCGCAGACGAAGGCCTGCGTTTCAACTTCACCCGCGGCAATTGAAGGCAGAGGACCCCATGCAGCTTACACCTTTTCACCTGGCCATCCAGGTGCGCGATATCGACGAGGCCAGGGATTTCTACGGCGTGAAAATGGGCCTGCCCGAAGGCCGCAGCTCCGACCAGTGGATCGACTTCAACCTGTTCGGCCATCAACTGGTGACCCACCTCAATCCTGCGCTCGGCGCCTCCGGCAAAGTGCCCAGTATCGCCAACGGCGTGGACGGTCATGGCGTGCCGGTGCCCCACTTTGGTGTGGTGCTGACGTTTCCGGAATGGGAGGCGTTGGCGCAACGGCTGCGCGGGTTTGTCGATGAGTTCGTCATTGAACCCTACATCCGCTTCAAGGGTCAGCCGGGGGAGCAGGGCACGTTGTTCTTCCTGGATCCTTCCGGCAACGCCCTGGAGTTCAAAGCCTTTCGCAACATCGAGGCGGAACTGTTCGCCAAATAGGCTAACGGTCCAGGTTCAGGTCGCCATGGACCGGCTGCCCCGCGAACAGGGTCAGCAGTACCCGGGTATCGGAAATGGCTTCCGGTGCCACGTCGAACAGATTCTGGTCCAGCACGATCAGATCCGCCAGCTTGCCCACTTCGATGGACCCCGTGTCCGCCTCCAGCCGATTGACGAATGCGGCATTGATGGTGAATGCGGCAATGGCGTCAGCCAGGCCGATGCGCTCCTCCCCGATGAAGGTCTGATCCTCGCTGTCGAGGGCATCCTTGCGCAATACGGCGGTTTCCATCTGATGAAAGGGGTTGGGGGACGACACCGACCAGTCACTGCCAAAGGCGATGGTGGCGCCGGTGTCCAGCACACTGCTGATGGGATACAGCCAGCGGGCACGCTGCGCGCCGATGAAAGGCAGGGTCAGCTCCGTGATGTAGAGATCGGCGTAGGCCCACAGGGGCTGGAAATTGGCCACCACGTCCAGTTTGCCGAAGCGGGGAATGTCCGCCGGATCGATCAGCTGCAAATGGGAGATATGGTGCCGGTTGCCGGAGGGGCCATTGCGCTCCCGGGCAAACTCTATGGCGTCCAGGGATTGGCGGATGGCGGCATCACCGATGGCATGGAAGTGGGCCTGGAAACCTGCAGCATCCAGGTCGCTGACGATGAGTTTCAACTCCTCCGGGTCGATCATGGGAATGCCGCGTGTTTCCTCGGGCAGTAAATAAGGCTCCAGCAGGGCTGCCGTGTAATTCTCCATCACCCCATCCTGCATGAGTTTTACGGTGCGGGTGTCGATCAATGGACTGCGATAGCGATCCCGCAGGGCCACCAGTTCGTTCAACTGGGAACGGTCGCGGTCGCGGTCCCAGCGCAGGGCGGCAACCACTCGAAGGGTCAACTGACCCCTTTGCTCGGCACTGACATAGGCATCGAGTCCGGATGGGCCTACCGAGGCGTCCTGGATGGCGGTGATGCCCAGACCGTTCAGCAGGTCCACGGTATACAGCAGTCCGGCCAGGGTTTGTTCCGGTGTGGTGGGTGGAATCAGGTCCGCCACCAGGTCCATGGCGCCTTCCTGCAGACTGCCGATGGGTTCACCGGTGACCGGGTCACGGTCGATACGACCGTCGGGGGGATCCGGCGTATTGCGGTCGATGCCGGCCAATTCCAGAGCCACAGTGTTGACCCAGGCCGTATGGCCGTCCTGGGAACTCAAATACACGGGACGGTTGGGGACGATCTCATCGAGGATCTGCCGGCTGGGCATGGCCCCGGGTCCGAATACCGACATGGACCAGCCGCCTCCCAGTACCCATGGCAGTTCGGGATTGGCCGAAGCATAGGCCGAGACCGCCGCACGGTACTCTGCCACACCGGGCAGATTGTTGAGATCGCAGGCGGCGGCTTCCACGCCGGAACTGATGGGATGAATGTGGCTGTCCTGGAACCCCGGCATCACCATGCGGCCGCCGAGATCCACACTGGTGGTGGCGCTACCGATGTAGGAATCGACGCCGGCATCATTGCCAACGTAGACGATGCGCCCATCGGTGATGGCCACGGCCGAGGCCCACTGGCGTGCCGGGTCCACCGTGTACACCCGGCCATTGCGCAGCACCAGGTCACTGCCGGCTGTCTCAGGGTCGGCAGATTCGCCGCAGCCCCCCAGCAGGGCCACCAGCGACAGGACCGCAACGACCCTGTGCAGTCTCACGGCAGGGGCATCTCCGCCGAATCCACGGTGCGGGCCGGCCGGAATGCCGCCGTGGCCGTCCGGCTGCGCAGTTGCTCCAGCCAGAACACACCATCATAGGGATAGCTGTTGCCACGGGTGCCGGCAAAATCCAGGTCCCCGTCCCCGTCCATGTCCAGCTGCACGAACTTGTCGAACATGCCGCGTTTGCGCCGGGAGATGTCATGGCGGGTCCATTCCTCACGGGCGTCACCGGGATTGGCGAACCAGCCAATGCGTCCCAGGCGGTCGGAGACGGTCACGGTGGCATCGTCCGCCTCCCGCTCACCGCTGCTGTAGCTGCCGGCCATGACGTCCAGATCGCCGTCACCATCGATGTCCGCCACTTCCATGCCGGTCATGCTGTCGGGGGCGAAGCTGCCGATGAAGTGGGCATTCCAGGCATCCCCCTTGCGGGCCGGCTGCTCGATCCATGACAGCCCGTTGAAGCCATTGCCATTGGAGGCCCCGATGATGTCCAGGCGGCCATCGCCGCTGAGATCGGCATACTCCAGGTTGAAGCCCGCCAGGCGGGCGCCGTTGATGCCGATGGCATGTTCGGTGAAATTGAGGCTGCCATCGCCGGGGTTTTCGAACCAGGCAAGGCGATCCTCGCCACGGGTGCCGATCACCAGATCCATGTCGCCGTCACCGTCCAGATCCACCGGTTCGGCATTCTGCGGAACGCTGTAATAGCCCAGCACGGTCTCGTGCCAGTTGTCCCCCACCAGGGGATCACCGACCACCTTGAAGATGGAGACCGGATTGGACACGGCGAAATCCTGGGGGCCGGGAATCTGTGCGCCCTTGTTGGGGGCGCTGGCCTCGGGCCGGCCATCGCCGTCGAAGTCGGCAAAGAACACCCGGATATAGGAGCCCTTGCCCCGCGTCATGGGCAGTATAAGCCGCGGCCAGACCGCGCTGCGGGCGCCGGGGCCGGGGTTTTGCAGGTAAATGAGATGGGACAACTCGGACGCCACCATGATGTCCAGATAACCGTCACCATTCACGTCGGCGATATCGGCATCCTCCGGCGCCGCGGCTTCCAGTCCCTCCGCCACCGTGATGTTGACCCAGCGTTCCGGATCGGCGGATCCGAAGGCAATGCGGACATGGCCTTCCGGCGGTGCGACGAACCCCGGCGTGTAACTGGCGGAGTCGTAGCTGGAATCGGATTCGTGCACCGAGACGATGTCGGGGTAGCCGTCCCGGTCGATATCGCCGATCACCAGGCCGTCGCTGCCGCTGAGGGCAAAGCCCGCGCTGGCGGGATCATCGATCAGGTGTTCCTGCCAGCTGATGTAAGACCCGTCGGCGGCCTGCGCATTGCTGGGAGTCTCTCCCACCGTGGCGGCCTGGCTGGTGCTGACCAGGATCAGCATGCCAAGGATTAAAGGGGTCTGAATCAAAGGGGTCTGGAAAGGGGTCAGGGTTGTTTGATTTGATATGGGGGCATGCTTCATGGCTCGTCTCCTGGGATCAAAGTTGCTCTGACCCCTTCGATCATTCCAGCGGCAGACTGTAGGCCACCAGTTGACCCGGCACCTGCACCACGATGCGCTGCCGGCCTTCGTGCTGGTAACTCATCATGCCGTACATGCCGAGGCCCGGCGTTTCGATGCCCGCCAGACGTTCACCAC
>JBJOHV010000053.1:0-17704 GCA_046047495.1 Pseudomonadota bacterium | reverse complement strand
AGGATATCTACAACACCAAGGTGCGCCTGGCCATGCAGCAATTCCTGATGCGGGAGCTGCAGGCCCAGGAGCTGGATTTCAGCGCCTATTATTCCGAGTCGATCCTGGCGCGGCTGCACTTTACCCTGCGGGTGGCCAACATCAGCAAGGTGGAATTCGATCCCCTGGATCTGGAGGCGCGGCTGGTGCGCCTGGTCAAGCCCTGGGAGGATGATCTGTGGGAGGCCCTGCAGGCCAGCCATTCCGATCAGTTCACCCGCTACCTCTACAACGAATTCGCCGCCTATTTTCCGGTGGCCTATAAAGAAGAGTACACCGCCAGCGAGGCGGTGCAGGACATTCCCCACATGCAGGAGGTGCTGCACAGTGGCGACATTTCCCTGGAATTCGAGGCACGGCGCAACGGCGGTAGTTACGCCTTCGGATTCAAGGTGTTCCAGTGCGGCAAACCCCTGGTGTTATCCGATGTGATTCCCATGCTGGAGAACATGGGCTTTCGGGTGCTGAGCGAACGGGACTTCCGTCTCCACAAGGAGGGTGGCGCCGACGTCTGGCTCCACGATTTCGGTCTCAGCAACGATGCCGTGCAGCAACTGGACCTGGCCGCCGCCAAGGAGAATTTCGAATCCGCCTTCGATGCGATGTGGCATGGCAAGGCAGAGAACGACGCTTTCAACACCCTGGTGCTGGGCAGTCAGCTGCCCTGGCGGGAGGTGGCACTGTTGCGCGCCTATGCCGCCTATATGCGGCAGATTCAGACCATCTACAGCCAGCCCTTCATCGCCCAGACCCTGCGGGAGCACGGCCGCATCGCCGCCTTGCTGGTGCGCTATTTCTTCCAGCTGTTCGATCCCTCCCTCGATGAGGAGGCGGCGGCCCGCAAGCGCAAGGCCGGCCGCCTGGAGAAAACCATTCTGGGTGCCATCGACGGAGTCACCAATCTGGCCCAGGATACGGTGCTTAGACTTTATCTCAAGCTGATCCAGGCCACCCAGCGCACCAATTACTTCCAAAAGGGGGCGGGTGACACACCCAAGGAGTATTTCTCCTTCAAGCTGATGCCCCAGCTGGTGGACGAGATTCCCCGGCCGCGGCCGCGCTATGAGATTTTCGTCTACTCACCCGGCTTCGAGGGCGTCCACCTGCGGGGCGGCAAGGTGGCCCGGGGCGGCCTGCGCTGGTCCGACCGCCGGGAGGATTTCCGCACCGAGGTGCTGGGCCTGGTGAAGGCCCAGCAGGTGAAGAACGCGGTGATCGTACCGGTGGGTGCCAAGGGCGGGTTCGTGGTGAAAGCCCCCGGCGCCGGACTGTCCCGGGAAGGCCTGCTGGCCCAGGGCGTGAACTGCTACAAGTGTTTCATCCGCGGCCTCCTGGATGTCACCGACAACATCGTGGCCGGCGCGGTGGTGCCGCCGGCGGATACCCTGCGGCGGGACGAGGACGACACCTATCTGGTGGTGGCGGCCGACAAGGGCACGGCGGCATTTTCCGATTATGCCAACGGCGTGGCCCGGGAATACGGGTTCTGGCTGGGGGACGGTTTTGCCTCCGGCGGCAGCAACGGTTACGACCACAAGAAGATGGGCATCACCGCCCGGGGTGCCTGGATCTCGGTGCAGCGTCATTTCCGCGAGCTGGACATCAATGTGCAGAAGCAGCCCATCACCGTGGTGGGCATCGGCGACATGTCCGGCGATGTATTCGGCAACGGCATGCTGCTGTCACGCCAGATCAAGCTGCTGGCGGCTTTCAATCACCTGCACATCTTCATCGATCCCAACCCGGATCCCCAGAGCAGTTTCAAGGAACGGCAGCGCCTGTTCCGTCTGCCCCGTTCCGGCTGGAACGACTACCAGCCGGAGCTGATCTCCCGGGGCGGTGGTGTGTTCAACCGCTCCGCCAAGTCCATCGCCATTACGCCGGAAATGAAACGGGCTTTCGGCATCGATGTGGATCACCTGGCCCCTGACAAACTGATCAACGCCCTGCTCAAGAGCCCGGTGGATCTGTTGTGGAATGGCGGCATCGGCACCTACGTGAAGGCCAGCGACCAGTCCCATCAGGACATCGGCGACAAGGCCAACGACAATCTCCGGGTGGATGGCGCGGAACTGCGCTGCAAGGTGGTGGGCGAGGGCGGCAACCTGGGCATGACCCAGAAGGCACGCATCGAGTACGCCCGCCACGCCGGGGTGTCCCTCACCGACTTCGTCGACAATTCCGCTGGGGTGGACTGCTCCGACCACGAGGTGAACATCAAGATCCTGCTCAATGAGTGCGCCGCCAGCGGCAGTCTGGCGGAGCAGCAGCGCAGCACACTGCTGAAGGACATGACCGGGCAGGTGGCCCAGCTGGTCCTGCAGAACAATTACCGGCAGGTGCAGGCCATTGGCCTGGCCCATGCCCAGATGGCGCGGCGCACCGCCGAGTACGTGGAGCTGATCCGTTACCTGGAAAACCACGCCGGCCTGGACAGGGCCATCGAACACGTGCCGGGCGACGACGAGTTTGCCGAGCGGCAGGCCCGGGGCGAGGGCCTGACCCGCCCGGAGCTGGCCATTCTCACCTCCTATATGAAGATGCACCTGAAGTCCCAACTGGTATCGGCGGCCTTCATCGACGACCCCTGTCTGGAACCCTATTTGTTCTCGGCGTTTCCGGCCCAGCTGGCGGAGGCTTATGCCGGGCAGATCCGCCAGCACCGGCTGCGGCGCGAGATCATCGCCACCCAGCTGGCCAACAGCATCGTCAACCTGGCCGGCCCCAGCTTCATCTACCGCAAGGTGGAGTACACCGGCGCCACGCCGGTGGAAGTGGTGAAGGCGGCGGTGGTGGCGCGGGAGATCTTCGCCATCGATGACACCTGGCACGCCGTGGAGGCCCTGGACTACAAGGTCAGTGCCGCCATGCAGAATGAAATGCAGGGGCGCCTCATGGGTCTGTTGCGGCGGGTCACCCGCTGGCTGCTGCGCAACCGGCGCAGCCAGCTGGATATCGCCGCCGCGGTGAAGGAATTCGCGCCGGCCATCAGCAGCGCCGTCGGATTGCTGCCGGATGCACTGCCGGACAAGGCACGGCAGCACTGGCATGGGGTGGTTGAGCGCTATGTGGAGCATCGTGTGCCCAAGGCCCTGGCCCAGCGCCTGGCCTGCATCGAGTACATCTATCCGGTGCTGGCCATTACCGAGATCAGCGGTGCGGTGAACGTCAGCCCCGCCATGGCCATGGAGACATACTTTGCCGTGGGGGATTGTCTGCACCTGGCGGTGCTGCGGCAGTTGATCATCGACCTGAAGGTGGACAACCAGTGGCAGGCACTGGCCCGCAAGGCTTTCCAGGATGACCTGGACTGGCAGCAGCGGGCACTGACCATCAACGTCATCAAGTCCATCGGCAAACCGGCCGCCATCAGCAAGGCGGTCGCCCAGTGGGCTACTGCCAACAGCACCCAGATCGCCCGTTCCCAGACCATGCTGAAGAACCTGCAGCGGGAAACCAGCAACGATTACTCCATGGTGTCCGTGGTGCTGCGGGAGCTGTTGAACCTGGCGCAAAGCACCGCGCACTACGATTAGCGCCAGGGAGCCCGCCATGTACGGTCTGTTGAGAAACCTGTTGTTCTGCCTGCCGGCGGAAACCTCCCATGATGTGGCGTTGCGGCTGATGGCCCTGGGTAAGCACCTGGGCCTGCTGGGTCTGCTGGCTGCCCGGCAGCGACCCGGTACCGGGGTGCGTGTCATGGGCCTGGATTTTCCCAATCCGGTGGGGCTGGCCGCCGGGCTGGACAAGAACGCCGACTACATCGATGCGCTGGCGGCCCTGGGTTTCGGCTTCATCGAAGTGGGCACCCTGACCCCCAGGCCGCAGCCCGGCAATCCCCGGCCGCGCCTGTTTCGCCTGCGCAGCGAGCAGGCCATAATCAACCGCATGGGCTTCAACAACAAGGGCATCGACCACGCCCTGGCGCGCATCGCCGCCAGCCGCTACCGGGGAATTCTGGGCATCAACATCGGCAAGAACTTCGACACCTCCATCGAGCGGGCCGCCGACGATTATCTGGTGTGTCTGCGCAAGTGCTATGCCCAGGCCAGCTATGTCACGGTCAATCTGTCCTCGCCCAATACCCCGGGCCTGCGTGAATTGCAGTTCGGTCGGCACCTGCGGGAACTGCTGCAGCAATTGAAAGACGCCCAGCAGGATCTGGCACGCCAGCACGGGCGCCAGGTGCCCCTTGCCATCAAGCTGGCGCCGGACCTGACGGAGCAGGAGATCCGCGACATCGCCGCCGAGCTGCTGCTGCAAAAAGTCGACGCCATCATCGCCACCAACACCACCATGGATCGCAGCGCCGTGCAGCATCATCCGCTGGCCGCCGAGGCCGGTGGTCTCAGCGGCCGACCCCTGCGGGAGCGCTCCACCGCCGTGATCGCCACCCTCAGGTCGGTGGTGGGCGATGCCATCCCCATCATCGGGGTAGGTGGCATACTCGGCACCGAGGATGCCAGTGCCAAGTTCGCCGCCGGCGCCAGTCTGGTGCAGCTCTACACCGGCTTCATTTACCGCGGGCCACGGCTGATCGAAGACATTCTCGCCAGTCTGCCTCTCAAGCAGAGTCAGGCCTGATGGTGCGGGTCGAGCTGTTCACCACGGTTGGCTGTCATCTGTGTGAGGAGGCGGGCCAGCTGCTGCGGGTGGCCGGCAGTCAGATGCCTTTGCAGGTGCTGGCGGTGGAAATCAGCGAGGATGAGGTGCTGGTGGAGCGCTACGGTATCCGTATACCGGTGGTGAGGAAGATCGACGACGGTTCGGAGCTGGGCTGGCCCTTCGATCTGCAGCAGTTGCTGGTGTTTCTCAGCTGAGCTTGATGTGCCAGGGTTCGAAGCGCACGCCGAACAGGTTGTCGGTGGGATAGCGGATGTTCACATAACCCAGGCCGGCGATCTTCTGGTATTCCGGCGTGCGGGAGAAATCCGCGGTGAAATTCTTCTCACCCAGACCGATGCGGCCCACATCAAAATCCCCCACACCGTGATAGGAATGTCCCGGCGGCGCCAGGGAGCGGGAGGCCCGTGACAGGTTGCCATTGGCTTCCACAGTCTTGGCCAGGAACAGATGCAACTGCTTGACCACGCTGCGCACCCCCGAGGTGAGCACCAGCTGATCTCCCACGTCTGCCTTCAGCTTGTTGTACAGATTGAGGGATTCCCCCTTCAACAGGAAATGCCCGCTGCGGGGAATCTTGATGATGTCGCTGCGGGGCAGGGAGTCGGTGAGATCGCGGGTGACCTTGTTTCCGAAAAAGCCGTAACGGGTGGGATCGGTGAAAAACACCTCCTCGATGAACGTCAGCTCGTCCTGGGTGAAGCGTCCGATGCGGGGGAAGTTGTTGGCGTACTGCAGCATCTCGTCGAAGCCGATCAGGTTGAAGTTGCCGTGACCGATGTGGCCTTCCAGGCGCGCCAGCCGCTGGGTGGTACTCAGCAGGGTTTTCTCATAGCGCACATCCAGATAGATGTCGCTGGCGAAGATGGCGTCGAAGTTGCGGATCTTGGTGAGATACCTGGATACCTCATCGTCCGAGAGCCGGTTCAGATCGAATCCGCTGTCCGTCCTGATGGGCGGTGCCGGCACGGGCAGGGCCTGCCCACCCACACTCAGCTTGACATCGATGGGAGTGAATTCGAAGCGGCCTGCCCCCGGAGGTGGCACGGCGGGGCCGGCATGGATGACGGTGCCGGGTGCTGCGGTGGCGGAGGAGGCAGTGGAAACGGCAGCGATGGAGTCCCCGGCCGGCGGGGTGAGCACCAGGGGGTGCTGCACCCGTCGCCACATGTAATGTCCGCCATAAAGGACGGTACTGGCGGCGAAGAATCCTTCCAAAAACGCGCGTCGGTTCACTGAGCTATCCTGACTGCTGTTCGGCAGGGACGCAATATAGCAAATTATGGACGGAATTTAACCAGTGGCTACCGTGACCCCGGTCACCGATGGAAGACGGAACAGGCGGGCGGCGTTGCGGCTGGTTTCCTCCGCCACCTGCTGGGGATGGCGTCCGCAGCAACGGGCCACGGTGTGCAATACCTCGGGCAGGTAGCGGGGCTCATTGCGGCGCTGGGCCGGTGCCGGTTTGAGGCTGCGGGGCAGCAGATAGGGCGCATCGGTCTCCAATAACAAGCGATCGGGGGGAATGGCCGCCACCAGCTCCTGCAGATGGCGGCCCCGGCGTTCATCGCAGATCCAGCCGGTGATGCCGATGTACATGTCCAGGTCCAGGTAGTCGAACAGCGCGCGGCGCTCGTCGGTGAAACAATGGACCACGCCGCCGGCCACCTGATCCCGATACTCCCGCAGAATGCTGATGAAGCTGTCGTGGGCATCCCGCTGGTGGAGGAACAAAGGCTTGCCGCAGGCCGCAGCCATTTGCAGGTGGCGGATGAAGGCATCCTCCTGCTGGGGCCGGGGAGAGAAGTCCCGGTTGAAGTCCAGGCCACATTCCCCCACTGCCACGACGGCAGGCAGATCCAGCCACTGCTTCACACGGGTCTCGGCGGCAGAGTCGAAGCGACTGGCCACATGGGGATGGTAACCGGCGGTGAGGGTCATGTAGCCCTCATAACGCTCCACCAGCTCCAGGCCTGCCCGGATGGATTCGCTGTCGGTGCCGGTGACGATGATATGGGCAACGCCCGCCTGGCGGGCCGCGGCCACCACCCGCTCCAGATCATGACTGAAGGAGGTGTGGCTAAGATTGGCGCCGATGTCCACCAGCGCAAAAGGTGTGGGTGAGGTCATGGTTCAGCTGTGGTTCCGGTCCCGGTGGGCGTGTGGATATTCCTGACGTAATGGCTGATAATACGCGGCCATCCGGTGAACGCCACCCCCGCAGGTCTACAAATGTCAGCAAATCATCCTCTGAAGAAATCCCTCAACTGGGCGGAGTTGGGTTTCGCCTATCACAAGACAGATTTCCGGTTCCGGGCCCTGCACGTGAACGGCGCATGGAACGATGGTGAACTCATCGAGGACAACCACATCTCCGTGCACGAGGGCGCACCGGCGCTGCACTATGCCCAGCAATGCTTCGAGGGACTGAAGGCCCAGACCGCCCCCGATGGCCGGGTGCTGCTGTTCCGCCCCGATCTCAATTGTCAGCGCATGCAGGAAGCCGCGGGCCGTTTGTTGATGCCCACGGTGCCCAGGGAGCTGTTCATCGCCGGAGTGGAGCAGGCGGTGCGCGCCAACTATGCCTGGATTCCTCCCCATGGATCCGGCGCCTCCCTCTACATCCGCCCCATGCTGATCGGGGTGGGAGAGAACCTGGGTCTGAAACCTGCCAAGCAATACGAGTTCCGCGTGTTCGTGTCGCCGGTGGGACCCTATTACAAGGCCTCCGGCCTGGCCGTCATCTCCCTGGCGGTATCGGAGATGGACCGCGCCGCTCCCCATGGCACCGGCTATTACAAGGTGGGCGCCAATTACGCCGGCGGCCTGCTGGCCACCCGCCGTGCCCAGGAGCTGGGGGCCAATGAGGCTCTGTTCCTGGATGCCGCCGAGCAGCGCTACATCGACGAGGCGGGGTCCGCCAACATCGTCGTGGCCCTGACCGGCAACCGCTTCGCCACACCCAAGTCCGACGCCGTGTTGCCCAGCGTCACCCGCCGTTCCCTGATGGTGCTGGCGGAGGATCAGCTGAAGCTGAAAACCGAACACCGCCCCATCGACCTGCGGGCCGAGGTGAAGGATTTTCTCGAGGTGGCCGCCTGCGGAACCGCGGCGGTGTTGACCCCGGTGGGTCGCATCCACTTCGATGGAAAGTGGCACAGCTTCCACGATAACGGCCAGTCCGTGGGCCCCGTCATGCAGCAACTCTACGACCTGCTGGTGGGGATTCAACGGGGTGAATTGGCCGATCCCTACGGATGGACACACCCGGTCGCGCTCTGACTCAAAACTTGACCGATCACCATCTACCCCTTATATATGTGCGCTTTCTCAAACCCGCAGACGTTTGCAGTCGTCAGGAATTGCCCCTAACCCATGCCAAAATCCCTGGTCATAGTCGAGTCACCAGCCAAAGCCAAAACCATCAACAAGTACCTGGGACCAGAGTTCATCGTCAAATCCAGCATCGGTCACATCCGCGATCTGCCGGCTTCCGGTAACACCATCATCGACTCCAAGGCCCGCGCCAAGGCCGCCGCCGCCACCCGTAAACTGAGTGCAGACGAGAAGGTCGTCCATAAAAAGAAGAAGGCCCGGGAACAACTGGTGAGCCGCATGGGGGTTGACCCCGAGCATGGCTGGCGCGCCAACTACCAGATCCTGCCCGGCAAGGAGAAAGTGGTCAGCGAACTGAAGAAGCTGGCCGCCAAGGCAGACCGCATCTATCTGGCCACCGACCTCGACCGGGAGGGGGAGGCCATTGCCTGGCACCTCAAGGAATCCATCGGCGGCGACCCGGACCGCTACCAGCGGGTGGTGTTCAACGAGATCACCAAGAAAGCCATCAATGCCGCCTTCGCCGCCCCCGGCAAGTTGGACATGAAGTATGTGGAAGCCCAGCAGGCCCGCCGGTTCCTCGACCGGGTGGTGGGCTTCATGCTGTCACCCCTGTTGTGGGCCAAGGTGGCCCGTGGCCTGTCCGCCGGCCGGGTGCAATCCGTGGCGGTGCGCCTCATCGTGGAACGGGAGCGGGAGATCCGCGCCTTCATTCCGGAGGAATTCTGGGAGGTTTTCGCGGACCTGCGCTCTGCCGCCAAGGCCAGTCTGCGTCTGCAGGTGGTGAAGCAGAAGGGTGACAACTTCCGCCCCGGCAGCCAGCAGGCCACCGATGCAGCCCTTTCCCAGCTGAAGGCGGCGGATTATGTGGTGAGCAAGCGGGAAGACCGCCCCACCTCTTCCAAACCCCGCCCACCCCTTATCACCTCCACCCTGCAACAGGCCGCCAGCACCCGGCTGGGTTTCGGTGTGAAGAAAACCATGCTCATGGCCCAGCGCCTCTACGAGGCGGGCTATATCACCTATATGCGCACCGACTCCACCCACCTCAGCAACGATGCGGTGGACATGTGTCGGCAGTACATCGACAAGCATTTCGGCAAGCCCTACCTGCCGGCGGCGCCGATCCGCTACAGCGCCAAGGAAGGAGCCCAGGAGGCCCACGAGGCCATCCGCCCCACGGACGTCAAGCTGACAGCCGCGCAGTTGCAGAACATGGAAGCCGATGCGGCGCGACTGTACACCCTCATCTGGCAATACTTCGTGGCCTGTCAGATGCCGCCGGCCCGTTACCTCAGCACCGCCCTTACCGTCACGGCGGGGGACTTCGAACTGCGCACCAAGGGTCGCATCATGCAGTTCGATGGTTATCTGAAGGTCATGCCAGGCAAGGAAGACGATATCGTGCTGCCGGAGCTGGCGGTGGGCGAGCAGCTGCAATTACAGAAGCTGGATCCCCAGCAGAATTTCACCAAGCCGCCACCCCGTTACACGGAAGCCAGCCTGGTCAAGGAACTGGAGAAGCGGGACATCGGCCGGCCCTCCACCTACGCCGCCATCATCTCCACCATCCAGGACCGGGGCTATGTGAAGACGGAGAACAAACGCTTCTACGCCTTGAAGATGGGTGACATCGTGTCCGAACGGCTGGAGGAAAGTTTTGCGGATCTGATGGATTACGATTTTACCGCCCGCATGGAAGACGCCCTGGACGACGTGGCGGCGGGCAACAAGGCCTGGAAACAGTTGCTGGACGAATTCTATGCCAGCTTCACGGAACAGCTGGAAAAAGCCGAGGCGGAAGAGGGCGGCATGCGGGCCAACAAGCCCACGGACACCGACATCCCCTGTCCCAAGTGCGGCCGCCCCATGCAGATACGCACGGCCTCCACCGGAGTGTTCCTCGGCTGCTCCGGCTATTCACTGCCCCCCAAGGAGCGCTGCAAGTCCACCATCAATCTGACTCCCGGTGACGACGCGATCCGCACCGACGACCCGGACGAGGCGGAGGAGCAGGAGAACATCCTGCTGCGCAAGAAGCACCGCTGCAAGCTGTGCAGCGCCGCCATGGATGCCTACCTGATCGATGACCGGCGCAAGCTGCATGTGTGCGGCAACAATCCCGACTGCCCCGGCTATGAAGTGGAACACGGCAGCTTCAAGATCAAGGGCTATGACGGACCCGTTATCGAATGTGATAAATGCGGTTCCGACATGCAATTGAAGACCGGCCGCTTTGGCAAGTATTTCGGTTGCACCTCGGAATCCTGCAAGAACACCCGCAAGCTGCTGCGCAACGGGCAGCCGGCGCCCCCCAAGAGTCCGCCGGTGGTGATGCCGGAGCTGAAGTGCGCCAACGTGGACGATCACTTCGTGCTGCGGGACGGCGCCTCGGGGATTTTTCTGGCGGCCAGCAAGTTCCCCCGCAACCGGGAAACCCGCGCGCCCCTGGTGGAGGAGCTGCTGCCCCACCGGGATGAGATGGATCCCAAGTTTCACTACCTGCTGGAAGCACCCCGGGTCGATGACAAAGGCAACAAGACCCTGGTGCGTTTCAGTCGCAAGTCACGGGAGCAGTACGTGCAGAGCGAGGTGGACGGCAAGGCCACCGGTTGGAAGGCCTTCTATCGCGATGGTAAATGGAAGGTGGAAAAGTAAACCCGGGATTTCACCCGGATTTTGCAGATGCTACGGGATTGAGTGCCGTGCCTACAGCGTGCGGCGAATCACACCCACACTGATTCCCTCGATGGCAAACTGCCGGTCCCGCAGATCCACCTCGATGGGGGCGAAGGCCTTGTTCTCCGCCACCAGGTTGATGCGGTGCTTGCTGCGGGTGGTCTGCAGCCGCTTGACTGTTACCTCGTCGTCGATGCGGGCCACGATGATGTCGCCGTTGTTGGCGCGGGTAGTCTTGTGCACCGCCAGCAGGTCTCCCTCGTAAATTCCCACATCCACCATGCTGGTGCCCTTGACCGTCAACAGGTAATCCGCCGGTGGGTCGAATAGGTCCGGCGGCACCTTGCAGTAATCGGCAATGGACTCCTGGGCCAGGATGGGGCTGCCGGCGGCCACCTGGCCGATGATCGGCAGGCCCAGCTGCTCGGTGATGGGCAGACGGATGCCCCGGGAGGTGCCCGGCAGCATTTCGATGGCGCCCTTGCGGGCCAGGGCACGCAGGTGTTCCTCCGCGGCGTTGGCGGAGCGGAAGCCCATGCGCTCGGCAATTTCCGAACGGGTGGGCGGGAAGCCGGTTTCCGCGAGGTAATCCCGGATGAAGTCGAGAATTTCAGCTTGTCGGGCAGTCAGGTCCTGCATGGGCGTCCACCGTGGCTGGGCACAAGTTCATGGATAGCTGTAATTATATACAGTTATCAGACGCACACAACAAAACTTTAACAGGCTGGCTACAGGATGTGGAAATCGTCGCCGAGATCCAGCAAATCGGGTTCGATGCCATTGAGGGCGCCGGAAAAATTCTCCGGCACGATGTCCTGGTCATCGAAGATACCGTCTTCGTCATTGAGCTCGAAGGGTGAGCGCCAGTCCTCCGGGGCTTCCGCGGGCAGCAGGTCCAACTGTTGCCAGGTGCCCACATCGTATTCACCCACTTCACCGTCCACATACTGGAACTCGATACTGTCGTCGTCGAGGGCCACCACTTCGAAGAGGGCGCCGGTGACGAGATCCTGGTACCAGGCCGACACTTCCGGTCTGAGATTGTGCATGATCATTCTCCTGCCGAACCTGTTCTCTGTATACGCCCATCCCCCCGTGCAGTTCAAGAAAAAATGAAAGTTGCGCGGGGAAAAATCTGTGATAATCCACTTTCAAAAAATTTCAGGACTCTGTGCATCACATGAACACATCGACAGCGCCCGGCGTTTTGATGCTGGATTTACTGGGCCCGCAGTTGACTGCCGAGGAACGCACACTGCTGCAGCGACCGGTGGTGGGTGGTGTGATTCTGTTTGCGCGCAACTACCAGTCACCGCAGCAATTGCGCACGCTGGTGAATGACATCCGCGAATGCGCACCCCATGTGCTGCTGGCAGTGGATCAGGAGGGCGGGCGTGTGCAACGGCTGCAGCAGGGCTTCACCCGGCTGCCGCCGCTGGAACGTCTGGGGCAACAGGTTGAAGAAAATCTGCAGCGGGCCACGGAACTGGCCCGGGAATGCGGTTGGTTGATGGCGGCCGAAGTGCGGGCCGCCGGACTGGATTTCAGTTTCGCGCCGGTGCTGGATCTGGCCCTGCCCGTGAGCCGGGTCATCGGCGACCGGGGCTTCGCCAGCGATCCACATACCGTGGCCAGTCTGGCCGCGGCCTACATCGGCGGCATGCACGAGGCGGGCATGGCCGCCACCGGCAAACACTTTCCCGGCCACGGCTCGGTGGCAGCGGACTCCCATGTGGAGATTCCCGTGGATGAACGTGACCTGGCGCAGTTGCGGGAACTGGACCTCATACCGTTTGCCCGCTGTGCCCGACTGCTGGACGGCATCATGCCGGCTCATGTGATCTATCCCCGGGTGGATGCGGTCTGTGCCGGATTTTCCGAGCGCTGGCTGCAGGATATTTTGCGCAGCGAGCTGGGCTTTGCCGGTGTGATCTTCAGCGATGACCTGAGCATGGCGGCAGCCCATACGGTGGGGTCGGTCGAGCAACGGGCCGAACTGGCCCTGCAGGCAGGCTGTGACATGGTGCTGGTGTGCAACGACCGGGAGGCGGCACGGGTCACCGCACACTGGCTGGAGCAGCACGGGGTTGCCAGCAATCCACGCTTGAGCCTGATGCGGGGAAGGGCGGCCCTGTCGTCCGCTGAACTGGCCGAATCCCCCCGCTGGCGGCAGGCGCGGGATTCGGTGGCCAATCTGACAGCGGCATGATTTAAGGAGTTTGTCGTGGAGAACCTACTGAGCCTGGAGTGGCTGTCCCAATTCGGCTGGGGCCCCAGGGTATTTGTGATCGTGGTGCTGACCCTGCTGTTGCGGGCGCTGGCCACCTGGCTGCTGGTGCGACTGGCGGCCCGGCTGGCGGACAATGACGTGCAGTGGGACGACGCCCTGGTGACGGCGGGCAAACCGGCCCTCGGCTGGCTGATCGTGATCCAGGGTCTGTGTGTGGCGGCCGGGGTCAGCAATGACTACATGACCAGCGATCTGTTTGCCGAAGCCAACATCAACCTGGTGCGGCAGCTGTCACTGGTGGTATTGAGCGCGGTGTTCCTGGTGCGCTTCATCAGCCTGGTGGAAGCCGCCAAGCTGGCTGAATTGAAGAGCCAGCCCCCCGGCCACGGCAAGCTGGATGTCACCACGGTGACGGCCCTGGCCAAGCTGTTGCGCCTCGCCGTGGTGATCACCGCCGTGCTCATCTCCCTGCCCACCATGGGTATCGATGTCACGGCCTTGCTGGCGGCCGGCGGCGTGGGCGGCATTGCCATAGGTTTCGCCGCCAAGGACCTGCTGGCCAATTTCTTCGGCGGCCTGATGATCTATCTGGATCGCCCGTTCGCCATCGGTGACTGGATCCGCTCACCGGACCGAGAGATAGAGGGTACGGTGGAACACATTGGCTGGCGTCTGACCGTGGTGCGCACCTTCGACAAGCGACCCCTGTACATTCCCAATTCCGTGTTTTCCAACATGGCATTGGAAAACCCCTCCCGCATGACCCATCGCCGCATCAAGGAAAACATCGGCATCCGCTACCAGGATGCGGACAAGATGGACGTCATCATCCGCGATGTGCGGCAGATGCTGCAGGCGCATCCCGACATCGACAGTTCGGCCACCCTGATTGTCAATTTCAACACCTTCGCCTCGTCGTCACTGGAATTTTTCATTTATACCTTTACCAGGACCACCAACTGGATCCGCTTTCATGAGGTGAAACAGGATGTTTTGCTGAAGATCGTCACCATCGTCCAGGGCCATGGGGCAGACTTTGCCTTCCCCACCACCACTATCGATGGTCTGGAATTTCTGGCGGGGCCGGGTCAGCCATGACACCCGAGCAGATCAGTCTGGTGCGCAGTCGGGCGCGCTGCCTGTATGACAATCGCCAGATGCAGGCGGTGCTGGATGACATGGCGCAGCGCATCAGCCAGCAGCTGGTCCATGCCAACCCCCTGGTACTGTGTGTGATGAACGGCGGACTGATCACTACCGCCGGGTTGCTCAGCCGCCTGGATTTTCCCCTGCAGCTGGACTACATCCACGCCACCCGCTACCGGGATCAGACCCGGGGTGCGGAGCTGCAGTGGAAGGCCCTGCCGGGTTCATCCCTGCGGGATCGGGTGGTGCTGGTGGTGGACGACATCCTGGACGAAGGGGTGACCCTGGCCCGCATCCTGCAATGGTGCGGGGAGCAGCAGGCCCGGCAGACCTTCAGCGCGGTGCTGGTGGACAAGCAGCATGACCGGCGGCAGGTGGAGCTGCAGGCCGACTTCACCGGCCTGCAGGTGCCGGATCACTACCTGTTCGGTTTTGGCATGGACTACAAGGGGTTTCTGCGCAATGCCCCGGGCATCTTCGCCGTTCACCCCGACGATCTGGATGCCTGAGCACCCCAGGGCGATCTTTCGGCGAAAGCCAACTCCGGTGGTCAGGCGTCGATTTCCGTCAGCGCGGGCAGGGCGGTCAGCAGCAGGGCCGTGCGGATCGGCGCTGCCGTGCCGGATGTCCCTTTCAGACTGCCCAGCAGCCGGCGATAACTGTCCAGCTGGCCCCGATAGAGTTCCTGTTGCTGACGTATGAACTCGGCGCGGGACATGCCCGCGGGCGGCGTGGCCGACTTGTAGTCGATGATCCATAGCTGTCCCTGGGCATCCCGTACCACCCGATCGATGCGGTAGGTCTGCAGGGCGGTGCCGCTGATGACCTGCAGGGCCAGTTCACAGGCGTTGTCCTCGACGGGTGTGCCCGGCTGCCGGGGCTGGAAGATCCAGGCCAGCTCCGGGGCCGCCAGGGTTCGGGTCACGGCAGCGCGGATCAGCCCCAGGGTGTCCTCGATGTCGGTGCTGTCCGCCAGGCCCTGCAGCTGGCGCCGCCAATAGGGCGCCAGGATGTCCAGGTCCGCCGGGTTCGTGATGACCGCCGTGCCCTCCACGTGATTCTGCAGCACCAGGTGAATGAGTGTGCCGGCTTCCGCCTGCAGGCGCGCACCCAGATCGGCCTGCGCTGCTGCCAGGTCCTGCGGCAATGGTTCCGGCAGGCTCAGACAGGCGCTCTCCTGGGCTGTGAGACGCACCGGGGTGGCCCAGCGCCGGATGACCAGGGGTGCGGTCGGTGTCGGGAGGGCCGTGCCCGGTGACGGGGACAGGGCACTGATTTCCGGCGCCTGGTCTTCGGCCTGCAGCGCCTCCCAAACGGTGGCCAGCAGACTGTCCGCCGGAGGTGCCAGAACGCCTTCTTTGTCCTGCAGGGCGCCCAGCAACAGGGCGGAATGGCAGGCCCGGGTCACCGCGATGTACATGAGGCGGGTGTTTTCCAGGCGCTGCCGGCGCTGCCGTTCGTGGCGCAGCAGGGTATACAGTGCGTCATCATCACCGCCGGCGGCACCCCGGGTGGCCAGCAACAGGCGGTCCTCACCCTGACGGTTGATGCGTTCATGCCACACCAGAAGGGGTTTGTCATCCGCCACCGACTTCCGAGACAGTCCCGGCAGAATCACATGATCGAACTCCAGCCCCTTGGCCTTGTGGATGGTCATGATCTGCACCGCCTCCCGGTCGTCTGCCGTGGGGTTGCTGCTGACGAACTGCTCGCGGATGAGCCGGCTGAATGCCTCCATATCCAGCTGCGCCTGGCCGGCAATGGCCGCCCGCATTAGCTGAAAGAACAGCTCCGCACTGCTCTGCTCCAGGGGATCCCGTGCCAGCAGTGGACCGCGCAACAAGTGCCACACGGCATTCACCACCCGGTGCAGCGGCTGACGCCCGGCATGGTGCAGTGCATAGGCCAGAACCGGTCGCAGTTCCGTCAGGCGCTGGCGGGCGAAGTCGCTGAGCTCCGGCGGCAGTTCACCATCCAGCAAGCAGCGGGGCAGGGAAGGGGAAGGTGAATGAGAAGCAGAAGGAGTAAGCGCCTGTCCGAGACGGGCAACGGCCAGCAGGTCGTGGGCCTCCAGGCCGATCCAGGGGGCGCGCAACACGGACAGCCAGGCCAGGCGATCGCTGTTGTTGTGCAGGGCCCGGGTGAGGCTCAGCAGATCCCCGATCACCGGCAGTGAGGACAGGCGGTCGATCTCGGTGGCCAGCCAGGCAATACCGGCTACCCGCAGGGCGGGAATAATGTGGGTCAGGTGGCTCCTGGCCCGCACCAGGATGGCGATGCTTTCATCGCGATGGTCCTTTCTCAATTGCTGAATGCGCTCCACCACGGCGGCGGCCTCCTGGCGCCAGGCGGCAGAGGCCTCGTCTTTGGCGTAGCTGAATGCCCGGACGCTGACTGCCGCAGCCGCTCGTGGCGGATGAAAGGCGGCTGCCTGGGTGTAAGTCACGGCGCCACGGGTGATGTCAGGGGTGGTTGGAAAGGACTGCCGAAAAATCCGGTTGACCCAGTCCACCACACCGGCGCTGGAGCGGAAATTGGTGGCCAGGTCCAGGGGCACCAATTGTGTGGCACCAATGCCCTGTTCCCGCGCCGCGATGAACAGGCCCACGTTGGCATTGCGGAAGGCATAGCAGGACTGCATGCCATCACCGACGATGAACAGGCTGCGGCCGTCGTCCGCCTGCCAGCCGGCGGTCAGGCGTTCCAGCAGGCGGATCTGCAGACTCGAGGTGTCCTGAAACTCATCAACCAGTATATGGTGTATCTGGTAGTCGAGCACCAGGGCCAGGTCGGTGGGCTCGTCCTCACTGCCCAGGGCGTCCAGGGCCGCCTGGGCGATCTGGGAATGATCCACCACGTTGTGACGTGCGAAGGCCACGCTGAGCTGGGCACTGAGCAAGGGCAGCAACTGGGTGAGGGCGGTGAGTATGCGCCATTGCCCTGGCGGGTAACCGCCGGGCAGCAGGCGCGCATAATCCAGTGTCTGCAGCAGCCCGTCGCGTAACTCCAGCTTCTCCACCAACCCGGCAAACTGTGCCTTGCGGGCTGCGGTGGCCGCCTTGCCGGCCTTGTCGGTGCCGGGCGGAAAGCCGAATTTCACGTTGAGGCCGGCGGGTCTGCGCCAGGCGGCGCGGCTGCCGCTCTGGCTGTTCAACAGGAAATCCGCCAGGCCCTGCCACACCGGCAGGTCCTCCAGGCTGGCCTGGGGCAGGCGCTTGAGTTCCTGGCAGTGGATCACCCTCGACGTGCTGCCGCTGGCGGCCAGATTGCCCGCGGCGTAGCTGACCAGTTCGCATAACAGCTGTTCGTGGCTGCGCAGCAGTTCTCGCAGGGGTGCCAGGGATTCCTCCACCAGGTCCCGGAGATTGTCCTGCAGCACCTGGCGGGCGATGGCTGGATCATTCTGCACCCTGAAGATGTGGAGCAGCCACTGATCCCGGTTGCGCAACAGGGAGACCAGCAGGGACTCCACCTGGGCCAGGTCATTGTCGAAATGGTCGAGCAGGGTTTCCACACTATCCGCCACCGGCTCCCCGCTGTTGAGCAGGGCCAGGGTGGCGGCCACCGCCTCGAAGTAGCAGTTCTCGGTGTCGTCGCTGACATCGGGAGTGCCCCCCAGGCGGGAATGCAGTGGCAACTGGGCGGCCAGGT
>JBJOHV010000052.1:0-7796 GCA_046047495.1 Pseudomonadota bacterium | reverse complement strand
TACGACGGCATCGCCGCCGGCCAGGTGGATCTGTGGACCTGGGACCACTACCACGCCAGCGTCTATGGTTATTACCTCGAGGCCCTGGTGGTATTCGGCAATCTCACCGGGCGCGATCCCCGCTCCCTGGGCACGAACGAATGTTCCGGCTTCGAGCTGGGCCTGTCCCGGGACGAGGTCGGCAAACTGATGGCAGTGGCGTACGAGCAACTGGCCGCGGACGGACGGGTCACCGCCAATCCACCGCCTGCAGCGTCAGGCACCCCGCAGCGCTGCGGCGCGCCGCGCTAGGTTTTCCGGCCGGGCCGTTACTTGCCCGTCCCTTCAATGACATCAGGAGAGCCACAATGAAATTGCGCCCCTTGGCCCATGTTCTGCTGGCACTGGCCGGCACGTTGTCTTACCCGGCTTTCGCCCAGAACCCGGCCCAGGCCAACCGGGACTTCGAGGCGGAGATCGAGGCGGCACTGCGGTCGGCCAAGAACGCCGCCGGCACTGAGTTCCTCGGCACCTTGAACACGATCTGCCTGCTGCCCGCCAGTGGCGGTGAAAACACCAGCGACAACGTTCCTTCCTATATCCGGGATCCAGCCACCATTCCGCCCAGGGAAGAGTGGTATGCGGAACCGGCCAGGGTGTTCGACAACCTGTACTTCGTCGGCGGCAAGGTGCATTCCGCCTGGGCGCTCACCACCAGCGAAGGCATCATCATCGACACGATTTATCCGTAAAACTCGCGGGAGCTGGTCGAGACGTATCCGAACCGCTACACCAACATGTCACCCACGCGACGAAACGGACGTGGCATCGTCGCCTATGACGGCATGGCAATCACCCTGGGTGACATGACGGTCAGTCCCCGGACATACCCGTGGCACCCTGTCCTATACCTTCACCGTGTTCGACAACGGCCAGCCCGTCAACGTGGCCTACTCGGGCGGCACTGCATTCAATTTCGTCAATAACACCCCCGACCCGGAGGGAGAGGGACACTGATAACTTAATAACTTAAGACTGAACCTTAAGTTATTAAGTTATCAGTGTCCCCCCTCTCACATCCGTTTGGCGTGGAAGGCGATGTGCTCACCGATGAAACTGGCGATGAAGTAATAGCTGTGATCGTAGCCCTCCTGCATGCGCAGTTGCAGTGGATAGTCCGTCGCGCGACAGACCGCCTGCAGCAGTTCGGGTTTGAGCTGCTCCGCGAGAAAGTTGTCTGCCGTGCCCTGGTCCACCAGCAGTTCGAACCGCCTGCCGGTCGCCGCCCGCACCAGCTCACAGCTGTCATATGGTTGCCAGGTTGTGCGATCCTCTCCCAGGTACCGGCTCAGGGCCTTCACTCCCCAGGGGCATTGGCTGGGGGCGCAGATGGGCGCGAAGGCCGAGACCGAGCGGTAGCTGTCCGGGTTCTTCAATGCCAGGGTGAGAGCGCCGTGACCGCCCATGGAATGACCGAAGATGGATTGCCTGTCGCCATCCACCGGAAAGTGGGCGTTCACCAGCGCCGGTAACTCACTGACGATATACGGCTCCATGTGATAATGCTTGTTCCAGGGGGCCTGGGTGGCGGACAGATAAAATCCGGCACCATGACCGAAGTCATAGCTGCCATCGGGTTCACCGGGAACGTCATTGCCCCTGGGGCTGGTATCGGGAGTGACGATCGCCACGCCATGTTCGGCGGCGTAACGCTGGGCCCCCGACTTGATGACGAAATTCTCATCGGTGCAGGTCAGGCCCGACAGCCAGTACAGAACGGGAACCTTTCCCGCGGATGCCTGGGGCGGCAGATAAATGGAGGCGGTCATGGAGCAATGATTGACGGCGGAGACATGCAGAAACCGTATCTGACGTCCCCCAAACAGCTTCACGTCGGAGAAGATCTCGATGTGCATGTCCCTTGCCCTGTCAGTAAAGAATTACGGAACGGATGGACTTGCCTTCGTGCATCAGGTCAAAGGCCCGATTGATGTCCTGCAAAGGCATGGTGTAGGTCACCATCTCGTCGATACGGATCTCCCCTGCCAGGTATTTCTCCACATAGCCGGGCAACTGACTGCGCCCCTTCACACCGCCGAAGGCGGAGCCGCGCCATACCCGGCCGGTCACCAGCTGGAAAGGCCGGGTGCGGATTTCCTGCCCGGCACCGGCGACGCCGATGATGGTGGACTCACCCCAGCCCTTGTGACAGCACTCCAGGGCGGCACGCATCACATCGACATTGCCGATGCACTCGAACGAATAATCCACACCGCCGTCGGTAATGTCCACGATCACCTGCTGAATGGGCTTGTCGTAATTTTTCGGATTGATACAGTCGGTGGCACCCAACAGACGTGCCATCTCGAACTTGTCTTCGTTGATGTCTATCACCAGGATGCGGGAGGCCCTGGCCATCACCGCGCCCTGCACCGCGCTGAGTCCCACTCCCCCCAGACCGAAGATGGCCACGGTGGAGCCCGGAGTGACCTTGGCGGTATTCAACACGGCCCCGATACCGGTGGTTATGCCACAACCCAGCAGGCACACCTTGTCCAGGGGTGCGGCCTTGTTGATCCTGGCGACGGCGATCTCCGGCACTACGGTGTATTCGGAGAAGGTGGATGTGCCCATGAAGTGGAAGATGGGCCTGCCATTGAGGGAGAAGCGGGAGGTGCCGTCGGGCATCAGGCCCTTGCCCTGGGTCACCCGAATGGCCTGACACAGGTTGGTCTTGCCGGAGGTGCAGAATTTGCATTGTCCACACTCCGGCGTATAGAGGGGAATCACGTGGTCACCCACCGCCACGGACGTGACCCCCGCACCCACCTCCTCCACCACACCAGCGCCCTCATGACCGAGGATGCAGGGGAAGATCCCTTCCGGATCCTCGCCACTGAGAGTGAAGGCATCCGTATGACAGACCCCGGTGGCCACCAGGCGCACCAGCACCTCACCGGCCTGCGGTTCCTGCAGGTCCACCTCTTCGATGGCTAACGGTTGTCCGGCCGTCCAGGCCACGGCAGCTTTGGTTTTCATGGCTGTCTCCTTGAGAGGGAGGGAAGGCTATCGCCCGCTTATTTGAACGGTGAGTAGTCGGTGGCACTCAGGGTGTAGGTTTCCGCCTGCACGGGCACATTGTATTTCTCCCGCAGGGCCAGCCACTCAGGATCGGTGCGGAATGCGGTCCACACTTCCTCCCGGTGGGCGCGGTCCCGATAGGCCAGCATCCACACCAGGGTGTTGGGATCATCCAGTCGCTGCCATACGGCGACGATCTCGGCACCGAGCCGTTCGAAGATGCCGATTTCCGCTTCCCGGAAACGCTGGTGCAGCATGTCGATGCCACCCTGGTTGGCATCCGCCGCCGCAGCGGTGTACATGCGCAGTTCGAAGCAGCGGGAGTCGGCGGCCACGTTCCTGGAGAATTCGGCGGACAGCTGTCCCGCGGGACCGCAGGGTGCCGGCGCAGTCTGGGCCAGGGCCGTGCCACTCAGCAGCAGGCCGGCAAGCAGCAGGGAGGTGATTGTTGTTTTCATTGATGACTCCTTGTGGGTTTTGGGGACACTGATAACTTGATAACTTAAGGCGGATTCCATCGAGTGAGGCGGGTTGGGTTATTAAGTTATCAGTGTCCCCTTCCCTAAAGCAACCAGCGCGGAGGCCACTTGCAACATGCCGATCGCGATCAGCACCACCGCCAGCACATGGTTCACCAGGCGGGCGCTCTGTGCCAGATGGGTCTTGAGGTAATGACTGGCCACGATGAATCCCCCCAGCGCCAGCAGCTTGCCCGCCGCCACTCCCGCCAGAAACGCCACGATGAACACGCCGTGATAATCGATGTGCAGAAACTGGTCGATGGCGGCGAGGGCCACGATCCAGAAGGGAATCGCCTGGGGGTTCAGCAGCGCTACCAGCAAGCCCCGCCGAAAGGCGGCTCCACTGGGCAGGCTGTCATGGACCGGCCGGGTATGGAAGCGTCGCCGCCACACCACCACACCCAGTGCCATGAACGCCACCCCAAACCCCGCCCGCAGGCCAGGATGGTCATGCAGGTAGGCACTGATGACGATGCCGAACAGGATTGCCAGCAGGGCCTGGGCCACCTCGATCACGGCAGCCCCGGCGGCCATTTCCAGCCCCTGCAAGCGTCCATGGTCCACGGTGGTCTTGACCGCGGTCAGATTGATGGGACCGAACGGCAATGTGCCGATGAAGCAGGCCAGCAGGCCTGCCAGGAAGGACAATGTCGGACTCATGCAACCCCGCAATTCCAAAGCAACGCAAAAGGTATTATTGTGAGCCGGCAACGTCCACTGATTTATTACCGTTCAAGGCAGTCTTGCAGCACCAATGCGGAGGAGAACCACCGTGAACGAGCCCGACCGCAAACCTATCGTGGTGGTGATCGCCTTTGTATTGCCCCTGCTGTTCATCGCCATCATTTTTCTGTCCACCACCCTGCCAGCCGCCAGCCTCAGTACCGACTACGACTTCGTCTATGCCACCTGCAGCGAAGGCAACACCCCTTATAACTACAACTGCAGCAATTACCTGAACCGTTTGTACCGGGTGGTGAACGGCAGGCTCACCGAACAGGCCATTCCCGCGGAGCTGGATTCCGACAATGACGGCACGGCAGATGTGCTGGAGAATTATCGCACCCGCCTGTTCCTCCACGACACCGGCCTGGACCAGAGCCGCGAGATTACGTTGCAGGAAGCCCAGTCCCTGCCCCTCCATGAATTGCTCACCTCCCCCGATGGTGTGGCGGTGGAATGGGCATTCGATCGCGGCTACGGCTTTTTCCCGTTCTACAGCGGGTCCTACGAAAACGGCTATTACCTGACCCGCGGCGATACCCGCAAGCCCTTGAATCTCATCGGCGCCGGTGAAAACAACTACTACCGCGATGATTTCAGCTTCATCGGCTGGGTGGTGCCCTGACATGACCAATGAAGAACTGTTAGCAATCCTCAAGGCCCGGCTTGCCAGCGGCGAGCTGAACTCCGCCGCCGTGCTGGAACTGGTGGGCGACTCGACGACTGCTCCATCCGGCACGGAACCGAGTACACCTGCCGCCCGCTCCGGCTTCTCCGTCACCCGACTGCTCTACATCGTGGGCGGCATCTTCGTCACCCTTGGCGTCCTGTATCTGGCTGCCCAGATCTGGGGGGATCTCAACACCGCCAACCGCATTCTCATCACACTCGGTCTTGGACTTGTTTTCGCAGCAATGGGTTCGCTGCTGATGCTGTCGGCTCCAGAACGGGAGCTGGGCTCGGTGTTCCACGCCATCGGCGGTTTCCTGGTGCCCAGCGGCTCCATGGTGACCCTGGTTGAGCTGACTGACAGCATCGATGACATCTGGCCGGTGACCCTGACCGCCGGCGGCGTATTCCTGTTCTATGGCCTGCTGGTGTGGTTCCACCGACGGGTGGTGCTGAGTTTCTTCGCGGTGCTGACCGGCACCGGCTTCGGCTACCTGCTGCTGGAGGCACTGGTGCCTACGGCAGGCGGAGCCCAGTATGCCTGGCTGACCATGGCTTTCGGCATGACTTACCTGATGCTGGCCTACGGGCTTGCCGGCGGCTGGAACGAGCGCCTGCTGCCCTTCCTGCTGTTTTTCGGCAGCGGCGGATTCTTTCTGGCGGGCTTTTCCAGGATTTTCGACACGACCCTGATGGAGTACGGCTTTCCCCTGCTGGCCTTCGGGGGGTTGGTGGTGGCGGTTCAGGTATTGCGCAGCCGCATCGTACTGCTGGTCAGCACCCTGGCGGTCATTGCCTACATCATCTACTTCACCGCCGAATACTTCGCCGATTCCATCGGCTGGCCCGTGGCGCTTATCGGCCTCGGCTTCGTCATCATCGGCATCGGTTACCTGTCGATCCGGCTCAACCGCAAGTACCTGCGACAGCCGGCCTCCTGATCCGGATCAGCCGAGGATGCCCAGCACCAGAAAACCGATGGTGCTGGCCGTCGCCGCCAGCAGTGCATAGGGCAACTGGGTCCTCACATGGTCCACATGGTCGGTGGCCGCCGCCATGGAGGCCACCACCGTGGTATCGCTGATGGGTGAGGCATGGTCACCGAACACCGAGCCGGACAGCACCGCTGCCAGGAACAACGCCGCCGACGCATCCAGGGAAAGAGCAATCTGCATGGCCAGTGGAATCATGATGGCAAAGGTGCCCCAACTGGAGCCGATGGAGAAGGCGATGAAACTGGAGGTGATGAACAGGATGGCCGGCAGCAGCCACAGGGGAATGGTGGCCTGGGCCACCTGGGCCACGTAGACACCGGTACCCAGCAGATTGGCCACGTCCCCCAGCGCCAGGGCAAACAGCAGGATCATGGCCACCGGCAGCAGGCCGCCGGCACCCCGAAGAAAGGTCAGCATCAGGCCTTCCACATCGAGACGGCGGTAATACAGGGCCAGCAGCCAGGCACTGGCCACCGCCAACAGAACGGCCCACAGTACCGAGGTGGAGCCGGAGCCGGCGGTGAGATCGCCGTTGCCGGTGATGATCAGGGAAACGGGCATGGACAGCACCATCACGGCCACCGGAATGATCATGAAGCGGGCCTTGTCATGATCACCCGGCTGTTGCTCCTCCACCAGCAGGGCCGGATCCACCATGGGCGTGGCATGGGGCCATAACAACTGTCCTTCGCGGGTGCGGGCCTCCGCCTTCACCATGGGACCGATGTCGATGTTGCGCAGGATCACCAGGGCGGCCAGCAGGATGGCGGCCATGGGATAAAGGTTGAGCGGAATGGCGGCGATGAACACGCCGATGGGGTTGTCGATCATGGCGGAACCCAGCAGACCGATCACCACCGCGCCCCAGGCATTCAGGGGAATCATGATGCACACCGGTGCCGAGGTGGAATCGATCAGATAGGCCAGCTTCTCCCGGGACAACCGGTAGCGGTCGAACAGCGGCCGGGAAATGGCGCCGGCCACCAGCAGGGTGATATTGGATTCGATGAAGATCACCAGCCCGGTGCCATAGGCCAGCCACTGGGCCCGGCGGGGTGAGTTCACCCAGGCCCGTTGTTCCAGCAGCTGGATGAAGCCCCGCACGCCACCGGTTTTCTCCACCGTGGCGATGAGTCCACCGATGATGAGGGTGAATACCAGCACCCGGGTGTCCCCCGCATCGCTGAACACGGCGATCACACCCTCGATGGCCTGGGCCAGACCGGCCAGGGGATTGCCGCCGTCCAGTATGGTGAAGCCAAGCCAGATGCCGATGCCAAGGGACAGGATCACCTGACGGCTGACGATGGCCAGCACGATGGCCAACAGGGGAGGCAGTACGGCGATCCAGGTGGGGTCCTGCATGACGATCTCGCAATGAAGCAAAGCCGCAGTATAGAGAGCGACTCCGGCCAAGGCTACAATCACCCCCACGCAGACCAGGAAACAGCGCCATGACCATCCGTGTACTTACCACCGGCGGCACCATCGACAAGATTTATTTCGATGCCAAATCCACCTATGAAGTGGGGCCGCCCAACATCGCCGAGATTCTCGACAACCTGCACCTGAATCCACGCTTTGTGGTGCAATCGATCCTGCAGAAGGACTCCCTGGAATTGACCGACGCCGACCGGGAACTGATCCGGGCCCAGGTCAGCCAGGCGGGGGAAAAGCACATCATCATCACCCATGGCACCGACACCATGACCCATACCGCGGCAGTGCTGGCGGAGGTGGCCCGGCAACAAGGCAAAACCATCGTGCTGACCGGCGCCCTCAGCCCCGCCCTGTTCAAGAATTCCGATGCCATGTTCAACATCGGTGG
>JBJOHV010000051.1:0-4981 GCA_046047495.1 Pseudomonadota bacterium | reverse complement strand
ATGCCGAACGATGCATTGGAAATGCTGTGGGTGAGCAGGTTCAGCATCACCAGCCCGGGCACGATGAAGGCGCCGTAGCTGACCCCATCCACCTCCTGGATGCGGGAGCCGATGGCGGCACCGAACACGATGAAATACAGGGACGTGGATATCACCGGCGCCACGATGCTCTGCATCAGGGTCCGCCCGGTGCGTGCCATTTCGAACTTGTAAATGGCCAGGATGCCGTAATAATTCATTGGGAATTCACCAGGCTGACAAAGATCTCTTCCAGGGAGCTCTGGGTGGTGTTGAGGTCGCGGAAGCGGATGTCCGCCTGCTTCAGATCATCCAGCAGGGACGTGATGCCGGTGTGGTTCTGCTGGGTGTCGAAGGTGTAGGTCAATTGCTGGCAGTCCGGCGACAGTTCCAGGGCGTAGTGCTGCAATGCAGCAGGCACACAGGCCAGCGGCCGTGTGAGCTCCAGAATCAGCTGCTTCTTGCCCAGCTTGCGCATCAACTCCACCTTGTCCTCCACCAGGATCAATTCCCCCTTGTTGATGACACCGATGCGATCGGCGATCTCCTCGGCTTCCTCGATGTAATGGGTGGTCAGGATGATGGTGACACCGTTCTCCCGCAGCCGCTGCACGATCAACCACATGTCCTTGCGCAGGGAGACATCCACACCGGCTGTGGGCTCGTCCAGAAACAACACGGTGGGTTCATGGGACAGGGCCTTGGCGATCAGCAGACGGCGCTTCATACCTCCGGACAGTGTCATCACCTTGTTGTCCTTCTTGTCCCACAGCGACAGGGAGCGCAGGGTTTTCTCGATATGGGCCGGGTCCGGCGCCTTGCCGAACAGGCCCCGGCTGAAGGACACCGTATTCCAAACCGACTCGAAAGAGTCGGTGTGGAGCTCCTGGGGCACCAGGCCGATCATGGCGCGGGTGGCCCGATAGTCTTGCAAAATGCAGTGGCCACCGACCCGCACCTCCCCGGCCGTTGCATTGACGATGCCGCAGATGATGGAGATCAGGGTGGTTTTGCCGGCGCCATTGGGGCCCAGCAGGGCGAATATCTCGCCCTTGCGGATCTGCAGGTTTATGTCTTTCAGTGCCTGAAAGCCGCCGGCATAGGACTTGGATACTGCACGGACGGAAAGTATGGGATCGGGGGCGGATGTCATGGGTGCAAGAGTATGACTATCGATGGAGTCTTGAGCAAGGCAACCGAACCGCCATTTGCAGGTCGTCTGGTCTTGACTCCTCCGCCCTTGCTAGTATGGACCCTGATTCGAGGAGAGCACCATCATGAGCAGCCACCTGCGTAACTTTCTGCATGCCGTCTGCCCGGCTCTGCTGCTGGTTTCGCTGGCCCACGCCGCAGACAATTCCGAACCACCCCTGACCACCGAGGAACAGGCCATGGTGGCCTGGGTGTCCACCCAGGAAGACGCCATGATCGGCCTGCTGGAACAGCTCACCAACATCAATTCCGGCAGTCTCAACAAGGCGGGGGTTGCCGCGGTGGGTGAGATCCTGTCGCGGGAGCTGGCCAGCCTGGGTTTCAGCATCAGCACCTTGCCCGGCGGGCTGGTGTCCATGCCGCACTGCCCGGGCAGCGACCCCGGTCTCGATGTGGCCGATCACGTGCTGGCCACCCGCAGCGGGTCCGGGCCAGGCCTGCTGTTGATGGGACACATGGATACTGTGTTTCCTCCCGGCAGCGCCTTTCAACGCTTCGAGCGTGAGGGGGAGCTGCTGCGCGGACCTGGTGTGTTCGACATGAAGGGCGGCCTGGTGGTCATGTTGTATGCCCTCAAGGCGCTGCAGGCCCAGGGTCTGCTGGATGACCGGGCCATCACGGTGCTGCTCAACAGCGACGAGGAGGTGGGTTCCCTGTCGTCCCGACCCTACCTGGAGGAGGAAGCCCGCCGCCATGACTACGGCCTCGTATTCGAGGGCTCCGTCAACAACAACCAGATCCGCCAGCGCAAGGGGCTCGGTCAGGTGCGCCTGGTGGTCAACGGCCGCGCCTCCCACGCCGGCAGTGCCCACCAGGACGGCCGTTCGGCGGTGCGCGAGCTGGCCTACAAGATCATCGAAATGGAAAACATGACCGACTACGAGGCGGGGCTGACTGTCAATGTGGGACTCATCAGCGGTGGCGAGGCCCGCAACATGGTGCCGCCCTGCGCCGAGGCCTCGGTGGATCTGCGTTATCCCCAGCCCAGCCAGGGTCTGGCGGCGGAGGCACGCTTCCGGGAAATCGCCGCCAACCACTATGCCTTTCCCGGCAGTTCTGCGGAGATCCACAGTGAAATCTGGGTGAATCTGCACCGCCCCCCCAAGATTCCAACACCGGAATCGGACTATCTGTTGCAGCGGACCGTGGCTCTGGGCCGCCTGCTGGGGGAACAGATCGGCATCAGCGATTCCGGGGGCGGCACCGACGGTTCACTGACCCAGGCGGTGGGCCTGCCCACACTGGACTCCCTGGGCCTGATCGGGGAAGGCGGTCATTCGGAGCGGGAGGTGGTGCACGTGGACTCTTTTGTACAGACCACCCGGCGCGCCGCCGTGCTGGTGCACCGCCTGTTGCAGTGAGCCCGGCCGGAAATATCAGGCCAGAGCCTCCAGGGCTTCACTCACCTTGGTGACACCGATCACTTCCATGCCCTGAATGGGTGTCTTGGGTCGATTGGCTTTGGGGATGATGGCGCGGGTGAAGCCGTGCTTGGCCGCTTCCCGCAGGCGCTCCTGGCCGCCGGGCACGGGACGGATCTCGCCGGCCAGACCCACTTCACCAAACACCACCGTGTCCGCCGGGATGATGCGATCCTTGAGGCTGGAGGCCACGGCCAGAATCACTGCCAGGTCCGCACTGGTCTCCGTGACCCGCACACCTCCCACCACATTGACAAACACATCCTGGTCCGCTGTGTAGAGCCCGCCGTGCCGATGCAGCACGGCCAGCAACATGGCGAGGCGGCTCTGGTCCATGCCCACGGCCAGGCGTCGGGGATTGGCCAGCTGGGTGCCGTCCACCAGAGCCTGGATCTCCACCAGCAGGGGACGGGTGCCTTCCCATAACACCACCACCAGCGAACCCGCGGTCGGCTCCTCGCTGCGCGCCAGAAAGATGGCGGAGGGATTCTTCACTTCCTTGAGTCCGCTTTCGGTCATGGCGAAAACCCCCAGTTCGTTCACCGCACCAAAGCGGTTCTTGAGGCCGCGCAGCACCCGGTAACGACTGTCATTGTCGCCTTCCAGCATGATGAAGCAATCGATCATGTGTTCCAGCACCTTGGGGCCCGCCAGATTGCCTTCCTTGGTCACATGGCCCACCAGGAACAGGATGGTGTCGGTCTGCTTGGCGAACTGGATCAGATAGGCGGCGCATTCCCGCACCTGGGTGACGCTGCCGGCCGCGGACGCCACGTCGCTGCTGTGCATCACCTGGATGGAATCAACCACCAGCAGTTTTGGACCGTGCTGCTGGGCTGCCTCGGTGATGCGTTCCACGTTGGTTTCCGCCAGCAGCTGCAGGCTGGCGGCGGGCAATCCCAGGCGGCGGGCACGCAACCCCACCTGCTGCAGGGATTCCTCCCCACTCACATAAAGAGCCGGCAGGTTGCGGGACAACAGGCACATCACCTGCAACAGCAGGGTGCTCTTGCCGGCACCGGGATTGCCACCGATGAGGATCACCGAACCGGGTACCAGACCGCCGCCCAGCACCCGATCCAGCTCCTCGAGGCCGGTGGCAAGACGGGGCTGGGAAACCAGGTCGATATCGGTGAGCTGCTGCACCTGACTGGTCTGTCCACTGTAACCCTTGCGGCGGAAATCCGCCTTGGCCGCCGGCGACCCACCGCCGCCCAGGCTGACTTCGCTGAGTGTGTTCCAGGCCTTGCAGGCCGCGCACTGCCCCTGCCACTGACTGTGTTCGGCGCCACAGTCGACACAGACAAATGCTATTTTTGTCTTGGCCATAGGAAGCCTGTCATGTTAGTTGTAGAAATACGTGACACGCCGGGTAACCTTGCACAGCAACTCATAGGAGATGGTGTTGGCATGACGGGCCACTTCGTCCACGGACAATTGGTCGCCCCACAGTTCGACCCGGTCCCCCACTTCCACATCGTCCATGCCGGTCAGATCGATGGTGATCATGTCCATGGAGACCCGGCCCGCCAACCCGGTGCGTCGGGTGCCATGGGCCAGGTGCAGGACCACCGGTGTGCCATTGCGCGCCGCCCGCGGATAACCGTCGGCATAGCCGATGGATACCACGCCGATGCGCATGGCAGTGGGGCATACGAAACTGCCGCCGTAGCCGATGGTCTCGCCGGCGGCGACGTCCCTGATGGCCATGATCCGGGCAAAGAGTGACATCACCGGACGCAGCCCCAATTGCAGCCCGGTGACGTCGTCGAAGGGCGAACATCCGTACAGCATGATGCCGGGGCGCAGGTAATCGAAATGGGCGGCAGGGTGTCGGAGGATGGCGGCGGAGGCGGCCATGCTGGCTGCGATCCCGGGCCTGCCATGTTGGCGGGCCTGGGTCAGCAGAGCTTCAAAGGTCGCCAGCTGCCGGCGGGTCATGGCCAGCTCGACCTCTGAAGTGCCGTCGGCACAGGCAAAATGGGACATCAGCACCATCGAGTCCAGCTGGGGACAGTTCTGCAGAAAGTCCAGGGGCTGCGCCACGGCTGCCGGATCGAAGCCGAGGCGGTGCATGCCGGTGTCCACTTTCAGCCAGGCCGTAAACCGACAGCGGGGCTGATCCCGCAGATAGGCCTTCAGCAGTGCCAGCTGCCGGTCGCAATGGAGCACGAACTCCACACCGGACTCGATCAGAAAGGCCAGCTCATCGCGGTTGCGAAAGCCCTGCAGCAACAGGATGCGCGTACCGGCGGCGACCAGTTGCAGACGTACCACTTCGTCCAGGGTGGCGACCGCCAGACATTCGGCGCCGTCAGCCATGGCGGGCG
>JBJOHV010000050.1:0-10734 GCA_046047495.1 Pseudomonadota bacterium | reverse complement strand
CGCTTTCGTGAAGTATTGGCAGCGCTTCCAGGCCAGCATCGCCCGCAGCATGGAGCGCTTTGCCAAGCATACATACCGCCACGCCCTGGTAAAAGTCCTCAAGTACCGCTATGCAACCTGGGCGGCGGCCACCGGTATCATCATCCTGACCGCGGCGCTGTTGATCAGCGGCCGGGTGATCTTCCAGTTCATGCCGGCCGTGGAAGGTGATGTGATCTATGCCAGCGTGCAGATGCCTGATGGCGTGGCCGTGGTGGTCACCGAGGAGGCCGTGGAAAAAATGGAACGGGCGGCGCTGGAGCTGGCCGCCGAGCTGGAACAGGAACTGGTGGAACTCAAGGCTGCGGGCATCGCACCCCAGACCACCGAGCGTGCGGTGGACAGCATTCTCACCATCATCGGTCAGCGGGCTGCCCGTGGCGGTCCGCCCCAGGGCCGGGGCAGCACCGGTGGCAGCCATATCGCGGAGGTGGTGATGAACCTGACCCCGTTCTTCGACCGCGGGCAGATCAGTTCGGCCCAGGTGCGCGACCGCTGGCGCGACAAGGTGGGCACCATACCCGATGCCCTGGAATTGACCTTCGTGTCCGACACCTTCTCCGCCGGGGATGCCATCAACTTCCGACTGGAAGGCCGTGACGAGGACAACCTCAAGCAGGCTGCCGCCGATCTGCGTGCGGAGCTGGGTCGCTACCCCGGGGTGTTCGACATCAGCGACTCCTTCCGGGCCGGCAAGCAGGAAGTGCAGATTTCCCTGCTGGAACAGGGCAAGCTGCTGGGTCTGCAACTCAACGATGTGGCCACCCAGGTTCGACAGGCATTCTACGGAGCCGAGGCGCAGCGTATTCAGCGTGGCTCCGATGACATCCGCATCATGGTGCGCTACCCGGAGCACGAGCGCCGCTCCCTCGGCAATCTGGAGAATCTGCTGATCCGCACGCCGTCCGGCGCCGAGGTGCCGTTCACCAGCGTGGCGGAATACTCCCTGGGTAACGGCTACTCCTCCATCAACCGGCAGGACGGTCGCCGTGTCATCACCGTTCGGGCCGATATCGACCGCACGGTGGTGAAGCCGGAAGAAATACGCCGTGAGATCATCGCCAAATACCGCGATGCCTGGGCCCGGGACCTGGACGTCGAAATGGTCGTCGGCGGTGAAGGTGAACAGCAGATGCAGTCCCTGGCCCAGTTGTTCTCCACTTTCCCGCTGGCCATGCTGATCATCTTTGCCCTGTTGGCCATTCCCCTGAAGTCCTACATGCAGCCGTTGATCATCATGAGTGTGATCCCCTTCGGGGCCATCGGTGCAATCATCGGGCACTTCATCATGGGGGCGGACCTGGTGTTCTTCTCCCTGCTGGGCATCATCGCCCTCAGCGGTGTGGTGGTGAATGCCAGCCTGGTGCTGGTGGACAACGTCAATCGCCTGCGGGCCGAGGGTTATCACATCGAGCGGGCCGTGACCTCCGCCGGTGTGGGCCGTTTCCGCGCCATCTTCCTGACGTCGGCCACCACCTTCATCGGCCTGGTGCCCCTGATGGTCACCGCCAGCCCGGCCACGTTCTTCATCATTCCCATGGCCATTTCCCTGGCCTGGGGCGTGCTGTTCGCCACCCTGATCACCCTGTTCCTGGTGCCGGCACTGTACCTGATCCTGCACGACCTGCTGGGTTATGGTGAAGAGCCGGTGGAGACCGATGAGCCGGCCTACGCGATCTGAGCAAAGCATTGACGATGAAAAAGGCCGGTACTTCCCAGTACCGGCCTTTTTTGTGCTCGCGGCAGCCAGCAGCCGCAACGTGGTTTACCTGGCGCTAGCCGTATAGCTGTTTGTAGGTCTGCACGAAGTAGGCCATTTCCTCCGGCTTGGCCATGCTGATCCGCGCCCAGGTGGTGTAGGGTGCAAAGGCTCGGCCCACCAGGATGTTGTGATCCCGCATGGTCTGCCGGAACGATTCCACCTCGATGCCGGTTTCGATGAACGCGAAATTGGCATTGGATTTTACATAGCGCAGGCCCAGTTCGTCACACATGCCTTCCACCAGCGCGAGGCCTTCCTTGTTCTTCGCGCGGGAGAAATCCTGGAACTCCTTGTCCTGATAGGCCACATGGGCGGCATGCTGGGCCAGTATGTTAATGCTGCCGGTTTTCACCTGGTTCAGGCGGGCGATGACCTCCGGATGCGCAAAGCCAAAGCCGATCCGCAATCCCGCAAAGCCATGGATCTTGGACGCCGTGCGGGCCACGATGACATTGTCGACCCCCTCCGCCACCAGATGCATCATGCTGCTGAAGTCGGGATTGCTGACATATTCGTAATAGGCCTCGTCGATGAATACCAGCCGGTCGCGGGCCACGGTGCGCACAAAGTCCTCCAGCGCCGTCTTCTCCATGATGGAGGGAATCGGGTTGTTGGGATTGCACAGGTACACCATGCGTGTGTCGGGCCGAATGGCGGCATACATTGCACTCAGATCGATGTGCATGTCCTCCCCCACGGGCACGTTGATGATTTCAGATCCCAGGCTCTCGGCGGTGCGGATCAACTGCCCGAATGTTGGATAGGGCGCCACGATCGAGCCGGGTTCGCGGCTCGCCAGCACACCGGCGGCCTGCAGTATTTCGCCGGATCCGGCACCGATGGTGATGTTGTCCGGCGCAACGCCCTCGATGCGGGCCAGCAACTCCAGCACCTGATTGGTGATGCCGCCGTAGAGATTGCTTTCCTTGAAGGCCGCCTGCATGGCGTCGATGGCCAGCTTCGATGGACCGAAAGGATTTTCGTTGGACGACATGCGGATGGGGGTTGCCGGTGCGGACAGGTTGCCGAAAGCGGAATTGACCAGGCTGACAGAGCCACCTGTCACAGTTTGCACCAAGGCGGCGCCGGCGAGGAATCCGCCGCCTGCAAGCAGGCGGCGACGGCTCATTATCGGGTTCATTGTGGTTCTCCTGAAGAGTGTTGATGAAGTGGGTTCATATCAGAACTCGTAGGAGAGTTTGGCGAACCAGCGGGAGCCGAAGTAACCCACGGGGCTGCCATTCAGGTACTGACGGTTGGTGTTGGCATAGCGCTCTTCGTTGTAGTCCCAGATGGCCTGTGGAGTCTTGCCCGGGTATTCATTGAACAGGTTGTCCACACCCAGGCCCAGACGCAGGCTGTCGGTGGGCATCCAGGTGGCCTCCACGTTGGTCATAGCCAGTGTGCCGATCGCGTTCTTGTAGTAGGTGCCGCTTCCCACCTGCACCAGTTCCAGTGTGTCGCGTACCGATTGCGGCAGGCCGGAGGCGCTGGACAATGTGTACTGGTCACCGTAGAACGATTGCCGAATGTTGATGGAGAACTCACCCACGTTGATGCGTGCGCCCAGGTTGAGCCGGTACTCCGGGCTGTCGGTCTCCTGGTTCAGCAGGGACACCTCGCTGTACATCGTGGCACCACCCAGGCTGGCCGGCGCCGCCTTGGCGCTGAGCACCTCGGTCTTGTTGTAGTTGGCGGCCATGGTCCAGTTGATGGTGCCCCAATCAAAACCGGAGTTGTAGGTGGTCACCCAGTCGATGCCGCTGGTTCGGGTTTCCAGCGAGTTGTTGAAGATGGACACGGAGAGGTTGGCGCGGGCGGTTGCGTCCAGGGAGCCGCCAGGTGCCGCCGGATCATTCCACACACCGATGTAGCCGAAATCCACCAGTGCCCGGCCCAGTGCCTCGTTGTAGCTGTCATCCGGCGTGCCGTTGCCATCGGTGTCGGCGGGATCGGGCAGGATGTTGTTATAGGAGCCGGTGGTGCGTCCCGTGACCGTGTTGGTGCCCTGGCTGGTGGAGAAGCTGAAGCTGCCCAGCTGAATGCGGTCCGCGATGGTGATCTGATAGGCATCGATGGTGCTGGTCAGGCCACTCATGGGACGCAACACCAGACCCAGGCTCAGGTTTTCCGAGGTTTCCGGTTGCAGCCCGGCGCCGAATCCCAATGCCGCCGCCGCCTCACTGTTAGGTTGCAGCTGAGGTCTGGCGCTGGTGGGACCCACGTTCACCGCCGAATAAAAGCCTTCACCCAGGGTGGGTGCGCGGAAGCCGGTGCTGATGGTGCCGCGAACCGCGATGCTGTCGGTGAAATCGTAGCGGGTGGTGATCTTGCCGACCGTCTCGTTGCCAAAATCACTGTAATCCTCGAAGCGCACCGCCAGGTCCACCAGCCAGCTGTCCGTCGGCAGCAGGATGAAGTTCACAAAGGTGGCATAGCTGTCACGCTGGTAGGAGCCGGTGTTCACGTCCGGGTTGTAGCCGGGGAACGATGAAGCACCCGCGCCGTAATAGGAGGCGGGCTCACCGGGTTTGATGCCGTATTGATCCTCGCGGTATTCAAGACCGGTGGCGAAGGTCATGGGCAGTGCCAGGCCGATGTCGAACTCCTTGCTGGCATCCAGGCTGGTGGTCCACTGCTTGGCGAAATAGCTGCCATCGTAGAAATCCTCCTGTGACGCACCGGTTTCATTCCAGATCGTGAAGTTCATGGAATTGGTGGTGTACACATCCATTTCGTTGCTGCCGTACACCGTGGCCACGTCCCACAACCAGCCGGAATTCTCGCCGGACAAACCCATCGTGACCGAATAGTCGGTTTCGTCGGATTCCTCCATGGGGCTGAATCCGTAGGGGTACTTGTTGATCATGTTCTCCGGTGTGCCGTCGGCCGTGACGTCATTGCGGTCGCCGTCACCGTTGACGTCCACTCCGCCGTCCTGTGAGGGTCTGCGATAGGTTTCCAGGGAGGCGGCTTCCTTGCTGCCCAGGCTGCCGAAGCTGTAAAACTCGAGATCATCGCCAAGCCGGACCCCGGCATTGTAGAAGGCAGTGCGGCGACTGATTTCCGGTGGATCACCGACATGGTTCATGGCGGGGTATTCCGGATGGAAGCGCATATTGCTGTCGCGCAACAGATAGGTACGGTAGGCACTGCTCACCGACCAGCCGCTGGGTGTGCCATTGGCGAGACGCGCGCGGCACTCGTCGGGATTGGCGACGCACACGGCCGGGCCATACACCACGGACCGGGTCACGGTATCGCGGTCCTCCACCTCCATGCTCAGGTTGAGGAAGGCGTCGTCACTGCCAAAGCCGTAGTTGCCCTGCAGATTGGTGGTGAAGCCGCCGCCGTCCACATATTCGGAGACATTGGAGCGGAAGCTGCCACCGGTGTTGTCATCCTTGAGAATGATGTTGATCACGCCGGCAATGGCATCGGAGCCGTACAGTGCCGCGGCGCCGTCGGTTAGAACTTCCAGGTGGTTGATGGCGGACGAAGGAACAAAGGACAGGTCGGCTGCCGCCGCACCGCTGCTGGCGCCGACGTTGGACGTGATATGGCGTCGCTTGCCGTTGATCAGCACCAGGGCATGATTGGCTGAGAGCGCCCGCATGCTGGCGGTGAGCGTCTGGCTCGCCATGTCGGTGCCGCGCTGATTGGCGTTGTAGGACGGCACCTGGGTGGCAATGGCGTTCATGAGATCAGGCGCGCCGCTCTCTGCCAGCGCTTCGGAATTAACCAGCTGTACCGGTGCCGGGCTGTCGAACACCGCCATGCCCGTGCGGCGGGTGCCGGTGACAAGAATTTCGCTGACATCGGGTTCGGCTTCCGCGATGGCCTGGGCCAGGACGTTGGGGGCAAACCCGGCGGACAGCAGGCATGATGCCAACAAGAGTTCGGTGCGTTGCATCTTCTTCGCTTTCATTCAATGGCTCCTTGATAGTGATCTGAACGTGTTGCTTGCGATGGGTCAGAACGACGTAGATAGAAAGCAGGTTGGGGGTGCTGTCTCTCACATCACAGGCTAAAAGCCCTGGAGCAAAAACTGCGCCAGACTCGATAGCCGTACACGGGCCACTCTGGAAAATGTGTTGTGACGCAAAACCGGGCAGAAATTTGCGACAAAAGTAAAAAAACAGTGCAAAAAAATGTGACACATGACAGGTTTGGCACCGCACTGGAGCAGCACATCGGAGTGTCCGATTTTGGTGCCGGGGCAGAAAGATCAGAACGGTGCAATAAAATGGGCTGCCGCACCTAGTTGGTGTTACAGTTTCTGCACATGCACGATCGGTCGGGATACAAAGGATGGATATGAAAACGCGTTGGCGGTTGGTTCTGCTGGCTGTGCTCACCTCAACAGCAAGCGTGATGCTGTCGTTGCCGATCCAGGCGGCTGATCCTGGTTCAAGCCCGCAGGCCTTTACCCGCGTGTTGGGCGAGCCGGTGGAGGAAATGAGCGGCATGGCGAAAAGCCAGCGCCATCCGGATGTGTACTGGGTGCACAATGACAGCGGTGATAGCGCCCGGCTGTTCGCCGTCGATGGCAGCGGCAGGCTGATCATTCCCGACCAGGCCCAACAGGACTTCTATGGCGAAACGGCCGAGCGCGGAAAACGTCAGTGGCAGGGCTTCGAGGTCAGCGGCGCCGGCAACGTGGATTGGGAAGACATCACAGTGGTGGATGACACCCTGTATATCGCCGATGTCGGCAACAACGGCAACGCCCGTCGCGACCTGGTGATCTATGCCGTGCCGGAGCCCGACCCCCGCAGCGCCGACGGCGCGGTGGTCCGGCAGGCCTATCCGGTGGTGTATCCCGATCAGACGGATTACCCCGATCCCAGCTGGGACATGGACAGTGAAAGCCTGTTCGCCTGGCGCGGGACTCTCTATCTCATCAGCAAGCACCGCAGCAGCCGACTGCCCCACCAGGGGGAAGCGGGTGCCAAGCTGTACCGGCTGGATACCCGCCACACCGGTCAGGACAATGTGCTGACCCTGGTGGATACCCATGGGGAGATAACCTCCGCCACCGGCGCCGAGGTGTCACCCGACGGCACCCGGCTGGCGGTGCTGTCCTATACGGACCTGTGGGTGTTTGCCGAGCCGGTCGACGGCTCGGATCGCTGGCTCAGTTCCACCGCCATTCGCATACCGTTGGATACCCGCACCGTTCAGCAGGCGGAGGCCATCACCTGGAATGACCCTGACAGCGTATTGATCGGCAATGAACAGCGGGATGTGTTCCGCCTGTCCCTGCCACCCCGCTGAGTCAACCCTGGGGAATGGTGATACGGGTCACCGAGATGGTGGCGCGTTGCAGGTTGGCGGAAACGGACTCGTTCTGAATCACATACAGCAGATTGCCGGCCTGATAGGCGAGGGCTTCCCCCACCGCCAGGGAGGATTCCCGATGGCGTTCCAGGCCCACTTCCCCGTAGGTGAAGTCGATGGCATTGGTAGCCCGGGCGATGGCTTTCAGTTCGATCTCCAGGCGGTTGAGGAAGGTCTGCCCGGAGATGATGTTGAGGGTGGCCTGCTCGCTGCTGATGCTGGGGCTTTCCGCCACCCCGCGGGCATAGCCCTGCTCGAAGCCGGACTGGAAGCTTTGCTCCATGCGGGCGTTGATCTCCGCTTCCGCACGCCCGGTCATCTCCCCGGACACCAGACCAAAGGTCACCATGCCGCCCAAAAAGGCCAACAGTCCCAGGGGCAACCAGAGCTGTATGTTGGTGGGCAGTCTGTTCATGGCCAAGGGCACCTGCGGAATTGAAGCCTGCGCTTCACTGGCCCCGCACTATAGGGGATCACGTGGATGATGTGAAGCAACTGGCTGTCAACCGCACGGTGGTGACTGCGTTATATGAGACAAGGATCAGTCTTCACCAGGGATGGTGAAACTTATTAAGGAGGCAGTAGATGAACAGAATGAATGCAGTGGCAGGTGCTCTGGTATCTGCGGTGCTTATGCTCGGCGCCCCCGCTCTGGCTGCGGCACAGGAACCCAGCGCCGATGCCCAGGCCACCCAGGAGCAACGGCGTGCCGAGCGGGAAGCCCGCATGCAGGAGCGGCGGGAGCAGTTCCAGAACATGAGCGAAGAGGAGCGGGCGGCGATGCGCGAGCAGAACCAGGCCCGCCGCGAACAGGCCCGTGAGCGCTTTGAAAACATGAGTGAGGAAGAGCGCAAGGCCATGCAGGAACGGCGTCAGCAGATGGGCCGGCCACCGGCCGGGCAGGGTCCGGGACCCGGCCGTCGTCCGCCACCCCCGCCGGCGCAATAAGGCGGGATCACCGCGCAGGCCTTGCGCACTAAAAGCAGGCAGCATGCCCGGGTTTGAGTCACGGTGGTTCATCACCGATCCCCAACCCGGGCAGCTACTGCCAGGCCCGCCCAACCGCCTACCGTGAAAAAACCCTTGTTTTTCAGGCCCGGCGACTCACTCGATCCGGTTTTCAGGAAATTGGCACGGCCCGTGCATTAAAGAGATCAGTGCATCTGGAAACGGATGGCAGCAAGCCGGTACTCTCTCTCCCCCATCGGTTTTGCACTTGATGCCCTCGTCCCTCCAGTGCACCAGGGTGATGATGCCCTCGTAGCAGCGAGCTCGCTACGAGGGCTTTTTTTTGCGCAGGATTCAGCCGGGAGCATCGGGCCCTTCAGCGCGGCACGATATCGAAAGCGAGGCTGATGCGTTCCTCAGCCGACTGGAACGGCACCGTGTGGTGCCAGAAGTAGGAGGGGAAGGTAACCAGGTCGCCCGCCCGGGGCCGGTGGGCATGCAGGGCCAGGGGCTGGCTCACCCTGTAGACCTCATCCGGCGTACCAAAGGCAATCCAGCCCGGCCGCGCTTCCGCATCGTCGGTGACGGCCTCCGGCACCTGCACGTAATAGCAACCGCTGAGCCAGGCGCGGGGATGGATGTGGGCGCGCTGATAGCCGCCGGCCCGCAGGCGGATGGTCCAGGAATCAATCAACACATCGTCGGGAATCCAGTCGGCCCAGGGATGCCCCTTGCAATCCCTGGCGATGGCTACCGCGCGCTGGAACCCGGACATGATGAGGCGGTTCATCTCGACCATCGCCGGATCGTCGATGTGGGTGATGGAGGCACTGTGCAGGCCGTTTACCGTGGCCTGGCCGGCGGGGTCCGCATCCATGGCCACTCTGGCATCCAGGCAGGCGATGAGCCGCCGATTGAACTCCGCCACCGAGCCAAACTCATCGGCCACCGACACCTGATTGACCTGCAGTAGCTTGGGATAGGAATACAGCGCCTGCAGCTCCGCCTCGTTGCCCGCCAGATTGAGCGCCACCGCCCTGAGGGCCAGGGCCCGGTTGTTCATGACCGGGCTGGCCAGGGACAGATCGAGAAAATGCTGCACCCGCTCCGGATAACCCCGCTTGAGCCAGATCTCGGCGATCTGGTTCAGCACCGGGCTGTCGCCGGACCGCACATGCAGGGCCTTGTGAAAATAATCCAGGGCCTCTTCATCATCGCCCCGCCGATTGGCAATCACCCCGAGGTTGTACAAGAGGTCAAAATTACGGGGTTGCTGGCGTAGCAGTGCCTTGAAGATGCTGGCGGCATCGGCGAAGCGCTCCTGGCCGTAAAGCGCCATGGCCAACTGCAGTCGCAGCTCCGGCTGCCCCGGTTTGTGCACCAGCGCCTCCCGCAGATAGCGCTCCGCCTCGGCAAACTTCTTCAATTGCAGGGCGATCACGCCGGCGTTGCCGAGCACGTCCGCATTGCCCGGCTCGATGCGCAGGCTCTCCTTCAACAGGGTTAGGGCCATGTCGAAGCGGCCCATGTCCCGGGCGATGACGGCGAGATTGTTGAGGGCAGGGGTGTAGTGGGGATTTTCAGCGAGAATGCGGGCGTAGGCTTCCGACGCCTGCTGGAGGTTGCCCTGGCGATGGAGGGCGAGGGCGGAACTGAATTCCGTACCATTGGTCAGCGGGATGTTGGGCACCATCACAACCTTTTACCCATTCTAATCGGGGAAATCAATTACCCGACTGCTGATCAGTCATGCTGGTACTTATGGCATTTTTCAGATTGGCAATTTCAGCATCGCGGAATTTATACATGTGCATCCCCGGCAACCCCAATGCCTTATCCAAGTATTGTAAAGACTTTTCAAACTCCTTTTTCTCAAAATAGATTTTGGCGTAACTCAAATAGGTCTCCCATTGTTCGAATAACGCTCCGGTTCGCAGCGATATGCTCAACGCTGCTTCCAGATCCTTCTCCGCCAAATCATATTCTTTAGTTTTTGTGAAAAATCTTGCTCGATAATTGAGACCTGTTGGCAGATATAGCCACTCATCCGCATGTTTGAATAGTTCGATCTGTCTATCCATATAAAGTCTGCTGTTAACGAAGTCTCCCATCTCAAGAAACACTAGTGCCAATACCATCATGTCGGAAGCTATTAGCGAAGTTGTATCAATAGAAACTTGCCATGATGAACGCGCACGCCAGGCAAATGTAGTTACACATCGGCTCAGAGCGTTAAGTGGTTCTCCGATGTCCAGCAAAAATTTACAGTAGTACGAACTAACCGTTGGAAAAGATATTGGAGTTTCAGGTATATGATTAAGCAATACCTTATCTGCAGCCTCAAATAGCACTCGAGCCTCTGCTTCTTTACCATTTAGAAAAAGGGCATATGCTAAGAAGTTAGATGCCATGGCTTCCATGACTTGATCACCAGACTCTATCACGCAGTCACTTAACCGTGGAATTATTGAAAAGACACTAGCCAATTCGCCAGTAGTAATTAGCATAGATAGGAACGGTCCAGCTAAGCCCGCCGCCTCAAGCCACTTTTCCTGACTTACAAACCAATCAATGCATTCGCCACTGAGCTGCTTTGATTCGACAATCTGGCCTAGAGACATTAGATTTGTCGCAGCACTTGACAT
>JBJOHV010000049.1:0-39302 GCA_046047495.1 Pseudomonadota bacterium | reverse complement strand
TCCAGCCGATCAGGGCCAATATGGCGATCGACAGCCAACGCAATAACGGGGTCAGGACGGGAGTGGAGAAAACCGTGGTTCGCATACTGCTCATGAATCGCCGAACAGGCGTTTGAGCTCAGCCAGGGCTCGCTCCGCTTCGGTCTGGGGCGTCGTAGCCGCAGGCTCGTCGGCTGTCGGTGGCGCCTCGCCAAACAACTCCGCCAGTTTGGCCCGCGCCGCCCGGGCGGCGGCATCATCCGGCTTGCGATAGGCGTTGGCCCGGGGTTTGAAAAAATCGCAGAAGTTCGCTTTGTCCTTGTCCAGGACGAATTCCGCCCGGTCCTCGCGACAGGCGTCCGCCACTGCAGGGTCGTATTCACGGCACATCATGCAGACATGCTGATCTGCCTTGCAGACGCTGCATTCCTCGTAGCGGGACAAGGGCAGCATCACATCCTTCAATCGATTACCGCATTTCCAGCACTGCAGTTTCACGGGTCATTCCCCCGACGGTTTACCAGTTTTGAAAAAAGGCATCGGTATCCAGCGCGACTAACCGCTTGGTGCCGCCCTCGATGCTGCCCAGGTACAGGAAGGCGATGATGGTCTCATGGTCAGCCAGCCCCAAGCCCTTCATGACCAGGGGGTGGGTGGCAAAGGGTCCGGTGCGCCACATGGCACCCAGGCCCAGGGCAAACGCCGCGTTCAACATGTTCTGGGTGGCGGCACCGGCGGAAATCTGTTGTTCCAGCAACGGCACCTTGGGGGATTCCCTGTGCCGGCAGATGGTGACGATGATGACCGGTGCCCGCAAGGCCTTGGCCCGTGCGGCCTCCAGGGTCAGGGGATCGCAGTCGGGTGTGTCGGCCTCCGTGGCCTGTGCGAACAGGTCTGCCAGTCTGCCCAGGGCTTCGCCGCGAATGACCAGGAAGCGCCAGGGGCGCAGGACACCATGATCCGCGGCACGCAGGGCGGCTCGGAAAATGGCCTGCAACTGGTCAGCCGTTGGCGCCGGGTCCCCCAGTTTGGGAACAGATGTTCTGTTATGCAAGGCTTGCAGTGCGTCCATCGGTACATTCCCTGATCCTGAGTGTGGGCATAGGCTGCGCACAGGGTGCGAGGAGGGGCATCATGCCAAAAAAATCTGATCGATGGTATACTTCCGCGCGCCACGGCCGACAGGAGCCATACCGGGTCCACCGTGTGCAGCGACGCAGTCTAATGAATTCAAAAGCCGACGTCATAGCCATCAGTACCGAGCGTCCTCCTTACCCGCAGGACAAATCCCGTTGGTTTGGTAAGGTTGCCAAGGAGCGCCTGCGGGTCGTATTCAGTTTCTATTCGCCGGACGGCAATGAAATCGCCATGCCCATTGCGGCCATGTCGGCCTATTTGAAGCGGGATTTTCCCTGGGTAGACGTGGCCTTGGACCCGATCCTGATACTGCGGGACGCGGAGCAATATTCGCCCGCCAACTACGCCCAGCGCATCGCGGCCCAGCATCCCGACCTGCTGGCGTTCTCGGTGATGAGCCCCCATTGGCATCCCATGGAACCGTACTTCGAGGCCCTCAAACAGCTCATGCCCGACGTGCCGATCCTGATCGGCGGTTACCAGGCCATGCTGTCCCAGCAGCAGACCATCGACAACCCCAATGTGGACTATATCTGCGTGGGGGATGGCGAGTACGCCATGGGGAATATCGTCCAGCACCTGCGGGGTCTCAAGGACGGACCGGCGGATGGCATGTGGGAGAAGCTGGTGGATGGATCGGTCTATCAGACCGAACCCCACCAGAACGGGGATCTGGCCGCTCTGCCATTCCCGGACTATGAAATCTTTGCCAAGGCCGATGGATTCCAGGACGTCAATTCCTCCATATTCGGTCCCCAGGGCGTGCTGGTACTGCCGGTAATGACCGGTCGCGGCTGCCCCTACCGCTGCACCTATTGCTGCAACACCCCGATCCTGGAAGGCTGGAAAAGCAAGAAAACTTTCCTGCGTAAATACGACCCCCAGGCCATGGTGAATGAACTGATACGTCTGCGGGATACCTACGGTGTGGGCTATTTCGAGTTCTGGGATGAACTGTTCCTGTCCAATCTCAAATTCGTGAATGTTTTCTTCGAACTTTACAAAGAACAGGTGCGCCTGCCGTTCTCCATCAACTCCCGGGTGGAAGTGATGAGCGAGGCATTCTGCCGCACCGCTGCCGATGCCGGCTGCCATACCATCTGGTTCGGTATCGAAAGTGGCGATGAGGAGTACCGGGGCAAGATGCTTGGCCGTCGCATGAAAAACCAGCAGATCATCGAGGCGGCGGACAACTGCAAGAAAGCCGGCATCAACCGTCTGACCTTCAATATCGTCGGCATGCCGCTGGAAACCGCCGCCAATATGCGTGAAACCCTCAAGCTCAATCAACGGATTGCGCCGGAGCATTTCTTCTTCTTCCCCTATATCCCGTTGCGGGGTACACCGCTGTACGAGGTTGCGGAGCGGGAAGGCCTGTTGCTGCCCAACAAGAAAAATCTGCATTATCTGTCAGCAGCAAATGACCGTCACTTCACCCTCAATATGAAGGAACAGCCGGACCTGCTGACCGCCGAAGAATACAATGCCATTTGTATGGAGATGCTGGCTTTCCAGGAGGCCAACAATCGACTGGATCTGACCGATGGCTTGCAGGTTGAAGTCGACCAGACACCGCCACGGCAACCGGCAGGGTCCGGAGCTCGCGCAATGGTGGAGGACAAGAGTCTGACATTGACTGAGTCCGCGGAGTCGCCCTTGACTGCCGTACCACCTGTTGCCGAATCCCCTGCAACAGCCCACCGCGCCAAACCAACTTCAGTTCTGTCCAGCATCCGCAACCTGTTCCGCGCCCCCTAGCGATCCAGGCGCTGACTCAGCGGGTATGCATTTTCAGCAGGTGCTTGAAACACTTGGGGTTGCCAAATACCAGTCGATCGCCACTGTGGAAGTCCGGGCTGCCGGTGCTGTCACTCAACAGACCACCAGCCTCCTGCAACACCAGGGCGGCCGCCAGCACGGGCAAACGACCCGGGTTCGGAGAGCAGCCGCCATCAAGACGCCCGGCGGCGGAATAGAGCAGATCCAGGGTGACCGAACCGCTGGTCCGCCAGCTGGCACCGACTTCAGCAACCCGTGACTGGAGGGCAGCGAATTCCTGCAAATGGGCAGGGTCGACAGCGGGTTCCAGGGCTACCACGGCACCCTCCAGTTTGTCCCGGGTGGTCACCCGCAGGCGCCGGCTGTTCATCATGGCACCGGCACCCCGGCTGGCGGTGAATTCTTCATCCTGCAGAGGATCGATGAGCACGGCATGGGCCAGCTTGCCATCCACCTGGGCAGCGATGGACACCAAAAAACCCGGCAAGCCCCGCATGAAATTGCGATTGCCGGCGACCGGGTCGATATACCACACCACCTGGGGATCCTTGCCCTGGATCAAACCCGCCACCCGTGTATGGTAGCTGTGATCCGGGTAGGCCTTCTGCAGATGGTAGAGGATCGAGCGCTCGGCATCCTTGTCGGTGGAGGTGAGCAAGCAGCCGGGGGAGTCCTCCAGCACCGAGACCCGATCCAGGCGATCAACCTGTTGAGCGAGGACTTCAGCCGCATCACGGGCGGCGCGCAGGGCTAGATTGATCAAGGGATGCATGCTAATTGGAGTTCCGACTGGTAAATACGCCTGCCGGTCGCTGGGCAGGGTGATCGCCCGGGTTTTCCGAGGTGGCGCAATCATAACAAAGAAACCCCCGGTGGAGAATGAGTCATGCCCATCTCCATGAATCAGCGGACAATGCTGATATAATCGCCCGGCACCGACCGTCACCGGAGATCTCCCGACTTGTCCGCAGAACCCGATTTCAGCTCCATCCGCATCGTGTTGGTCAATACCTCGCACCCCGGCAATATTGGTGCAGCGGCCCGTGCCATGAAGAATATGGGACTGGCCAATCTGTGGCTCGTGCAGCCGCAGCAGTTCCCCAGCGGCGTGGCAGTAGGCAGGGCCGCATCGGCACTGAATATTCTGGATCAGGCCGTGGTCTGCAATAGTCTGCAGGAGGCCGTGGCCGACTGCGGGCTCATTATTGGTACCAGTGCCAGGTCGCGCAGTATTCCTCTGAAACTTGTCATGCCCGAGGAAAGTGCAGAGCTGGTGCACAAATCATCCAGAAGTAACAGGGTGGCCCTGGTGTTCGGTCGCGAGGACAGCGGGTTGACCAATGAAGAGCTCCAGCTCTGTCATTACCATGTGCAAATTCCCGCCAGCTCCGACTACAGTTCTCTGAATCTGGCCGCAGCGGTCATGGTTATCTGCTATGAACTGCGTCGCCGTTTTCTCAGGGATTCCGCCACCCGTAATGCCGCTGAAGAGGACTACTGGGACCTGGAGATGGCAACCGGGGAGCAGGTAGAACACTTTTTTGAACACCTCGAGAAGGTGCTTGTCAGGATAGAGTTCCACGATCCGGACAATCCGCGCCAGCTCATGCAAAGGCTGCGCCGGCTATTTGGCCGTATCCGTCTCGATACCATGGAAATGAACATACTGCGTGGCATTCTTTCCCATGTTGAATACCATCTGGATCACCCGTCGCCAGCGGCCTTGGCAGGCGGGGAGACGGATGCCGGGCAGTCGCCAGCAAGAAAGCAGCCGGCGAAAACCAAAAAAGATTTTGCCCAGGCGGCGCTCAAAAAGCGCAACCTGGAGGTGATGGCGAGCATTCTGGAGCAGGCATCGAAAAAACCCTGAACAAGCCGGTTGAGCTTGCAACCTGCCGGCGTATACTAGGCCCCGATAAGCGTACCCACCCGACGATATTTCCGACATGCGCGACGATCCGTTTTATTTCAGTGAAGGGCCCTATCATCCTGTGCTGCAGCGGGTTTTCCAGGCCCTTTCGGGCCCCGAGGTATTTGTCAAAATCACCGGCAAGACCGGCACCGGCAAAACCACCCTGTGTGAAAAACTCGCCCTGTTTCTGCAGCACAAAGGCATGGACGCCATCTTCTTCGACTACCCCTTCGATACCCCTGAGGAACTGCGTGCAGCCGTGGCCAAACGGTTGAACCTGCCGGAGAGTTTCAATTTTGCCCGGCAAATGGAAGACCGGTTTCAGGCCGAAGGTGAGACGCAGAAACAGCTTGTCCTGCTGTTCGATGAGTGTGATCGCTACAGTGATGCCACCTTGCAGGAATTATACCGACTGACCCAGATTCAGCAGGATCAGCATCGCATGCTGAGTATTGTGCTGTGCGGTGAAGCCAGCCTGGACAACCGTTTGCTGGCGGATGAGAAATTCAAACCGCTGCTGCAGCATGTGACCCACAGCTTCATTCTCTCCAGCCTGGACCGGGACAGTCTGACCCAATTCGTCCTGCAGTACTTCCGGCATGTGGACCGCCCGGCGGTGCATCTGGACAACCAGGCCATGGCCTGGTTGCAGAAGCTCAGCCGCGGACTGCCAGGTCCGGCGGCTGCCGTGTGCCAGCTGGTGGCCAGCGCAAGGCGCGATAGGGTGGAGCAACCGCCGGTTACCCGGGAGGAACTGCTGACCCTTGTCGGTCATTCCCCGTTGTCGGCGGACCTGCTGAAGGGCAACAGGGTTTATTCCGCGAACCGCATGGTGCTGGTCGGCCCCGCTCTGGCAGTCGTCGTCATCGTGTCCATCGGATTTTTATACCAGCTCACTACCGATGAAACAGGGCAATCGGCCCCTTTGGCATCCGGTTCCGCCGTCGGCGTGCAACAGGCCCCTGAGCCTGCCCCTTTGGTGGCTTCCCCGTTCGTGGATCAGCAGCCCGCAGCCCAGGCATCGGCTGCTGCTGAATTGCCGTCGGTGGTTTTCACGGTGGAAGACATTGAGGAGCCCATCATCGATGCCGGCCTGGCTCTGGTGACGGCTCTGGAGCGCGGCATCAGTGCCGAGTAACTGGCCACGCCCCAGTATGAACCGCTCGATGCACCGGATGAGCTGTTACTGGAGGAGCCTGTTGCGGAAGAGACCGTAACCGAAGAGGCCGTGTCCGCGGAGGTTGCGACCGAAGAAACCGTAACCGAAGAAACCGTAACCGAGGAGGCTGTAACCGCGGAGGTTGCAACGGAAGAGCCTGCAACCGAAGAGGCTGTAACCGAGGAGACGGCACCTGTAGCCATTGCCGGGTCCCTGGTGCAGCCTGCCGCTGCGCCAGAAACTGTTGCGCTGACGTCGGCCACTCCAGCCGAACCGCCACCGACGGAAGTGCAATCGAGTACACCGAGCCCTGCAGAACCGGTTCCTTCGCTGGCAGTTGCCGAAGCCAGTCTGAGCGCATGGATCGATGCCTGGCAGAGTCAGGATCTGGACGCCTACTTTGCCAGTTACCATGCCGATTTTCAGCCACGTTATCAGGACACCCTTGCCGACTGGCGCGCCAATCGCAGTCGCAACGTGACCTCGCCAACCTGGATACGTCTGGCCATGTCGGAGCTCAGTCTGCTGGATGCACAGCCAGACACCATGGAGGTCACTCTATGGCTGGCCTATGAATCGCCCACCTACAATGACCAGACCTTTAAGCGACTGGTGCTGCGTTCGAGCGATGGGCGATGGCTGATCGTGGAAGAGGTGAATCTGGAGGTGCGGCGCTAGCTCATCAGCGGGTTCTGACCCGCTGGCCCCGCTGGGGGCGCCGCAGGGGTTTGCGCCGCAGCGGCTTGTCGTCGGGCACCAGGTGTTGAGGTCCGTTGCCAATGAGATCGGCACGTCCCATCTTGCGCAGGGCCTCGCGCAACTGCGGCCAATTCTTCTCGTCGTGATAGCGCAGAAAGGCCTTCTGCAGGCGTCGACGGGCCAGATCCTTGACTACCGGTACACTCTCACTCTTGTAACGGACCTTCTGCAATGGATTCTTGCCGGAGTAGTACATGGCCGTGGCCAGGGCCATGGGCGAGGGGTAAAAAGTCTGCACCTGATCCGGTTTGAAGCCATGGGCCTTGAGCCACTGGGCCAGTTTGACCATGTCCTCTTCCTCGCAACCCGGATGGGCGGCGATGAAATAGGGGATCAGGTACTGCTCCTTGCCGGCTTTCTTGGAGAATTTGTCGAACAGTTTCTTGAACTCGTCATAGGCGCTGATTGACGGTTTCATCATTTTCGACAGGGTCTTTTCCTCGCTGTGCTCCGGAGCGATTTTCAGGTAGCCCCCCACATGGTGGGTGACCAGTTCCTCAACGTACTCCGGATCCCGCAGAGCCAGGTCATAGCGCAGGCCGGAGGCTATGGCGACCGTCTTGATGCCGGGAATCTGCCTTGCCTTGCGATACAGCCGGGTGGTGTGGCTGTGGTCGGTGTTCAGGTGCTTGCAGATGGTGGGGTACACACAGGACAGGCGTTTGCAGGTCTTCTGGATCTCAGGTTCCTTGCAATTCAAGCGGTACATATTGGCGGTCGGGCCGCCAAGATCTGAAATGGTGCCGGTGAATCCGGGAACCTGATCACGGATTTTTTCAATCTCCCGCAATACCGACTCCTCCGAGCGACTCTGGATGATGCGGCCCTCGTGTTCGGTGATGGAACAGAATGTACAGCCGCCAAAACAGCCCCGCATGATGTTCACCGAAGTCTTGATCATGTCGTAGGCTGGAATCCGAGCCTTGCCATAGGAGGGATGTGGGCGACGCTGATAGGGCAGATCAAAGATGCCATCCATTTCCTCGGTAGTGAGAGGCAGGGGAGGGGGATTCACCCAGACATCCAGGGTGTCGTGCCGCTGAACCAGCGGTTTGGCGTTATAGGGATTGGCTTCCTGGTGCAATATGCGGGAAGCATGGGCATACAGAGCAGGATCATTGCGCACCTTGCCGTAGGAGGGCAGACGGATGACTGTGCGGGTCTCATCCAGTGCCACCTGGCGCTGCAGCGGCATGGGCACGATGCGCAGTGGTGTGGCAGCCTCCCGATCGATCCGCGCATCATTGGATGCCGGCTTGTCATGGGGGTAATCGTAGGGATTGGGAATGCTGTCGATGCGCGATGGCCAGTCGATGCGGGTGGAATCGATCTCGGTCCAGCCCTCCGGCAGCTGCTTGAGCAATACTGCGGTACCCCGAATCGACGCCAGCTCGCTGACCCTGCGCCCCCTGGACAACTCATGGGCCACTTCCGCCAACGCCCGCTCGGCATTGCCGAACAGGAGAATGTCGGCACCGGAATCCACCAGAACCGAGCGGCGCACCTTGTCGCTCCAGTAATCGTACTGGGCAATGCGGCGCAGGCTGGCTTCTATGCCGCCGATGACGATGGGTGTGTCGTAATAGGCCTCCCGGCAGCGCTGGCTGTAGACGATCACAGAGCGATCGGGACGTTTGCCGGCCTCGCCATTGGGGGTGTAGGCATCCTCGCTGCGCAGGCGCAGATCCGATGTGTAGCGGTTGATCAGGGAGTCCATGTTACCGCCGGTCACCCCGAAGAACAGGTTGGGCTGACCCAGGACCTTGAAAGCCTCGGCATTCTCCCAGCCCGGCTGACTGATGATGCCGACCCGGAAGCCCTGGGCCTCCAGGAAGCGGCCGATGACCGCCATGCCAAAGCTGGGATGGTCCACATAGGCGTCGGCGGTGACGATGATGATGTCGCAACTGTCCCAGCCCAAAGCATCCATTTCCTCGCGGGACATGGGCAAATACGGGGCGGTGCCGAAACACTCGGCCCAGTATTTCGGATAACTGAAGATATTGCGGGGAGACATGGCGCGCACTATATCAGAGAGGGCCTTCGGAATCCTGCGACTGGACCCGGGAATCCGCAGCTGCACGGGAAATTCGGAACGCGCAGCGGCGTGAGCCGTCCAGGCGCAGTTCCGTGCGCTCCACCGTGGCCAACGGCTGCAGCAGTTCCTCCAGCAGCCGGCACTCCCCCTCGCACAGTGACCGGCAACGGGCGGCGGCGGCATAAACCGGGCAGTGATTCTCGATCAGCAGCCAATTGCCGTCAGGCAGCAGGCGCAACTCGGCCAGGTAACCGTCGACACTGCGCAGGCGGGTCAGCTCCATCAGGCGGTCTTCAAGGTTTGCGCAGGACCGCAGGGCCTGCTGGTAACGCCCAAGCTCCCGGTGACCCAGATCGTCCACTATCTGATGAAAGCTTGTGGCAGGCAGATGCTGTTCCATCAGGTCCAGCAAGCCGACGGCGATCGCTGCATGGCCGTCCGGGAATCGCTCATGGCCCCCCGCCGTGAGCTTCCACACCTGACGGGGCCGCCCGCGGGTTCCGGCGGTCTCGGTGAGGGCGCTTACCAGGCCCTGTTGCTGCAGTTCCAGCAGGTGTTGACGTGCGCCCATGGTGGTCATGCCCAGGCGCTGGGCCAGCATCTTGACCGTACGGGGGCCACGGGTTTTCAGTTGCAGGAGGATCTGCTGGCGGCTGCTGGCAATGTCCATGGGAGCGGGTACCATGCAAGGGTCTTGGGCAGTGTATCGGCAATAATACAAAGTGTTTACTTTATTTATTTACAGTGATGCACCATGAACGCTTCTCTCCCCGTCATTGCCAGCTTCCTGGCCTATCTAGGACTGGTCTTGGGTATCGGTGCCCTGGCTTACCGCCGGACCCACAGTATCGACGACTACCTGCTGGGCGGGCGCAGGCTTGGACCGGTGGTGACCGCCCTGAGCGCCGGGGCCTCCGACATGTCCGGCTGGCTGTTACTGGGCCTGCCGGGCGCCGTTTATCTGGCGGGGCTGCGGGAAATCTGGATCGGCGTCGGGCTGGTGCTGGGGGCCTGGGTCAACTGGCTGCTGGTCAGCCGTCGCCTGCGTCTGTACAGCGCAGTCAGCCACAATGCCCTGACCCTGCCGGATTACTTTGAGAGTCGCTTCCGCGATCACAGCCGCGCCCTGAGGGTGGCGTCGGCCAGCGTCATTCTGCTGTTCTTCACCTTCTATACCGCATCGGGCCTCGTAGGGGGCGCGGTGCTGTTCGAAAGCAGCTTCGGCCTGAATTATCACGTGGCCCTGGTGACCGGTGCGGTGATCATCGTGTCCTACACGTTCCTGGGAGGGTTTCTGGCCGTCTGCTGGACCGACGCCGTGCAGGCAACCCTGATGATGGCAGCCCTGCTGATGGCGCCATTGCTGGTGTGGTCGGCCACCGGTGGCGGAACCGAGTTGTTTGGCATCCTGCGGGAGACGGGTCCCGGCGCTCTGCAGCCGCTGGCGGGTCTTACCGTCCTGGGGTGGGTGTCCCTGTGCGCCTGGGGATTGGGCTATTTTGGCCAGCCCCACATCCTGGCGCGCTTCATGGCGGTGGGAGACCCCGCCCGGCTGGTTCAGGCCCGTCGCATCGCCATGATCTGGATGGTGGTGGTGCTGCTGGGAGCCGTCATGACGGGCCTGGCAGGCAAGGCTTACTTTGCCGGCGATCCCCTGACCAATCCGGAAACGGTGTTCATCCTGCTCAGCCAGCAATTGTTCAATCCCTGGATTGCCGGACTGGTGGCCGCCGCCATCCTGTCCGCCATCATGTCCACCATCGACTCCCAGTTACTGGTGTCTTCCAGTGTCATCAGTGAGGATTTCTACCGGGTGTTTCTGCGCCCGCAGGCAAGCCCCCGGGAACTGCTGCTCGTCAGGGCTGGCGGTGGTGATCATTGCCTTGCTGGCTTTGCGGGTCGCCATGGATCGCGACAGTCGTGTGCTGGATCTGGTTAGTTACGCCTGGGCCGGATTCGGTGCCGCCTTCGGTCCGGTCGTCGTATTGTCCCTGTTCTGGCGACCCATGACGGGGCGTGCCGCCCTGTGCGGGATGATCGTCGGAGCCATCACCGTGGTTCTCTGGCCATTGCCATCGGGCGGTATTTTCGAGCTGTATGAAATCGTCCCCGGTTTCCTGCTGGGTTGCGGAGCCATCGTGCTGGTGACCCTGGCCGCACCACAGAGTCAGGACGAAGTGCTGCAGGAATTTGATCGTGTGGCGCAACAGGTCAGGGACGGCTAATCAACCGGCCTGCCCCTGATAGAGCATTTCGATGTGGGGAATACCGTCCTCCAGATAGGGTTCGGAGACCGATGCAAAAGCCAGTTCCTGATAAAACCGCTCCAGCCGGTATTGGGCGGAAATCCTGATACCAGCCATGGGAAACAGCTGCTGACAATATTCCAGGGACTTGCGCACCAGCAGGCGACCCAGTCCCTGACCACGCAGGTTGCCGTGGCTGATGATGCGACCGATGGAGGCATCCTCGTACTTGAGGCCCGGCGGCAGAATCCGGGCATAACACACCAGGACGCCCGCTTGGTAGCCCAACAGATGGTGGGCCTGCGGATCCAGGGAATCCAGGTCCTGATAGACACAGTTCTGCTCCACCACGAACACCTCGGACCGCAGTTGCAGCAGCTCATACAGCTGGTACACATCGAGTTCGGCAAACGGCAGGCCCTGCCACAGCAGGGAGGAGGCATTCGGATCGGTCGGCATGGGATGTCAGGTCCTCAGGACAGAGTGGCTCATGATACAATCCGCCCGCGCCCCGGTGGCACAGTGGATAGCGCGGCCCCCTCCTAAGGGGCAGGTCGTAGGTTCGACTCCTACCCGGGGCACCAATTCAGAATCAATCCTGTGTAGAAGCGGTGGTTTCATGATCCGAAGCTTGATGGCAGTTGCTCTACTGATCGTGGCAATTCCCGGCATGGGCCAAACCGCAGGGGACACCCGGATGGAAAACGAACTCATGATACGGGAATTCATCTCGGCGTGGTCCAGCCTGGATGCGCAACTGCTGGCGAGCTACTTTGCCGAGGACGGGACTTACCACAACATTCCCTCACAAGCGGTCAGCGGTCGCGACAATATCGAGGCCATGATCACAAACTTCACCCGCCCCTGGCAGGAAACCGAGTGGGAAATTCTCAACGTGGTCAGTCAGGGAAACACCGTTGTGGTTGAACGGATCGATCATACGGTGGTGGGTGGACAGCTGATTGATCTTCCCTGTCTCGGCATCTTCGAAATCGAGGATGGCAAAATCAAGGTATGGCGCGACTACTTTGATCTGGCAACCTATACCACTGCCCTGAGTCGCGCTCTCAATCCCGCTGCACCGTGACTCCATCATGCGATCAGTTTTGGAATCGCATCGATATTGATGGCTATCGTCATACGTTCATGGTCGCCTGTATAGGGGCGCACTCCGTGGCGTAACCAGGCCGGAAAAACCAGCAGGCTGCCCCGTTGCAATTTCAGTTCCGGTTGCAGGTCCTGGGGATTGCCGTCGACTCCCAGCATGCGCATGCCTGTATGACGCATGGTGATCATGGGAAAGCGGGGGTCCTCGATAAAAAAATGGCCACCCACGTCGGCATCGGGATTGCCATCGTCGCCCATGTCGAGATAAAGCACCGCGGCCCACAGGTTGCCGGGATGCACGTGCACATCGTTCATTCCCCCTTTGGGTGTCACGTTGGCCCACATTTGCACCGTCCAGTCGAAGGCATCCACGGAGCTGTCTTTGAAATGGGTCATGCGTTTGGCCATCTTGACCGCCGTGTCCGCCAGTTGGCGGGCAGCGGGACCCCCCCAGTTCAACATGCCGGTATCGGAATGCCAGCCGCCGATATTGGAGCGTTTCACTCCTTCATCTGCAGCCTTGCGCTGGCGAATCGCGCTGGTCAGGTCGTTCATCAACGGCTCGCCATCCACCAGACGACCATAGGCCACCGGCGTCTCGAAGAACCCCACGGGTTGAGCCTGTACGCGACAGGTGTAAGTCTTGCTGGATGTGCTCATGGAGGGACAGCTTAATGAATGAAAGTTGACGTTTTGGTGACAGGCCGGGCTGCTGGTCATTCGGCCGCCAGACCAGATGATAATGCCTGAAATACAATAGAATCAATGTGATAAAAGGATCAGGGAGGATTAAACATCACATGCCTACAGGGACGAATGTCAAGAAACCGTAGCAAATAAGTCGCAGAACTGAAATATATGGAAACTATCATCCACTCGCTAACTTTTTACATTCCCTCTTAAGCTTAAGGAGTGACAATGATTTTTCCACGTAAAAATATCAGTGCCCTTGCTGCCGGTGTGGCGCTTGGTCTGACCAGTCTGGTTGCCCAGGCTGCCGACCAGCCGAGCCTCGGCTCAGTAGGTGCCGGGGCGACATTTACCGGTGGCGCAACAATCAATAATGGAGCCAGCTACCTGAGCACGGTCCCTGCAGCAGACGCACTTGATCTGGTGGCCACCATCAAGCCGGCGGCTGCCGATGTGGGCAAGCAGGGCAACCTGGTCGTCATCATGGATGTCAAGGGACTGGGCTTTTTCAATCTGCTGTCCGGCGGCATCTGGGTACAGTGGAACGGCGATCCGGCCACCATTCAACCCTTCAAGAAGAAGACTCTGGCAGCCTCTGAATCGGTCACCATCCTCAATGACCTGATCGGCCAGGACACCAACCTGACCAATGCAGAATTCAAGGCCTATGTGGGCTACTACATGGCATCCGTGGCTGACATCAAGTATTCAGCCAACCCGGCTGCCGTCGCCATTTCCGCGCCGCCTGCTGCAAGCTGCCCGGCCAACACCACGGCTGGCATCGGCAACTTTGCAGGCAAGCCCGTCTGTGTGCTGTCCAGTGCCAACCGCATCACCACCAACACCCACCTGACTGCGAATTTTTCCTATCGCCTCGACGGTACTGTATTCATCGGTGAGAACACCGCAACCCCCAACGATCAGAAGATCACCCTGACCATCGATGCGGGCACCACGATATTTGCTCCTGAAGGTGTGAACACCCTGGTGATCGACAAGAGTGCCAAGATCATGGCCAATGGCTCACCCTCCAAGCCCATCGTCTTCACCTCTGAAGTCGATGTGCCGGGTGTGGATTCCCTCAATACCCGAGGACGCTGGGGTGGCCTGGTAATCAACGGAGTGGCGCGACTGAATACCTCCAGCGGTTTTGACAACGGTGAAGGCAGCACGGGTCAGTATGGCGGTGGCACCACCCCCAATGACGATGACAGCAGCGGCGCAGTCACCTATGCGCAGATCAAATACGCAGGCTATCCCATCACTTCCACCAACGAGCTGAACAGCGTCGCGTTGCAGGGTGTGGGTCGCGGTACCATTCTGGATTACATCCATATCCATAACGGTGCCGACGATGCCATCGAATTTTACGGCGGCACGGTGAATGCCAAGCATCTGGTGCTGACCGGTACCGACGATGATGCCCTGGACTGGACTTCTGGCTATATCGGCAAGATTCAGCACGTTGTCATCAAGCAGACCAACCGTGGTGACAACTGTATCGAGGCTGACAACCTGGGATCCAATCCCACGGCCACGCCCCGTTCCATTCCCCAGATTGCCAACCTGACCTGCGTGGGCAGCACCGGCATCGCCAGCAGTGGCCACGCCTTCGAGCTGAAGGCCGGCACCGGCATGAACATGCGCAACTCCGTTGTGGGCGGGCCCTTCGTTTCGACTGAAGGGTGTATCTTCTTCGATACCCTGGCCACCTTCACCAACTCCGGCGCTACCATCGCCGCCTTGAACGGCACCCTGACCATGACCACCAGCCGCATCGACAGCGCCTGCAACCTGACCGAGAAGAGCGGTATCAATCCGCCCTGGACCGGTGAGGCCTGGTTTGCTGCCCAATCCGGCAGCGCGAAGGGCACGGTGGATCTGGGTGGGCCCAAGGGTTGGGCCAACGGTTCATCCTTGAATGCGGTGGTGCCGTCAACGACCACCGACCCGTTCTTCGACAATGTCGATTACATCGGTGCGGTCAAGGACGACAGCTCCGACTGGACCAAGGGATGGAGCTTCAGCTTCTGATCTTTATCCAGTCTGTGCAGGAAAATGAGGGGTGCCAATCGGCACCCCTTTTTTTTTGCCTGTGACTACCTTGTAAAAAATTAAGTTAAGCAGACAGATAGCGGTGGTTTTTAAGGCTGCTGCTGATCATGATCTGGTCATGGATGTGAAATATTTATGTCACATGGGGCGGCTACCATAGCCCCATTTTACATTCGCCCCTCAGCGGAGTTTCCCAATGGCACGTAGAAAATTACTGGTGGCATGCATAGCCTCAGTCGTCAGCACCATGGCGATGGCTCAACAGGACCAGGACAGCACCCGTCCCCCACCGATAGCCCAGCGACCGCCCCAGATCGAAGAAATATCCGTCATTGGGCAGTTTGTTCCCGATGAGAAGCGCAGCACCGATGCCATTTCCAATGTGGTGGGGGAGCAACAGTTCGAGCGCACCGGCGATTCCAATATAGCCGAAAGCCTCAAGCGGGTTTCCGGACTCAGCACTGTAGGTGGCAAATTCGTCTATGTGAGGGGATTGGGGGAGCGCTATTCCACCACCTTGCTGAACGGCGCCATCCTGCCCAGCCCGGAGCCCATCAACCGGGTGGTACCCATGGACCTGTTTCCTACCGCGGTGCTGGAGAGCGTGCTGGTCCAGAAAACCTATTCGGCCCAGTTCCCCAGCGAGTTCGGCGGTGGCGTGTTGCAGATGCGCACCAAGAAATCCACCGATGAATTTTTCTGGAAAATGTCCAGCTCCCTCAGTATGACCCAGGATGTCAATTTCAATGACGGTCTGACCCTGGACGGCGGCGACCGTGACTGGCTGGGATATGACGATGGCTATCGTGAGGCTTCCCAGGTATTGCAACAGGCGACGGCCGGCGGCAAAGAACTGCGGGTCTACAGCCCCTTCACCGGCGTGGGTCTCACTGCGGAGGAGCTGCAAACCATCGGTCGCAGCTTCAATAACCAGTACACGCCACAAAACGACTCCCTGCCTGCCAACGTGGATTTTTCAACGTCATTGGGCAATTTCCATGAGTTGAACGACGAGGGGATGCGGGTCAACTACCTGGCGGCCGTGGACTACTCGAACTCTTGGGATACCAGTGTCATCGAACGAAACACCTGGGTGCCCGGTTTCGATGGCCTGACCAAACAGGAAGGCCTGACCTATACCGGAACTGAAAACCTGGTGGATATTTCCGTCATTGGAACGGCCGGTCTTGATTTCAATTTCAATCACAACGTCCGTGGCACATCCGTGCTGCTGCGCAAATCCAGTGATACGGTATCCGAAACGTTTGGCTTTACAGAAGCCGCTTCTGAGCTTCTGACAACGGAAGCCGAGTGGGTGGAGCGAGAGCTGTTCTCCAATCAATTGCAGGGCGATCACTATTTTCCCGGCTTCCATGAAGCCACCATCAACTGGCGGGTCAGCCACATCAAGGCGGAACGGGATGCCCCGGATACTCGAATCTTCCGTTATGACGGCGGCGAATTTTCATCCCGTGTGGATGGCAACCTACGCACCTACGGTGTGCTGGACGACACCGCCGACGAGTATGGCGTTGACTTTACGCTGACGTATTATGGTCCCCTGAACTCGGTGATTACGCCACAATTCGGCTACGTCCATTCGGAGAAGGATCGTGAATCCTCGATTCGGCGTTACGGTTTTGCCTTCAATGGGCCGATTGCCAACGATCCGGCATTGCTGGTAAAGCCTCTGGAGCAGATCCTGGCGCCAGAGAATATCCGTCCTGATGGTTTCCAGATTCGTGAGATTACCCGTCCCACGGACAACTATGTGGCTGCCAACGAGCTGGAGGCCTATTACGCGGAAGTTGAGGCCAATTTCGACGACAGGGTGCGCTTTACTGTAGGTGGACGTCAGGAAGACTTTTTCCAGAACGCCAGTACATTCGACCTGTTCCGTCCGGGCATTCAAGTCAACGCGCTGCTGGAGGAATCCAAGTTCCTGCCCACCGCCAATGCGACCTATATTCACTACAACCACCAGTTCCGCGTAGCCTACAGTGAGACAGTGTCACGTCCCGACTTCCGTGAGCTGTCACCCGCAGCCTTTACCAATCCCCTCACCGGTAAGGAAATTGTCGGCAATCCCAATTTGAAGATCACTGACATCACCAACTATGACTTCCGTTGGGAATGGTATTTTGCCTTTACGGATTACATGTCCCTTGGCCTGTTCTATAAGGAGTTCGTCAACCCCATAGAACAGTCCATCGTGAGCGCCGTGGACCAGGCATCCACTTACATCAATGCTGCTACAGCGGAGAACCAGGGCATCGAGTATGAGATTTACAAACGCCTGGATTTCCTGCCCAGCAGTTTCCTCAACGGCATCGGCGAGGATTTTTATGTGCAGGGCAATGTTGCCTTCATCGATTCCAGTGTCGAGATTCGCCCGGAAGATCAGGGTGTATTGACCAGCAACAGCAGACCCCTGCAGGGTCAGTCTGACTGGCTGTTCAACTTCCAGCTCGGTTATGAACCGGTATCCGGCACCACCGCCACCCTGTTGTATCACTATTTCGGCGATCGTATCGCCCAGGTCGGCATCGAAGGGGCCCCGGATTTCATCGAAGAAGGCTTCGGTGAACTGAATTTCATCTATATCCGCGAGCTGAATGATCACTTCAACCTGACAGTCAAGGCCAAGAACCTGCTGGATGAACGCAGTGTGATTTCCCAGGACAGCAATGTGGCCATCGGCTACAACAAGGGCAGGGAGCTGAGCCTGCAACTGGATTACACGTTCTAACGGATTGTGTCTGACCCCTAATGACGGCGCCTGGCATGACCTGCCTGGCGCCGTCGTCTCTTGTAGGCAAGCCTCCTACACTCTACCCGGAATTGCCCGCAACCTCCCATTTAACGTCGGCAACCGACCCTGTTGTGCCGATTTCCTTCATGCAATTTCCTTGCAACTTCTAGTATTCAGTATTTGAAAGGTGCAAAAATCAGTCGGATTCACAAAAAAAATAATTCGCTAAATCAACGTGTTGACGGACTCCCGCTATTGCCTTGAGACTTGCCCGCATAACAGGAAGCCTTTGCATGGGACAAGTCATTCAATTCAGCCAGTACCAGGGCCTGGACGCCGTAGCGGCCTCCCAGCAGCGCAATACCCTGGTGCCCATCGAGTTTGCGGTTGGGGATTCCGATCGTGATTACTGCATGACACAGCTGGCCCGTTTTGGGGTTACCACCTTGCACCTCAAGCTGGTGGGTCACGATCCGGAGGTACTGCTGTACCTGATGCCCATTGGCGATGCCATCCGGTTCAACAAGCTGTTGCTGGATAAGGAATCCTTGTGTGAGTTTGAATTGGGTCGCCGCATCGACCTGATCCAGATGCTGGAAAACATCAACACCAACCTGATGGATTCCATCTGGGATTCTCTCAGCGCCAGCAAGGCCTGATTTCCCTCAGGGCACCACCCCATAGGACAGCGGCTCAACCACGAGCGGCTGTGTACACGCCGAATCCAGATAAAACACTTGTCCTGCCGTGGCCGGTTCCACCGGTAGAATGGCCAGCAGGTGGTGAATGCCCAGTCCGGTGTCCAGGTATCTCACCACGGGGCAGGCAGAAGCGCCGGCACCCGCATCGGGGGCAGGCAGATAAACCTGCGCTGGCGATGTGGATACGGGTGTGCTGCAGCTAAGGTGAAACAGGCGTTTCTTGGCGGTACCCCGGTAGAACATGCGGGCCACGATCTCCTGACCCGTATAGCAACCTTTCTTGAAATTGACGACGCCGGAAATATCGTAATTCAGTTCCTGGGGCAGGTAGTGTTCGGAGTCCTCCGGCAGGACATGTACCTGACCGGCATTGAAGTCCTCCACCTGCCATTCCTGCCAGCGGCAAACATCACAGTTCTCCTGCATGGCATTCAACAGGATCTGGGCTTTAGCGCCCGGGTTCTCCAGGTCACACCAGATTTCAAAGCGTGGCACCAGACCGGGCTGTTTGATGATCAGGACATCGTCCTGGCTGAGGGTGCCATGATCCGCCATGGGACAGTCGCCCAGAGCTGTCTGGATCAGGTGATGGGCATCATGACCCAGCAGTCCGTGCCGGCGAAAGCGCCGGGATTCCGCCAACCCGCAGTTCTTGAAGAACACGATGTAGCGTGCCAGTACGGTTTGGACTATGGTGCCCAATCCCGTCGACAGTTGCAGATAGGTGTCCCCAGCCACATCCACGGCACGGAAATCCGCGATCACCCGACCCTTGATGTTACACAGGGCGCCAACCAGGGACTGGCTGCCTGACAGCAGATTCATGTCGCAGGTCACCTGCCCCTGCAGGAAGCGGCGATGCTCCGGTCCCGAAACGTTCAGCAGGTCGGAGGAGGGTAGTTCGAGATGGCTGGATGGCATGATGAATTGATGGTGAAGAGTCGCATCATGATACGGTTTTCAGCATAATTCGCAACACGCCGGGCTGTGCGGATCGGCTGGCGGATGCAATGCACGGGATACCGACCCAGTACGAGACTGACCCCATTGAACGATTCCACGCAACTCAACAGGATATTCTGGCAAAGCCGTCGCGGCATGCTGGAACTGGACCTGCTATTGGTGCCATTTGCCACACGCTGCTACGTCACCCTGAATCCGCAGCAGAAGCTGCTCTATGAGTCGTTCCTGACTCATGAGGATCAGGATCTGTATGCCTGGTTGATGCACAAGGCGCCACCGGCGGATGCCCGGTATGGCGAGCTGATCGACCTGATCCTGGAAAATTCACGCCGGCGCGACTAGTCTTTTTGACAATTGGTTCATGGTCTCAGGTGATCCGGCCCGATGCTGCGACTGGATGTGCAAGTCTCCCCACTGGAATTGATCCTTCTGCTGCTGCATGCCGCCGCGTTCGGCGCACTTTGGCTGACACGCCTGCCTGCCCCGCTCAAATTGACTTGCGGGAGCCTGATCCTGCTGCTGGCAGCCTGGCATGTTTTCCGCACCCTGGTGTGGATGCCCCGGTATGCCGCCAGTCTTTACTTCGGCAGGGATTGCGTGCGTCTGGTGGGATCCCGGGGGGTACGACGCTGTCGCCTGCGGCGGGTGCGTGCCTGTGGAGATCAGTGGACCCTGCTGAAATTTTCAGTCGACGAGACGGAATCGTTGCGACGGCACTGGGCCTGCAGCGGTATCACGGTATTGTTGCTGCCGGACTCCATCGATCCACTGCTGCATCGGCGCCTGCGAGCCCACCTGCGCTTCCGGCAGGAGGCTCAGGCTGCGTGATCGCGGGCCACTGGCTTGAAATTTTCCGGTATCAGCAGGGTGTCATGCGCCACCGGTAGCAGCTCCGGGTAATCCAGTGTGTAATGCAGGCCCCGGCTTTCCTTGCGCTGCAGGGCGCAGTCGATGATCAGGCGCGCCACCAAGACCAGATTGCGCAGCTCCAGCAAGTCCTTGCTGATGCGGTAGTGCCTGTAATACTCCAGCACTTCCTGCTCCAGCACGGTGACCCGGCGTCGCGCACGCTGCAGGCGTTTGTCGGTGCGCACGATGCCGACGAAATCCCACATGAAGCGGCGCAATTCGTCCCAGTCGTGGGAGATCAGGACGTCGTCATCCGAGGGCTCGACCCGGCTCTCGTCCCATAACGGAACTTCCTGGGTGAGTGGCGTGCGGGCGAATTTGGATTCGATATCCCGGGCGGCGGAGAAGGCCAGCACGAAGCACTCCAGCAGGGAATTGCTGGCCATGCGATTGGCACCGTGCAGCCCAGTAAAACTGGTCTCGCCGATGGCGTACAGATTGGGGATGTCGGTTTGGCCATGCTGGTTGACCATCACCCCACCGCAGGTGTAGTGGGCAGCGGGTACCACGGGGATGCGATCCTTGCAGATGTCGATGCCCAACTCGAGACAGCGCTGATGTATGGTTGGAAAATGGGACAGAATGAACTCCGCGGGCTTGTGGCTGATGTTCAGGTACACACAGTCACAACCCAGGCGTTTCATTTCATGGTCGATCGCCCGAGCCACGATGTCCCTTGGTGCCAACTCAAGGCGGGCATCGAAGCGTTCCATGAAGCGGGTGCCATCGGGAAGTTCCAGAAACGCACCTTCGCCACGCAGCGCTTCGGTGATCAGGAAGGACTTGGCATGGGGATGGAACAGGCAGGTGGGATGAAACTGGTTGAATTCCATGTTGGCCACCCGGCAACCGGCACGCCAGGCCATGGCGATACCATCGCCGCTGGCACCGTCCGGGTTGGTGGTGTATAGGTAGGCCTTGCTGGCTCCGCCGGTTGCCAGTACCACGAATTTGGCACGAAACAGCTCGACCTGGTCTGCTTCCGGATTGAGAACATAGGCGCCGATACAGGCCTGCTCCGCCAGACCCAGTTTTCTTCGGGTCAGCAGGTCGACGGCCACCCGGTTTTCATAAAGAGTGATATTGGGGTGGGCCAGGGCTTGTTTCTGCAGGGTTTCGAAGACGGCCTTGCCCGTGGCATCGGTGGCATGGATGATGCGCCGGTGGCTATGGCCGCCTTCCTTGGTCAGGTGCAGGGATGACAGATCCAGGGGATCCAGGGAAACCTTCGGGGAAGGACTTCCCGGCGCCTTGTCCGCCTTGCTCTTGGTGGTGAAGGGTACGCCCTGATCCACCAGCCAGCGCACGCATTCGCGGCTGTTGCGGACGACGAAGCGCACCATGTCCTCATGGCACAAGCCCACACCGGCCACCAGGGTGTCGGCCACATGGGCATCCACGCTGTCGGTGTCGTCCAGGACCGCCGCGATCCCGCCCTGGGCATAAAACGTTGCGCCTTCCCGCAGACTCCCCTTGCTGATGACTGCCACCCGGGCGAAGGCAGCCGCCCGCAAGGCAAGAGTCAGGCCGGCGGCACCGCTGCCGATGATTAATATGTCGGTATCGTGGGAAATCCCGTCCTGGCCGTGTGAATTCAATAGCGTCGTCATGGCTGCGTTAAAATGCCTCGGCGGATAATGTCCGCGATGGTCGGGCGGGATTTACAGACCCGGTGCGGGTATACGGCCCGGCAGCCTGGTTGGTTCGGCGATTATCCCCGGATGGAAAAATATTTCTGATGGATGCTGGCTTGGTAATAAAAGTGCAGCAATTTTATAGTTTTGCAGAACTTTTTAACATACCCGTGGTCTATGAGTGCAATCAGTTACCCATGTTCCAGCGGCAACGGGTCCAGGAAGACAGGGCGGAGTTGGGACAAGCATGAAGGGTGATACGGACCAGCAGCTGGTTGAGCGGGTCAAAAAGGGCAACCAGTTGGCTTTCAACTTGCTGGTTTTGCGCTATCAGCACAAGGTTGCGGCATTGATCAGCCGGTTTGTCAGCGATCCTCAGGAAGTGGAGGATGTCAGCCAGGAAACCTTTATCAAAGCCTACCGGGCGCTGGCATTGTTTCGCGGCGAGAGTGCCTTTTATACCTGGCTTTACCGCATCGCGGTCAACACGGCGAAGAATTATCTGGTGGCGCGGAATCGCCGCCCGCCGGCGACGGATGTAGAGATTGACGATTCGGAGAATCTGGAGGCGGTAGCTGCCCTGAAAGACCTGGCCACGCCGGAAGATGCTCTGGTGACGGAAGATCTGAAGCGCGCGATAGACCAGGCTATCGAGGAGTTGCCGGAGGAACTGCGCACCGCGTTCACTCTGCGGGAGTTTTCGGGATTGAGCTATGAGGACATCACCCAGATCATGGATTGTCCGGTAGGCACCGTAAGATCGAGGATTTTTCGTGCCAGGGAGGCGATCGATAGCCGGATTCGGGAATTACTTGAGAATTAGTCGGTCAAACTAGCTAAACAGGAAACCAGGTGGTTTATGAGCGAAGCCGTAAAAGAGTCCTTGTCTGCATTACTGGATAATGAAGCCACTGAGCTGGATGTGCAGCGCATACTCAAGGCGGTGGAGCAGGATCCCGCCCTGGCCAAACACTGGCAGCGCTACTGTCTGACCCAATCCCTTTTGCATGATCCCTCGGTGACCCGGGTTCCTGCCGGCTTTGCCGAGCGGGTGGCGGCGGCGGTAGCAGCGGAAAAGATTCCCGCCCAGTCCGCACTCGCCGGCTGGCGACAGAACCTGTTGAAAACGGCCCTGGCAGCCTCGGTGGCAGCACTGGTATTTGCCGGCCTGCAGACAGCCCTGACCGACGGTGAAGGGGCAGCGGAATTCTCCGCCCAACAAGCCCTTGCACCGGCCCCGTCTTCCACTGAATCAACCACGGCGGGGCCAGCCGATGTGCTGGTGGCGCATGCCCCCCTGCAGACGGTGGATCCCTTGGCCCGCCAACGACTGGAGGACTACATCAACAGTGTCTCCATCGCCCCGGAAGAGCCGCCCCAGTTGCAACAGTTGCAGGATTCGCCGCTGTTCAGGCTGGTGAATGAAACCCTGGAGCAGGACAGCCAGTCCGGGAACAACTGATCACCCTCCTGCCAGCCTGAACCGCGGGCCTAGGGCCCGCGGTTTACGTTTAGACCTCCCTAAAGTACACTCCCGTCTACCTTTTTTGCTGTTGTCCGATCTGGTTCGTGGTCGGGGAGTTCCCTATGATTGTCTTCGTTTCCAAGGGCTTATCGCGTTCTTTTCACCTTGCACTGGGTGCTTTGGCACTGCTGGCAGGCAGCTGGGTCCAGGCAGCCGACCGGTTGCCTGATTTCGCCGACCTGGTGGAACGCAACGCCGAGGCGATTGTGGAGATCTCCGCCGTACAGATGGTGGAGAGCCAGAGCTTTTTGTCTCCCCAGGAACTGGAAGAGTTGTTGCGGCGTCTCAACCCCGGCCAGGAGCGGCCCGAGATCCCGGGTGAGAACGAGCCCCAGATGCGTGAACGGGCGGCGTTGGGCTCCGGCTTCATCATTTCCGAGGATGGGTATGTGGTGACCAATCACCACGTGGTGGCAGGCGCCACTGACATTACGGTGCACCTGACCGATCGGCGCGAATACGCCGCCGAAGTCATCGGGCTGGACGAACCCTCGGACCTGGCCCTGCTGAAAATCTCCGCCAGTGATCTGCCCATGGTGCGTTTCGGCGATTCGGACCGGGTGCGGGTGGGTGAGTGGGTTCTTGCCATCGGCTCCCCCTTCGGGCTGGAATTTTCCGCTGCGGCAGGCATCGTCAGTGCCAAGGGGCGTTCCATGCCCGGACCGTCTTCCTACAACTATATGTCTTTTATCCAGACCGACGTAGCCATCAACCAGGGCAATTCCGGCGGCCCCCTGTTCAATCTGGACGGGGAGGTGATCGGCATCAACTCCCAGATCCTCAGCAGCACCGGAGGCTCCAACGGCATTTCCTTTTCCATCCCCTCCAATGTGGCGGTCAATGTCATCGACCAACTGCGGGACATGGGTGTGGTGCAACGGGGTTTGCTGGGTGTGCTGATCCGGCCCGTGAGCTTTCCCCTGGCCCAGGCCTTTGGCATGGATCGTCCCCGCGGCGCGTTCGTGGATGATGTGCAGGATGGCAGCCCCGCAGCCCAGGCCGGGCTGCAGGTGGAGGACATCGTGCTGGAATTCGACGGGCGCCTGATCGAGGATTCCGCTGACCTGCCGTTCTATGTCGGCCAACACAAGCCCGGCACCCGCTCCAATCTGTTGGTGTACCGCAATGGCGAGGAACTGCGACTGACAGTCACTCTTGGTAGCTCGCCGACCAATACGCTCGCTGAAACGACACCTGACCCGGTACAACCACTGGTCAATCCCCTGGGTATCACCGTGGTTGAGCTCAGCGCCGAGGCACGGCAGGTGGCCGGAGTAGCCGGTGTGCGGGTAGTTGAGGTGATCGACGGCCCGGGTGCCGAAGCGGGCATCGCCGAGGGGGATGTGATCGTCGCCCTCAACAGGCAGGAAATCCGCAGCGTGGAAGACTTCAATGCGATTGCCGCCCAGTTACCCCCGTCCGGTTTCGTGCCGGTACGCATCCTGCGGGAAGGACGCGGCACCACCCTGGCATTGGAGATGAACTGACAAGTTCGGCACGGATGCTGTAGACTTGCCAGCGATTTTCGAACCGGTAACGAAAACCCCTTGCCTTTAGCCGGCCACCTTGCCCCACAGGACATTAGACGCTCGTGAGTGATCTGAGCCATATTCGTAATTTTTCCATCATCGCCCATATCGACCACGGCAAATCCACACTCGCAGACCGCTTCATCCAGACCTGTGGTGGCGTGGCCGAGCGTGACATGACAGAGCAGATGCTGGACACCCTGGATATCGAAAGGGAACGGGGCATCACCATCAAGGCGCAGAGCGTCACCCTGTATTACACCGCCACCAGTGGCCGGCGTTACCAGCTCAATTTCATCGATACGCCGGGTCACGTGGATTTCAGTTACGAAGTCTCCCGCTCCCTTGCCGCCTGTGAAGGCGCGCTGCTGGTAGTCGACGCCGGCCAGGGTGTTGAAGCCCAATCCGTGGCGACCTGCTACACCGCCATCGAACAGGGGTTGGAAGTCATTCCGGTGCTCAACAAGATGGACCTGCCCCAGGCGGAGCCTGACCGGGTGCGCATGGAGATAGAAGAGATCATCGGCATCGATGCTTCGGAAGCCGTCTGTGCCAGTGCCAAGACCGGCATGGGGATTCACGACATTCTGGAGCAGATCGTCGTCAAGATCCCGCCACCCCAGGGTGACAGTGATGCTCCGCTGCAGGCCTTGATCATCGATTCCTGGTTCGACAACTATCTGGGCATCGTATCCCTGGTGCGGGTGAAGCAGGGGCGATTGCGCAAGGGCGACAAGATCATCGCCAAGTCCATCGGCAAGGCCCATCTTGTGGATGCCGTCGGCGTATTCACACCCAAGCGCACGGAGACAGAGGTGCTGGCAGCGGGGGAGGTGGGCTTCGTCATTGCGGGCATCAAGGACATCCACGGCGCGCCGGTGGGCGATACCCTGACCCATTCCAATACCGCCGATGTAAAACCCCTGGCAGGGTTCCGCCGGGTACAGCCCCAGGTCTATGCGGGCCTGTTTCCCATTTCCGCCGATGACTTTGAAAGTTTCCGCGAAGCCCTGTCCAAGCTGACCCTCAATGATGCCTCCCTGTTCTACGAACCGGAAAATTCCGATGCCCTGGGATTCGGCTTTCGTTGCGGGTTCCTCGGCATGTTGCACATGGAGATCATCCAGGAACGCCTGGAACGGGAATACGACCTGTCACTCATCACCACGGCACCCACGGTGGTCTATGAAGTGCTGCTCAACAGCGGCGAGGTGGTTAAGGTTGACAGCCCCTCACGTCTGCCGCCGACGGCCAATATCAAGGAAATGCGGGAACCCGTCGTACTGGCCAATATTCTGGTGCCCCAGGACTACCTGGGCAGTGTGATCACTCTCTGTGTGGAAAAGCGAGGCACCCAGCGGGACATGCAATTCATCGGCAAGCAGGTGTCCCTTTCTTACGAACTTCCCATGAACGAAGTGGTGCTGGATTTCTTCGATCGTTTGAAATCCGTCAGCCGCGGCTATGCCTCCCTGGATTATCACTTCATCCGTTTTGAAGCCGCCAATCTGGTACGTCTCGATGTATTGATCAATGGTGACCGTGTGGATGCCCTGGCCATCATCGTGCACCGCGATTACGCCCAGAACAAGGGGCGTCAGTTAGTAGAGAAAATGAAAGAGCTCATACCCCGGCAGATGTACGATGTGGCCATTCAGGCCGCCATCGGCGGCCAGATCATCGCACGCTCCACGGTCAAGGCATTGCGCAAGAACGTGACGGCCAAGTGTTACGGCGGTGACGTCACGCGTAAAAAGAAATTGTTGGAAAAGCAGAAGGCAGGTAAGAAGCGCATGAAGAAAGTGGGGAACGTGGAAGTGCCCCAGGAGGCCTTCCTGGCGGTACTCAAGGTGGATTCCTGATGGATATCGATTTCGCCCTGGTGCTGGTGGTTTGCGTCAGCCTGTGCGGGGTTCTGTGGCTGCTGGACTCCCTGCTGTTGAAGGGTGATCGCCTGAAGGCCATCGAGGCCTACAAGAGCGGCGAGGGTGCCCGCAAACCTCAACAGGAGGTTGATGAAACCATCGCACGCCTGGCCCAGGAGCCGTTGGCGGTGGAATATGCCAAATCCTTTTTCCCGGTATTGCTGATCGTCCTGATGCTGCGCTCCTTTGTGGTGGAGCCATTCCAGATTCCCACCGGCTCCATGATCCCCACCCTGGAGGTGGGCGACTTCATCCTGGTCAACAAATACACCTATGGTCTGCGACTGCCGGTGATCGGGACCAAGCTGCTGGACGTCAATGAACCCCAGCGTGGCGAAGTCATGGTGTTCATTCCGCCCCATGAGAACAAGTATTTCATCAAGCGGGTCATCGGGCTGCCGGGTGACCGTATCCGCTACGAGGACAAGCAGCTGTATATAAACGGTGAACAGATTCCCCGGGAGTATGTGGAGAGCATTCTGGTGGACACGGTACAGGGGCCCCTTCCAGGGTCCCTCTACCTCGAGGACATCGGCGGTGTGCGCCACGACGCCCAGTTTATCGATGTGGTGGCCCGGCGGGGTGCCCGTACTTCCTGGATCGTGCCCGACGGGCACTATTTCATGATGGGGGACAACCGGGACAACAGCAGCGACAGCCGGGATTGGGGGCCAGTCCATGAGAGCAAGATCGTGGGCAAGGCGGTTGCCATCTGGCTGCACAAGGACCCGGGCTTCAATTTGCCAAACTTTTCCAGGAATCGGCTGATAAACTAGGAGTGTGACGGCGCTAGCGGCATTCCCTGCGCCGAAAGGGTAACGTAGGGTTGGGTTGTTCCGTGTGGCTGGGCTCAATAGGTGAACCGATGAAAAGACGTGAATTGAAGGCATGGCGGTATCAGCAGGGCATTTCCAAGTTCGGTCTTCTGATGCTGGTGCTGGTTATCGCGGGTTTCTTCACCGTTGGGCTGAAGGTGGCGCCCCTGTACATCGACCACAATGTTCTGACCGGTGTGGGCCGGGAGTTGGTTGAAAGCGGCAATGCCAATGACATGACGGTGCAGGAAATCCGCGAGCGCTTCAGCAATCAGTTGCGGTTGAACAACATTACCGGTTTTGACGTGTCCAGCATCCGGGTTTCCCGTGCCGATGGGGGGACCGTCATCCGCATTGCCTACGAACGCCGCGTGCCGCTGTTCGCCAACCTGGAAATCATCGCGGTGTTTGATGACACCATTCCTTAAATGCCTGCCGACCTGGAACGCCTTCAGCGCCAATTGAACTATCGCTTTGTCGATGCTGGCCTGGCGGAACGAGCCATCACTCATCGCAGTGCCGATCGCATCCATAACGAGCGATTGGAGTTCCTGGGCGACTCCATCCTGGGGCTGGTGGTAGCCGAAGCCCTTTTCGAGCGTTTTCCCGATGCCACCGAAGGCGAACTGAGCCGCATGCGGGCCAATCTCGTCAATCGGGAAACCCTGGCGGATATCGCCAAGTCCATGGATCTGGGTTCACAGTTGCTGTTGGGGGCGGGGGAGCGCAAGAGCGGAGGCAAGCGGCGGGCATCCATCCTGTCCGACGCCGTGGAAGCCCTGTTTGCAGCCATCTATCTCGATGGTGGTTTGCAGGCCTGTCGGGAATCGGTTTTGCACCTTTACGACTCACGTCTGGGCCAGATCACGTCGGTGAGCCGACAGAAGGACAGCAAGACCGCCCTGCAGGAGTTATTGCAGGCTCGCGGTCTGCCGCTGCCAACTTATACGGTGCAACTCATCAGCGGCGAGGCCCATGACCAGACCTTTCAGGTGGCCTGTCAGGTGGCGTCCCTGCAGCAGGTCCAACTGGGCAGCGGTAAAAGCAAGCGCCTGGCCGAGCAGGATGCCGCCGAGAAAGTGCTGGTGATCCTGGAGGCGCCGCCATGAGCGTGGAAGAGCAGGCGCCGGATACTGCCACCCGCTGTGGTTATATCGCCATCGTGGGGCGTCCCAACGTGGGCAAGTCGACACTGCTGAACCATCTTTTGAAACAGAAAATCAGCATCACCTCCCGCAAGCCCCAGACCACACGCCATCGCATCCTCGGTATTCAGACCCGGGGCAACACCCAGTTCGTGTTCGTGGATACGCCGGGCCTGCATCGTGAACACAGGAAACCCCTGAACCGCATCATGAACGAAACGGTGCACCGGGCCATTCAGGATGTCGATGTGATCCTGCTGGTGACGGAAAAACTGATCTGGAGCGATGCCGATGAGTTGGTGCTGCAGGCAGTCGCCAGGGCCGATGCACCGGTGCTTCTGATCATCAACAAGGTGGACCTGATCGCCGACAAGCCGCGCCTGTTGCCCCACATGGAGAGCCTGTCGCAGAAGGCCGGGTTTGCCGAGATCGTGCCATTGTCCGCATTGAAGGACCACGATCTGGACAAACTGTTCGGCATCCTGGAGAAGTATCTTCCGGCGGGCCCGTTTCTGTTCCCAGCGGAACAATTGACGGACCGCAGCTCGCGCTTCGTGGCAGCCGAATTGATCCGGGAAAAAATCACCCGCCAGCTGGGTGATGAGCTGCCCTATGAAACCACGGTTGAAATCGAAAAATTTTCCGATGAGGGCAGGCTTCTGGTCATTCATGCCCTCATCCTGGTGGACAAGCCCGGCCAGAAACAGATCATCATCGGCAAGGACGGCGAGCGGCTCAAACTGATCGGCAGCGAGGCGCGCCTGGACATGGAGAAGATGTTCGAGACCAAGGTGCTGCTCAAGCTGTGGGTCAAGGTCCGCTCCGGATGGGCCGATGACGAACGCGCTCTGCAGAGCCTGGGCTATACCAGCGATTAGACGGCCGCACACACATGGACAATCGCGTACTCCTGCAACCCGTGTATGTCCTGCACAAGCAGGCTTTCCAGAATTCAAGTCTGCTGGTGGATTTTTTTTCAATGGAACATGGACGGGTCAAGGCGGTGGCTCGGGGCGCGCGCCGGGAGAAATCCCGTTACCGGGCACTGCTGCAGTCCTTTCACCCCTTGCTGGTGTCCTTCTCCGGACGTGGTGAAGTCAAAACCGTGATCGCGGTGGAAAGCAGCGTGTCAGCCATTCGCCTGACCGGTGAGCGATTGTTCAGCGGTCTGTATGTGAATGAACTGCTGACCCGATTGCTGCAGGGCCATGGCGAACATCATGATCTGTTCCAGCATTACCAGAACACCCTGCTGGCCCTGCAGGATGGTCAGGATCTGCAGACCGTGCTCAGGGCTTTCGAATTGAGACTGCTGGATGAGCTGGGTTACGGCATCAACCTGCAGCAGGATTATCTGCGTCACGAGCCCATCGATCCCGCAGGGCTTTACCTGTACATCCCCGACCTGGGCTTCGAGGCCGTTGAATACCGCAGGGACAATGGCATCCGCGAGCCCCAGCTGAATGAATTCACAGGGCAGCACATCATCGACCTGCAACGCCTCTGCTTTGCCGACGACAGCAGTCGGCGGGCTGCCCGGCGTTTGCTGCGCCTGGCATTGCAGGCCCATCTCGGCGGACGCCCCGTCCACAGTCGCAATCTGTTTGCCCGTCAGCGAGGCAGTGCAGGCTAGTTACCATCCGGTAATCGGGTTAAAATCCGGCGCGTTTTCCAGAGCGAACCTTTGACATGGCCTATCCCACCATCGAGAACCTGATTGGCAATACGCCACTGGTTCGTCTCAAGCACCTGCCAGGCCATACCAGCAACACCATCCTGGCCAAACTGGAAGGCACCAACCCCGCCGGCTCGGTGAAAGACCGTCCCGCCTACAACATGATTCTGCAGGCGGAACTGCGCGGAGACATCAAACCCGGCGATGTACTGATCGAAGCCACCAGCGGAAATACCGGTATAGCCCTGGCAATGGTGTGTGCCATCAAGGGTTACCGGCTGATCCTCATCATGCCGGACAATATGAGCAGTGAGCGCAAGGCCTCCATGACGGCCTATGGCGCCGAACTGGTCCTGGTCAGTGAAAAACAGGGCATGGAGGGAGCCAGGGATCTGGCCCTTACCCTGCAGGCGCAAGGCAAGGGCAAGGTGCTCGATCAGTTTGCCAACCAGGACAATCCCAACGCCCATTACATGCGCACAGGTCCCGAGATCTGGCGCGACACCCACGGCAAGGTCACCCACTTCGTCAGCTCCATGGGCACCACGGGCACCATCATGGGGGTGTCCCGCTATCTGAAGGAGCAGAATCCCGCCGTGCAGATCGTCGGGCTGCAACCCAGGGAAGGATCACGCATTCCCGGCATCCGCCGTTGGCCCGCGGCCTACCTGCCGAAAATATTTGAGCCCGATCGCGTCGATACCATCATCGATGTGGATCAGGCTGACGCGGAAAACACCATGCGCCTGCTGGCCAACAAAGAAGGTATCTTCTGTGGTGTGTCATCCGGTGGAGCGGTTTTTGGTGCGTTGCAACTCAGTCGCGACGTGCACGACGCCACCATCGTGGTCATCATCTGTGATCGGGGTGACCGCTATCTTTCCACCGGTGTTTTCAACTGACTGTGTGATGGCGAAACGGTACCGCAGCAGCAAGAAGAAACTTCCCCAGGATCCGATCGAGCTGTCAATCCAACGCCTCAGTCATGATGGCAGGGGAGTCGGCTCGATCGCGGGCAAGGTTGCCTTCGTTGATGGTGCGCTGCCGGGAGAGACCGTGCGGGCCCGCTATGTGAACGAACGATCCCAGTTTGCGGAGATGAGTCTGGAAACTGTCATCCAGGCTTCCCCGCAACGTGTGAATCCGGTTTGTGCTGTGTACGGGCGCTGCGGTGGCTGCGTGCTGCAGCACCTGGATCCCGCCGCACAGATCGACTTCAAGAGAGACCACCTGCTGGAAAAGCTGCGGCATAACGGCATCGACACCGACACCTTGCCATTGCTGGAAAACCTGACTGCCGATGACCACCATTACCGCCGCAAGGCGCGCCTGGCAGTGCGCTATGTCAGCAAAAGAGGTGGAGTCCTGGTGGGTTTTCGCGAAAAACATGGCAGCTTCATCACCGACATGCACGATTGTCCGGTGCTGGTGGCGCCCCTTGGCAGACTCATCGAGCCCTTACGTGAATTGCTGAGCACCCTGGATGGCCGTCAGCTGATTCCCCAGGTGGAAGTGGCCGCCGGAGAGATTGAATCCTCGGACCGGCATCCGGAAGGTCTGCAGGTGGCATTGGTGCTGCGTCATCTGGAAGCGCTTTCCCCCGCGGATCTGGAAAAGATATTGTCGTTTGCCCGTCATCACCACTGTGACATGTATCTGCAACCGGGCGGTACCGCCACCATCCACAAGATCTGGCCGGTGGATACGCTGCCGCGCCTGCATTACCGGTTACCTGATCACGGTCTCGAGCTGGCGTTCCACCCGGTCGACTTTACCCAGGTCAACGGCGGCATCAATCGCAAGCTGGTGGCACTGGCGCTGCGCCTGCTGGCACCACAACCTCAACACAGAATCCTGGATCTGTTCTGTGGTCTGGGAAATTTCACCCTGCCACTGGCCCGCCATTGCGCGGCAGTGGTCGGGGTGGAGGGCAGCGAGGACATGGTGGCGAGGGGGCGGGAAAATGCCGCTGCCAATGGCATCGATAATGTGGAATTCCATGCCGCAGATCTCAGCGCCGATTGCCATCAGCACGGCTGGATGCAACAGACCTTCGATCGTGTGCTGCTGGACCCGCCGCGCTCCGGCGCCCTGGAAATCATCGAGCAGCTGTCGGTACTGGGCGCTGACCGGCTGGTGTATATCTCCTGCAACCCCTCAACACTGGCGCGTGATGCTGCCCGTCTTCAGGAGCTGGGCTACGCGCTGGTCACCGCCGGTGTGATGGACATGTTTCCCCATACGGCTCACGTGGAATCCATCGCGGTGTTCGAGCGCGTGTGCTGACCGACAAAGGACCCCAGACATGACTGAAAAGCCGAACCATGAAGTCACTGCATTGCAGAACCTGCTCAGGGTCATGGCCATGTTGCGTGACAGGCAGCATGGATGCCCCTGGGACCTCGAGCAGACCATGGAGTCCCTGACCCGTTATACCCTTGAGGAAGTTTACGAGGTAGTGGACACCATCGAACGTAAGGCCATGGACCACCTTTGTGATGAATTGGGCGATCTGTTGTTCCAGGTTGTGTTTTATGCCCGCATTGCCGAGGAGGAAGGGCGCTTTGACTTCTCCGATGTGGCTCAGGCCATCACAGACAAGCTGTTACGACGACATCCTCACGTATTTCCAGACGCGCGGCTGGAGAATTTCGGCCAGCCACAGGCGTTGAACGCCGACTCGGTGGTGGTGAACTGGGAGGCCATCAAGGCAGCGGAGCGCGCTGCCAAGGGCGCATCCGGGGCGGTCGGAGTCACCAGTGTGCTGGCGGATATTCCATTGGCATTGCCGGCGCTGGAGCGGGCGTTGAAGTTACAGAGTCGTGCCGCCAAGCAGGGATTCGATTGGGACGAGGTGGCTCCGGTAATGGCCAAACTGCGCGAGGAACTGGATGAGCTTGATGATGCCATCGCCTCCGGACAGGGCGACGAGGTGCGGGATGAGCTGGGCGATGTGTTGTTTGCTGCGGTGAATCTTGCCCGCCATCTCAAGCTCGATCCGGAAACCTCTTTGCGGCAGGCCAATCGCAAATTTGAAAGACGCTTCAATTTCATCGAGAATCAGCTGCAGCAACAACATTTGGCCTTTGCTGATGTCACCCAGGAAGAGATGGATCAGTATTGGGAGCAGGCCAAGCGGGCAGAATGACAGTGCCAATCACAGCCATGTATTAAGGAGAAGAAGATGCGCGTAATTTTACTGGGAGCTCCAGGAGCGGGAAAAGGTACCCAGGCCAAGTTCATTACCAGCAAGTACCAGATTCCCCAGATCTCCACGGGTGACATGCTGCGCGCAGCCGTCAAAGCCGGTACTGCACTGGGCAAACAGGTGCAGGCTGTCATGGCATCCGGTGGGCTCGTGACTGATGACATCATCATTTCCCTGGTCAAGGAACGCATCAAGGAAGCGGATTGCGCCCACGGCTTCCTGTTTGACGGCTTTCCTCGCACGATTCCCCAGGCACAGGCGCTGCAGGATTCCGGTGTGCAGATCGATGTGGTGCTGGAAATCGATGTCGATGACGAGACAATTGTCGAGCGCATGAGCGGTCGCCGGGTGCATCTTGACTCGGGACGCGTCTATCACATCAAACACAATCCCCCGCAGGTGGCCGGCAAGGATGACGTGACCGGCGATGATCTCGTGCAACGCGAGGATGATAAAGAGGAAACCGTGCGGCACAGACTGCATGTCTATCATGAACAGACCAAACCCCTGGTGGATTTCTACAAGGCATTGCAGAACGCAGGCAACGCAGTCAAGGTAGTGTCTGTCAACGGTGAAGCGGCTGTGGATGTGATTCGCGAGAAAGTGTTTGCAGCATTGGAGACATGATCATGGATGCGTTTCATTGGTGCATGCATCAAAAAAAATTAAGGCCCGGTCACAGACCGGGCTTTTTTTTTTAAAGTTTTTTATTGAAGTAGCGAAATATAGTTTGTGTAACATGCTTACCCGGTAAATATCTTTTGTGATATGTTCCGGCTCAACGTGGGAAACGAGTAAGCGAAACGACGAAGTTGAATTGCAACCGTCAGGCAGGAACAGCCTCTGCGGTTGTCAGAACAGGTGAACACAGTGGCAGGCAAGAAAGCATTGTCGCAAGCAACACAAGGCAACAACGGAGTACAGGATATGCAAACCCGCGCTGCGGTTGCTCTGGAGAATGCCAAGGCGTCCTTCGCCAAACTCGAGAAGGAATCGTTGGCTCACGCACGATTATTGATTGCCGCGAAGAAAAAGCAGGCGTTGGCGAAAAAGGCCGCAGCAAGCAGCACTGCAACTGCAGCAAAAAAGCGCGCAGCGCAATCAGCCGGCAATGCAGTCAAGCGGGTTAAGGCCAGAGTTGCCGCAACCAACGCCCGCATGCGAACCGCCAGAGCCAAGTTGAAGGCTGCCCAGACTGCACATACCGAAGAGCTGCAGAAGGCGGCACAGATTGCCCGCAGGGAAGATGACCTGCAGAAAGCATTGTCGGCATTCGTAACCAAGTGGAATGTGAAGCGGGATCGCAAGGAGGCTGCCGAAGCAGCCAAAGCTGCCCGTAAAGCCCTGCAACGGGAAAAACTTGCTGCCAGGAAAGCCGCGCGACGGGCCAAGGCCGCAGCCAAGAAGATGGCGGGCAAGGCCCGACGGGCAGCGCAGACAGCGGCTGCGCGTCTGGCCAAGAAATCCGCCAGACGCAAGATCAGCAAGAAGAAGTGAGCAGCAACGTTGCAGCAAAAGAGCAAAAAGGGCGGCGGCAACCATGCCTCTCCCCACAGTGAGCGGCTGGATGCCGGTCAGCAGGTAAGCAATCTCAGGGATGAATGCAGTTGTAATCGGAGCAGTAAACAACGGAGAGTTCATTCTGGTCACGGGTAACAAGCAGTGCGTGCCAGGCGGACCATCCGTAATCTCAACCGTTAGAAAGCCGCAGCCAAGAGGAAAACCGTAATGATTAAGAAAGCTGTAAAAAAGAAAGCCGTAGCAAAAAAGAAGGCACCCGCCAAGAAGAAGGCAGCTGCCAAAAAACCCGCTGCTAAGAAAGCCGTAGCGAAGAAGGCACCTGCCAAGAAGAAGGTAGCCAAGAAGAAGGTAGCCAAGAAGAAGGCTGCCGCGAAGAAGAAGGCCCCCGCCAAGAAGGCACCGGCCAAGAAAGCCCCGGCTAAGAAGAAAGTAGCCAAGAAGAAAGCACCTGCCAAGAAGAAGGCACCTGCCAAGAAGAAGGCAGCTGCCAAGAAGGCGCCTGCCAAGAAAAAGGTAGCCAAGAAGAAAGCCGCCAAGAAGAAATAAACCGGCAGCTTGGCTGGAAGTCTTTTCTAGCGACGCGACACCTGTCGCTCACGGTATCCACCGTTGGGCGGCAGGTGTCTGTATTATCCGTGCGTTGATACACGCGCCCGATACGAAAAGTCTGACAAGCACGAACCAGGAGTCCCACCTGATGTCGATCAGGCGGGATTTTTTGTTTCTGGTATCACGCCACACTTCAGGCTAGCCTAGCTCCATGGTCAGAGTTCTCTCCCTAGATTCCTCATCCACCCGCTGCGCCGCGGCGGTCTGCGACGGCAGCCATGTGAGGGTGCGCAGCGCCCAACGTCCCCGTTCTCACGCCCAGGACCTGCTGGGTCTGGTGGAAGACGTCCTGGAGAACGCGCACCTGACACTTGCACAACTCGACTGCCTGTCGGTGCTTGCCGGTCCGGGTTCCTTTACCGGTCTGCGAATCGCCGTCGGTGTCGCCCAGGGCCTGGCATTGGCGGTCAACAAGCCTGTCGTTCTGCTGTCCACCCTGGAAGCACTGGCCTGGTCGGCGCAGGCACACAGCCATTCGACCCATGTGCTGGTGGCGATGCAGGCAAGGGACGGCGAAGTGTATTTTGCCTCCTACGGTAAGGACGGCGGATCTCATCTGACCTTGTGGGGGCAGGAGCGGGTTGCCCCGCCCGCGGCATTGGGTGATATGGCGCCCCGCCTGCGGGGACGCCAATGGCTGGCGGCGGGGGATGGCTGGGTTGACCCCGATCCCTTGCAGCAGGCTCTTGGTGTGCAGCCAACCGATGTCCTGCCCGCGCTGGAACCGGACATGCACACAGTCTGTGAACTGGCAGCCCATCGGTTCAAGCTGGGACTTTGGGTCACCGCGGAGCAGGCCCAGCCCCACTATATCAAGGAGCATATGGACTACCGTACCGTGCAGTCCTGACCATCACATGGAGCTATCGTTTTTCCAAATCAGCTTTTTGGCGATCCTGCAGGGAATCACCGAGTTTTTACCCATATCCAGTTCCGGCCACCTGCTGTTGCCCGGTGAGCTATGGGGGTGGCCGGACCAGGGGCTGGTGTTCGATGTGGCGGTCCACATCGGCAGCCTGCTGGCGGTGGTCTACTACTTCCGGCAGGCGCTGCAGACCCTGATCAGCGCCTGGTTTGTCTCCCTGCGGGGCAAGGGTCATAGCGAATCCTCCCGTCTGGCCTGGCTGTTGCTGATGGCCACCGTGCCGGCTGGACTCAGCGGGCTGCTGCTCAATGACTGGGTGGAAAGTTACGCTCGTTCCATGGTGGTGATTGGTTGCACGTCCATCCTGTTTGGCGCCCTGCTGTGGTGGGCCGATCGCAGCGGCCGCCGATTACTGGGTCTGCATCAATTGGGTTGGCGCTCCGCGCTACTTATCGGCATGGCCCAGGTGTTGGCCCTCATCCCCGGCACCTCCCGTTCCGGCATCACCATGACTGCGGCATTGGCGGTAAATCTGTCGCGCGAAGCTGCGGCCCGCTTCTCATTCTTGTTGGCCATTCCCATCATCGCCGCCAGCGGCCTGTTGAAAACTGTGGAACTTGTGCAATTGGGAGCCAGCCCCGATCAGTGGATTACCTTGCTGTACGGCGTGCTGCTGTCGGCGCTGGTGTCCTTCGCCTGCATCCATTATTTCCTGCGCCTGATCGAGCGCATCGGCTTTCTGCCCTTCGTGCTGTACCGGATGGTACTGGGTGTCATGCTGCTGGTGCTGCATTTTGTCTGAGCCGGGTGCACAACACCGGATTGCCGTGGATGATGGTGATGGCGCCAAAGAGGCCCGGCAATTGGCGCAGCGCCTGAGTCTTCCTCTGGTGTCCCGGCTGGCGGCCGCCGATGAGTCCTGGCAGTTCACACTGTCCTGCCAGCCCCAGGGTTTGTGTCTGTCACTGGCGGGAGAACGTCAGCCGGGTCCGTTGATTGTCGACTTCACCGCGCCGGCCCTGGTGCACCGGGTGCACGACAGGCTGGGACAACAAGCCCTCATACGGGCGGTGGGCTGCAAACCCGGACTGCGACCCACAGTGCTTGATGGGACCGCCGGCTTGGGAAGGGATGCCTATTTGCTGGCCAGGGCAGGCTGTGAGGTCACACTGCTGGAGCAGGATCCGGTGATCCATGCCCTGCTGGCGGATGGCCTGGCCCGTGCCGCCATGGTGTCGGATCCGCAGGTGCGGGAGTCGGTACAGCGTATGCAGTTGAGGCTCGGGGATTTTCTGACCCTGGCCTCCCGGTTGCCGGCTGCCGATGTGATCTACCTGGATCCGATGTTCCCCAAGCGCAGTAAATCAGCCCAGGTGAAAAAGGATCTGTTCATGTTACAGCAGTATTTTGCCAGTGCGGCTGCCGCTGCCAGTGGGGAGGCCATGCTGGACCTGGCCCTGCAACTGGCCCGTCGTCGTGTCGTGGTGAAACGACCGCGGTTGGCTGCGCCTCTGGCGGATCGGCAGCCCAGCCATACCCTGGCCGGCAGCAGCAGCCGCCTCGATGTCTATATCATCCCTTAGGGCGACCCTCGCCCAGCAGCCGGGCCAGGATGTCCTGATACAGCAGTGACAGGGTATCCAGCTCAGCGCAACAAACGTGTTCGTCCACCTTGTGGATGGACGAGTTCACCGGCCCCAGCTCGATCAGTTGACAGCCGGTGGCGGGTGCGATGAAACGGCCATCGGATGTGCCGCCCGCAGTGGACAGCTCGGCAGTCAGACCGGTGAGACGGGTTATGCTGGCGCAGGCCTGTTCGATCAGTTCACCGCCGGCGGTGAGAAACGGATTGCCGCTGAGCTGCCAGTCGATCTCATAAGTCAGATCATGGGACTCAAGGACTGCTTCCACGGTCTGCCTGAGAGTGCCTGCATCGGTCTCCGTGGAGAAGCGGAAATTGAAATCCACCACCAGCTCGCCGGGGATGACATTGCCCGCTCCCGTACCGCCGTGGATATTGGAAATCTGGAAGCTGGTGGGAGGAAAGGCGGCATTGCCCTGATCCCAGGGAGTTGCCATCAGGGCCTGCAGCGGGGCAAGTGCCAGGTGTATGGGATTGCGAGCCAGATGGGGATAGGCGATATGGCCTTGTACACCCTTGATGCGGAGTCGCCCCGACAGGGAACCCCGGCGCCCGATCTTGATGGTGTCACCCACTGTCTGCACGCTGCTGGGTTCACCGACGATGCAATACTTCACCTGCTGGCCATGGGCCAGCAGCCAGTCCACGACTCTCACCGTGCCGTCCACTGCCACACCTTCCTCGTCACTGGTGATGAGAAACCCGATGCTGCCAAGGGGCTGGTGGCTGCCCAGGTAGTTTTCACAGGCCGTGACCATGGCTGCCAGTGAACCCTTCATATCGGCTGCTCCACGGCCGTACAGCCTGCCATCCCGTTCACTGGGCGTGAAGGGCGGCGAGGTCCAGGCCTGCTCCGGCCCGGGTGGCACCACGTCCGTATGACCGGCGAACACCAGCAGGGGTTGCTGATCTCCATACCGAGCCCAGAAATTGGTGACCGGACCAAAGGGCAGTGAGGTGATGGCAAAGCCGAGTTGTTCCAGGCGCCCGCGCAGGATGTCCTGACAGCCGGCATCCTCCGGG
>JBJOHV010000048.1:0-66688 GCA_046047495.1 Pseudomonadota bacterium | reverse complement strand
CATCAGCCATGGGATTTCCTATATCACAAACTTCCTGGGGCGGCGGGAATACGCGGGGCGCCAGCTCAACGAGCAGATGGGAGAGCCCTACGGGCGGATCATGCTCATGCACCTGACCATCATCTTCGGCGGCTGGATAGCCATGGCATTTGACAATGTACTGCCTGCGTTGATGCTGCTCATCGGTCTCAAAATTGCGGTGGATGTTTCCGCCCACCTCAAGCAACATAAGCCCAAGTCTGCCAAAGAGACACGCCCGTCATGAAATCCTCCCTCGCTCCGGCTTTTCTCCTGCTGTTTTCCCTTGGTTTGCATGCCCAGCCGGTGGAGGTGCATGAGGCCACCATCCGGGACCTGCAGTCAGCCATGTCAGCCGGCCGCATCACCGCCGTGGGTTTGGTGGATCAGTACCTGGCCCGTATTGCCGCCTACGACGACAGCGGCCCGCAGCTCAATAGTCTCATTCGGGTCAATCCTCTCGCGCGGGAACAGGCGGCAGCCCTGGATGCAGAGCGGGCCCGGGGTCTGGTGCGCGGTCCGCTGCACGGCATTCCTGTCATCATCAAGGACAACTACAACACCGATTTCATGCCCACCACGGGCGCCTCGGTGGCCCTGGCCGGATTCATACCCTCCGCCAATGCCACAGCGGTGCAGAAGCTGGTGGATGCCGGTGCCGTGGTGTTGGCCAAAGCCAACCTCCACGAATTCGCCTATGGCATCACCACCATCAGTTCCCTTGGCGGGCAGACCCGCAACCCCTACGATCCGCGCCGTGCACCGGGTGGTTCCAGCGGCGGCACGGCGGCTGCGGTGGCGGCCAGCCTGGCGGCCATCGGCATGGGGTCGGACACCTGCGGCTCCATCCGCATCCCCTCCGCCTACAACAGTCTGGTGGGGCTGCGACCCAGCAAGGGGCTTGGCAGCATTCACGGCATCATGCCGCTGTCCCATACCCAGGATGTCGCCGGACCCCTGGCGCGTAATGTGGAGGACCTGGCACTGGTTCTTGATGTGATCGCGGGATTCGATCCGCTGGATCCCGCTACGGCAGTCATGCTGGATGTCGGGCCCCCGGGATTTACCGCTGCTCTGGAGCAGGAGAACCTCAGCGGTCTGCGGGTGGGTCGTCTGACAGCCTACTTCGAGGCGGCGGAGCCGGCGGTGGCGCGGGTCAGCGAAGCGGCACTGCAGCGGCTGCGAGAGGCAGGTGCGGAGATCGTCGACGTGGAGATTCCCGACCTGCCATCCCTGCTGGCCCGCTCCGGCGTCATCGGTCATGAGTTCATGGCCGATCTGGATCAGTACCTGGCCTTGTTCCTCAGCAATGAGGTGACCAGTCTGGATGACGTGGTGGACCTTGGGCTCTATCACCAGGCCGTGGCGGGAGCCCTGACCCGCAGCCGCGAAAGCGTGCGCGACGATGATGCCTATGCCGCTGCCATGGCCCTGCGCAGTGATTTGCGCGAAGCCATAGAAGCGGTGTTATCTGTCAATGATCTGGATGCCATCGCCTATCCGCCCATCGCCTCCCTGCAGGCTTTCACCGGTGAGGCGCAGCCTGGCAACAACTGCTCCGTCAGCGCCAATTCCGGCCTGCCGGCCATCGCTATTCCGGTCGGATTTACCGCCGATGGTTTACCCGTCGGGCTGGAGCTGCTGGGAGGTTATCTGCAGGATGCCCGTCTGGTTGGCATGGCCTGGCAGTGGGAGAAGCTGAACCGACCGCGCCAGCCACCCCATACCACACCACCTCTGGTGAGCGGCGAGGCACCGCTGCCCGAGACGGCGGTGGTGAATTTCACCTCGTCCCACTTTGCCCTGCGCATCGATTTCAGTGCCGATGTCACCCGTCAGGTCCTGACCTATGACGTCAATAATCACAGTGGCGATGCGGCCGATCTCTACGCCATCGTGCTGCTGACAGATGAGCCGGAGGGCTTTGAATTGAACGATCCCGTACTGCACAATCTGGCCAGTCCCGGCGAGGTGCGACAGCGGGGAGAGCTGCTGTTGACATCCAGTCTGTGGGATGCCTGGCGTGAACGGCGGGTCTATGTGAAGGTGTTCGGCAGGGGGTTGCCGGTGGAAGGGATTCCGTTCGCCGTGATTCCGTAGCCAGTCTGCTTGCACTGGGGTGGAGCCTGCAATACCCTGTGCCGGACTCGAATAACAACAATAATCGGAGGTTCCATGCTCAAGCGCCCCGCCATCGGTTTGCCTAAGCTTGCTTTTCTGACACTGCTGCTGACTGCTCCGCTCCTTGCCCAGGAGTCGACACCGGATTTCCAGTTCTTCATGAACGAGGTGCAGCCTATTTTCCTCGCCAAGCGGGACGGCAACGTGCGCTGCATCCAGTGCCACACCCGCAGCAGCGGCTTCCGCCTGCAGGAACTCGAAGAAGGCGCGCTGTTCTGGACCGAGGAACAGTCCCGCATGAACTATGAATCCGCCCGGGCCTTCACCCGCCCTGGCCAACCGCCTCTGCTGAGCCGCTTTCTGACCCATCCGCTGGCGGCGACCGCGGGAGGTGACCCTTTCCACGGCGGCGGCAAACATTTCGCCAGCCAGAGCGATCCCGAGTGGCGCATCATGGCCGATTGGGTGGCCGGCGCAAAAACCCGGCGGCCGGCCCGTGACACCGTGGTGCGCATCATCCAGACCAATGCGGCGGGCGACAACTCGCACATTATCGATCCTTACACCAACCGGGTGGTTGGAGAGATTGGCGATATCGAAATTCCCCACGGCGTGACCGGATCACCCGATGGCAGCAATATCTATATCTCCAACGAAGCCATGCACAGCCTGGACATCGTCGATTCCCGCACCCTGCGGGTGAAGCGGCGGATACATCTCAGTGGCCGTCCCAACAACGTGGCCACCAGCAAGGATGGCCGCAAGGTGTACGTGGGCATCATGGAGTCGCCCGGGGCCGTGGATGTCATCGATACGGTGGCCATGCGCAACATCAAGACCATTCCCACGGTCGGTGCCATCCACAATGTGTATGTGACGCCGGACGGCCGCCATGCGGTGGCCGGCTCCATTCAGCGCAGCACCATCAATGTGATTGATACCGCCACCGACGAAATGGCCTGGACCAAGGAGATGAGTTCCGGTATCCGCCCCATGATCTTCGATACCCATCCCGATGGTTCCACGAAGAACATTTATGTGCAGCTGTCGGACTTCCATGGCTTCGCGGCAGTCGATTTCAACACCCGGGAGGAGGTGGCCCGCATCGAACACCCGCCGGTGCCTGGCGAGGAGGCGCATCTGGACGGCCTGCAGGCAGCGCCAGCCCATGGCCTCGGCATCCCGCCCGACGGCAAGACCCTGTGGTCCACCAGCAAGGTCTACAGCCATGTGTACATCCACTCCCTGCCGGATCTTAAAGAGATCGGCCGGGTGTATGTGGGCCAGCATCCGGAATGGATCACCTTCACCCCCGATGGCCGCTTTGCCTACATCGGTGCCGCCGGCGACAACGCCACCTATGTGGTGGACACGGCGGCCCTGACGGTGGTGGCGAAGGTGCCGGTGGGGCAGACACCCAAGCGGGTTGGCACGGTGCTGATGCAGATCGACTGATCCCCGGCAGGGTGTTTCGAGACGTCATTCAGAGTCAGTCGCTGGGTTTCGGAACAGCATTCGGTGTCGGTCGTTGGGTTTCGGAACAGTATTCGGTGTCGGTCGCTGTGGGCCATTGCCCGCGCGACACGCCGTGAACCCATCCCTGGGGGCTCGGGCGCGCCGGACCCAGCCAGCCATCACAGATGGCTGTCGTTCGGCTGCGCACAATGCTACGCATTGAAAACGCTGGCCTCACCCCTGCTGCGCACGGTCGCCCGGGCAATGGCCCACAGCGACCCCTCAATGCCGTGCAGAATTCCAATAGGCTTCGATTGACTCGGCGGCGACCGATGACCAGCGCAGATGGCGCTTTCGGGACCCGGCAGTGAGTGTCAGGCCACCGTGGGGTACAGGGGTGTGGCCGCAATAAAAGACCAGCGCCGAGCGCAGCAAAAAGACCGCTTTCCAGGGCTTCTTTGCGGAGCGAGGGCACCCGGGACGGGCGCGGTCTGCGGCCACACCCCTGTGCCCCACGGTGAGCCCATCACTGAAAGCCCATCACTGAAAGCCCATTACCAACAGCCCCATCACCAACAGCCCTTCACCCGATGCAGCAGCGCTCAGGGAATCACCTGAATCGTGACTTCATAGGCCCCGCTCGCCGGCCGGAAGCTGCTCACTCCGATCCAGTAGGTGCCCGGCACCAGCAATTGCTTGATGCGGGCATTCGTGGCGTCGCCGCCATCGTCGTCCTCCACCAGAGCGGACAATAGCAACTGGCCGTCCGGCAGGCGCCGCGCCAGGTACAGGTAGGGATCGAACTGGGAAGACAGCAGATCCACCTGCAGGGTGACATTGCTGCCGACAGTGAATTCATGGAGATCCAGAAAGCTGCCGTTACCCAGCTGGGTGTCACCCTGGGCCAGATGTCCCTCGATCAGGGGATTGGGATTGACCTGCACGTCCATGTCATAGACCGGGCTGCGGTAAACAGATGGCTGCACGGTTGATGTGCTGCTTGTGGTGCTGTCAAACGTTATCTGGTAACTGCCCTGTTCGTCGAGGCCGCTGCTGGTGGCGCCGATCCAGTAGGTGCCGGCCGGCAGCTGCAATTGCGTCAGTCGCGCATTGCCGCTGCCGCCGCTGTTGTCATCACTGAATACCTCGCTGGCGATGAGCTGCTGGGTGGAATCCACCCGCACCAGGTGCAGGTAGGCATTGAAACTGGAGGAAGTCATCAGCAGATTGGCGGTGCTGTCCCGGGTCAGGGTGTACTGGAAGATATCGATAAAGCGGCCATCGAGCCGGGCGTCGCCGCTGTCCAGGACGCCGCTCAGGCTGAGACTGTCCTGGGGGCCGCGCAGGCGTGAATCAACCGGCAGGCGAACGTCGATGCCGTAAACTGAGGCGAGTACCGCGCTGCCCTGGTCGTCCCGTGGCTGACTGATCTGCTGATCATCGTAAATGGCCTGAATGCCGTTGATGTCGTCGGCCTGCAGAGTATCCAGGTTGCCCACGAAGGGCTGCATGATGGCCTCCTGCTCGCTTTCGTGCTGCAAGCCGATGGCATGGCCCAGCTCGTGCAGGGCGACCCGGCCGAAATCGGTGCGGCCGGCGCGGCGATTGCCGGCGTAAATTTCCCAGCGTTCGTTGCTGTTGAACACGATATCCGCATCCTCGATGTAGAAGCCGGTGGTGCAGCTGGGGATGTAGCAGGCGCCGGAGGTGCGGGTGACTGCCAGCACCCCGCTGCCGAAGGCCGAGCCGCAAATGGTCTCGCCGAAATCCGCGGAGGCGCGGTCATTGCCGGTGCCGCCGTTGAGGCGGCCGCTGCAGGGATCGTCATAGAGGGTGTCGACGGAGAACCTGAACAGGGTCTTGTCGGTCCACTGGGCCAGGGCCTGCTGGAGGCTGGTGCTCCATGCCACGCCGCTGGGCGAGGTGCCGGGCATCCCCACATGGAATACGGCCTGGGGTTCCCGCCAGTGATTGCCCGACAGCTCGTACGCGGTGGCGAACTCCATCCAGGTCAGCGGCAGGATCAGCAGCAACAACCGCAGACGGTGGTGGATCACGGAGCCTGGGACTCCAGCAGCGCCCGGATGCGGGTCTTGAATTCATCCACGGTGAGGGCCCGTTCGATGAGCAGGGGACTTTCCTCGGTGGCCACGCCGGCAGCGGCAGCGCCATCCTCCTGCACGAGGGTCTGGGGTTTGCGGATGGCAGCTGGCACCTGGGCCATGGGCTGCACGGCCACCACCGGTGCCCGCTCGCTGGTGGTGACACGGCGGGTGCCAGCCTCGTCGGTCTGGATCAGATAATGCCCCTGGGACCAGCCCAGCAGGGGATTGACCATGTCGGTGGTGAGGGATTCCACGAAATAGATGCCCTGTTCCCCCAGACCCGGCAGCCGCAGTCCGCTGACCTCCGTCATGCGGCCATTGACTGTGCCGCCCAGGAATTTCAGTTCCACGGTGGCCCCATCGTAGTCTCCCTTGAGGACATCGACGATCTCGAAGGTGACGTAGGTGCTGATGGTCCCGGCGGTGTCCTCCTGGGGAATGACGGCAATCACCCGGCCTTCGAACACCAGCTCGGCACCGCCAGCCACCTGGTCGATATCCATGCCCAGCAGGGTGGTGGCATGGGCCGGGACGCCGAACAGCAGCCATACGGCCAGGATCATGAAGGTCCGGCGGCAGCTTGGGGAAGCAAAGGACATGGGCAGGGGTCTCCGAATTGACCGGCGGCAGTATAAAACAGCTTGCCTGACAGAGACAGGCGAGGGCGGTATCCTCTTTCGAAATCAACGTGCCGGCCCGGCATTGGTTGACAGAAGCGTGATGGCTTTCACCCGGATGCGCCTTTATACTCGGGTGCAAAAAACACAACGGCCACCTCATGTCTTGCACTTCCAGCCCATGGGACTTTGTCTGCCCATGAGTATCCCCGTCACCATCCCCAGGGTCGCTGTCAGCGCATTGCTGGCCGGTCTGCTGGCCGCCGGCAGCAGCACCAGTCTGGCGCAGGACTATCAACCGCTGAGCTGCGACCTGCAGGCCTATCAGTCGTCCTCCAACATCCAGGTTGTGCAGGCTGGGGATTTACTGTCGGTGACCTGGAGCGGCAGCGAACGGCAACAGTTGCAGATGCAGCTGGGTCTGGTGAATGGCGAACCCAGACTGCGGGAACTGGCCCTGCGCAATGGCCGCGGTCCCTGGTCCGAGTTGCTGGCCCACGGCCGTTTCGAATTTCATATCGTGGAAGGACTGCGGCGCATCAGCAACCAGCAGCTGGTGCCGTTGCGGGAATTGGGGGTGGAACTGACCCCTGAGGTGGTGGATCGTTACAAGTGGGATGTGTTCTGGGACGCACCCCTGGATCTGCGCACCGAGGTGGGAGGCGGCAATCCGCCGCCAGCAGCCGGTGTGGCCAATCAGCCGGGGCTGCCCCGCTCTCCCGGGGAAATCAGCCGCGCGGCGGTCCGCTATGACAGTCGCACTTGCACCGTGCACAGTGACGGTGCGCGGGTCGGCATTCACTTTCCCGGTCTGCAGCTTGGCTCCTTCACCGGTGAGCTGGTGCTTACTGTCTATGAAAACAGCAACCTGATCCGCATCGAGGCAGTGGCCGCCACCCGGCGCCCGTCGGTGGCCTACAAGTACGATGTGGGCCTCAGCGGCCTGCCGGTGCAGGCCGCCGCCGTGCGCTGGAACGACACCGCCGGGCAGGCCCAGGCCTACGGTCTGCGGGGCCCGGTAAATGAGGACATCGTGCCCCTGACGGCGGCCAACCGGGTGGTGGTAGCGCAATTGCGCAATGGCGCGGTGGCGGCTTTTCCGCCGCCCCACACGTTTTTCTGGGCCCGGGAAGTGGAAATCAATGTGGGCTACAACTGGTACCGCAAGGACAGCAGCGATGCCTTTGCCATCGGCATCCGCCAGGGCGAGCAGGAAGTGGTGGAGCGCTATCTGGCCAACTGGTCACTGTACAGTGCGCCACCGGGCTCGCAGCAACACATGGCTGCCTACTTTTACCCCACGGTGGAGGAGGCTGACGCAGCCTTCGAGGACGTGCTGGCATTCACCCACGGTGATGTCTACAAGCCCCTGCCGGGCTATCAGGTGATGGGCAGCCATTACCACACCAACATGGGCCGGGAATTGCTGAACAGCGGCAGCGTGGATACCCGCCTGCGGGACTTCGAGGTGTTGCGTTCCGCTGGCATCAATATCGCCGGTCCGGTGGACCGCCCGGCGGAGGCCAGCCAGCTGGAGGAGCTGCATTACCTGTTCGAGGGCGCCCTGCGCCATTCCGACGGGCAATTCATGGTGCTGCCCCAGATGGAGAACAGCAATCTGCTGGGCGGTCATTGGGACCTGCTGTTTTCCCATCCGGTGTATTACGTGGACGCCCGGCCTCCCGGCACACCCCTGGTGACCCAACACCCTGTCTATGGCAAGCAGTACAACATCGGCAGCGTGGCGGACATCATGGCCATGGTGGAGGCGGAGAACATGCTGATCTTCATGCCCCATCCCCGCACCAAGGGGTCCACCGGCTATCCCGATGCGGTGGCAGACACCCCCCAGTTTCTTAACGACCGTTATCGGGGGGTGGGCTGGCGCTGGGGCATGGGGTCGGATCTCTCCGAAAAGCGCCTGTCGGACTACCGGGTCATTCCCCTGCTGGACGAGATGAACAACTGGATCACCGGCAGCGGACTGCGGCCCAAATACCTGCTGGCCATCACCGAAACCTATTTCAAGGCGCCCGGCGACGACATCTATGCCAATGGACCGGTCAGCTATCTGCAACTGGATGAGCTGCCGACGGGCAATGACTATTCCAGCATCATCGAGGTGCTGAACAACGGCAATTATTTCGTGACCTCCGGCGAGGTGCTGGTGCCGGATCACGAGGTCACCGGCAACGGGCGAGATGCCGTCCTGCACGCCGATGTGACCTGGACCTTTCCCCTGGATTTCGTCGAGGTGGTATACGGCGATGGCCAACGCACCGGCTCGGTCCGGCTCAGCACCACCCAACTGCCGCCCTTCGGAGCGGAAACCTTTCATATACCTTTCGACGCCACCGGTCAGTCATGGGTGCGCTTTGCCGCGTGGGATTCCGCCGGCAATGGGGCCATGACCATGCCGCTAACCCTGGAGCCCTGAGCCATGGCATTGAGTATCCTGTCTTTCGTCAATATCGCGATTTTCCTCGGAGCCTGCGGCCTGGTGTTCAGCCTGCGGGGGCCCAAGATGACCCTGGGACGGCGGGTGCTGGCGGGCCTGGGAGCCGGCATCGTCATCGGGCTCTACCTGCAGATCCTGTTCACCGACAATGCGGCGGTGATGGACCAGACCCTGGCCTGGGTCAACGTGGTGGGGGGTGGTTATGTGAGCCTGTTGCGCATGATCATCATGCCCCTGATCCTGGTGACCATGATGGCCTCGGTGCTGCGCCTGGACGCGGTGTCCGCCCTCGGCAAGATCGGCGGCACGGTGATCGGCATGCTGATGCTGACCACCATGATCGCCGCTCTGGTGGGCATCCTCATGGCCACCGTGTTCGGCCTCAGTGCGGAAGGCATGATTGCCGGCACCCGGGAACTGGCCCGCATGACGGTGCTGGAATCCCGCCTGGAATCGGTGGCGGATCTCACCCTGCCCCAGATGATCGTCAGTTTCATCCCCACCAACATCTTTTATGACCTGACCGATGCCCGCAGTAACTCCATCATCGCCGTGGTGATCTTCGGCATGCTGGCCGGGCTGGCGGCCCTGCTGGTGGCCCGCGACGATGCCGTCAAGGGGGATCACATCAAGGCCTTCATCGATGCCGCCCAGGCGGTGGTGATGAAGCTGGTGCACATGGTGATGTCCCTGACCCCTTACGGCATTCTTGCCCTCATCACCAACGTGGTGGCGGGCTCCAATGTGGATGACATTCTCAGCCTCATCACCTTCGTGGTGGCATCCTACATCGCCATCGCCATCATGTTCCTGGTGCATGGCCTGATCCTGTTCCTGATCGGCACCAAAGTGCCGGACTATTTCAAGACCGTGTGGCCGGTGCTCACCTTTGCCTTCGTCACCCGCAGCTCCGCCGCCACCATCCCCCTCAACGTGGAGACCCAGATCGAGAAGCTCAACGTGCCGCCCTCCATCGCCAACATCTCCGCCTCCTTCGGTGCCACCATCGGCCAGAACGGTTGCGCCGGCATCTACCCTGCCATGCTGGCGGTGATGGTGGCGCCCACGGTGGGGATCGATCCCCTCAGCATCGGCTTCATTGCGAGCCTGGTGGGCATCATCGCCATCAGTTCCTTCGGCATCGCCGGTGTGGGGGGGGGCGCCACCTACGCCGCGCTGGTAGTATTGCCCGCCATGGGATTGCCGGTGGCCCTGGTGGCCCTGCTGATTTCCATAGAACCGCTGATTGACATGGCCAGAACCGCCCTCAATGTCAACGGCGCAATCACCTCGGGGATGGTCACCAAAAGGTTGCTGAAAGTCGCTGCGTAGTATGTGATGCCAACCAGTGTTGCAAATGTCATATCCGGCACCCTCATTGCCCTGCTGAACATCTCCGTCGCCATTTCGTCGGCGGCGTTGCTGTTTTCCCAGACCGACAGCCGCCTGCTGGTGGTGGGCATTGCCATCCTGCTGATGGGTACCCTGGTGTCCGGCTTGGGGGGAGCCCTGTTCAGCGGCTACCCGCCGGTGATCTGCTCGCCCCGCAGCGCGGTCATCCCCATCTTTGCGGTCATGGTGTCCAGCATCTATGTGGATTTCGGCGGCCAATACTCGGCCGGCCTGGAAGCCACCCTCGTGGCTGCCGTCATCATCACCACCCTGGTGACCGGCTTGTTCCTGTTGCTGCTGGGCCGTTTGCGCTGGGGCAAGCTGGTGCGCTACATCCCCTATCCGGTGACCGGCGGCTTCTTCGCCGGTATCGGCTATCTGTTCATCCAGGGTGGTCTGACCGTGGCCGGCGGCCAGGAAGCCAATTTCCTGGCAGCCACCAATGGCGACTTTCTCAGGTTGACCGCGCCGGCCGTGGTGCTGGCCCTGTGCCTGATCCTCGGCAAGCTGTTTGGCGACAATCGCCTGTGGGTGCCCGGTACCCTGTTGCTGGCCATGCTGCTGTTCTATGGTGTGCTCCTGGTGAAAGGTGTATCCATGCCGGAGGCCCAGGCTGGCGGCCTGCTGCCCATCATCGACAACAACGGCGATCTGCTGCCCATCTACAGCAGTGGGGACTTCCAACAGGTGCGCTGGCTGGCCATCTCGGAACAGATCGGCGGTATCGTGGTGGTGGCCTTGCTGAGCGCCATGATCCTGCTGCTGGATGTGTCAGGCATCGAGGTCATGGCCCGCCGTGATCTGGACCCGGACCATGAACTGCAGATCATGGGCTACACCAACATCGTCAACAGCGTGGCGGGCGGCATCCCCGGGGTGCACGATGCTTCCGATACAGCACTGGTCACCCGCCTGGGAGCGGACAGTCGCCTCACCGGCTATGTGTATGTGGGACTCGTGGCCCTGGCGATGCTGGCTGGTACCGATTTCATGGAGCGGGTGCCCACCTTCGTGCTGGGCGGCCTGCTGATCTACGTGGGCCTGGAGTTCCTCATCAACTGGCTGTGGAAAGCCCGCGGCGAGCTGCCCCTGTCGGACTATGTGGTAGTGATCATCATCATGATCGTCATCATGTTTTCCGACATCCTGCAGGGTGTCACCTTCGGCCTGTTCATCGCCATCATCCTGTTCGTGATCAATTACTCCCAACTCAGCGTGATCAAGAGCGAGGTGAGCGGCAGCGACCATGCCAGCAACATCGATCGTGACCTGGAGACTCGGGAGCTGCTCAACAAGGAGGGCTACCGCATCCTCATCATGAACCTGCAGGGGTTCATTTTCTTCGGCACGGCGGACAAGCTGATCACCACCATCCGCAACCGGGTCGTCAACCAGCTGGACCACCGCATCGAGTACCTGGTGCTGGACTTTCATCACGTCAGTCAGCTGGACACATCCGCCATCGTGTCCTTTACCAAGCTGGCCCAGTTGTCCGATCGGCTGGGCTTCAACATCGTCATCAGCGGGGCCGACGAAAAATCCATCAAGCAGCTGGTGCGCCATCAGTTTTTCACCTTTGGCGACAGCTCCTGGCGGCGCATCTACAAGGATCAGCTGGACAACGCGGTGGCCTGGTGCGAGACGGATCTGCTGGAATCCCTGCAGATCAACGTCACCCAAAGGAGCAAGACCCTGGACCAGATTCTGGAGCAGGTCACCGGCAGTGTGGACGATGCCCGGTTGCTGGCCAAATTCTTCGAGGCGGAACACGTTGCGGAAGGGACTTATCTGTTCCGCGAGGGGGACTACGGCGACTGTCTGTATTTCGTGGGTTCCGGCACGGTGGCGGTGGTGATCACCCTGGCGGGCAATCAGGAGCGCATCGTGCGCAAGTACAAGTCCGGCGCCCTGTTCGGCGAGATGGCGGTGTATACCTCGGAGACCCGCTCCGCCAGCGTGCGCATCGAGAATGACGCGGTGCTGTTCCGTCTGGACAAGGCCCAGTTGATCGAGATGCAGCGGGAGTATCCGGTGGCCTCGGCGTCTTTCCACTCCTATATCGTGCGGCTGATGTCCGAACGCCTGCGCCGCGCCAACCGCGAACTCAACCGCTACCTTTAAAGGGGTCGGAGGGATTACTTTTTGATCACTCTGGCACTTTTGCTCATTTTTTAATCCCTCCGTCCCCTTAAAGCGTGGGTTTGTCGACGGGGAGCAGCACCATGGGCAGCATCTCGCCCTGCTGGAACCAGTCGCCGTCGATGCGCACGAAGGCGCCGCCGCCGGTATCGAGGCGCAGGTTGCCGTTGAACTCCCCGTCCACCGGCCGCACCCGGATCACGATGCGGTTGTCCCGCACCTCCACGCTGTCCGCCGGCATGCCGTAGACACCCATGTCGCGGCTGGTGAAGGTGGCCGAATAGGTACCATCCTGATTGACGATGGTGAAGGCCAGCAGAAAGCTGTTGGGGCCTATGGTCATGGTGCCTTCCCAGGTGCCATTCAGGTTCGGTGTGGCAGCTGCAGTCTGGGCTTGGATGGACAGGCTCAGGCTCCACAGGCAGGCCAGTAGCAGGCAATAGGGCAGTTTCATACCGATCTCCTTCGATTCGTCGGGGCAGTCTAGCAAAAATCGGCGCTCGTGCCTCCGCTGTCGACTGTTGATAAACTGGCGCCCTCAACACCGGGAATGCCGCCATGCACAATAACAAGATCCGCTCAGTCATTCTTCTCTGCCTCACACTGATGCTGCCTGTCAGCGCCCTGGCCCAGGCCTGGTTCGGCCTGTCGCTGCCGGTCGGCATCGGTGATCCCCATTCACCTTCAGTGGATGTGTCCCGGGCTCAGCCGCTTCCCCCATCGGTGCCGGCCGGGGAAGAGGCCTATGGGGATTTGCGGGGCGAAGTCATTCTGACCCTGGTGGAGCGTATCGTGGGGTTCTCCCGGGAAAGCCGGGCGGAGGGCAACCGGGTGTGGGGAAGGGTGACGGGTTTCGACTCCCTGGCCCGCACCACCCGCTGGGTGGCAGAGGAATTCCGCGCCGCCGGTTTGCAGCAGGTGACGGTGCAGGATTATGCCGGCGAAGGGGCATTCTGGTGGCCCAGGGATTGGGAAGTGCGCCTGCTGGCCTCGGAAAAATTCGGGCCAGGCAGCACCGACATCGTGCTGGAGTCCGCCTTCGTGACCAGCGGTTCGGACATCCCCGGTGGCAGCCTCACCGCACCCTTGGTATTCGCCGGCCACATCAGCGAGCCACTGCTGGCCGGGGACGTGAACGGCAAGGTGGCCGTGCAGGTGCTGACACCCGAGACCGGCGCCTATTCCGAGCGCACACCGACCCGGGAGCGGGCCCAGGCCCTGATGGCCGCCGGTGCGGTGGCGGTCATCAACGTGGTGGAACAGACCGGCAACATGCATACCCGGGACTTCAGCAACTGCAATGGCCCCTGTTTCAACATCGGCACCGATGACGGCCGGTTTCTGCAACAGGTCATCGCCGCCGCCGCGCAGCAGGGACTGGCCGGCGACCTGCAGGTGCGCCTGCAGGTGGATGCCGCGGAGCTGACCGGCCTCAGCGGCCAGAACGCGTTGGGCATCATTCCCGGCCGCAGCCCCTACAACATCATCATCAATGCCCACGCGGACGGCTGGTACGACGCCGCCGGCGACAATGCCGACGGCCTGGCGGTGCTGATCGCCATGGCCCGGCATTTTGCCCGGCCGGAACACCGGGTGGATGCCACCCTGGTGTTCGTGGCCAGCGGCGGTCACCACAGCACGGGACTCAACGGTCCGGCCAATTTCGTCGCCATGAATCCGGCGCTGGTGGCCAACACCGCGCTGGTGGTGAATCTGGAGCACATCGCCCAGCTGGCCATCGACTCCAGCGACTGGCGGGTCGGTCCTGAGGAGCAGGAAATGAACTTCAGCATCACCAACGGCTCACCGCTGCTGACCGAGATCGCCACCACCGGTATCGAGCGTTATGGATTCAATCTCAACCCCGAGTTTCGCCGCGAGGCTCCTGGCGACCTGGGAGGCTACCGGCCCCTCGGCGTGGCCATGGTGCAGGCCATCCACTCCGGGCCCATGTACCATGCCAGCGGTGATGTGCTGGACACAATCTCCGTACCGGGGTTGGAGCGGGCCGCCCGTTTCTACACCTGGTTCGTCTCCCGGGCGGCCCAGGCGGACCCGGCACTGATCAACCCCTGACAGGCAAGAGAACAACATGGAACAGGAACTGCAGCAGGTCACCCACATTTACAATCTGATCACCACCTATCTGGTGACCTACGCCTTCCAGATCCTGGGGGCCATCATCATTCTGGCCATCGGGGTGTTTCTCGGACGCCGGTTGGGCAATGTGGTGCTGGCCCTGTGCCAAAAACGCAATTGGGACATCACCCTCAGCCGTTTCTTCGCCAGTTGCACCCGCATTGCCATCATCGCCGCGTCCCTGGTGATTGCCCTGCCCAAGCTGGGTATCCAGGTCACACCCTTTATCGCCGCCATCGGCGCCCTCGGCCTGGGTGCCGGACTGGCGGTGCAGGGCCTGCTGTCCAACTACGGTGCCGGCCTCAGCATCATCCTCACCCGCCCGTTCGTGGTGGGGGACACCATCAAGGTGCAGGGGGTGGCGGGCCTGGTGAAGGAGGTGCATCTGTCCCACACGGTGCTGACCAACGAGGACAACGAACTGATCACCATTCCCAACAAGCACATCATCGGCGAGATCATCCACAACTCCCAGGCTGACTCCATCCTGGAGCTGGGGGTGGGCATTCCCTACGACAGCGATCCCCAGCAGGCCATTGCCGCCATCCGCGAGGCCGTGGCCGGGGTTCCCGGGCTCAGCACTGCGCGATCTCCGCTGGTGGGCATCGATGGCTTCGGCGACAGTGCCATCGAGCTGGGCATCCGGGTGTGGGCCCGCACCGACCAGCTCTACGAGGTGCGTTACCAGGTCAACTTGGCGGTGTTCCAGGCCCTGCATGCCCGCGGCATCAGCATTCCCTTCCCCCAGCGGGAAGTGCGCATGCTGGGCTGAGTTCGGCGTTTCGGCACGGAAATTACCGACAAAAACCGTTACAAGTTGCCGGTGGACTTCATTTGTACAGGTACAGTATCCTTCCGCTTCCGCATCACCGTACCTGTTTCATAAGTTACTGATCAGAAGACGTTTTTTTAAGCCACGAGGGAATCAACAATGAAAATCAAAAGCAGCGGCGCATTCGCCCTGGCAGCAGGCCTGATTGGTTCCCTGCTGGCCGGTGCCGGCAGTGCCCAAAACCAGGAGACAGTCGAGTGGTGGACCCTGGGCAGCGATTATGCTCACACCCGTTATTCCGAAGCCCGGCAGATCACCGCCGAGAATTTCGGCGAGCTTGAAGAAGCCTGGGTATGGGACGGCGCCAGTTTCGACGCCCAGAGCGGCCGTGCCACTCCCAGCTATGTGGACGGCAAACTGGTATTCGTGGCCGGGCCCCGCCGCCATGTGGTGGTGGTGGATGCCCAGTCCGGTGAGACCGTGTGCTCCTACCGCGAACCCAATACCTTCCGTTACGAATATTCCATGCGCAAGGACTACGGCAAGGGCGTGGCCCTGGCGGAGATCGATGGTCGCAAGGTCATCTACATCACCTCGCCGGCCTTCTTCCTGACCGCACTGGATTTCGAAACCTGCACTCCGCTGGAGGGCTTCGGCTCACCGGTACCCATCGAGGGCTTCGCTGAAACCGGTGTGGTGGACCTGCTGGCCGACCTGGGCCATCCCTATGACCCGTACGACGGCATCCCCCTGGAAACCGGCTACATCACCTCCTCGTCCCCACCCATCGTGGTGAACGGCACGGTGATCGTGGGCAACTCCGCCGAGCAGGGCTATCACCAGTCCCGGGTGGAAAACATCCCCGGCGACATCCTCGCCTATGACGCCCGCACCGGTGCCTTCAAGTGGAAGTTCAACGTGATTCCCCGGCCGGGTGAGTACGGCCACGAGACCTGGGAAAACGACGCCTGGGAATGGACCGGTGACGTCTCCTCCTGGGCCCCCATGGCGGCGGATCCGGATCTGAACCTGGTGTACATCCCCACCAACGGCGCCACGGTGGATTTTTACGGCGGCTTCCGTCCCGGCGACAACCTGTTCAGCACCAGCCTCATCGCCCTGGACGCGGACACCGGTCAGCGCGCCTGGCATTTCCAGATGGTCCATCACGACATCTGGAACTATGACACCCCCACCGCGCCGGTCCTGCTGGACGTGAACCTGGAAGGCCAGCCCACCCCGGCCATCGTGCAGGTGACCAAGCAGGGCTTCGCCTATGCCTTCAATCGCCAGAGTGGCGAGCCCCTGTGGCCCATCATCGAGCGCCCGGTACCGGCCTCCAAGATTCCCGGTGAGCAGCTGAGCCCGACCCAGCCGTTCCCCACCAAGCCGGCACCGTTCACCCTGCAGGAAGTCACCCCGGATGAACTGGTCGACTTCACCCCGGAACTGCGCCAGGAAGCCCTGCAGGTGCTGTCCGAATACGATTACGGCCCGCTGTTCCAGCCCCCGCTGCACCGTGACAACAACGAAGGCAAGCGCGGCGCCTTCTGGTGTCCGGGCGATACCGGCGGTGTGAACATCTCCGGCCCGGCGGCTGCCGATCCCAATTCCGGCATCCTCTACATCACCACCCACAAGGGCTGTTCCTCCCGCACCATGGTGCCGGGTGAGGAAGCCGATACCCAGTACCCACTGCCCACCGGCACCACCTTCGCGGCCTATGCCGTGGGTGCGGGCGGCGGCGGTCCCCGTCTGCGCAGTGGCCTGCCCCTGTGGAAACCGCCCTACAGCTCCATCGTGGCGGTGGACATGAACACCGGTGAGCACCTGTGGGAAATCCCCACCGGCGAAACCCCGGACCGCATCAGGAACAACCCCGCCCTCAACGGCGTGGACCCGGGCCAGACCGGCACCGGCGCCCATGTGCCCATGGTGGTCACCGACACCCTGTTGATCTACGCCTCTGAAAAGAGCGATGGCAGCGCGGCCCTGTGGGCCATCGACAAGGCCAGCGGTGAAACCATCGGCATGGTGGATGCACCCGAAACCAGCCGTTACGGCATGATGACCTATGTCCACAACGGCCATCAGTTCATCCTGCTGCAGACCGGCGGCAAGATCACCACCATGGCCCTGCCGGGCTGGGATGCCGGCATGGCAGGCAGTGCGGCGCACTGATGCCTTGATTCATGCATGGCGAAAAGGGCGACTTCGGTCGCCCTTTTTGTTGGTGTGAGCCTGGAATGACGCCGTGGGCGGACTCAATGCCGGAGTCGTATATGGTTTCAGTGGTGCCACCGGCACCCTGCCGCTGAATACCGCCACCCACCCTTTTGCCCTTCGACTTTTTTGAACTGAGAAAGCAAAAAGTCTTGACTTATTTGAAGTCGATGATTAAAAAGTCAAGACATGGATCGCTCACTTTCCGCCCCGATACGGGCCGATTTACCCAATAAAATCATTCTCCTCACCGGTCCCCGCCAGTGCGGCAAGACCACGTTGGCCAAATCCCTGTTGGCGGAGTACGACTATTTCAATCACGACCTGGCCGAACATCGGTTGGCCATGCAGGAAAAGAGCTGGGATCGCAGCAAGCCTCTGATCATCTTTGATGAACTGCACAAGATGCATCGCTGGAAAAGCTGGCTGAAAGGCATCTACGATGTCGAAGGCATCCCACCTGCTTTACTGGCAACCGGCAGCGCCCGGCTGTCTGCCTTTCGCAAAACCGGTGATTCACTCGCGGGTCGCCATTTTGAATACCGCCTCCACCCGCTCGACATGAAAGAGGCGCTGACGTTCACCAATCTGGAAAGACAGGACGTATTCAATCGCCTGATGCAGGTCGGTGGTTTCCCCGAGCCGTTCCTGAAGGGCAGCCAGTCCTGGTACAACCGCTGGAAGCGCTCCCATATCGATCTCATCCTGAAAGAAGACCTGATCACCCTCACCGCCATGAGGGATATTCAGGCCATTGAAACCCTGATCGAATTGTTGCGCTCCCGGGTCGGCAGCCCGGTATCGGCCAACTCAATGGCGGAGGATTTGCAGAAGAGTCCCGCCACCATTCAGAACTGGTTGCAGCTATTGGAAGACTTGTATGTGATATTCAGCGTCAAACCGTTTCACAGGAACGTGGCAAGGGCTATTCTCAAAGCACCAAAATATTATTTTTACGACAGTGCCATGGTGCAGGGGGATCAGGGAAAGATTCTGGAGAATGTGGTTGCCTGCGCTCTGCTGAAGGAAATCCACCGCCTGGCGGATGTTGAGGGTGAGCAGTTGGAGTTGTACTACATCCGAAACAAGGACGGCCAGGAAGTGGACTTTTTCATCACTCATGGCAAACGGGGGCACATGATGATCGAAGTGAAATGGCAGGATGACAGCCTTTCCGACAATTTCAGAAAGCTGCTTGCAACCAGCCGGTTGCAACGTATTCAGGTGGTAGGAGAGCTCTCCCGGACCAAGACCTTCCCGGCCGGAGAGCGTATTGTGGCCGCCAGTGATTTTCTGGCGAACCTGGATTTGATTGGGAGAGCCGTATGAGTGCCATTGCATACCCTGTAAAAACCCGTGAGTTCCAGAACCATCATTTTGATTCCACCATCTGGAATGATTTCCGCTTTCGCCCCAATGACATCATCATCGGGACCTATGCCAAGTCCGGTACGACCTGGACCCAGCAGATCGTGTCCCAACTGCTGTTCAATGGCGAGGCAGGCCTGGAAGTGGCCGCCATGTCGCCGTGGCTGGACCTGCGTGTGCCGCCGAAAGCCATCAAGCTGCCGGAGGTGGAGGCCCAGACCCATCGCCGTTTCATCAAGACCCACCTGCCGGTGGATGCCCTGGTGTTTTCACCCGAAGCGCGCTACCTCTATATAGGCAGGGACGGCCGCGACGTGGTGTGGAGCATGTACAACCATCATGCCAATGCCAACGCCGCCTGGTACGCGGCATTGAACGACACCCCCGGACGGGTCGGCCCACCCATCGAGTTGCCACCGGACAATGTGGTGCAGTACTTCCGCGACTGGATGGACCGGGACGGCCACCCGTTCTGGCCGTTCTGGGAAAACATCCGCAGCTGGTGGGAAATCCGCCATCTGCCCAATGTGATGCTGCTGCACTTTGCCGAGCTCAAGCGCGACATGCCGGGCCAGATCCGCCGCATCGCTGAATTCCTCGACATCGAGATCGACGAAGATCGCTGGCCGGCCATCCTCGAGCATTGCAGCTTTGACTACATGAAAGCCAACGCCACCAAGTCCGTCCCCCTGGGCGGGGCATTCTGGGATGGCGGCGCCCAGACCTTCATCAACAAGGGCACCAACGGCCGCTGGCGGGACCTGCTGAGCCAGGAAGACATCGCCCGCTATGAGGCAACTGCGCAGGCGGAGCTGGGTGAGGAGTGCAGCCGCTGGCTGGCGCAGGCATGATCCCTGGTGCCTGCCCGATTGTGCTGTCGGCGCGGAGCCGGTGCGCGGTGCAGTTCATTCATCAGTTGGTTGCTCAACAGGGTCAAGCATAAACTGCAGCGCCCCGAGGCGGGCTGGGGGAGGTCACTATCATGGGCAGACTGTCGCAACGCATCGAGGAACTGAACTGGAACGCCATCGAGGACAGCCTGCACGGGCGCGGCAACGCGGTATTGCCGGGCGTACTGTCCCCGGCGGAATGTGCTGCGCTGATCACGCTGTACGCTGAGCCGGCGCGGTTCCGCAAGCGGGTCGTGATGGAGAAGCACGGCTTCGGTCGCGGTGAGTACCAGTATTTCCATTATCCATTGCCGGAAGCGGTGGACACCCTGCGCCGCTGCCTGTATCCGCCGCTGGCCCGGGTCGCCAACCGGTGGCAGGAAGCGCTGAGGCAGGATGACCGTTATCCCGCCACCCATGAGGACTACCTGGCGCGGTGTCACGCGGCCGGTCAGGCCCGGCCGACACCGCTGCTGCTGCGCTATGTGGCCGACGACTACAACTGCCTGCACCAGGACCTCTACGGAGACGAGGTATTTCCCCTGCAGGTGGCCTTCCTGCTGTCCCAGCCCGGCAAGGATTTCAGCGGAGGGGAGTTCGTGCTCACGGAACAGCGGCCCCGCATGCAGTCCCGGCCCGAAGTGGTGAGTCTTCAGCAGGGCGATGCGGTGGCTTTCGCCGTGGCACAGCGGCCGGTGCAGGGCACCCGGGGGTTTTATCGGGTGAACATGCGACATGGGGTGAGCCGCTTGCTGAGCGGTGAGCGGTACACCTTGGGGGTGATCTTCCATGATGCCAAGTGAAGGCACCTTGCTGAATTCATCGAGTCAGAATCTGACGATGGCAGCGGATTGAGGCGGGGCGGCGGGATTGCTCGCTGTCGACCGTGCGCGACAGGGACGTCGCGCCCGAGCCCCCAGGGATGGGTTTACGGCGTGTCGACAGGGAGCAATCCCGCGGCCCCGCCGTAAAATTGAACTACCATCCAATCACCTGAACAATCGTAACGGAATCGCCTCCGCCATCGCCTTATAACCCGCATCATTGGGATGCAGGTTGTCGCTTGTGAATTCCGATCGCAGGTGATTTGTGTTGGCCGGATCCGCCACCGCCGCCGTGAAATCGATCACGCCGTCGAACTCCCCGCTGGTGAGGATGAAGTGGTTGACCGCCTCCCGCACTGCATTTCCCGCCTGGGTGTAATAGGCGGCTCCTTCATAAGGCAGCAGGAGTCCCGCAATGACCTTGATGCCGCGGGCGTGTGCCCGGGCGATGATCTGCCGGTAGCCGTCGATGATCTCCTCGGCGCTGATCAGCACGCCGGTGCGGGAGGACATGCCGATGTCATTGATGCCTTCCAGCAGGATGATATGACTGACATTGGCCAGATTCAGCACGTCGCGCTGGAAACGGGCCTGGAGGTTTTCGCCGAAGTTGGGCGAGGCCTCGGTGGTGACCCGGTTGCCGGCAATGGCGGCGATGGTCACGGCGCGGTCCGGTGTGCGGCGATCGGCATAGATGCGTTGGGCCAGCAGATTGGGCCAGCGCTGATTGGCATCCACGCTGGAACCGGTGCCGTCGGTGATGGAATCCCCCACCGCCACGATGGTGCCCACCCGCTCCCCGGTCAGCACGTCCACCGCGGTGAGCAGGGAGGAATGGGTGATCGCCCGGGCCACCTGGAATGCCTCGCCGGTGTAGTTGCCGGACGTGGACAGGTAATTGGTCTGCAGGGCGGCCCGATGGGAGGTCACGAAGCCGGAAAACGTCGGCAGGTAGATGCTGACGCTCAGATTGCCGGACTGGGGCACGTCGAAGGCGATGGGATCGCTGATCATCACCGCCCCCCGGGCCAGGGTAAAGCCACGCTTCTTGCTGAACGTCACATTGCGCACCGAACCCGGCACCACGGCGCTGCCATCGGCCTGCAGGCCCACGCTCACCGCTCCCACCTTGAGAGGCGCGGTGCCATGGGTGTTTGAAATGCGCAGGCGCAGGGCCGAGCCCCCGGCACTGGTATGGACGATGACCCGCAAGGTCTGTTTGAACAGCTGCTCGTAATCCTGCCCCGGCTGCACCGGCAGGGTGCTGGGGCTGGCAGACCAGCTGGTGACCCAGTTGGGATGATCCTGGTCCGGCTGGGCCTGCAGTGCCGGCGCGGCCACCAGCAGCAGGAGCAGCAGCCAGGCGCCGAGGGACCGCCAGGGGCTGGAGTAGGGGGGCGCTTTACTGACCTGTCGCAGCATTTCTGTCTCCTTCGGGGATTATTCTTGTGGTGGCCTTTGGCTGCCGGACGTAAACCTTTATCATGGGCGGCCTCGGGCAGGGGATGAGTGGTTTTATACCGTAACGAATCAGGGAGTAGAAGTCATGGCAGCACCAAAGATAGCGATCAACGGATTCGGCCGCATCGGCAGGGTCATCATGCGCATAGCAAAATTGCGCAGTCATTTCGATGTAGTGGCGGTCAACGATCTGGCCAGCACCGAGCAGCTGGCCTACGCCTTCAAGTTCGACAGTATTCACGGCACCTACCCCGGTGAAGTGGTGTGGGAGGGCAATGAGATGGCCATCGACGGCGACCCGTTTCTGGTGCTCAGTGAGCCCGATCCGGCCAAACTGCCCTGGAAGGAGCTGGGTGTGGACTATGTGATCGAGAGCTCCGGCGCCTTCCGCAAGCTCGTGGACCTGCAGAAGCACCTGGATGCGGGCGCCCGCCGGGTGATCATGACCGTGCCCTGCAAGGATCCCCTGGAAGCCACGGTGGTGATGGGGGTCAATGATCAGGTGGTGACCGCCGACAGCAAGATCATCAGCAATGCCAGCTGCACCACCAACTGCGCCGCCCCGGTTGCCAAGGTGCTGCACGACAGTTTCGGCATCAAGCGCGGCCTGCTCACCACCGTGCATGCCTATACCTCCGATCAGCGTCTCATCGACGCCCCCCACAAGGACCCGCGCCGATCCCGCAATGCCGCCACCAATATCGTGCCCACCTCCACCGGAGCGGCCCGGGCCATCGGCATGGTGATGCCGGAACTCAAGGGGAGGCTGGATGGTCTGGCGGTGCGGGTGCCGGTACCCGACGGCTCCCTGGTGGATCTGACCGTGGAGCTGGACCGGGACGTCACGGTGGAGCAGGTCAATGCTGCCATGGCGGAGGCGGCGGCCGGCCCCATGAAGGGGATTCTGCAGTACTGCACCGACCCTATCGTCAGCAGCGACATCATCGGCAACACCCATTCCAGCATCTTCGATGCCGCCCTGACCCAGGTGATCGACAAGCGCATGGTCAAGGTCATCAGCTGGTATGACAACGAGTTCGGCTACAGCACCCGGGTGGAGGAGATGATCACCCGACTGGCGAAAATGGACGGCATGGGGCCCGCCTACTGATGGAGTATTTGCCCGCCATCGAAATGGAGGCACCGCGTCACACTCCGGTGACGGCCTCCATCATCTGGTTGCATGGCCTGGGCGCCGATGGCAGCGACTTCGCCGCCATCGTGCCCCAGCTCACATTATCGGAAAGCTATGGCATCCGCTTCGTGTTCCCCCATGCGCCCTCCATCCCGGTCAGCATCAACAACGGTTATGTGATGCCGGCCTGGTATGACATTTTCTCTTTGGATGAGAACCGCGACCTCAGCGACGAGCAGCTCATCGAGTCCGCCATGAAGGTGCAGGATCTGATCGACCGCGAGATCGAGCGGGGCATCGACTCCCGCCGCATCATCGTGGCGGGCTTTTCCCAGGGAGGCGCGGTGGCCTATCACGCAGCCCTCAGCTATCCCGAACCCCTGGGGGGCATCGTGGCCCTGTCCACCTGGTTTCCCACCGCCAACAAGTTTCCCATCAGCCCGGCCAACCAGCGCATTCCCATCCTGATCTGTCACGGGGCGCGGGATCCGGTGGTGCAGGAGACCCTCGGTCAGCGCAGCCTGGCGGCTTTGCGCAGTCTGGGTCTGAACCCCACCTACCACAGCTATGCCATGGAGCATTCCGTGTGCATGGAAGAGATTCACGACATTTCCGGATGGTTCAGGAAGGTGCTGGGATCGTGAGTCGGCAGGTTGTTCGATGGATGCTGTGCCTGCTGCTGGGAGCGGCCAGTGGCTGGGCCCATGGCCAGACCCGGGTGCTGGTCACCACTCCCATGGGGCAGTTCACCATCCAGCTGCTGCTCCAGGATGCGCCGGGCACGGTGGCCAATTTTCTGAGCTATGTGCAAAGCGGCGCCTATGACGGCACCTTCGTGCACCGGGCGGAAGTGACACCCAACCCCTTCGTCATTCAGGGCGGCTGGTTGCGGCTGGATGAGAGCACCAATTCCGCCAATGCCATCGCCACCCTCCCGAATATCAAGAACGAGTTCAGGCGTTCCAATCTGCGGGGCACGGTGGCCATGGCCAAGGTGGCCGGCGATCCGGACAGCGCCAACAGCCAGTGGTTCGTGAACCTGGCGGACAACAGCTTCCTGGACAGTTCCAACGGTGGCTTCACCGTGTTCGGACAGATCGATGCCGCCGGCATGGCGGTGGTGGATGCCATCTCCCGGCTGCCGGTGGCCAATCTCAATGCCAGCCTGCCCACCACCCCGGTCATCAACTGGACCGGGCAGACCCAGCTGCGCAACACCAACCTGGTGACGGTGACCATGACGGCACTGGCGAGCCACGCCCTTAACCCGACCACCGGGCAGATCGACATTCAGGTGGATGCGGGCTCGGCCGGCCGCCTGGCGCTGTCTCTCGACATCGTGTCCCTATCGCCCGAGGGAGTCGTTCAGGTGGATGCCGCTTCGGTAAAACCTCTTGCCGGAAATGTGAGCAACCTGGCCACCTTCACCGAGAGCGACAACCTGCTGCGCATTCCCGAGCTGTGGGTGGACGGCGTGGTGGGCTATCGCAACGTGGTGTTCCGCCTCACCGATGCGCAGACGCTCCGGTTCACCCTGGTGTCGTTTGAGCAGTAGATCGACGCGCAGGATTCAATTGCAGGGAAATTTCTCCCGAAACCCCGCCAGCATCAATGCCTGCACCGTGGTGCCGCGGTCGGCATTGCTGCGCCGGGCCTGGGCCCGCACCACCGACACCACCTCATCAATCGTCATGGGGGTGCCGGGGGCGGGGCACAGCAGGGGCGCGGTGCCAGAGTCCTGCAGGGCCCTGGTATAGGTCACCAGCATCTCGGTGATCTCGGCGAAGCGGGCGATGATCTCCCGGTTGCCGGGGGCGCCGCCTTCCACGGCGGCGATTTCATCCTCCAGTTCCCCCCAGTTCATGGCGGTGGCGGGCAGGCTGCACAGGGCGGTGAGACAGAGCAGGGGAGCGTATTTCATAAGAACCTCCAAAATTATTGTTTTACGATAATAAATTAATGTTTTATGATGTCAACCGTTTCGTAAACAGCGCGGAGGACAGGACATGGACAATCTCGACAAGCTGCGACGGGTGAGCGCGGTGCTGCAGTGGGCCTGCACCTTCTATCTGGTGACCGCACCATTGGTCCTGGCGGGGTTGTGGCTCAACTTCGATCGCTTCGGTCCGCAGGTGGAGGCGCTGCGGAGTCTGCCCATTCAGCTGGAGTATGTGGGGCCCATGAATTTGTGGCTGGGGTTTTTCCTCAGTGGGGTGCCGGTGGGATTGGTGATGGTGGGGGTGTGGCGGCTGCGACGCCTGTTTGGTCTTTATCGAACCGGCGTGCTGTTTTCTGCCGAGAGTGCCGGGCACCTGCATGCCTTTGCCGTGCTGTTGTTCAGCAGTGTGCTGCTGTCCCCCTTCACCCGGGCCCTCACCAGCGTGGTGCTCACCATGGGCAATCCGCCGGGGCAGCGCACCCTGGCTCTCAGCTTCGGCAGCACCGATCTCAGCAAGCTGTTCATCGCCGGGGTGCTGCTGGCGGTTGCCTGGATCCTGCGGGAAGGGTACCGCCTGGCCCGGGAAAACGAGGCCTTCGTCTGATGGCCATCATCGTCAATCTGGATGCCATGCTGGCCCAGCGCAAGAAGCGCTCCAAGGAACTGGCGGAGTACGTGGGGATCACCGAGCAGAACATTTCCCTGCTGAAAACCGGGCGGGTGAAGGGCATCCGCTTCGCCACTCTTGAGAAAATCTGCGAATTTCTGGAGTGTCAGCCGGGGGATATCCTGGAGTACAGAGTCGACTGACTGACTGCTTCCCCCGCTTGATCCGTCAGCGGCTCAGGCGCCTTGTCATTCGACGGGTCTGGAGCGCGGTCTGCATACCGCAGGCGAAACTCCTCCAGAAAACGCAGGATCTCGTCGGGGCTCATCTGAGCACCCCGTTCGAGGGTTTCCTCACTGAAGAGCTGCAGCGCTTTCATTTGGGAAGTTTCTCCAGAGCTTCGACATCCAGCAGGTCCTGTGGGCGGGCGGCTGCCCGTTTCATCCGGATAAGTTCATCGAGCGTGATGATGTCGATCGGACCGCCACGAGTCTGCAACGTGACCCGATCGGAGGCATGGAGATCGTAGTTGATGATGAGATCCACCTGCTCATCCAGACGGCGGGGATTATAAAAGTTCCAGGCAATCAGGTTCCGTTCCCTGATGTACTCGTCACGATGGGAAAAGACATCCTGTGCATTGAGTGGCAGTCGCGACACCAGGCCGAGTTCGCTCAGGGCCTGCGCGGCCCTGGCCAGATTGTCCTGCGACCACGCGACGACCAGGTCCAGGTCCACGGTGCCACGCACGGCACCGTGCAGGGCCACCGCATGACCACCGACCACGGCGTAGGTTACCTGATGCTTAAGCAGGCACTGGCAAACTCGCTCAATAAACATGCAGTCAGTCTCTACACGATCCCGTCCCCGGACCAGGGCAACTCCCGGGCCTGTGCAATCTAGCGCAGCTGTCCGCCAGACTCCAGCCAAATGCAGGCTTTACAAGCCGCCGTGACAGGGATACCTTTCCCTCAACCTGCATGCCGCCTGCCAGTCAGCCGCCCCGCCAGATCCGGTCGCTGTGGCCATACACGGTCTCTGACAATTCGAACAAGAACGAGGAGGCAACCATGGCGATTCTTGCCAAGCTGGACCGACGAACCTTCCTGAGAAATGCCGGCCTGACAGCCCTGGCCGGAGCCACCACCGCGGTGAATCCCGCCGCCGTGGCCGCCACCCCCGGCAGCCCGGCCCGCATGGCCGGCGGCAAATACGACTTCGACACGCCCTATAACCGGGTCGGCACCAACTGTTCCCGCTGGGATTCCCCCGCCAAGGACTATCCGCCCGGCCAGTTCAAGTTCGGCATGGGGGTGGCCTCAATGGATTTCGAGGCGCCGGCCTGCATCACCGATGCCATCGCCGAACGCTGCCAGCATCACACCTGGGGTTACCTGGCCAGCACCGATTCCCTGCGCGACGCCATACTCCAGTGGAACGGTGAGCGTTTCGATCTTGATCTGGCGCCGGAATCCCTGGAGATCGCCACCGGCGTTTATTCCGGCATCATTGCCGCGTTCCGCACCTTCTCGCCCCCGGGCACCAAGACCCTCATGGTCACCCCCATCTACAACGGCTTCAAGACCATGGCCCGCCACGCCCGGGTGCTGGTGGAAGAGAGTCCCCTGCTGTACCGGAACGGCCGGTATGAAATCGACTGGGCCGATCTGGAATCCCGCATGACCGCGGATGTCCACACCATGATCGTGTGCAATCCCCAGAACCCCACGGGCAATGTGTGGAGCCAGGACGATCTGCTGCGCATCGGGCGCCTGTGCCTGGAGCACAACATCGTGGTGCTGTCCGACGAGATCCATGCCGACATCATCCGCAACGGGGAAACCTACACACCCTTCGCCAGCCTGCCGGACCGGGCGGTGGTGAACAACAGCCTCACCTTCGGCGCGGTGAGCAAGACCTTCAATCTGTCGGGCATGAAAGTGGCCCATTTCTATTCCAGTAATCCGGTGCTGCTGAACCGGGTGCGGGGCAATCACCGCATCGAGCTCAACACCCTGGGCATGGTGGCCACCGAGGCGGCCCTGCGTCACGGCGCCGACTGGTTCGATCAGGCCCGGGACTACCTGGATGCCAACCATACGTTCGTCGAGGGCTATATCCGGGAGCACATGCCCCTGGTGAGTTACAACCGGGCCCAGGGCACCTATCTGGCCTGGCTGGATGTGAGCCGGGCACAGCAGGCCATGGGGGCGGCGGAGCGGGCCCAGGCGGCCGGCAAGCCCAGTGCGGATCATTACTTCCGAGACTGGCTGGTGGAGCAGTCCGGCGTCTACGTGAATCCCGGCTTCAGTTACGGTGCCGGTGGCGAGGGTCATCTGCGCATGAACCTGGCCTCGTCACGGCAGGTGGTCAAGGCCGCCTTCGACAGCATGGCCGATGCCCTGCGCAAGGTTTGACCTACAGCATAACAATCAACAGGAGGCAAGCATGAAGTTCACACGTCGCGGCTTTGTTAAAACCATCGGACTGGGCACCACGGCCAGTGTGCTGGGTGGCACGGTGCTGGTACCCCGGGGCGTTTATGCCCAGACCCGCAGTGCCTCCCACTCGGGTATCTATGACGGCGGCATCATGCAGCTCAATCAGAACGAGAGCGCCCGCGGTCCGGGGCCCAAGGTGCTTGAAGTCATCAAGGCCCACACCACCAAGCGGGTCGGGCGCGGCTATTCACCGGACCATGTGCCGGAACTGACCGCCGCTCTGGCCGAGTCCTATGGCATGCAGACCAACAACATCCTGCTGGCCACCGGCTCCACCCCGCTGCTGGAAGGCGCCGTGCATGCATTCTGCGCCGCCGACAAGCCCCTGGTCACCGCCGGCCCCACCTACGCCACCTGTGAAGGCACGGCGCGGCGTATCGGTGTGCCAATCAACAGCATCACGGTGGACAAGTCCATGGCCATCGATCTGGAGGGCATGATCGCGGCTTCCAAGGGTGCCGGCCTGGTGTATTTCTGCAATCCCAACAATCCCACCGGCACGGTGCACGGTCCCGCCGCCGTGGAGGATTTCGTGCGCCGCATCATGGCGGCCTCGCCGGATACCCGCATCCTCATCGACGAGGCCTACATCGCCTACGCGGATCCGGCCAAGATGGTGTCCGCCGTGCCCCTGACCCGGGAATTCCCCAACGTGTTCATCACCCGCTCGTTCTCCAAGGCGCACGGTCTGGCCGGTCTGCGCATCGGCTATGCGGTGGGTCAGCAGACCACCCTGAACGACATCAGCAGCGCCTGGGGCATGGGGGATGTGAACATGCTGGCGGCGGTGGCCGCCCTGACTGCCATGGAGGACAAGGCCCATCTGGAATGGGAGCGGGAGGAGAACGCCCAGATCCGCGCCATGGTCACCGGCGCGTTCCGGGACATGGGCTTCGAGGTGCCCGATTCCCAGACCAACCACCTGTTCGTCAACCTGGGCCGGCCCGCCAAGGCGTTCCGGGATGCCTGTCTGGAGCACAAGATCTCCGTGGGCCGGGATTTCCCGCCCTTCGAAAACACCCACAGCCGCATCTCCCTGGGCAGCCGGGAGGAGATGACCGTCGCCGTGGAGGTGTTCCGCAAAGTTCTGGCTTGACCCGACCAGGGTTGCTGGGCTGGCGCGCGGATTGCCTGGGCCGGCTGCAGCAACCGGGAGAGAACATTGACAGTCCGCCAGGGAAGGCGGCCGGTAGTCTCTCAGCCCGGGTAGGAGGACGGCGGGAAATGCCGTCCGTCGTCAGGGAGCCCCTGACTTCTTTTCATCAATTCAGGTGCTTATCGATCGCCCGAAACACGCCGTTTCGATGGGCACCCCAATCACCGCCCGAAGCCGCTGTCCAGGCACTCAACACGACGATGACCGTCTCACTGGCAGGGTTCAGATAAATCCCCTGTCCATAGATCCCGCTGGCCCGATACACCCCGCCACCATCCAGCCACCAAAAATAACCATAGCCATCCGCAGCGGGTGATGGCGCGGTCGACTCCGCCATCCAGCCTTCCGGCAGCACCCGTGTGCCGTCCGGCAACACACCGTCATTCATTGCAAACAGACCAAGGCGCCCGTAATCACGCAGGGTGGCGTAGATACAACAGCCACCGCGTTCGCCGCCACCGACTCCATGGGTGGCCCAGTAAGCCGGGTCCTCCATCATGTGCATCCATATTTTATGTGTGAGGTAAGTGGACAGATTGTTGCCGATGGCGGCCCGCAGGACCACGCCGGCCAAATCGGTTTCGCCGGTACTGTAGTTAAAGACTTCACCCGGTGCTGCGACGCGCGGTTTGGCACCAAGAAATTTCATCATTTCCACCACGTCGCCGCCGGGGTAGTTGCCGACGTCGGAATTGGGGTCGGAGTAGGTTTCGTTCCATTGCACACCGGATGCCATCTGCAGCAGATTGCGCAGGGTGGCGCCGTCGTAAGCGGAGCCTTTCATGGCAGGGAGGTAGTCTGTGACCTTGGCCTCCAGACTGGTGATGTAGCCATCAGCGATTGCGGCACCGTACAACAGGGAGGTGACTGACTTGGCCATGGAGTAGGAGATCCAGACGCTGTCCTCGTCGTTGCCGAGGCCATAACGCTCCAGGCGAACCTCACCGTTCTTCAGTACCAGCAGACCGGCCACATGGTTGTGCTCCATGAATTCATCGATGGAATAGCTTTGGTCTTCCACCGTGTAGCGCAGATCGCTGAAATCCGTGGTGCGCACCGGCAGCGGCAGTGGGTGATCACCCTGGCTGACCAGGCGGCTGTTATTGGCACCGGGCGTTCGGAAGCGTTCGATCTGCGCCTGGTGCGCTGCGCTGCCGGGTTCCACACGGGCGGAAAGCTGGGCGGCCAGAGGCAAGGAGACAGGCAGCGTGAATAGCAGCGTTAAAAGCAGGTTCGTGCGCTTGATCAATCGGGTGCGTGAGGCTTGCATGGGGCGACTCCTGAGCTGAGCGGAATGGAGGTTGGGGATGGAGTGCAGACACCTGGCATACGAGTATATGAGTGGCCCGGGACGATGTCCATGCAGCCCAGTCGTGGCATCGGCTGCCCAGGTCCAATCAGCCGGACTTGAAAAACTCCACCCACAACCGTATCACGGCATCCTTGACTTTGGACATGACTCTAATGTTTTAATCGGCACCAATGGCGTGTTGGGATCCATTTTTTGGGGCCTGTTCTTTATGGGAGCCCGTTTCTTATGGGAGCCCGTTTCTTTTGGGAGAGAGTCATGTTGAAGATCAGCGAACTGGCCGCGCGCACCGGGCTCAGTGCCCACACCCTGCGGTTCTATGAGAAGCACGGCCTGCTCAGTGCCAGCAACCGCAGCGAAGGCGGTTATCGCCTGTATTCCGAGCAGGACATGCGCCGGGCGGAGTTCATCCGCCGCGCCCGCAACAGCGGATTCTCCCTGGAGGATATCAGCGCGCTGTTGTCCATCCGTGTGGACAAGCAGCACCACACCTGTGAGGAAGTCACCCTCATCACCCGCCGCAAGCTGGACGAAGTGAACCACAAGCTGGCGGAACTGAAATCCCTGCAACGCACCCTGCGGACCCTGCTGGCCAGTTGCTGCGGCGGCCCCGAGAACGCCACCCACTGCTCCATCATGGAGGCCTTGGAATCACAAGGAGTCAAACAATGAACCTGCTCGCGAATTTCTGGAATCTGGTGATCGAAAGCGCGCCCTGGTTGCTGGCGGGTTATCTGCTGGCCGGCATCATCAAGCAGGTCATCCCGGCCCGCTGGGTGGAGAAACAACTGGCGGGTGATGGCATCCTGCCGGTGATCAAGGGCGCCATCATCGGCGCCCCGCTGCCCCTGTGTTCCTGCGGCGTGATTCCCACCGCCCTGGCGATCCGCAAGGCCGGCGCCTCCAAAGGTGCCACGGCGTCCTTTTTGGTGGCCACGCCGGAAACCGGTGTGGATTCCATTTCTTTTTCTTTCGCGGTGCTGGGGCCGATCTACGCCATCGCGCGGCCGGTGGCGGCCCTGTTGAGTGCGGTGGTGGCAGGCCTGCTGGTGCGGGTGATGGACGTGGAAACGCCGCCGGAGCCAGAGGCAAAAGCCTGCGGCGGCTGTTGCGGCGGCAAGAAAGTGGAGGTGGTGCAGGAGCCACCCATGTCGGAGAAACTGCTTTCCGCGGTCCGTTACGGATTCGGCAACATGATCGCCGACACCGGCAAATGGCTGGCCATCGGGCTGGTGGCCGCCGCGGTCATCACCACCTATATCCCCCAGTCATTCTTCCTGCAGTGGGGTGACGGCCTGCTCGCCATGGTGGTGATGGTGGTGATCGGACTGCCCATGTATATCTGCGCCACGGCTTCCACGCCGGTGGCCGCCGGCTTCCTGTTTGCCGGCATGTCGCCGGGGGCGGCCCTGGTGTTCCTGCTCACTGGTCCGGCCACCAACATCGCCACCATGGGAGTGATCCGTGCGCAACTGGGCAACAAGTCGCTGCTCGCCTATCTGATCGGCGTGATCGGCACCGCCATTGTGTGCGGACTGGCACTCAATCAGCTCTACCTGGTGTTCGACTGGCCGCTGCAGCTTCACATCATGGAACACGGTGAGGCCTGGCCCCTGTGGCGACAGCTGGCGGCGCTGCTGCTCAGTGTGCTGGTGCTGCGGGTCCTGCTGAAACCCCTGTGGACTGCGGTATTGCCCCGCAGCGGTGCCGGGTCAAGCCAGGTGAGTCAGCCGCGGTAAACCACGTCTTCGATGCCATGGGCATCGTTGAGGCGCAGCAATACATCGGCCAGTGGCGGCAGGGTCGCCAGACTGTGGCGGGTGAGCCGTTCGAAGCATTCCATGAAGCGCGCCAGCTGCGCGGCATCCATCAAGGCCGTGCCGTCCGGTGCGGCCCGGGCCAGTTTCTCCTCCTGCAGCCGTCGCCAGCGCAGCACGCTGTCCCAGTCGGGCACCTGCAGCATGAGCAGGCGATCCAGGGTGCGGAAGACATCGTGATAATCATCCGCCAGACAGGCATTCACGTAGCGTCGCCAGATGCCCTGCGGATCCTCCTCGGCCTCCAGCCGGTTGAGGGGCTCCTCAAGTTCCGCATCGCTCTGGGGCGGGACGCCCACACACCAGCCTTCCAGCAGGACCACGCGCGGCCGCCCGCTGACCCGTCGCCAGTGTTCCGGCGCCAGCCGGTCATCCCTGGCCTTGTCGAACACCGGCAGTGACAGATTCTCCAGGGCGGTGCTGCTGCGCAATTCCTGCAGCACATCCAGCAGCCAGCGGGTGTCGTGGGTACCGGGCACGCCCCGGATGGCCAGCAGTGGATGGATGGTCTCCGCCAGCTGCCGGCGGGACTCCCGGTCCAGATAGAAATCATCCAGTGACAGGGCCAGTGCGGGAATGCCGGCGGCGGGCAGGGCCATTTCCAGAAAACGCACCAGGGTGGTCTTGCCGCTGCCCTGTGCACCATTGATGCCCAGCACCAAAGGGCTGTCACCGCGTTGTTCCAGTTCGGCGGTCAGCCACGCCAGCAGGGGCGCGAAATGTGTCCGCACCAGCTCGCCGTATGCCGCAGGCAGCCGCTCCTGCTGGATAAAGCTGTGAATGAGTTGTGCATCCATGGTGGATAAACCGGTAATTGTCGGGCTCCATTATGGGTGAATTGACAGGGCGATTGCAGCGGGATTTTAATCCGGTCACTGTGCTAGGATGCCCCCAACATGACGCTCATCCCCGAACGGCCCCTGATCATTTCTCCCACCCTGGCTGCCACGATTGGACTCGAAGAGGCCGTGCTGTTCCATGTGATTACCGAGTTGCTGCACCATCAGCCGGGGCAGATTCGTCAGGGTTACAAGTGGGTGGATATCAGCGATGCCCAACTGGCCGCGGCCCTGCCGTTCTGGCGCACCGCCGACATTCAACGGGTGAGCGCCAGCCTCATCGCCCTCGGACTGCTGTTGCGGGATCCCGCCACCAACACTGCCGACAGCTATCGCTACGCCATCAACGAGACGGTGGCCCGCAGTGGGGCGGAGGCGCCGGTGACCGCGCCACCGGAGGCAGCGGCGCGAACGCGCAGCGAGGGCCTGCGGATGGGCGGCAGTCCCGCCGCCGAACGGCAGGAGGGCGCCAGCTACATGGACCCCCGCTGGGAGCCGGGCAGCGAGTGGATCGCCCAGTGCCGCCAACACGCCATACCCGAGGACTTCATCCGGGACCGCATCCCCGAATTCGTGCAGTACTGGCGTGATCGCGGCAGTGCGGAGTTTTCCTGGGGCAACAAGTTCTACAAGCACGTGCTGCGGGAATGGCGCCATGAGCAGTCCCGTCAGGGTGCCTGGGAAATGGCCCAGCCCATGTCGGGGGCCTGGCGGCCCAGCGAGGATGCCCTGGAAATACTGCACAACGCCGGGGTCAGCCGGGCCTTCATCGAGGACGCGGTGCCGGAATTCGTGCTGTACTGGCGCGAGCGGGGCGAGACCCACGGGGCCTGGAACACCCGCTTCATCGAGCACATCCGCCGACAGTGGTCCCGCTATGCCAGCGCCATCGGCAACGACGACGTGCCGCGTCCCATACCCGACAACTGGCAGCCCAGTGCGGAGTGTTATGACATTCTGCAGCTGGCCGAGATCGACGAAGACTATGCACGCTCCAAGGTGCCGGAGTTCGTGCTGTACTGGAAGGACAGTGGCCAGGCCAGGGCATCCTGGAACACGGTCTTTCTGCAATTCATCAAACAGGACTGGGCCCAGCGCCTCAAGACCTACAACCTGAGTCAGGGCAATGCAGAAACTCGATCACTTGCTGAAGAAAGTCAGCGACGAATTGAAGCAAGATTGCAGCGCTTCTCCGACCGCAGCTGGGCAGAGTGAGCCGGCGGCGGAGCCTGCCGCCCGCAGCCCGGATCACGTCGACGCCATCAACCAGCTGTTCGCGGAATTCGCGCTTGCCTATCACAACCAGTTCCGCAAGGCCTATCCGGACGAGGAGTCCCTGGTGCTGGCCAAGAAATACTGGCTGGGATGCCTGGCACCTTACAGCCCCCTGCAGATCACCCGGGCCGCCCGTCAGGTGGTGCGCAGCAGTGACTACCTGCCCAGCGTGGCTGCCGTGGTGCGGGCCTGCGACAGCGGCTTTGCCCTGTTCGGTCTGCCCGAGCCCCGGGCGGCCTATGTGGAGGCCTGTCGAGCCCCGGCCCCCAAGGCGGAGTGGCCCTGGAGTCATCCGGCGGTCTATCACGCCGGGGTGGCCAGCGACTGGTATGTGCTGGCCAGCGAACCGGAGGCGGTGGCCTTCCCCATTTTTGCCTACCACTACGAGCTGCTGTGCCGGCGGGCGATGCACGGCGAAGACCTGGGCCGCCCCACGCCACAGGCCCTGCCGGCCCGTACCCGGCGCAAACTGAGTGCCGCCGAGAAGCAGGAACGCATGCGCAAGCTGCGCCAGGAACTGGATATCCAGGGGAACCGCTGAACAACCCCACGACCAGCCACCGGCTTGTCACAGTGATCCGGCAAGCTGTCGGTCTGGCAGGAGAATTGCATTCAAATACCCATGATCTGTGACATTCTCATCATTGGCGGCGATGGCGGCGATGGCGGCGATGGCGATGATGGCTATCCGCAAGCTGTCCTGTGGCAACCTGGCCCACGGCTTTGCCGCCTGCAATGCCGAGGACAAGCAGCGCATCCGCCTGATGCAGAGCGTCAATCTCGGCATCGTCACCGCCTACAACGACATGCTGTCGGCCCATCAGCCCCTCGGGGATTATCCGCGCCTCATCAAGCAATTCGCCAACGCCGTGGGCAGCACTGCCCAGGTGGCCGGCGGCGTGCCCGCCATGTGTGATGGGGTGACCCAGGGGCAGGCGGGCATGGAGCTGAGCCTGTTCAGCCGCGAGGTGATCGCCATGGCCACCGTGGTGAGCCTCAGCCACAATCTGTTCGACGGGGTGCTGTGCCTGGGTGTGTGCGACAAGATCGTGCCTGGCATGCTGATGGGGGCCCTGGAATTCGGTTACCTGTCCATGGCCTTCATTCCCGCCGGTCCCATGCCCTCGGGCATCTCCAATCAGGAGAAGGCCCTGGTGCGGCAGCGCCATGCCGAAGGCAAGGCCAGTGACGAGGAATTGCTGACGGCGGAGGCAGCCTCCTACCATAGCCCCGGCACCTGCACGTTTTACGGCACCGCCAACACCAACCAGCTGCTCACCGAGGTGATGGGCCTGCAGTTGCCCGGCGCCGCCTTCATCAATCCCGAACATCCCCTGCGGCCGGCGCTGATCAGGGCCACGGTGGAGCGGGTGATCGCGGTGGCGGGCAAAACCAGCCTGGCGGACATGGTGACCGAGGCCTCCATCATGAACGCGGTGGTGATGCTGCTGGCCAGTGGAGGGTCCACGAATCACACATTGCACCTGGTGGCCCCGGAGCTGATCAGGCGGGGCGACTGGGCTGCGGTTGAACGGCTCGCCCGGGATTGCGCAGCAACAGCACCAGAGGCGCCGAGCCGATCACGATCCACATCATGAGCTTGAAATCGTTCAGGTAGGCGATGCTCGCCGCCTGGCGGGTCACCTCCCCATCCACGAAGGCCAACACCGCGCCGGCATTGTGCTGCAGCGACTGGGGCACCTGCTGCATGTTGAAGCGCAGGGCGAAGGGGGTGACGTTCTCCATCAGATAGGCATGGTTGATCTGCACATAGCGGCTCAACACACCCATGACCAGTGATATGCCGATGCTGCTGCCGATATTGCGGGTGAGGCTGAAGACCGATGCAGCCTCGGCCCGGTAACGGGGTGCCAGGGTGGCATAGGCGATGGTGTTGAGGGGGATGAAGATGAACCCCAGGCCAAAGCCCTGCAGGGCGCCGGTGATCACCAGCATGTCCGCCGGAACGAACACGGAAAAGCGGGTCATGTAGTACAGGGACAGCACGGTGAACAGCAGGCCGGTGAGGATCAGCGCGCGGGGATCCACCACATTCACCAGCCGGCCCACCAGCATCATGGCCACCATGGTGCCGATGCCCCGGGGTGCCATCAGAATGCCCACATCAAGCACCGGATAACCCATCAGATTCTGCAGATAGGGCGGCAGCAGGGCCATGGTGGCCAGCAGGATGATGCCGGTAAAGAAGATGAAGAACAGGCTGGTGACCAGATTGCGGTCCCTGAAAATCTCGGCCGAGAGGAAGGGATGGGCCACCTGGCGCGTATGGATCACGTACATCCACAGGGCGGATCCGGCCAGCGCAAAATAGATGATGATCTCCTGGGCATCGAACCAGCCCACATGTTCTCCCCGGTCCAGGATCAGCTGCAGACAACCGATCAGCACCACCAGGGACAGGAAGCCGAACTTGTCGAAGGGCCGGGTCTCCCGCTCCGAGTCCGGCATGAACAGCAGCAGGCCGAAGAAAGCGATGATGCCCAGGGGCAGATTGATGAAGAACACCCAGCGCCAGTCGTAATTTTCCGTCAGCCAGCCCCCCAGGGTCGGGCCCAGGATCGGGCCGATCATCACGCCCATGCCCCACAGGGCCATGGCGCTGCCCCGCTTCTCCGGCGGATTGATGTCCAGCATGGTGGCCTGGGCCAGGGGCACCATGCAGGCGCCGCAACAGCCCTGCAGGATGCGGAAGACAACGATCTGCTCGATGGAGGTGGCCAGTCCGCACAGGATGGAGGCAAAGGTAAAGCCGGCGATGGCCAGGGTGAAGATGCGCTTGCGCCCGAATCGCCCGGCCAGCCAGCCGGTGGGCAGGGTCATGATGGCGGACGCCACGATGTAGGAGGTCAGTACCCAGGTGACCTGATCCTGGGTGGCGGACAGGCTGCCCTGCATATGGGGCAGGGCCACGTTGGCGATGGTGGTGTCCAGCACCTGCATGATGGTGGCCAGCATGATGGACAGGGTGGCCAGTCCGCGAAATGGCACCTCGGGATGGGCTGTGCTCATGGACCGATGCTCAGCGACTGGCGGTGAGCCAGGGCAGGCTGCGGCGATGACCGGTGTCGATGCGCACCTCCGCACTCATGCCGGAGGCCAGTACCGGCATGTCGGCGCTCACCTCCACGGCAATCTGTACCTTGATGCGCTGCACCACCTTGACCCAGTTGCCTGAGCTGTTCTGGGCCGGCAACAGTGAGAATTCCGCCCCGGTGGCCGGTGTGATGGTGGCCACCCGGGCCTGCAGTTCCAGTCCCGGATAGGCGTCCACGGTCACCGTGGTGGGCTGGCCCTCCCGCATGTAGGTAAGATCGGTCTCCTTGAAGTTGGCTTCCAGCCATACCTTGTGTTCATCGATCAGGCTCAGAAGGGGAGCGCCCGACATCACATTTTCACCCACGTGGGTGGATATGTTGACCACCACCCCGTCGGCGGGGGCGTGGACTTCGGTATGGCTGAGGTCCAGCTTCACCTTGTCCAGCTCCGCCAGGGCCAGTTTGATCCGCGGATGCTGATCGGTGGGCAGGGCCGGATCCAGCAGGCGTGCCTTGACCACCTGCACGGCCTGACGCTTTTCCGCCAGGTCCCGTTCGGCAGTGTCACGGGCGAACAGCGCCTGGTCGAACAGCACACCGGAAATGGACTTCTGTTCGAACAGGCTGCGATTGCGCTCCAGCTCCTTGTCGCGGTAGTCCAGATTGCGCTGGGCGGTTTCCACCTCCAGCAGCTTATTGGCCAGCTCGGCCTTGAGGCTTTCGATCTCGCTCCGTACTGCGGCCAGGCTGGCCTCAGCCCGCGCCACGGCAATCACATAGGGCTGGTCATCCACCCGCAGCAGCAGGTCGCCCCGTTTGACCGCCTGCCCGTCACGGGCCGCCAGTTCCACCACCATGCCGGAGACATTGCTGCTGATGCTGAGTATCTCGGTCTTTATGTAGGCGTTGTCGGTGCTGACGTAGCGTCCACCGTGCAGCCACAACCAGCCGCCCAGGCCGGCGATACCCAGGGGCACGATGAGCAGCACCAGCAGATGCCGCAGTCGGCGGGCAAGGGAGGGTCGGCTGGGGGGTGATGCGGGGGAGTCGGCGTTCGTCATATCAGTCGTTTCCCGGGCTGCTGAGGTTGTCCCGCATGCGCGTCAGCACCCGCATGGCATGGGCTTCATCCTCGGCGCTGATGCCCTGCAGGGCCTGGCGGCGCACCTTCTCGCCGAGCCGGCGCAGGGAATCCAGCATGGGGGCGGCGGCATCCGTCAGGTAAAGCCGTTTGGCCCGGCGGTCGGCGGGATCGTCCCTGCGTTCCACCCAGCCTTCCTTTTCCAGACGGTCGATGTGGCGGGCCAGGGTGATGGGCTTGATGTCCATCAGCCGCGCCAGGGCCTGCTGCTGCACGCCGTTGCTGCGCTTCAGATGGGCCAGCACCGACCACTGGGCGCGGGTCAGGCCCAGTTCCTGGGACTGGCGGTCAAATGACCAGCGCATCAGCCGCGCCACGTCATTGATGCAAAAACCGAAACCGGTGATTTCGCTGTTTTTCATAGGTTGCTTATTATAAGCAAGCTTACTAAATTGACAACATTTAAGGGGACGGAGGGATTACTTTTTAATCCCTCCGTCCCCTTTCTTTCTAAGGGCACTTAAGGGGTCGGAGGGATTACTTTTTAATCCCTCCGTCCCCTTTCTTTTTCCCTTTCTTTAGGCGAAGGTGTAGAGATGCCGCAGGTAGGCCGCCACCGAGTCGTCCCAGGAGAAACGGGCCGCCGCGGCTGCGGTGGCGATGGCCCGCCATTGTCCGGGATCATCCCGGTACAGGGTGAGCGCCTGATCCAGGGTGCCCAGCAGGGCCTCCAGCTTGGCCGGCAGGTCCGCGCCAGTGAAGCTGAAGCCGTCGATGCCGTGCCGAACGGTGTCATGGAGTCCGCCCACGCCGTGTACCAGGCAGGGCACACCGGCCCGCATGGCCAGCATCTGGCTGATGCCGCAGGGCTCGTAGATGCTGGGCATGACGAACAGGTCGCCCGAACTGTAAAGGGTATTGGCCAGCTCGTCGCTGTAGCCGGACAGGTACAGGAAATTACCGTGGCGTTGCTGACAGGCGGTGAAGAAGCGGTCGTACTCCGGATCGCCGCTGCCCAGCAGGATGAAGGCGCCGTCGACTGACTCCCCCAGCCGCAGTAAAAACTCATCCATCACGCTGCCTTCTGCCCGGGGCTGCACCAGCAGGAACAGTTTCTGGGCCGTCAGCCGGCCGATGGATACCAGCAGGGGCCGTGCGGCCGTGCGCCGTCGCTGCCAGGCATGCAGGTGCTTAAGCGCCTGGTAATGGCTGTCCCTTGCACCCTGTTTGGCAACCCACTGATCCAGTGCAGCCTCGATCCGGGGCCACAGAGCCTTGGGTTTGGCGGCGGTTGCCGGGGGCGTGGCATAGTCACAGCCGTTGAGTATGCCGAACAGCCTGCCCTCGGCATGCACCCGCTGCAGGTCCGCTTCCAGACCTTCGCCACCCACCACGCCCTGATCCCAGTGGCTGGGACCGAGGATTTCACGGGCATAGGTGGGGGATACGGTGTGCACCCGGTCCGCGAGGTTGATGCCGGCCCGCAGGGGGTTGACGCAGTCCCGGTAACGGGGGTCGGCAATCAGGGTGTAATCCGCCTGCAGATCCGGAAACCAGCCGTACAGGGAGGAGCGGGTCTCCCACAAAGGGCGCGTGCCCTGCATGGACAGGTTGTGGATGGAGAATACCGCCGGGATGGCTTGCAGGGCGCGATGGCCGGCAGCGAAGCGGCGCAGCACCAGCAGCAGTCCCGTATGCCAGTCGTGGCAGTGCAGCACATCCGGCCGGCCCAGACAGCCGTTGGCGATGGTTTCGGCCGCAGCCGCGCAGAATAATGCGAAGCGGTGGGCGTCGTCGGCGAATGGCCCTTCCCCCTCGCTGGTATAGATGCGGCCCTTGCCGCCGGCGGAGAACAGCGGATGCTCCAGCACCCAATGACGGACACCCGGGACTTCCACTGGGGCCCTGACCGAGAACAGGGCCAGGGGCTCGTCGCGGCCGCAGAAGGAGGTGGTGACGGTATCCACCTGGGAGGCCATTTCGGTGGCGGCAAAGATGCCGTAACCCGGCGTCAGCACGGACACTTGGTGACCGGCCCGGGCCAGGGCCGCGGGCACATCCCGGATCACGTCACCCAGCCCGCCCACCTTGCCACCCGGCAGGGCATCATTCTCTGCAGCCACCATCAGGATATGCATGGAATCAGATACCGACGTGCTGCCCCAGCATCTTGCGGGTCACCAGGGTTACCCCTTTTTCGCTGACCCGGAAGCCGTTGCGGCGGTCGGCATCATGATCGAAGCCGATGACCAGCCCCTCGGGAATGGCGCAGCCACGGTCGATGATGACCTTGCGCAGCTGGCAGCGGCGGCCCACCTCAACCTCCGGCAGGATCACGGCCTGTTCGATGGTGGAATAGGAATGCACCCGCACGCTGGAGAACACCACGGACTTCTTCACCTTGGAGCCGGAGATGATGGCGCCCCCGGACACCATGGAATCCACCGCCTCACCGCGCCGGTCTTCGTCGTCGAACACGAACTTGGCAGGTGGCAGTTGTTCCTGGAAAGTCCAGATGGGCCAGCGGGGATCGTAGAGATTGAGGGGCGGCGTGGGTTCCACAAGCTCCATATGGGCCTGCCAGAAGGAATCCAGGTTGCCGACGTCACGCCAGTAAGGGGTGGTGTCCGCCTGGGGGTCGGAGAAACGATAGGCATACACGCGGTAATCCTTGATGATGCCCGGGATGATGTTCTTGCCGAAGTCGTGATCGGAATCGGGTTCCGCCGAGTCACGGCGCAGCTGATCGAACAGGAAGTCGGTGTTGAACACGTAGTTGCCCATGCTGGCCAGGCAGTAGCCAGGTCGGCCGGGAATCGACACCGGCCTGGCCGGCTTCTCGTTGAAGTCGATGATGCGGTCGTTGTCGTCCACGGTCATCACACCGAAGGCCCCGGCCGCCTCCTCCACCGGCACCGCCATGCAGGACACGGTCATGTCGGCATTGGTTGCGGCATGGAAAGCCAGCATGTCCCCGTAGTCCTGGCGGTAGACATGATCGCCGGACAGGATCAGCACATAGTCGGGAATCTCGCCGCGGATGATGTCGACGTTCTGATACACCGCATCGGCCGTTCCCATATACCAATTGTCAGAGAAGCGCTGGGATGCGGGCAGGATTTCCACGCCTTCACCCAGTTCCTTCTTGAAGTGACCCCAGCCGCGCACCAGATGCTTGATCAGGGAATGGGCCTTGTACTGGGTCACCACACCCACCCGTCGCACACCGGAATTGATGCAGTTGGACAGGGGGAAATCGATGATACGGAACTTGCCGCCGAAATAGAGCGCCGGTTTGGCCCGCCACTCGGTCAGTTCGTGCAGGCGGGTGCCGCGCCCGCCGGCCAGGATGAGCGCATAGGTGTTGCGGGTGAGCTTGCTGACATAGCGGGGGGCGGTGGGTGTCATGATGGCCTCATTTGGCGGCGGGTAAGTCCAGTTTCCAGATCTCCCGCGCGTATTCCTGGATGGTGCGGTCGCTGGAAAAGCGGCCGCTCGCTGCGGTGTTCAAGATGCTCCTGCGGGTCCACTCGTCCTGATCCCGGTACAGGCGCGCCACCGCCTTCTGGGCTTCGACGAAGCCCCGGAAATCCGCCGCGGTCATCCACTGGTCGTGGGGGTTGCGGATGGCATTGCAAATGGGATCGAACAAATTGGCTTCCCCCTGGCTGAAGTAGCCAGTCTCCAGCATGGTCATGACGGTGGCAAGCTCCGCATCGGTCTGGATGATGCGCTGGGGATCGTAGTGGGGCTTGAGGGCCTCCACTTCATGGGCATGCAGCCCGAACAGGAAGAAATTCTCCGCCCCCACCGCCTCGCGAATCTCGATGTTGGCGCCGTCCAGGGTGCCGATGGTGAGGGCGCCGTTCATCATGAATTTCATGTTGCCGGTGCCGGAGGCCTCTTTGCCGGCAGTGGAGATCTGCTCCGAAAGATCCGCCGCCGCGCAGATGGCTTCCATGGTGGTCACCCGATAATTTGGAAGAAAGGCCACCCGCAGCAGATCCCGGGCACGCTCATCGTTGTTGATGACCCCGGCCACGTTGTTGATCAGCTTGATGATGAGCTTGGCCATGTAATAGCCCGGTGCCGCCTTGCCACCGAACAGCACGCAGCGGGGCACCATGTCGGCGGTGTCCTGGCGCAGGATGCGGTCGTAAAGGTGAATCACATGCAGCACATTGAGCAATTGGCGCTTGTACTCGTGAATGCGTTTGACATGCACGTCGAACAACATGCCGGTGTCGAAGGACACGCCACAACGACTCTTGATCATCTTCGCCAGGCGTTTCTTGTTGTCCTTTTTCACCGCGGCCCAGCGGGCCCGGAATGCCGGGTCCCCGGTAAAGGGTCGCAGTTTCTCCAACTGGGCCAGGTCGGAACGCCAGCTGCCGTCGATGGCCTCCTCGATCAGTTGGGTGAGTCCCGGATTGCAGAAGGCCAGCCAGCGCCGTGGCGTGACGCCGTTGGTCTTGTTGTTGAATTTCTCCGGCCACAGCGCATAGAAATCCTTGAACAGTCCCGCCTTCAGCAATTCCGTGTGCAGTTGCGCCACCCCGTTGACCGAGAAGCTGCCCACCACCGCCAGATGGGCCATGCGCACCTGGGGATCGCCATGATCCGAGATGATGGACATGGACTGCAGCTTCTGCATGTCGCCGGGCCAGCGACTGGCCACCACGTGCAGGAAGCGGGCGTTGATCTCGTTGATGATTTCCAGGATGCGGGGCAGCATCTCGCGGAACAGGTTCACCGGCCAGCGTTCCAGGGCTTCGGGCAACAGGGTGTGGTTGGTGTAGGCCATGGTGGCGGTGGTGATCTCCCAGGAGCGGTCCCAGGGCAGGGCGTAGTCGTCCACCAGCAGCCGCATCAGTTCCGCCACGGCAATGGCCGGGTGGGTGTCGTTCAGCTGGAAACAGTTCTTGTCGGCAAATTCCTCGAAGCGCAGGCCGTTGCGGTTCACCCAGCGGGAAAGCACGTCCTGAAGGCTCGCCGAGGTGAGGAAATACTGCTGGCGCAGGCGCAGCACCTTGCCGCTCTCACTGACGTCATTGGGGTAGAGCACCATGGAGATCTGCTCGGCTGCATTCTTCTCCGCGACTGCCTCGGTATAGGAACCGGCATTGAATTCGTTGAGGTTGAATTCCTCGGTGGCCACGGCCCGCCACAGGCGCAGGGTGTTGACCGTGTCATTGCGATAGCCTGGCACCGGCATGTCCCAGGGAACGGCCAGCACATCGCTGGTATCCACCCAGCGCACATAGCGTTTGCCCTTGCCATCGATGTCCACCGTCGTGTGTCCGTAGAACTTCACCACACGGCTGTCCTCCGGGGTGTCGAATCCCCAGGGGTTGCCATGCTGCAACCAGTGATCCGGCTGCTCCACCTGGTAGCCGTTGCGGATTTTCTGGTGGAACATGCCGTAGTCGTAGCGGATGCCGTAGCCGGTGACCGGCAATTCCAGGGTCGCACAACTGTCAAGAAAACAGGCAGCCAGACGTCCCAGGCCGCCGTTGCCCAGGCCCGCATCCCGTTCCTCCTCGGCCAGCTCTTCGAGAGTGACGCTGAAATCCAGCAGGGCGTCCCGCAGTTCCGGCTCCACATCCAGGTTCAGGATGGCATTGTTGAGGGTGCGGCCCATGAGAAATTCCAGGGACAGGTAGGCGACCCGCTTGGGTCGTTCGCGCCGATAGCGTTCCCGGGTTTCCCGCCAGCGTTCCACCAGCCGGTCGCGCAGGGTGAGGGCGGCGGCGGTGTAGAGGTACAGGTGGCTTTCCTTGCCCTGGTCACGACCCAGGGTCAGATGCAGATGGCGCTTGAGATCCTCCGCCAGGGCATGCTTGTCCATGCCCAGCCAGCGGTCCTTGTCAGCTTCGTGAAATCGGGATTTGTCCGTTTTACTCATAGGACGTGACTGCCTTGTCGTCGAAGTTGATGGTTTGCTGACTGCCATGGGCCAGCAGCATGACGGTGGAGCAGGAGAACAGTCGCAGGCGGCTCTCCACGATGCAGTTGCCGGGCTCGGGAATGCCGCTGGCCAGGGCCGTATCGAAGAGGATCTCCCAGTGACTCACATCCTCCAGCTGGGGCAGGACGAACTGGGAGGCATCCCGCGCCGCGTGAAAGATGATGCACAGACGCTGGGTGTTGTTACTCTGAATGTCGTGCCAGCCCAGCAGATAACCCAGTGTTTTCACCTGGTACTCGGCCCAGTGATTGGGCTGCATGGGATGGCCCGCTGCGTTATACCACTCGATGGTGGGATCGGTGAGGTTGTCCGGCTCGTGGATGTAGCGGTCCAGGTGGAACACCCCGAAGCGCTTGCGCAGGGCGATGATGTGGCTGAGGAAACGTTGCTGGTTGATGCCGGCGGCAGAAATGGTCTGCCAGTCGAACCAGTTCAGCTCATTGTCCTGGCAATAGGCATTGTTGTTGCCCTGTTGGGAGCGGCCGAATTCGTCACCGCCATTGAGCATGGGGATGCCCTGGGAGAATACCAGGGTGGCCAGCATGTTCTTCTGCTGGCGCCAGCGCAGCACATTGATGGTGGCGTCGTCAGTCGGACCTTCGAAGCCGAAATTGTCGCTGTAGTTTTCCCGGTGTCCATCCTGGTTCTGCTCGCCATTCTTCTGATTGTGCCGTTCCTTGAAGCTGACCAGATCCGCCAGGGTGAACCCGTCGTGGCTGGTCACATAGTTGACGCTGGCGGAAGGCCGGCGTCCGGAGTGTTCGAAGATGTCGCTGGAGCCATGGATGCGACGGGCGAACTCCGGCAGCAATCCGGAATCGCCGCGCCAGTAACGGCGCACCGTATCCCGGTAACGATCGTTCCATTCACTCCAGCCGGCGGGGAAATGGCCAAGCTGGTAGCCGCCGGGACCGATGTCCCAGGGTTCGGCGATGAATTTGGTGCCGGCCAGCACCGGGTCCTGCAACAGGGCATCGAAAAAGCCGCTGCCCTGGTCGAAGCCGTGCAGCTCCCGGCCCAGCACCGGTGCCAGGTCGAAGCGGAAGCCGTCCACATGCATTGCAGACACCCAGTAACGCAGGCAATCCATCACCAGCTGCACCACTCTGGGATGCAGGATGTTGAGGGTGTTGCCGCAGCCCGTGTCATTGATGTAGTAGCGACGGTCCTCGGGTTGCAGGCGGTAATAGGACAGGTTGTCGATGCCCTTGAAGCTGAGGGTGGGACCCAGGCGGCCGCCTTCCGCCGTGTGATTGAAGACGATATCCAGGATGACCTCCATGCCGGCGTCATGGATGGCATCCACCATGCGGCGGCACTCGGTGATGTCACCGCCGCTCAGATAAGACTGGTGCGGGGCAAAGAAGGCCAGGCTGTTGTAGCCCCAATAATTGCTGAGGTTTTTCTTGTCCAGGAAAGACTCACTGATGAAGCTCTGTATGGGCAGCAGCTCCACGCTGGTGATGCCGAGGCTCTTCAGGTAATCCAGGGCGGCGGGATGGGCCAGGCCGGCGAAGGTGCCGCGATCCGCCTCGGGAATCTGCGGGTGCAGCAGGGTGAAACCCTTCAGGTGGGTTTCATAAATGATGGTGTCCGCCTTGGGAATGCGGTTGCGGGTCGGTGGCGCCGAGCCAGATTCCGCCACCACCACGCACTTGGGCATGCAGGCTTGATTGTCCCGGGTGTCCATGACCAGGTCCTTGTCTGCATGCTCCGTGTCATAGCCGTAATGGCTGTCGGACCACTGGAATTCCCCCAGCAGGGAGCGGGCATAGGGATCCAGCAACAGTTTGTGAGGATTGAAGCGATGACCCAGGGCCGGCTGATAGGGACCATGGACCCGGTAGCCGTAGACAGTGCCGGGGCCGGCGTGGGGCAGAAAGCCGTGCCACACCTGGTTGCTGACATGGGGCAGATCGAGTCGCTGGATCTCGTGCTTGCCATCCTGGGAAAACAGGCACAATTCCACCCGCTCGGCATGGGCGGAGAACAGCGCGAAATTCACGCCGCCGTCCTGGGCAGTGGCACCCAGTGGATAGGGCGCCCCGCGTTCCAACTGCAATGTGCTCAACTGTCCCTCACCTGTCCTGTGCTTCCCGCAGCAGATAGACCGTGCCCAGTGGCGGCAGGGTCAGGTTGATCGACCAGTGCCGCCCATGGCTGGCCACCGGTTCGGCCTCCAGGGGATCGGGGTTGCCGTGGCCGCTGCCGCCGTACACGTCCCGGTTGGTGTTGATCAGCTCCCGGTAACGGCCCGCGCCGGGAACCCCGATGCGGTAGTGGTCATGGAGGGTCGGCGTCAGGTTGCTGGCCACGATGATCTCCTGCTGGGGTCCGCCGTCCGTGCCGCCGCGGCGGATGAAAACGAAGATCGCGCCGCTGTGCTCACCCGCGGTTATCCATTCGAATCCCTCGTGATGATGATCCCTGGCCCACAGGGCGGGATGCCCCTGGTATACGGCATTCAAATCCCGTACCAGTTTGCCCATGCCGTCGTGGCTGGGGTACTGCAGCAGATGCCAGTCGAGGCTGTGGTCATGGTTCCATTCCCCGCGCTGGGCGAATTCGCCGCCCATGAACAGCAGCTTCTTGCCCGGATGCCCCCACATGAATCCGTAATAAGCCCGCAGGTTGGCGAACTTCTGCCAGTCATCGCCGGGCATTTTCTGGATCAGGGACTGCTTGCCGTGCACCACCTCGTCATGGCTGAGGGGCAGAACGAAGTTCTCGCTGAAGGCGTACAGCAGACCGAAGGTCATTTCATTGTGGTGGTACTGGCGGTGGATGGGGTCGCGGTGCATGTAGCTGAGGGTGTCGTTCATCCACCCCATGTTCCACTTGAAACCGAAGCCCAGTCCACCGCTGTCGGCAAATTGTGTGACACCCGGCCAGGCGGTGGACTCCTCCGCCACCATCATGATGCTGGGGAAGCGGGCATAGGCGCGGGTGTTGACCAGCCGCAGCAGGTCGATGGCGGCGAGGTTCTCGCGACCGCCGTGGCGGTTGGGCAGCCACTGACCATCCTCACGGCTGTAATCCAGGTAAAGCATGGAAGCGACGGCATCGAAGCGCAGGCCGTCGATATGGAATTCCTCCAGCCAGAACAGGGCATTGCTGAGCAGATAGCTCACCACCTCCGGCCGGTCGTAATTGAAGATGAGAGTCTTCCAGTCGGGATGGAAACCCTGGCGCGGATCGCTGTGCTCGTACAGATGGGTGCCGTCGAAACAGCCGAGGCCGTGGGCGTCGTTGGGAAAGTGACCTGGCACCCAGTCAAGCAATACGCCGATGTCATGACGATGGGCCAGATCCACCAGATAACGGAAATCATCGGCACTGCCGAAGCGGCTGGTGGGGGTGAACATGCCGATGGGCTGGTAACCCCAGGAGCCGTCGAAGGGATGCTCATTGACCGGCATCAGCTGGATATGGGTGAACCCCATGTCCTTAACATAGGGAATCAATTCGTTGGCGACGGCTCGATAGTCCAGGAATTCACCAGTCCCGCTGCGCCGCCAGGACCCAACGTGGACCTCGTAGATGGAGATGGCAGCGTCCACATGCTGGTGCCGGTTGCGCTGGTCCATCCACTGCCCATCCTGCCAGGCGAATGCCTTCGCCTCGGCAACCCGGGAGGCAGTGCCAGGTCGCACTTCCATGCAACGGGCATAGGGATCGGATTTCAGCGGCAGCTGGCTGCCATCCGCGCTCTGGATCGAAAATTTGTAATGGTCACCGGTGCCCACACCGGGCAGAAACAGCTCCCAGATGCCGCTGTCGAAGTGCAGGCGCATGCCGTGCACCCGCTCATCCCAGTTGTTGAAATCACCCACCACCGCGACCCGGCGGGCATTGGGTGCCCACACGGCGAACAGGACACCATCCACACCGTCCACGCACCGGTGGTTGGCGCCCAGGAAGTGAAAGGCTTTTTCATGACGGCCTTCGTGGAACAGGTAGAGATCGTTGCCGCTGATACTGGACCCGAACCGGTAGGGGTCATGAATTTCCCGGGTGGCCAGAGGGTAATGGACCCGCAACCGGTAGTTGCGACTGTGAGAAAGCGCCAGGAGGCCCTCGAACAGTCCCGCCTTGTGCAGCCTGTTGAGAGCGCACAGCGGTTCATCCGTGGTCCCGGCACCGGCGGCCATCACATCCACCGCCTCCGCGCCGGGCAGGAAGACCCGGACCACGGCCTCGTCACTGTCTGCCAGACGATGAGGGCCCAGCACCGCGAACGGGTTGCTGTGGGTGCCCTTCAGCAGTGACTCCATCACTGCCTCGTCAAGAAGTTGTTGTCGTACGTTCATCAGTGTTGTCTCGCGCTGACGAAGGTCGTCAGCAATTCCATCGCCCGGGCATCGGCGAACAAGCCATCGAGATCGCCATCCAGTTTGCGGCGCCAGTTGGGGTATTCATCGAACGTGCCGGGGATGTTCACCGGCATGAGAGTCAGGGTCAGATCCTCAAGTTGAATCGATACCAGCAGGGATGCGCTGCGACCGGTGGCTCTCAGCAGGGCCGCGCACAGTTCGTGATCGAACGGGCGATGGATATTGAAGTCCCGCCAGTGTCCGGTCAAGTCGCCCTGGCCATCCAGCCAGTGCAGAATCTGGATCAGATCCGATTCCCGCTGGCGGACGGCCTCGCCAAAGCCCTGCTCGTCGTCCAACAGGCCGATCTGGCGGCGCAGTGCCAGATCGCTCTTGTTCCACCACGCCGCCAGGGTCGGCACGTCGTGGTTCGCCACCATGGCCAGTGCCCGGGGTGGGTAATGTTCGGGTTTCTTGAAGTGCACGGGATCGTATTTTTCGAAATAGAACAACACATTGGAAAACACGGCAGACTGCGACATGTGCTGACGGATTTCCGGCGGCACGACCCCGAGGTCTTCACCAATGACCAGACAGCGTCGGCGCTGGCTTTCGAGACGCAAAATAGCAAAAAGCGTCTCCACAGGGTAGAACACATACGCGCCGGCAGCGGAGCCCACCGGTTCGGTGGTGCTGCCGGGGTCAGGCTCCGGACACCACCACAGGCGCAGCAATGACATCACGTGATCGATGCGCAGGCCGCCGCAGTGGGACATGTTGTCCCGCACCAGCTCGATGACATGGGCGAATCCGGAGTTTTCCAGGACACGGGGATCCATGGGGGGCAACCCCCAGTTCTGACCCTGGGGCGCCAGTGGATCCGGCGGAGCGCCGATGCTGGCGCCACGGCAGAACAAATCGGGATTGAGCTGTACCTCGGCACTGCTGGGATTGCCGCCCACCGCCAGATCCCTTACCAGTCCCACGGCCATGCCGGCTTGCCGTGCCAGTTGCTGACTGGTGGCCAGCTGGCCCTCCGCCAGCCACTGCAGATAGCAGTGAAACTCCGGGTGGCGGGATTGATCCAGGGACAACCGGTGCCGGTGCGCCTCGAAGTCGGCGAAGGCCTGCAGAGGCTGGCCCTTCAGCAGGACCCATTGCCGGAAGTCTTGCCCCCGCGGGGAATCCCCGTCCAGGTGCTGCCTGCGGAAGTGCTTGAACATTTTCGACAGGGCCACCAGCTTGAGGCGGGTCACCGAGGCGTAATCCACCAAAGGGCCGTCCCGCAGTTCCGCCAGGCGGGCCTGGAAGGCGGGGCGGGCGACGAAGTCCCGCGCGCCGGGACAATCCTGAAAGTCCGGCTCCCGCTCCACATCGATATAGAGGGGATTGAGGTAGCGGCGGTCCAGGGGGCTGTAAGGGCTGCACTGTTCCGGGGCACGGCTGTCCAGCACATGGAGGGGGTTGAGCACCACGAAATCCACGCCGGCTGCCGCCGCCTGCCGGAGCAAGCCATCCAGATCGGTGAAGTCCCCCAGGCCCCAGTTACGGGACGAGCGCAGACTGTAAAGCTGTACCGAGAGCCCTGCCAGGCGCCGTTGTTGGGCCAGCCAGCCTGGTTGATGACAGTGTTGCGGCGCGCAGATCAGCCGGCATTCCCCCTGCTCGGTCCCCCAATTCAAGGTCAGCCGGTGATAGCCAGCGGGCAGGGCAGGCAACTGCAATTGACGGGTTGTGACGAAATGACTTCCCACCGCCTGGGTGCCGACGACCGGCAGCTCATCGCCGTGACACTGCCCGGAATGGCGGACCCCATCCTCCCGGTCGATGTGCCAGAGCAGGGAGGCACCCGGCACGGGAGTCGGGAAATTCACCAGAATCTGCGGGGCGTGGTCCGCGCTGGCGGTGACCGCACTGGCCACCAGCCGTCCATAGCGGCGCTGCTGTTCGGCCTGCAAAGCCTCAGAGATGCTGGCCTCATCCGTGGCGATGATGCCCAGGCGGGCAAGAATGGCGAGGCGATTGTCCAGCGGGATGGTCACCCGGTTGCCGCCGTAATCGATGTAATGATCGGCGATGCCCACCAGGGACAGCAGGTGCTCGAGTGCCGGAGTCAGGGTCACAGGGGGTGGTACGGGGTGGTCGGTCATAGGCGCTGCAGGTGACGGGCAGCACCCAGCAGGCCGGGATATTCCGACTGCACCAGGGCCACGGGGATGGCGTGGCAGTAGTCGGCATAACGGCCCTTGGCGTCGAATTGCTGCAGGAAAAGCTGGCGATCGAACAGATCGCCCAGTTTGTGCAGCACCCCGCCGGACAGATACACACCGCCGACGGCGCCAAAGGCCAGGGCGATGTCTCCGCACACATTGCCGAACATGCGGTTGAATTCCTCGATGGTCTGCAGACTCATGGTGTCTCCCTGGTGGGCCTGCCGGGTGATGTCCTCTGGCGACACTTGTATATCCCGACCCTGCAAGTGGTGCAGGGCACGGTACAGGTTTGCAAGTCCCGGGCCGGAAACCAGTCTTTCGATGGACACCCGGGGATAGATTTCCCACAAGGCAGTCAGTAACTGCTGCTGCAGGAGCGTTGTCGGGGCAAAACTGAAGTGGCCCGCCTCCGACTCCACCACCTCCCCATCGGGCAGCAGCGCCGCCACTCCCAGCCCGGTGCCCGGCCCCACGATGGCGCGTGTCAGGGCGGGGTTGCCTGGGTCATCGTCCCCACCCCGGATCCACAGCAGATCCGCCGCCGTGAAGGCCGGAATGGCCAGGGCCTGGGCGGTGAAATCGTTGAGGAACACCGGCTCGCAGCCGTAGAGCTTGCGGATTTTCTGGCGGCTGACTTTCCAGGGCAGGTTCACCAGCCGCACCGGATTGGTGTGCACGGCGCCCGGCAGGGCGAGGCACAGGGTCTGAAGTTGCGCGGGTGTCAGGCCCGCATCCGCCAGGTAGCGGTCGATAGCGGCATAAATCTGGGCAAAGTCAGCGCACAGGTAGGAGTGAATGCACTGCAATGGCGCATCCGGGGCGGAGACGGTGGCGAAGCGGATGTGGGTTCCCCCCACATCTGCCACGATGGAAGCTTGCCGGGTCATTGCTGCGAGGTCCAAATAAGGCGTCAAGATACCCGCACAATATTACAGATGCCGGGAAAAGGACAAAAATCGTCTCACTTCGTGAGCGGGTGGTCAGTGCAACTTGAGGGTTCGGTTGTCAATCAGAGTCAAACAGCAATCCACAATGGCGGGATCCAGCCTGCCCTTTTCCTGGCGCAGCATGTCCATGGCCACGTCGTCACTGAAGGCAGGTCGGTAGGCGCGGTGGGAGGTGAGGGCTTCCAGCATGTCCGCCACGGCGATGATGCGGGCCTCGCGGATGATCTGGTCACCCCGCAATCCGGCAGGATAGCCACTGCCGTCGAGGCGTTCGTGGTGCTGCAGCAGCATGGTACGGATGGGCCAGGGAAATTCGATCTCCCTGAAGATGTCACGCCCGAACAATTAAGTGACCCTGCCCCCGGTCAGCTGATGGCCATTTGCGTTGGAATCGACGAACACAAAGCGATTATGGTCACGCCGGATGCGAAACAGGGGGTTGAGAACAACAACCCCCAAAATCAAGGGGCTATTAAGCTCGGTGGCGGGCAACCCGCGGGGCAAGGCTGAACAGCAGAGTTCCCAGGGCGATCCAGGCAATAACAATGGCCCACTCCTGGGGCCACAGCAGGGCAGCGGGGCTGCCGGGGAGATAGAGCAGGGCCAGGCCCACGGACAGCAATAGCGCCAGATAGCCCACAAGGGTTCCATAGGGCACCTTATACGGTCGTGGCAGTTCCGGCTCGCGGCGGCGCATTACCAGGAATGACAGAGCCACCATGGCATAGGCGATGACGATGCCCAGGCCTCCCGCATCCACGATCCATACCAGTACCGGTCGTCCGAAAAACGGTCCGACGACAGACAGAGCACCGATCAGCAGGATTGCCTTGTGGGGTGTTGCATGGCGGGGGTGCAGTTCGCCCAGCGCTGCCGGCAGCAGTCCGGCCCGGGCCAGGGCGTAGATGGCCCGGCTGCCGCCGAGGATGAAGGCGTTCCAGCTGGTGAGAATGCCCGCCAGTCCCGCCACCAGCAGCAGGATGGCGCCAGGTTGTCCATAGATTCTGGCGCTGGCTTCGGCAGTGACCAGTTCCGCGCTCGCGATGGCCTCGCCGTCCATCATCAGTCCCACACCCAGAATGATCAGGCAGTACCAGGCGATGGCCATGGCCACCGAAATCATCAACACCACGCCGATATCCCGGAAGGGCAGATTGATTTCCTCCGCGGCCTGGGGGATGGTATCGAAGCCCACGAACATGAACGGCACCATCACCAGCACCAGGGTGATGCCGCTGAAGCCATCCTTCATCAATGGCTGCATGTTCGACACCTCGCCGGCAAAGCCGGCACCGCCCACGAACGCCACGCCGGCGATCAGGATGCACAGCACAACCACCGACTGCACTATCGCCACCATTTTGACGCCCCGTACGTTCACCCAGGTCATCACCACGGCACCCGCCACCCCGGTCAGCACCCAGCTGAGGTACACATGCCAGCCGGCCACGGTCCACAGATAGACCCGGTCCAGTCCGGGAATGAGGGAATCCAGCACCGTCGGCAGGGCGACCGCTTCGAAGGTCACCACCGATACATAACCCAGGATGATGGCCCAGGTGCAGATGAAAGAGGCACCTGGTCCCAATGCCCGCTCGCTGTAGACGTGCTCACCGCCGGCAAAGGGCAGGGCCGCGGCCAGTTCGGCATAGGTCAGTCCGATCAGCAACATGGCCAGGCCACCTAATGCAAAGGCGAGAATGGCACCCCCGGCGCCGGCGTTGGTGATCCAGGTGCCGGTCAGCACCACCCAACTCCAGCCGATCATGGCGCCGAAGGCCAGGGCCAGTACCTCGCTGCGACCGAGGACCCGGATAAACCCCGTGCCGGGATTGTCTGCTGGCGAGGTGGGCATGCTACTGCCGGTAAACCAGTTCGCCACCCACCCAGGTCTGTTCGATGGTCACTTCCATGATGCGCTCGGGGTCGATGGTGAGCAGGTCATTCGACAGCACGATCATGTCCGCCAGCTTGCCCGGCTCCAGGGAGCCTTTCCTGCCCTCCTCGAAATTCAGGTAGGCCCCGGTGAGGGTGTAGCCGCGGATGGCCTCCTCCATGGTGATGGCTTCCTCCGGTGCAAACACCCGGCCGCTCATGCCCTTGCGGGTGACGGCGGCGTAGATCCCTACCAGCGGTCCTATGGGAAGTATGTCGCTGGAAATGGCCACCGTGATGCCATGATCCATGGGTGAGCGCAGGGGGTTGTTGTGCTCCAGGCGCCAGCCGTCCAGATTCGCCACGTAACGCCCTTCGAGTGTGTAGGTGAAGTTGGGCTGCTGGGTGATGTGTATGTCATGGGCCGCCATTTTCTCCATGGTGGCTTCCGGGGGTCGCATGGAGAAGTGATTCAGATAGTGCCGGTGGTCCGTGCGGGGATTGCGTTCCAGGGCGGCGGCCAGGGTGTCCACCACCAGCACGATGGCGGCATCGCCGATGGCATGGATGCCCATCTGCCAGCCGGCATCGTGAATCTCGTTGAGCAGGCTCACCAGTTCCTCTTCCGGCATGTTGAGATAGCCGCGGTAATCCCCCTGATGCAGATAGGGTTCCAGGGTGAAGGCGGCCGGTCCGGTGAAGCCCCCGTCGGCAAATACCTTGATGGGGCCGATCTTCAGGAAGTCCGTGCCTTCCCCCACCCGCGCCTTGAGCTCATTGATGGCGGCGGGATCGCGCCACTGGAACTGCAGGGCCGCCCGCGGCAGCTGCACGCCGGGTTTGCCGTAGAGTTCCTCCCACATGAGGTAGTCACGGGGTGATTTGGAGGCATCGGTGATGCTGGTGATGCCGAGGCGCAACAGGTCCTTGAGATTCACTTCGAGACTGGCGATCAGTTCCTCATAGGTGTCATTGGGTACCAGCCGGTCCACGATGTTCTGCCGTTCGCGGATCACGCCGGTGGCCTCGCCGTTTTCATCCCGCTCGATGACACCGCCTTCCGGGTCAGGTGTCCCATCGGTGATGTCCGCCAGCTGCAATGCCAGGGTATTCACCACGGCGCTGTGGCCACCAGCCCGGGTAAAGGTAACCGGGTTGTTGGGGGCTGCCAGGTCCAGGTCTTCACGCACCGGCTTGCGGCCCTCCGCCAGCTGGTCCTCCGACCAGCCATAGCCGGTGATCCACTCACCCTCTCCCAACTGGGCCACCTTGGCCCGGATCAGCTCCTGCATCTGGGCGATGGACGTCACCTCGCCCAGCTCGATATAGCGCAGCGGACGGCCGCGAATGTGAGTATGGGAATCGATGAAGCCGGGCATCAGGGTTTTGCCGCCCAGGTCCACCACTGACCCGGCCTGGTACTGGTTCAGCAGGGAGCCGTCGCCGGTTGCCACGATCAGGCCGTCGTCCACCACCACGGTGTCGCGAATGGAGAAATCCCCATCCACGGTGACCACCTTGCCGTTGGTGAGGATGAGATCCACCGCCGGCAGGCTGGCCACCGGCTGCGTCGGCGTGGCGGGCGCTTCCGGTTGACCGCAGGCGGTGAGAGTCAGCAGTGCCGTCAACAGACCCGCGAGAGTGAGATTCCTGCCCATGGTGATTTCCTCCGGTTATCGTTCGGTTGTTGTTGTACTGCGCTACCGCAGGACTGACGCTCAATCAATGCCCGTGCCTGCGGCGCGCTGTTTACAGTCTCAGGACGCCAGCAGATTTTCCTTGCTGACGTAGTCCAGGGTGCGATCCAGTGCCCTGGTGAACTTGCCGATCATCTCGTCGATCTCCGACGGGGTAATGATCAGAGGCGGGCAGAAGGCCATGGAGTTTCCCGCCACCGCCCGCAGCGAAAGGCCGTTCTCCAGGCAGGCCTTCTGGGCGAAGGCGCCCACCCGGCCATCCTTGAAGGCAGTGCCTGCTGCCTTGTCGCTGACCAGTTCCACCGCGGCAATCAATCCCTTGCCGCGAATCTCTCCCACCAGGGGATGATCCTGAAATCCTTGCAAGCGTTGATGCAACAGCCTGCCCATGGCGGCGGCGTGGTCAAACAAGCGGTCCCGCTCGTAGATTTCCAGGGTTTTCAGGGCCGCCGCACAGGCCACGGGATGACCGGAGTAGGTGAAGCCGTGACCGAATACCCCGGCCTGGGCGCTGGGTTCCACCATGGCCTCGTACAGCGGACCGGGAATGATGGCGGCGCTGATGGGGATATAGGCGGCCGACAACTGCTTGGCCAGGGTCATGAGCCGGGGTGTGATGCCCATGGTGGTGCTGCCGAAATCGTTGCCGGTTCTGCCGAAGCCGCAGATCACTTCATCGGCCCAGAACAGGATGTCGTATTTTTGCAGCAGTTGCTGCACCTCACTGAAATAACCCTCCGGGGGCACCACCACCCCACTGGCGCCACTCACGGGCTCGGCGATGTAGGCGGCGATGGTCTCGGGACCTTCCTTCAGGATGAGCTGCTCCAGATTGCGCAGCAGTCGCGCGGTGAATTCCGCTTCCGATTCACCCGGCTGCCGGCCGCGGTAGTAGTGGGGCGACTCCGCGCGCAGGATACCGAGGGCAGCCAGCGGGATATCGAAATGGGCATGGCTGGAAGGCAGGCCGGTGAGGGCGGCCGAGGCCAGGGTGACCCCATGATAGGAGCGCTCCAGGGCAATGATCTTCTTCTTTTGGGGCTGGCCGGTGACATTGAAATAGTAATGCAGAATCTTGATGAGGGAGTCGTTGGCCTCACTGCCGGAGTTGGCAAAGAAGATCCGGGCATCGTCGATGGGCACCATGGCGCCGAGCCGGGCCGCCAGATCCATCCCCACCTGATGGGTGCGTCCCCCGAACATATGGCTGTAGGACAGGGTGTGCAGCTGCCGGGTGATGGCATCGATCAGTTCGGCGTTGCCGTAGCCCAGGGAGGAACACCACAACCCGGCCATGCCCTCCAGGTACTGACGGCCCTGGTCGTCGTACAGGTAAACACCTTCGCCCCGCACGATGTTGAGCTGTTCTATTCTGCTGAGGTTGGTGGTGGGGTAGAGGATGGACGTCATGGGCCGAAGAATAAAGCAGCCCCGGTGGCAATGCCAGCGGGGTACCCAAGCGGTCCGTCAGCGGTTACCCTTGCCACACCACAGCCCATGACCAGAGAAGCGGCGGATAGCCCATGAACGAATGGATTCGCGATGCCATACGCAAACTCTCCAGCGACCAGCTGCGCAGTTCGGATACTCATCTGTACCGGTTGGACATTCCGGCGCTGGCGGGCATCGATATCTATCTGAAGGACGAAAGCACTCACCCCACCGGCAGTCTCAAGCACCGTCTGGCACGCTCCCTGTTCCTGGTGGCCATCTGCAGCGGCAAGATCAGGGAAGGCACGCCGGTGGTGGAAGCCTCCTCCGGCAATACGGCCGTGTCCGAAGCCTATTTCGCCAGACTGCTGGGGCTGCCGTTCACGGCGGTGATGCCCCGCAACACGGCACGCAGCAAGATCGAACAGGTGGAACTGCTGGGCGGCCGCTGCCACTTCGTGGAGACATCACGGGAGATGTATGGGGCGGCCGAACAGCTGGCGGCGCAGAGCCAGGGCTACTTCATGGATCAGTTCACCTACGCGGAACGGGCCACCGACTGGCGCGGCAACAACAATATCGCCGAAAGCATCTTCCGCCAGATGGCGGAGGAGCCCCATCCCGTCCCCCATACGATTGTGATGAGTGCCGGCACCGGCGGCACGTCCGCCACCCTGGGTCGCTACATCCGTTATCTGGGGCTGAGCACCCGCCTGGTGGTGGTGGATCCGGAGTGTTCGGTGTTCTATGACAGCTACCGTTCCGGTGACCGGAGTCTGGTGGAAACCCGGCCGGGGCGCATCGAGGGCATCGGCAGACCCAGGGTGGAGGCCTCGTTCCTGGCGGAAGTCATCGATGACATGATCAAGGTGCCGGATGCGGCCAGTATCGCCACCCTGCACTGGCTGGAGCAGGTGCTGGGCCGCAAGGCCGGAGGTTCAACCGGCACCAATCTGTGGGGGGCTCTGCAGGTGGCCCGCGGCCTGCAACAACAGGGAGAGACCGGCTCCATCGTGACCCTCATGTGCGATGGGGGGGAGCGTTATCTGGACACCTACTACAATCCTTCCTGGGTGGCGGAGCACATCGGTGATCTGACCCCTTTCCAGGCGCAATTACAGCCCTATTCCCGCCGCTTGATCTGATCTTCAACGTTGCACCGCAGCGGGGCAGACCCTTCGGGGCGCTTCTGATAAGCCTTTTTTGTTACCCATCTACACGTTCGTCCCTTGGCGTCCCCCGAACCTTCGGATGTCAAGGTCATTTATCCACTAATAATTTGAGTTCAAAGGTTGTTCGCTCTGCCTTAACCCTTTAAGCTCTCCCCTGTTGGTTTGTGACGATTTGTAACTGCCAAATCATGAGCAATATCAAGCGACTGATTTCGCAGTAGCCAACCTTGAATATAAAAATCAGTGGAGAGACTATTTTATGACACGTACAAATAAGTACAAAAAGCGTCTGCTTTGTACCGCTATATCCCTCAGCATGCTACCCATCGCCAACTCATCCTTCGCCCAGCAGGACGAGGTGGAGGAAGTAGTGGTGACCGGTACCTTTATCCGTCGCAGCGAAGGCTTTACCCAGGCTTCCTCGGTCACTCAACTCAGTGCGGATGACCTTGCCGATGAGGGCACCCTGAACCTGGGCGAAGTGATCCAGAACCTGACCTTTGTTGGTGGCCCTTCGTCATCGATCACCAACACCATTCAGGGCACCTCGTCGCGCTCCACCACCATCGACCTGCGGGGTCTGGGTTCCAGTTCCACCCTGACCCTGTTGGACGGCAAGCGGGTCGCTGACGAGAACGTCAACGTCATGGTGCCCACCATCGCCATCCAGCGCATCGACATCGTGGCGGACGGTGCCGCCGCCCTCTACGGCAACGAGGCCGTGGCGGGTGTGGTGAACTTCGTTCCCTACAGCTCCTATGATGGCCTGCGCATCGAGACCTACGGTGAACAGGATTCCCGCGGTGACTACGATGAGCACTCCACCCAATTGTTGTGGGGCGGTGACATCGGTGACGTGGACGTGGTGCTGGCCGGCCAGTTCCGCTCCAACAGCCGCCTGGGTTGGGACGAGCGTCCCACACTGGCCCAATCAGGCCTGAATTATTCCTCCAATGCTCCGGGCAACTGGGTGGTGCCACGCCGCGATGCCGCCGGCCAATACACTGGCGCCACCTCCAATCGCGCTGATCCGGCTTGCGCACCGGCCGCCCAGCGTGAGGGCTACCAGCCCAACGTGGTGGCAAACGCCTACGGTATGCTGGTCGGCACCACCTGCTACTTCGATTACGGCGATACCCGCAGCTACCGGGAGCCCACCGACACCTCGTCGATCTTCGCCAATGCCACCTGGGATGTGAGCGACGACCTGACCCTGCGGCTGCAGGGCTTCAGCTCACGCCTGTACCAGCTGAGCTACACCTCCACCTCCAACCCGGGCAACTCCCGCATTGCTGAACTGGGCATCGTACGTGGCGAACTGCCCGGCAACCCCTTCATGGCGGTGAATGCGGCCGGTGCGCAGCTGTACGGTGTGGACGCCAACGGTGATGGCATCCCCGATCGTGGTACGGTCGACCGCAACAACGACGGCCTGATGGACTATATCGTGTCCGGCACCACCCCCAATGGCCTGGCTTTGAGAGAAGATGTGCGGCCCCGCACCCTGCGCCCCATCAACAAGACCAACCGGGTGCACAGTGGCCTGAGCCCGGACTACGACAACCTGTCGGACAGTGTGGACCACAACTCACGGGTCTCCCTGCAGGCGGACTTCCGGGTACCGTTCATCGAGGGTTGGGAAGGCATGGCGGCCTATAGCCGCAGCACCAGTGAAATCGTGTTCATGTCCAACCAGAACTATGACATCGAAGCCATGATCCAGGGCATCAACTGCGATGTCATCAATGATCGCGACGCCTGCTATAACCCGTTCTTCGTGACCGACCCGGCCAATCTCAGCAGCGTCGCCGTGCTGGATGCAGTGGCGGCCCGCCGCAACGAAATGGAAGAGGACACCCTGGACACCATCGACATCGTGCTGAACGGTGAGCTGCCCCTGGGTGGTTTCGAACTGCCGGGCGGCACCATCGGTGCGGCCATCGGCTACCAGTGGCGTGACGACAGCTACACCAACACGCCGTCCTTGACCGAGCTGCGGGGCGACACCTGGATCGGCAGCCCCTTCGCCGAGGACATCACCAGCGGTGACCGGGAAGTGGATGCCTACTTCGTCGAACTGGCCATTCCCGTGCTGCCCACCGTGGAAGTGGAAGCCGCCGTGCGACGCGAGGAATTCAGCACCGGCCAGTCCTCCACCGACCCGAAATTCGGTGTGACCTGGGCCGCCACCGACTGGTTGACTCTGCGGGCCACTACCGGTGATGCATTCATTGCACCGTCCCTGACCCAGTTGCTGAATCCGGTAAGCTGTGGCCTGTCCACCGTGACCGACCGCTTCTCCCCGTTCTCGGCGTTCACCACATTCTGTCAGGGTGGCAATCCCGCCCTCCAGAATGAGTACTCCACCTCGGAACAGTTGGGTTTCGACCTGACCTTCGGCGACTTTGACCTGTCGGTGACCTGGAACGAGACCGACTTCAAAAACCGCATCGTGGGTATCGGCGGTCAGCAGATCATGAATGCGGATTTCGAAGCCTTCAAAGCCTGGTCCGGCTTTACGGGTTCGGGGGTAGGCTCTGCCAATCAACCCAGCCTGACCCAATTGCAGGCCTGGCTGGCCAGCGGCTTGAGCAATCCGGAAATCATCCGCGACCCCAACGACCTGGGCACCATCCTGCAGGTGACCTCACCGGGCAGCGTCAATGCCGAGAGCGTGAAGGTCACGGCCTGGGACATCCAGGGCAATTACACCCTGAGCCTCGGCAACTGGGGTAACTTCCGCGCCAACCTGCAGGCGACCTACATGGATTCGTTTGCGTTCAGGGACAGCGACGGCAGTCCGCTGGAGGAAGGCGTGGGCAAGACCAACCGTCTCACCGGTACGGCACCTGCCATACCGGAGTTGAAGGCCAATCTGCGCCTGGGCTGGACCATGAACAACCACGCGGTGACCGGCACGGTGCGCCATGTGGGTCAAATGGAGTACGACGGGACGAACTACGTACCGGTGATCAATCGCTTCGCCAATACCTACGCCGATCCCACCATCTATACCGATGGGATCAAGGCCTGGACCGACTTCGACCTGGCCTACACCTACCGGGGTGTGGAGCTGTGGGGAGGCGAGATGGGCGTAACCGTGGGCTCGCGCAACCTGTTCGATCGTGAAGCGCAGCGAACCCCTGACTTCGCCGGTGTGATGGGTGAACTGCAGGATCCCATGGGCCGCTCCATCTATGCCCGTCTGCAATACGACTTCTGATGACAGATCAGTAAGTCCGCTGGACAAAAAGGGCTCCTTCGGGAGCCCTTTTTTATGGTGGGTTTTACCGGTGCCAGGTTGCTCTACGTTTGTCACAGTTGGTCACAGATGTGAATGACATGTATTTTGCATCAAAAGCAATAATTCTGAACTGGGCGGGACAGATTACCAAGATCGAATTGGCTGCCTTGAGGATAGTTGCGGGTTTCGCGTCAAAAACAGAAGGATTCTCGATTCACGCGCCATGTCCCAGCTACCAGACTAAAAATTTCAATACAAAATAATATTTATTTTCCAACAAGTTACAAAATTAAATCTCTTTTCATTCCACTTTATGTTGCTTAGTATCCGTGCCACTTGACGCAGGCGCGAGGTGTTTTGCATGCCGTTTCGGCACTCAAAGTCTCCTCCACAGCCCGCGGATGAGTGCAGAATTTCGTGAGTCCACCCCACGTGGACCCCGAAAATTCCCGGCAATAAGCAGTATAAGAAACCATCAATTGGAGAGAACTCATGCAGTTTAAAATTCCCCACACGCGTAATCTGCTTTGCACAGCCGTTTCGCTGTCCCTGCTGCAATTGTCTGGCGTGGCCCAGGCACAGCAAGCCAACGACGAAGTGGAAGAAGTGGTAGTAACCGGTACCTTTATCCGACGCAGCGAAGGCTTTACCCAAGCCTCCTCGGTAACGCAATTGAATGCCGACGACCTGGCGGACGAAGGCACCCTGAACCTGGGTGAAGTGATCCAGAACCTGTCCTTCGTTGGCGGTCCTTCGTCATCCATCACCAACACCATTCAAGGCACCAGCTCCCGCTCCACCAACATCGACCTGCGTGGTCTGGGCGCCCGTTCCACCCTGACCCTGGTGGACGGCAAGCGCATCGCTGACGAAAACGTCAACGTGATGGTGCCCACCATCGCCATCCAGCGCATCGACATCGTGGCGGACGGCGCCGCCGCACTGTACGGCAACGAAGCCGTGGCCGGCGTGGTGAACTTCGTGCCTTATTCATCCTATGACGGTATGAAGGTGGAAACCTATGCCGAGCAGGATTCCCGTGGTGACTACGATGAACACTCCACCCAATTGTTGTGGGGCGGTGACATCGGCGACGTGGACGTGGTACTGGCCGGCCAGTTCCGCTCCAACAGCCGTCTGGGCTGGGACGAGCGTCCCGAGCTGGCCCAGGCCGGTATGAACTACTCATCCAACGCGCCGGGTAACTGGGTGGTGCCGAACCGTAACGCTGCCGGGCAATACACCGGTACGACGGCCAACCGCCCCGACCCGGCCTGTGCCCCGGCTTCCCAGCGCCAGTCCTATGTAGCCGATGCCAACAACAACCCCTACGGCATGCTGGTGGGCAGCACCTGTTACTTCGACTACGGCGACACCCGCAGCTACCGCGAACCGACTGATACCTCGTCGATTTTCGCCAATGCCACCTGGGACGTCAGCGACGACCTGACCCTGCGCCTGCAGGGCTTCCAGTCCCGCCTGTACCAGCTGAGCTACACCTCCACCTCCAACCCGGGTAACTCCCGTATCGCCGAACTGGGCGCCGTGCGCGGCGAACTGCCCGGCAACCCGTTCCTGGCCCGCAATGCCGCCGGTCAGCAGCTGTACGGTGTGGACGCCAACGGTGATGGCCTGCCCGATCGTGGCACACAGGATCTGAACCGTGACGGCCTGATGGACTATATCGTGTCCGGCACCACTCCCAACGGTGTGCTGCTGCACGAGGACGTGCGTCCCCGCACCCTGCGTCCCATCAACAAGACCAACCGGGTCCACAGCGGTCTGAGCCCCGATTACGACAACCTGTCGGACAGCGTGGACCACAATAGCCGTGTGTCTCTGCAGGCGGACTTCCGGGTGCCCTTCATCGAGGGCTGGGAAGGCATCGCTGCCTACAGCCACAGCACCCGGGACCTGGTGTTCATGTCCAACCAGAACTTCGACATCGAGGCCATGATTCAGGGCATCAACTGCGACGTCATCAATGATCGTGACGCCTGCTACAACCCGTTCTTCGTGACCGACCCGGCCAATCTGAGCAGCGTCGCCGTACTGGACGCGGTGGCGGCCCGTCGCAACGAGATGGAAAACGAGACCTTGGGCGTGATCGACATCGTGCTGAACGGTGACCTGCCCCTGGGCGGCTTTGAATTGCCGGGCGGTGCCATTGGCGCTGCGGTGGGCTACCAGTGGCGTGACGACAGCTACACCAACACGCCGTCCTTGACCGAACTGCGTGGCGACACCTGGATCGGCAGCCCCTTCGCAGAAGACATCACCAGCGGTGACCGGGAAGTGGATGCCTACTTCCTCGAGCTGGCGATCCCGGTACTGGCCAATGTGGAAGTGGAAGCCGCCGTGCGTCGTGAGGAATTCAGCACCGGCCAGGCCTCCACCGACCCGAAATTCGGTGTGACCTGGGCCGCCACCGACTGGCTGACCCTGCGGGCCACCACCGGTGACGCGTTCATTGCACCGTCCCTGACCCAGCTGCTGAATCCGGTGAGCTGTGGCCTGTCCACCGTGACCGACCGCTTCTCCCCGTTCTCGGCCTTCACCACCTACTGCGCCGGTGGCAACCCCAATCTGCAGAACGAGTATTCCACCTCGGAGCAGTTGGGCTTCGACCTGACCTTCGGTGACTTTGACCTGTCGGTGACCTGGAACGAGACCGACTTCAAAAACCGTATCGTGGGCATCGGCGGTCAGCAGATCATGAATGCCGACTTCGCCGCCTTCAAGGAATGGTCGGGCTTCACCGGTACCGGTATCGGCGCCGCCCAACGGCCCAGCCTGGCCCAACTGCAGGCCTGGCTGGCCAGCGGCCTGAGCAATCCGGACATCATCCGCGACCCGAACGATCTGGGCACTATCCTGCAGGTGACCTCACCGGGCAGCGTGAATGCCCAGAGCGTGAAAGTCACGGCGTATGACATTCAGGGCAACTACAGTCTGAGCTTCAACAACTGGGGCACTTTCCGCGCCAATCTGCAGGCGACGATGATGGATTCGTTCGCCTTCCGGGATAGCGATGGCAGTCCCCTGGCCGAAGGGGTGGGTAAAACCAACCTGTTGACCGGTACTGCGCCGGCAGTACCGGAGTGGAAGGCCAACCTGCGCCTGGGCTGGACCATGAACAACCACGCCGTTAGCGGCACGTTGCACTATGTGGATGCCATGGCATGGGACGGTACCAACTACACGACCACCATCGCGTTGTTTGCCAACACCAATGCGGATCCCACCATCGTGGGCGGTGAGATCAAGGCCTGGACCGACTTCGACCTGGCCTACACCTACCGTGGTGTGGAACTGTGGGGAGGCGAATTGGGCTTCACCGTCGGTTCGCGCAACCTGTTTGACCGTGAAGCGCAGAAAACCCCTGACTTCGCCGGTGTGATGGGCGAACTGCAGGATGCCATGGGCCGCTCCATCTACGCCCGCATGACCTACGACTTCTAAGGAAGCCGGAGCTTGCCCCGGGAACCCTCGGGGCAAGCTGTCACGAAACACGCAAGAAAAAATAGGGGCTCCCAGTGGAGCCCCTTTTTTTGTCCCGGTGTTTCGACCTGTCCGGCTACCAAGCGTCTTTCATGGAAACTTCAGTTGCCGCTGCCGACCGCCTGACCCACATGCAGCACACTCAATTGATCCAGCTGCGCCGCCGACCCATAAATGCTTTCCACGGTACCGCAATGGCGCCGCCGTACCCGGCTGAAACTGCGGGATTCATCGGTGCACACGATCATCTGTGCCAGGGGCTTGCCGCTGTTGTCATTCTGCGCTGATCAGGTAATTGAACGTGGTCTGGACCGGCTCAACCATGCCTTGATTGAGTCGCGGGCGGAAATGAAGATCGTGGAAATGCCTGTCGAGGTCGTCGGCGGCCAGGAGGCTTCCATCGGGATGATCGATGATCTCCACATCCTGTGGGACGCCCAGGCGGGAGACAAAGCGGCCATCGATCCAGCGGGTGATCTTGGTGAGCGGACCGAGGCTGAGCGTCACGGTGGCAGCGGGGGAGGCTCCGCTATCCTGCAGCAGTGGCGACCAGCTCAGATCATCGGAAGCGCTGGCGATGGACGAGTGAAACGCTTCAAGGGGCAAAGGCAGCGGTTCGGCGAAATAGGCCTGCATCAACCCGGGATCCACTCCGGCGTCCTGCAGGGCGTCATAGGCGTTGCGGTAATCCTCAGCGGCGCTTTCCTCGGTGAACAGCACCTGCCAGTCCGCCAGATACAGGCCCACCATGGCCGCTGCTTCCCGTTGCGGTGGATTCTGCCGTAAATAGCTTTCCTGCATGTCCCGCAGGCGTGAGCGGCCGGCCGTGTAAAGTGAGCGTCGTGCTACCTTGCGTGAGAGGGTCCAGCCTGCCCCGGGCACGACCGCGCGCAGCTTCAGGGCCGTGCTGCCGCCATTTTCGATGGCCAGGGCCTGCAGGTAGTACTGCTTTACCAGCTCGTACTGCAGGGTAATCAGACGCAGGTCGCCGGCACCCCACAGCAGGGTTCCGGCCCGGATTGCCAGGCGGTTGATACCGCTGGCGTTAAGGTAGTGGTAGCCCTGGTTGTCCACATGGTCCTGGGCCACGGCAGCCAGATGGTAGCGGCTGATGTCCATCAGCTCGTTCACCATGTCGGCGTCCAGATACTGCCGTTTGCGGGTCACCAGCCACAGCAGGTGCTCCAGGTTGCTGTTGACCGCGCCCCAGTCGCCGCGCCGGCTGTCGTTTTCCACCAGCAGCTTCAGCAAGGGTATCTGCTCGGGAGCATACAGGCCCTCACTGATGCGGGTGATTTGCAGGGCCCGGTTCAGGGAGTCCGCCGCTTCGTCGTACTGATGCAATTCCATGGCCACGCGGGCGGCATCCAGCAACGGGGGTAACAGCTGGTGATTGAATTGATTCAGCTGTCCCTGCTGCTGGATGAGCCGGGCGAAGTGGTCCAGGGTGTCCTGGGGCGAGTCCGCGGGGTCGGTCTGGCCGCTGACCACCAGGGGAACTGACAGCAAGGTGGAGGCCAGCAAGGTGGACGCCAGCAAGGTGGCCGGCATGGGGATCGACCGCACGAGGTTTTGCAGTAGGGCGAAGACCGTGGGCATGGTGTCAGGCCGCGAATTCAAGGGATTTCGA
>JBJOHV010000047.1:0-16396 GCA_046047495.1 Pseudomonadota bacterium | reverse complement strand
TCACCGCGGTTGCAGCCTAGCTTGGTGCCGGTCAGTCCCAGCTTGTAGCGAAGGGTGGAGGCCAGGGTTTCCTGCGGCGCCACATCGACACTGCGCATCTGGCCATTGACATTGATGCGGATCAGCCGCTCAACGGCACCGGCAGGTCGGGATGCGCCTCGGGCGCTGTACCACAGTGACGCAGAAGAGGCCGCCACACCGGATGCGATGATGCCTTTTATAAAACGTCTACGGGTTAGTTTAGGATTCACGGGCTACTTTCGCCTCCCTGGGATGGAATAGAGACCTGGCGGATGCTTGTTATTGGAAGCCAAGGGCCGCTAGGTTAAATCACCTCCCGGCAATTATCAAGTAAATCACCGATGCCCGGAAACGCAGTAAATTCGGGGATCAGGGCGATTTTCAAGGGGTCTCTGCAGGGCCCGATCGGGCCCCCGCTGAGCCCCCTCGCGGCTTGACATATTTTCTGCCAATGTTATTGTGACCGGCCCTCTCGGAAGCGGTGTTTTGGACCGCTGCTCCCTGAGAGGACTGGTTGAAACACCGAGCCACGTCAGGACTACCCCAGCAGCTCACTCCCCATCCCGGCAAGGATTTCATGCCTTGCGCGGACGGCAGACTAGCGGTGGGAAAAAATGGCGGTGACGTGCAACGTTAGAGATGCAGAATCAATGAAGAATAATGGCCCCGCCCCACTGAAATTCGGTTACCCGCAGAAGACCGGTCTGTATGATCCCGCCTACGAGAAAGATTCCTGCGGCGTGGGCTTTGTGGCCAACATCAAGGGCAAGCCCAGTCACCAGATCCTGCTGGATGCCTACCATCTGAATTCCCGCATGGACCATCGCGGTGGCTGTGGCTTTGAGGCCAACACCGGCGACGGCGCCGGCATACTGCTGGCCCTGCCCCACAGTTTTTTCAGCAAGATTGCCAGGGATGAACTGGATGTCACCCTGCCGGAACCCGGCCGCTATGCCGTCGGCAACATCTTCATGCCCCGGTTGGAGTCCGAGCAGCAGCGCTGTCGTGAGGTTATCGACCGCATCATTGCCGAGGAAGGCCAGACCCTGCTGGGCTGGCGCGAAGTCCCGGTGGATCCCGATGGTGCCGACGTGGGTCCGGCAGCCCGCATGGCCCAGCCACGCATCGAGCAGCTTTTTATTGCTGCCTCCGACGGCCTGCAGGGTGATGAGTTCGAACGCAAGCTGTATGTCATACGCAAGCGCTTTACCCACAAGTTACGGGGTGACGGGAACCTCACGGAAGCCAAGCAGCTGTACGCCTGTTCGCTTTCCACCAAGGTGATCGTCTACAAGGGCATGCTGACACCGGGCCAGTTGTTCCCTTTTTACCACGACCTCACCAACCCCCATTGCGAAACCCATCTTGCCATGGTGCATTCCCGCTTCAGCACCAACACGTTCCCGTCATGGGACCGGGCTCAACCCAATCGCTTCATGAGTCACAATGGCGAGATCAACACCCTGCGGGGCAACGTCAATCAGATGGTGGCCCGCGAGGGAACCCTCAGGACCGACCTGTTCGGCAACAAACTCAAGGACCTGTTCCCCATCATCGACAGCGATTGCTCGGATTCCGGCAGTTTCGACGCGGTGCTGGAGTTCCTGCTGCTGGGCGGTCGCTCCCTCCAGGAAGCGGTGATGATGATGATCCCCGAAGCCTGGCAATCCGACGACAACATGGCCAAGGTGAAAAAGGAATTCTATGAATTCCACTCCGCCATCATGGAGCCCTGGGACGGTCCGGCCTCAATCGTGTTCACGGACGGCAAGCACATCGGTGCCGTGCTGGACCGCAACGGCCTGCGTCCCAGCCGCTACTACCTGACCCACGATGACAAATGCATCATGGCCTCCGAAGTGGGCGTGCTGCACGTGGATCCGGAAAATGTGAAAGCCAAGGGACGATTGCAGCCCGGCAAGATTTTCCTCCTGGACTTCGAACAGGGCCGCCTGATTCCCGACGAGGAAGTGAAGCAGTCCATTGCGGGCAAGCGTCCCTATGGCAACTGGCTGGCCAAGCAGAAGGTGACCCTCGACCACCTGTCCCACGAGAGCGCCGCCCATTCCCTGGATGCGGACAATGTGCTGGAACGCATGCAGGCCTTCGGATACACCACCGAGACCATGCAGTTCATGCTGCTGCCGATGGTGACCGAGGCGCGGGATCCCCTGGGTTCCATGGGCAATGACTCCGCCCTGGCGTGTCTGTCCGACAAACCGCGCATGATCTACGACTATTTCAAGCAGCTGTTTGCCCAGGTGACCAATCCTCCCATCGACTCGATCCGGGAAGAAGTCGTCATGTCGCTGGAATGCTTCATCGGACCCGAGGGCAACCTGCTGGATACCGAGGAGGGTCAGGCCAAACGCCTCAGCCTGCCCCATCCCATCCTGTCCAACAAGCAATTGTCTAACATCAAGCACATGGACTTCCGGGGCATGCGCTCCCTGGTGATCGATATCACCTTCGATATCGGGGCTGCCAATGGCTTCCATCAGGCGTTGGACCGCATTTGCAAGGAAGCGGCAGCCGCCATCGATGAAGGCTATTCCTTCATTATTCTGTCTGACCGCGCCATCGCCCGTGAGCGGGTCGCCATCAGCGCACTTATCGCCTGCGGTGCAGTTCATCATCATCTGATCAGCAAACACCTGCGGACCCGTATCGGCATCGTGCTGGAAACCGGCGAAGCCCGCGAGGTGCACCATCATTGCCTGTTGACGGGCTATGGCGCCGACGCCATCAACCCCTACCTGGCTTTCGAAGCATTGTGGCAGGCCAACCAGGAAGGCTTGTTAGGCAATGATTATCCGGACGAGGACTCTCTCGTCTACGCATACAAGAAGGCAGTCGCCAAGGGCATGATGAAAGTCATGGGCAAGATGGGCATTTCGACTCTGCAGTCCTACAAGGGCGCGCAGATCTTCGAAGCCGTCGGCCTTGCCAGCGAAATCGTGGACCGCTGCTTCGTGGGCACGCCGAGCCGCATTCAGGGCGTGAATTTCTCGGTGCTCATTGAAGAAACCCTGCGCCGCCATCGCATCGGCTTCCCCGCGCTGGAAAGCCAGCGTATTCCGGTGCTGCCCAATCCCGGCGATTTCCACTGGCGCAATGGCGGCGACTCCCACATGTGGGATCCCAGCTCCATCTTCAATCTGCAGGTGGCGGCCCGCAACAACAGCGTGGATGCCTATCAGGCCTTTGCCCGTCAGGCCAATGACAATTCCACCCGCGCCTGCACCATTCGGGGCCTGCTGAAATTCCGCACGGATGTGAACAAGCCGGTGTCTCTGGATGAAGTGGAGGCCGCCAGCGAGATCGTCAAACGCTTCGCCACCGGCGCCATGAGCCTGGGCTCCATTTCCTCCGAATCACACGAGTCGCTGGCCATCGCCATGAACCGCATCGGCGGCAAATCCAACACCGGTGAGGGTGGCGAGGACTCGGTCCGCTTCCAGCCCATGGCAAATGGAGACTCCAAACGATCAGCCATCAAGCAGGTGGCCTCCGGCCGGTTCGGCGTCACCATCTGGTATCTCACCAATGCGGACGAACTGCAGATCAAGATCGCCCAGGGAGCGAAGCCTGGGGAAGGCGGTGAACTGCCGGGCCACAAGGTGGACGATTACATTGCCAGGATCCGGCACTCCACACCCGGTGTCGGACTGATCAGCCCGCCACCCCATCACGATATCTATTCCATCGAGGACATCGCGCAGCTCATTCACGACCTCAAGAATGCCAACCGTGCCGCCCGCATCAGCGTCAAGCTGGTCTCGGAGATCGGCGTCGGCACCATTGCCGCAGGTGTCACCAAGGCCAAGACCGATCACCTGGTGATCGCCGGCCATGATGGCGGCACCGGCGCCTCGCCACTGACTTCCATCAAGCACGCCGGCCTACCCTGGGAGCTTGGCGTGGCGGAGACCCATCAGACGCTGGTAATGAACAATCTGCGCTCACGGGTGGTGCTGCAGACCGACGGCCAGCTGAAGACCGGGCGGGATATCGCCATCGCCGCGCTGCTGGGTGCGGAGGAATTCGGTTTTGCCACCGCGCCGCTGATAACACTCGGCTGCATCATGATGCGCAAATGCCATCTCAACACCTGTCCGGTTGGCATCGCCACCCAGGACCCGGAGCTGCGCAGGAAATTCAAAGGCAAACCGGAGCATGTGGTGAACTACATGTTCATGGTGGCGGAAGAAATGCGCCAGATTATGGCCAGCATCGGCGTGCGCACGGTCAACGAGATGATCGGCCGGGTTGACCTGCTGGACACCAACATCGCCATCGACCACTGGAAGACCAAGGGACTGGATCTGAGCACCATCCTGCAGCCGGCCCGCAAGGTGTTCAAGAACACTGAGGTTTTTCACACCATGGATCAGGACCATGGCCTGGAGAAGGCGCTCGACAACGAGCTGATCCGTCTTGCGGCCCCGGCCCTGGAAAACGGGAGCAAGGTGCAGATCGAGACTGAGGTGATCAACACCAACAGGGTGGTGGGCGGCATGCTGTCCAACGAGGTGGCCAAGCGCTTCGGCGAGGCGATGCTGCCGGATGACACCATCAACATCAAGCTGCACGGTTCCGCGGGTCAAAGCCTGGGAGCATGGCTCGCCAAGGGCATCACCATCACCGTCGAGGGCGATGCCAATGACTATGTGGGCAAGGGTCTGTCCGGCGGCAGGATCATCATCTATCCGCCCAAGAACAGCACGTTCAAGGCCGAGGAGAATGTCATCGCCGGCAATGTGATCCTCTACGGTGCCACCAGCGGTGAAGCCTATATCCGCGGCATCGCCGCCGAACGTTTTGCGGTACGCAACAGCGGCGCCAGCGCCGTGATCGAGGGTGTGGGTGATCATGGCTGTGAGTACATGACCGGCGGCAAGGTGGTCATACTCGGCAGCACCGGCCGCAATTTCGGTGCCGGCATGAGCGGCGGCACTGCCTTCGTCTGGGACCCGGCCGGGGATTTCCATAAGCAATGCAATATGGAAACCTTCGAACTGGAAACCGTGGCCATGGCTGCCGACATCAGGGATCTGAAGAAACTGATCAGCAGTCATTTCGAGTACACGGGTTCCACAGTGGCGAAGAAAATTCTGGACAACTGGGAGCAATGCCTGGGCCAGTTCGTCAAAGTCATGCCCAGCGACTACAAAAGGGTGCTGGCGGAACGCGCCGCAGCGTCGGCAGCCTGAGCCATCGGCATTCTGTAAACCCAACCTGGATAAATTTCGTCAACGGATACCTTCATGGGAAAGCCAACCGGTTTCAAAGAAATTGCCCGTAAAACCGAGCCGTATAGGCCAGCCAAGGAACGGCTGTTGGATTTCCGGGAAATCTACACCCCACACAGTGATGAACACCTGAAGCAGCAGGGTGCGCGCTGCATGGACTGCGGTGTACCGTTCTGTCAGTCCGGCGAAGGATGTCCGGTTTACAACCTGATTCCGGAATGGAACGATCTGGTGTACCACGGACGCTGGGAAGAAGCCCTGCATCGCCTGCACAAGACCAACAACTTTCCGGAATTCACCGGTCGTGTCTGTCCGGCGCCCTGTGAGGGTGCCTGCGTACTGGGCATCATCGAGCCTGCGGTGACCATCAAGAATATCGAATGCGCCATCATCGACAAGGGCTTCGAGAACGGCTGGGTCCAGGCCCAGCCACCCCAGCGGCGCAGCGGAAAAAGGGTCGCTGTGGTGGGCTCCGGTCCCGCGGGCCTGGCGGCCGCAGATCAACTCAACAAAGCCGGCCATGAAGTAACCGTCTATGAGCGTGACGATCGCATCGGCGGTTTGCTGATGTACGGCATTCCGAACATGAAGCTGGAAAAAGACATCGTGGACCGGCGCGTCAGACTGCTGGAGAGCGAAGGCATCCGGTTCGTGGTGAATGCCGATGTGGGCGGCCCTGGATCCAACGGGGTGGCGGTGGAGAAACTGCTGTCCGAGAACGATGCCCTGCTGCTGGCCACCGGTGCCACCACACCGAGAGATCTCAGGATTCCCAACCGGAACGTGGATGGCATCCACTTCGCCATGGATTTTCTGCGCGCCAATACACGCAGCCTGCTGGACTCCGGTCTGGAGGACGGCAATTTCATCAGTGCCAAGGACAAGAATGTCATCGTGATCGGCGGTGGCGACACCGGGACCGACTGTATCGGAACCTCACTGCGCCATGGCTGCAGATCCCTGGTGAATTTCGAGATCATGCCCCGGCCGCCCATGGATCGCGCACCCAACAACCCCTGGCCGCTGTGGCCGAAGATCTACCGCGTCGATTACGGACACGAGGAGGCTGCCCAGCATTTTGGCAGCGACCCCCGTGAGTATTCGATTTCCGGCAAGGAGTTCGTCATTGGTGACGATGGCAGGTTGCAGGGCATCAACACGGTTTCCGTCGACAAGGACTTTAAAGAGATACCCGGCACCGTTAAGTTCTGGGAAGCAGACCTGGTTCTGCTGTCCATGGGTTTCCTGGGTCCTGAGCATTATGTCAGCGAGCCCCTGGGCCTGGAGCTGGACAACCGCTCCAACTACAAGGCCGATTACGGTGCATTTCTCACCAGCAATCCCAAGGTGTTCGCTGCCGGCGACTGTCGTCGCGGACAGTCTCTGGTGGTGTGGGCGATCAATGAAGGTCGTCTGGCCGCCGAGCGCATCAACCAGTTTCTGGAATCCTGAGGCGGCAGCCGGTCTTCCACCGGATTGACCTGAGTCAAACACCTGACAGGTAAGGTTTGCCCAGGGCCGCCCCTGTGCCCCATAGTGCATCCCAGTAAAACTCAAGTCTTGCCGGGAGGCTGCGCCATGCACAGATCATCATTCACTCAAATATGCTTGCGGACTCGAAGCAGGCTCCTGCTGACCCTTGCCGTCAGCGGCTGGCTGGTCGGTTGCGGCACGGACTCCGGTGATACTCCGCAACAGGCCGCAGCCGAACCCCGTCTGCCGGTACGTACCAGCGAGATGATGGCATCCCTCATCAATCAGCATGCCGACCCGCTGTGGAGCGCCATGTGGCGCAATCCCCAAACCAATGACGAATGGCGCGAACTTGAACAACAGGCCCGGCAACTGCAATTGGGTGGCGCCCTGCTGCCAGTGCCCGGCACCGGCCCCATGGATGGCGAGTGGGCAGCGGACAGCGACTGGACGAACTACTCTCAACAACTGCAGGCAGTGGCGGGCCGCGCCGTGACAGCCGCCCAGGCCAGGGATATGGAAGGCATTACCCGCATCGGCGCGGAGATCGTGCAAGTCTGCAATGGCTGCCACAGCACCTTCGCCCCCAGCCTGCCCACGGTCAACCTCACCATGCCGCCGTTTATGCCGCAGTGAGGGTCTTGCCGAGGGGGTTCAGGCCCATAATGACACGGGAGCGTCAATGCGGCGCGTGGATGTCGGTGCCGCGGGTTTCCGTCAACATCCAGACCGACCACAGGGTAAGCACTGCCGCAAGGGCGATGTAGACCGAAACCCAGATGATGCCGTAGCTGTTCCACAGCAGCACCGCGATGGTGGGCGCCAGAGCACCTCCCACGATAGCGCCGATCTGGTAACCCAGAGAGGCCCCGGAATAGCGTACGTGGGTACTGAACAACTCGGTAAAAAATGCCGCCTGGGGTCCGTACTGCATACCGAGGAAGATAAGTCCCCCGCAGATGGCCGCCGTAATCAGCACAAAGTTGCCGGTATCGATCAGGGGAAACAGGATGAAGGCCCAGACACCGGACAATATGGCGCCCGCCATGAATACCCCACGCCGTCCCTTGCGGTCCGAATAGGCCGCCGCCCAGAACTGGGCCGGAATCTGTATGGCTGAGGCGATCAGCACCGCTGCCAGCATGGTATTGCGGGACAGGCCCAGTCCCGCGGCGCTGCTGCCGTAGGCCACCACGAACGCAATCAATATATAGAACGTCACCTGTATGGAAAGGAAGGCACCTGCCGCCAGGGTAATACGCCCCGGGTAAAGCCGGATGGCCTCCAGAATGGGCGAGCGGGCCATGGCCGGCGGCACCTTCTCGGCGGCAATCTTTTCGAACGCATCATCCGGCGCCATCACGTCCTCGCCGGTGTGCAACTGTTGCTGCTTGACCTGCTGCAATGCCTTGAAGGCGGGAGTGTCTTCCAGGTGCAGCTGGACATACATGCTGATCCCGATGAGGATCACGCTGGCCAAAAACGGAATCCGCCAACCCCAGCTGAAAAAGGCCTCTTCCGACACTGCACCGCTGATGGCGAGAAACGCAAGATTGGCCAGGATCACACCCACCGGCGCGCCAGCCTGAGCATAAGCCCCGTAATAGCCGCGCTGCTCCGGAGGGGCGGTTTCCGTCACCAGCAACATGGCGCCACCCCACTGTCCGCCGATGGCCAGACCCTGCACGAACCGCAACAACACCAGAATGAGGGGCGCGGCCAGTCCGATGGTTCCGTAGGTGGGGAGCAGGCCGATGAGAGTGGTGGCGGCGCCCATCATCACCAGGGCGATCACCAGGGTGCGCTTGCGTCCGATCCTGTCGCCGTAATGCCCGAACACGATGCCTCCCAGGGGGCGTGCGATGAAACCCACCGCAAACGTGCTGAACGACAGGATCAATGCCACCATGGGCGATTCGCTTTGCGGGAAGAACAGGGTTGGGAACACCAGGGCAGCGGCAGTGCCGTAAAGGAAAAAGTCGTACCATTCGATGCTGGTGCCTGCCAGCGAAGTCAGCGCCACCTTGCGCATATTGGCGGTCTGCTGCGGTGCTGATCCTGCTGCCTGGGTCTCTGCTGTCATGGGAAATCCCCTGTTCTGATTGTTGTTATGGATGTGCCCGAAGCATATGTTTGCAGTTCCCGTTTGTCTATGGATTGAAGACGATTACAATGGGCTTCAACCTGCATTGAGGAGTTTTTACCATGGCACCATCCCGGTTTTTTCGCGTTCTGCTGATTCTGACACCCCTGCTGCTGGCATCCACCGCCCATGGCCAGTGGGCACTGGACAATGACGCATCGACGCTCAGTTTTGTCACCACCAAGGCCGAACACGTGGCCGAGGTGCACACCTTTGACAGGCTCAACGGCACTCTCGGTGCCGACGGCGCCCTGTCGATCACCATCGAGCTGGCGAGCGTCAACACCCTGATCGAGATCCGCGATGAGCGCATGCGCACCCTGTTGTTCGATACCGGCGTCTTCCCCCAGGCCCGCATCACCGGTCAGGTGGATATGGCGGCCGTCAACGCGTTGAGTACCGGAGCCGGTACCCGCCTCAAGGTAGACTTCACCCTGGATCTGCACGGACAGTCTGCGCCTCTCAGCGCGGAGGTGATGGTGGTAAAGCTGGCTGATGGTCTGCTGGCCACCACGGTCAAGCCGGTCATCGTCAATGCCGGTAACTTCGCCCTGGTGGCTGGCGTGGAAGCCCTGCGGGAAGTGGCTGGACTTCCCAGCATCAGCAATTCAGTACCCGTCAGTTTCACCGTCGCCTTCGACTCTCAATAGCCGCCGCCCGAGTCTCTGGCAGTGGATGATGCCGCGCTGATCCTTGATCAGGTCACCAAAACCTACGGAGACTTCACCGCGGTCAAGGACATCAGCCTGCGTATTCCCCGGGGAGCCCTATACGGCTTCCTGGGGCCCAACGGGGCCGGCAAGACAACCACACTGCGCATGATCCTGGACATCATCCGCCCCAGCTGCGGCAGCATTGCCATTCTGGGCAGCCCCTCGGCCCAGGCGGTACGGCACCGCATTGGTTATCTGCCCGAGGAAAAGGGCCTGTACAAAAAGATGCGGGTGGTGGACATCATCACCTACTTCGCCATGTTGAAGGGCATGGAAAGGCATACCGCCAGGAAAAAGGCGCAGAGCCTGCTGTCCACCTACGGTCTCAAGGATTTTGCCGATGCCAAGGTGGAGTCCCTGTCCAAGGGCATGGGTCAGAAGGTTCAGGTGTTGTCGGCAGTGGCCCACGAGCCGGAGCTGGTCATACTGGATGAGCCCTTCTCCGGCCTCGATCCGGTCAACCAGCAGGTGCTGGAAAACCTCATCCAGGATCTGCGCGCACGGGGCAGTACCGTCATTTTTTCCACCCATGTGATGTCCCATGCGGAACGCCTGTGTGATCACATTCTGCTGATTGCCAAGGGCAGCAAGATCTTTGACGGCACCATTGCCCAGGCCAAGGCTCTGATACCCCGCCGGGTGCTGCTGGCGACCCGGGATGATGTGCAGCGTCTGCAGGGATCCGATGTGAGACAGCTGACGCCTCTGCCGGGCGGCGACGGGGAACCCGGCTGGCTGCTGCACCTCTCCGAACACGGTTCCGCACAGCAGGTACTTAAAAACTGTTTTGAACTCGGCATCAACCTGAGCCGCTTCGAGTACTCCGATGCCAGTCTGCATGACGTGTTCGTGCATCTGGTGGGTCAGGATGCCGCGGAGCACCGGCTGCGATGAAAATCATCCGCCTGATTGCCTGGCGCGAGTACATGGAAAACGTCCACACCCGCGGCTTCTGGGTGAGCATCCTGGTTTTCCCATTGATATTGATCGGCATCTTCCTCCTGCAAACCCGCCTGTCGGAGGTAACCCCCACACGGCACTATCTGTTGATCGACCAGTCCGGCCGTTATGCCCAGGCTGTTCAGACTGCCATCGACCAGGAGCACCAGCGACAAATCCTGCAGGCCTTCGTGGATTACCTGCTGGAGCACCGCCGTGAGCGGAACCTGGAACTCACCAGTGCCAATGCCGCCAACGCCGCGGATCAGCTCATCGAGGATGTGGACAGCGATGAGGTGGCGGCGCTGAATCAGTGGCTGGAAAGCGGTGGTCTCGATGTGTATCTGGCCATGGCAAGTCCCTATCTCGAGCCCGACGCCCCCCCTTTCGAGGTTCCGCAGCGGCAATTCATCGCCGCAGACCTGCCGGACGACATCGACATAACCCAGGACACCGTAATGCTGATACAGTCTTTGCGGCCTTACCTTAACGGTGAGCGCAGTGTGCTTGTGAATGGTCAGCCGCGGGAGCTGTTCGCCCTCATCCTGATACCCGACGACGTGGACAGCTTCATAGTCAGACCTGGCACCCTTCCTGTGCCGCCTGGAACGGAGCCGGTGGGAATCCAGTACTGGGCGCGCAACCTTACGGATTCGCGCCTCCCGGATGCCATCGAACGCAGTGTCAACACCGAGGTGCGCAACACGGAATTCACCAACTACGGGTTCAATGCGGAGCTGGTGCGCAACGTGCAGCGCACGCGGCTGCCCCTCAGTCGTCTGGATCCCCAGGCTGCACAAGGAGAGGAGCAGGTCAGCATGGCCGACACTTTGCGGCAGTTTGCGCCCATGGGCTTCGTGTACGTGATGTTCATCGCCCTCATGCAAAGCGTGCAGTATCTGCTGAGCAACACCATCGAGGAAAAATCCAATCGCATCATCGAGGTGTTGTTGGCGTCGGTCACGCCCAATGAACTGATGATGGGCAAGCTGTTGGGAATCGGCTTGAGCAGCTTGACCACAGTGCTGGTATGGGTGGCATCCCTGTTGCTGTTTTTGAATTATTTTCCCGGTACCAACGCCGAGATCGTCGCCCAGGTACTTGAAGTCATCCTGGGCTCCGAGTTGATTCCCTGGTTTGTGTTCTACAGCCTGGCGGGCTACGCCTTGTATGCCGGCCTGTTTCTGGCCATCGGCAGCCTGTGCAACACACTTAAGGAGGCCCAGAGCATGATGATGCCGGTCATTCTATTGATGGTGGTGCCGGTTACGGTGATGCCTTTCGTGGTGCAGGACCCCAACAACACAGTGTATCGGGCCATGTCCTGGTTTCCCCTGTTCACGCCCTATCTGATGATGAACCGCGCCGCGGCCAGTCCGCCGTTGATCGACGTCATCGGCACCACCCTGCTGCTGCTATTGAGCATCGTCTTCATGCTGTGGTTGTCCGGGCGGGTCTTCCGCCATGGGGTCTTGCGAACCGGTCAGCCACCCAAATTGCTGGAACTGCTAAGCGTGCTGCGTCAGACCTGAGCCGGTTCAGAATTTTTCCCGGTGCCGCGCCGGCAATGCCAGACGGCAGTGCATGCAACGACGTGCCAGGGGATTCAGGAAGAACCGGCGGACAAAAAACTGCTCACCGCAGCGGGGACAGGGTCTCACCACCATGTTCACCGCGAACACCGCATACACCACCATGTAGGACACCATGAACAGGGTGATGGTACGACCGTTGTTCAGCAGCATGAGCAGGCCGGCCACATACAAGGGTAGCGTGAAAAAACACACCAGCATGGAATTGCGTGCCCGCTGCAGTCGAGCCAGCTGCGGCGCGAATCTCGCCTGCTCATCGTCCGGAATCACTGGTATCCCGCCGCCTGCAGTCTGAACAGGGTTGCATATTGTCCACCTGCGTCGAGCAGACTGGCATGACTGCCCTGCTCGATGATGCGGGCCTTGTCCAGTACGATGATATGATCGGCCATGCGTACCGTGGAAAAGCGGTGGGAAATGATGATGGAAATGCGCCGGCCGGTCAGCTCCCGGAAATGGGCGAAAATTTCCGCCTCGGCCCGGGCATCGATGGCCGCCGTGGGTTCGTCAAGAATCAGCACATCGGCCTTGCTGCGCATGAAGGCGCGGGACAGGGCAATCTTCTGCCATTGCCCGCCGGACAGCTCCTTGCCATCCTGAAACCAGGTCCCCAGCTGGGTGGCGTAGCTGCCGGGTAGCTGCTCGATGAAATCGCTGGCCAATCCCTTGCGGGCCGCCTCCCGCACCATCTCCACGTCATCCAACTGTGCCACGTCGCCCACGCCGATGTTTTCACCCACCTGCAGTTGATAGCGGGCAAAATCCTGGAAGATGACACCGATCTTGGCACGCAGGGCGTCGATGCTCCATTGCGACAGCTCCAGACCTTCCAGCAGAATGCGCCCTTCGGTGGGAGTATAGAGACGGGTCAGCAATTTGATGAGCGTGGTCTTGCCGCTTCCGTTTTCACCGACGATGGCCAGACTCTCACCGGGCTTGATGTGCAGGTTGATGCGATCCAGCGCCGGCTGCAGGCTGTCTGGATAGAAAAAGCTGACATTCTCGAAACGGATGCCGTCTGCGGGATCGGGTCCGGACAGCTGCTGTCCGGTCTGCTCGGGCACCTTGTGTTCCAGGTATTCCAGCAGGGTGGACAGGTAGAGATTGTCCTCGTACATGCCGTTGACCGAGGTCAGACTGCTGGTGACAGCTCCCTGGCCCTGGCGGAAGAGCGCCACGTACATGGTCATCTGACCGATTGTGATGGTGGCGGCGATGGCGGCGAAGGCCACCCAGCCGTAGGCGAAATAGAACGCCGCACTGGCGATGAGCCCCAGGAGATAACCCCACAGACCGCGCCGCAGTACCAGATTGCGATCCTCCTTGTAGATGTTGCGGAAGATATCAACATAGCGTTGCAGAAAGAGTCTGCCCAGCTGCAACAGCTTGACCTCCTTCACCCCGTCTTCCCGGGTCAACACCATCTCCAGGTACAGTTGCATGCGCCGCTCTGCCGAACGACGCCGGTAGATGCGAAAAGCCTCGCCGGAGAACTTGGCCTCGGCGACGAAGGCAGGCACACCCGCTGCCGCCAGCAGCAGCACCGCAAAAGGTGAGAACTGGAACAGCAGGGTGGCGATGGTGGCGAGGGAAATACCGTCCTTGATCAGATCGAACGTCTTGACCACCAGGCTGAGGGGTCGGCTGGACGCTTCACGCCGGGCCCGGTTCAGTTTGTCGTAGTACTCGGAATCCTCGAAATGTGCCAGCTCCAGGGTCAGGGCCTTTTCCAAAATCATCACATTGATCTTGTTGCCCAGCAGCACCCGCAGGATGGATTGGCTGACCGTGTTGATGCGCTGGGCCGCCGTCATCAGTACCACCAGCCCGGCTTCCAGTACCACGTAGAACAGCACAGCATCCCTGGCCGACTGGTCCACCGACCCGGCCTGCTGCACGGCGGCGATCACGGAATCGACGATGAACTGACCCACAAAGGCGATGGCTGCCGGCATGACCCCGGCCACCACCGTGGCCACTGCCAGGACCACCGTCAATGACGCACTGGTTTCCCACACGATGCCAAGTGCCACGCCACTGTATTTGAACACACTGAAAAACCGCGCGATGGCGCGGGCAGGACCTGAAGATTCAGATGCGGCTGTGGGCACGCTGGAAGACACGGAGGGGGGTGATGGGATGCAGGGTTGACCGTGCGCGACTGGACAGCCGCGCACGGGATCCCGGGAACAGACTTACGGCTTGATGACTTTCAGTACGAAGCGGTCGGTATTGCGGCCCAGGCTGGGGTCGGACTGGGGCAGCAGATGGGTATCGGCCGGATTGTCGAGCACATCGCTAAGACCCACCACGTGATAGCCGGACTCGGTGATGGATTTCACGACGTCGCCCACGGCGATGCGATGCAGGGAACGGTTGTCAGCTCCCGGATTGCCCTCGTGATCGATGATGCCCAGAACCCCGCCGGGTTTCAGCACCTGCATGACCTGGGCCATGATGGCCGCGGCGCGGGCGGGATCGTTGTTGTAGAAGTCATGGTAGTTCAGGGCCGTGATGGCGAAATCCACGGAATTGGCCGGGAGGGCGGAGATGTCCTGTTCCCAGCTCTCTACATTGCCGAGGCGGCCAGCCTTGGCGGCAATGGCTTCAGCGCCGGGACTGGCGGCCCGATTCTGGGCATAGACCTTGCCATTGGGGCCCACGGCATAAGACAACACCTCGGTGTACCAGCCTGTGGAGGCGTTGATGTCCAGAACGGTCATGCCGGCCTCGAGGCCAAGGAAATCCAACACCTGGGGAGCCTTGCGGCTGGCATCGCGGTCCTTGTCCTCCTGGGCTCTGGCGGGATTGGCCATGGCACGTTCCAGCGCGGCGATGTCGATAGCGGAAGCACCCGCGGAATACAACGAAGTCATGGCGATGACGGAGCAGAGAGATACTATCGATTTCATAAAAAGTCCTTGGTTTATCGAAGTCCAGTTGTGAGTAAGAAAAGGCTGGACAGCATAAACCAGGCGCAAGAAGGAGTACACCGCAAACGAGACGACCGGCGGCTGGCGGTCGGGGGATGCCCGCGCCCGCTCAATGCAGGCGTCGTGCCACCATCAATTCCTTCTCGAAGAACTCCTTGACCTTCATCAGCTCGGAAATATCGGCCTCGGTTTCCATGAGGGGCAGGTGAATTTCGATGTCATTGAGACTATTGGTGATGCTGCCTGTATCCATGGCGCTCAGATCCACGTCAAAAGGCCACAGCTTTTCCTTCCTCATAGCGCGATTCCGTTTCTTGACATTGTTTGTTCAAAGACACGGATACTATCGACTGACATTAAGAATTCTTCATAAGAAACTCTAATTTATAGAGTTTTTATTAGAGGGTTGAGAAATACCGGGGTTGTACCCCTAACTTTACGGGATGCTCCGGGCAGTTTACACTGCGTCGCTAAGGAGATACGGGGGGTATTTCCGGCCAAAACAATAACAAGGACTTTAAGTCAGGCACTTACTGTATAACTGGATGGCGGTTTTTATCAGGTATTGGGCGGACATTGTCCTTAAAAACCGCCTTCTCATCATCTTGCTCACCCTGGTTATGGTTCCGGCCATGCTGTTCACCGGCAGACCGATTCCGTTCGATAACACCACCGAGCGCTATTTCGTCGAGGGAGATCCTACGCTGGCGGACTTCAACGTCCTGCTGGACCTTTTCGGCGACAACGAGTACCTGATCATCGGATTCGAGAACCGCAACCCTGGCGGGGATATCTTCTCGCCGGACGTATTGGTCGACATGCACAAGCTGACCGAATTTCTCGAACAGCAACCCGCCGTCACCCAGGTGCGTTCGTTGACCAATTACCAGTACACACATTCCGACGGTGACGCACTGCGCACCGATGATCTGGTTGAAGACATCGATGCCCTGGCCACCGACCCTGCGCTGCTGGATGAGATGCGCAGGATTGTACAGGGCGAGGAATTGGCCATGGGCGCCCTGGTCAGTGACGACCTGCAACATGCGCGCATGACGGCGCGGGTCGAATACCGCCACGATACGGCCGAACACAAGGTGGCTTTGACCCAGGCGCTGTACGCGTTCGTGGCCGAGGAAAACCTGGGCAGTGGCAGCTATACCCTGCGTATGTCGGGTCAGCCGTTGATGGCTGAGCGCTTTGAGACACTGGCGGAGGAGGACACCAGCCTGCTGATCCCTCTCATGGCAGTGGTGATGGTGGTGATGCTGCTGGTGAGTTTCCGCTCCGTCACCGCTGCCCTGCTGCCCTGGGTGGTGATCGGAGTGGG
>JBJOHV010000046.1:0-147995 GCA_046047495.1 Pseudomonadota bacterium | reverse complement strand
ATCCTGAGTAATCTCAGCATTGCCTATGACGACCAGGCCCGCACCGTCACCACCACCCTGTTCGGTCTGAGCCCCACCACCGCAAGTTTCCAGGAAGGGGTCGGCTGCGCGCTGGACTTTTCCGGGTCTGACCGACCCCACATCAGCACCAGCTCCGACCTGCCCGACGCGCAGGCCCTCTGGCCCGCCGGCGATCTGACTGGGGCTCCTGACCCCTCCCTCCAGAGTACGCTGGAAGCAATGCTGGCGGCAGACAATGATGCCGGGCTCAACACCCGGGCCCTGCTGGTGGTGAAGCAGGGCGCGATCGTCGCCGAAGCCTACGGTCAGGGCGCCACCACCGATACCCCCCTACTGGGCTGGTCCATGGCCAAGAGCCTGACCTCTGTGATGCTGGGAAATCTGGAGTACCGGGGTCTGCTCGACATCGGAGAACCTCCGGGCTTCGAGGTTTGGCAGGATGATGACCGGCGTGACATCACCGTACGGGATCTGCTCACCATGACCGACGGTCTGGGCTTTGCCGAAGCCTATGATCCCGGTGATGATGCCACCGCCATGTTGTTCACCGAGCCATCCGCCGCCAACTATGTGTTGCAGCAACCGCTGGAACACAGGCCGGGCACGGTGTTCAATTACAGTTCCGGCACCGCCAACCTGCTGGCATACCTGCACTACCTGCGCACCGGCGCCGACCCCGCCAGTGCCCACCGGGATTTCCTCGACCATATCTATCGTCCCCTGGGCATGCAGAATGCCGTCTTTGAAACCGATGCCAGCGGCGTGTTCGTGGGCAGTTCCTATTTCTACGCCCCGGCCCGGGACTGGGCGCGCCTGGGTCAACTAATGCTGAACAACGGTGAGATCAATGGCCGTCGCATTGTGCGGGAGGACTGGGTGGCCCGCTCGGTGACACCCAACACCTCCGGAAACGAAAAAGCCTATGGCTTCCAGTGGTGGCTGAACCGGGGTGATGAGGGACTGCGCTGGCCGTCCCTGCCGGCGGATGCCTTCGCCGCCCAGGGCAATCGCCAGCAATGGCTGATGGTGATCCCGTCGGAGCAACTGGCCATCGTGCGGCTGGGCTGGACGGCGGGGAGCTATCCGGCGGATTCCCGGTTCGCCGACCTGGTCAGCGCCGCGCGGGATCTCTGACAGGAGGCGATTGGGGTCAGGCGGCCCGCTTTAGGCGCCTGTACCGCAATGTGCCACCTGCCCGGGGGCGTCGCGGTGTCTGGGGGCGGGAACGGGTTTCCAGGTATCTGGCAATTGCTGCCACCACCGCAGCGTCACCGCCGGGGATGCCGGTATTGCCGAACAGTCTGTTGAATTCCAGCAGATACGGATGTCCACCCACCATGGCCACGTCGAACCCGGCGTGATCGATCTCCAGCTCCCCGGCCACCTTGCGCACCAGCTGCAGGGCAGCTTCCGGCACTGGGGCATGATCCACCTCACCACCCCGACTTAAATTGTTATGAAAGCTGTACGGGGATTGCAGGCGCCAATAGGCGGCAAGCACCTTGTCGCCCACCAGCACGATGCGCAGATCCCGATCGATGGGCAGGTATTCCTGCACATAAAGCACCTCGGTGCTGCCGAGGTAACGCTGCCAATCCGCCTTCGATTCGATGAGGAACACCCCCTGGCCCCGGGCGCTGCGGGGATGTTTGGCGACAAAGGGAGTGCTCATGGCCGACCACAGGCGTCCGGCCTGTTCCGGCGTGTTTGCGGCAATGCGGGTGTCGGGTACATGGGCCGGCGCCACGGCGGAAAACGCCCGGGTCATTTCCACCTTGTCGTGGCCGATAAGGTAGCTGGCCAGGCTGGGGAATATGCGACACTTGTAGCCGTAGATCAGGGCGCCCAGCTGCCAGTAGTCGGGAAACAGCACCCACGACGCCTGGCGCAGCAGCGCCTGACGGGCGAACAGCTCGTCCGTCTTGATGTAAGTGGTTTCGGGGAGGCCCAGTGTGCGCAGCGGATCGAAGGAAACCCAGCTCATAGACCGATTGCAGGAAAAAAGGTGGCCGATTATGGGGCTGCCGCATGGGCGGGTCAATGGATGCCCGAGCGGGGCCACAACAGACATTTATGACCAAAGATGATGTGCAATTGACCGTCTATGGCAGCGCCCTGGTGCTGGCTGCCAGCGTCTTTGCGCCCCTGGCCCGCCTGCCGGTGGTGGGTGAGGTGAGCTATCACCAGGTCGCCACGGTGGAGGCCTGGGTCATCTGCGCCGTGGCCATCGGCACCCCGGCGCTGATGCTGAGCAGCCGTCACCGTTATCTGCTGTTGCCGCCCCTGCTGGTTTGGGGCACCTTGTTCTTTCCCAATCTGCGTCAACGATTCTTCGCCCTCGATAACAATGTCCTGGAACAGGGCGGTGAGGCGACCGCCAGGGCGATCGCCGATTTCGGAGCGGGGCTGTTCAGTCACATTCTGGAATTCCGCTGGGGCGGCTACCTGATGCTGGCGGCATTGGTTGCCTTCACGGTGTATTGCGGCGTATTGTTCTTCAAAACCCGTTAGGAGTCGCCGCCATGAAATCCCTGTTCGCTCCCCTGTCCCTGTCCCTGTGTCTGTTGCTGTCGAGCACCGTCAACGCCGACACCTACGATGATGCGGTGGCCAACCCGAATCGCCCCGCCGCAGACCGTGAACGGGATCCCTCCAGCAAACCGGCAGAGGTCCTGCGTTTCTCCGGGGTCAAGGCCGGCGACACCGTGGTGGATCTGTTCGGCGGCGGTGGCTACAACACGGAACTGCTGGCTGCCGTCGTCGGCAGCGGCGGCACGGTTTATCTGCACAACAACGCAGGCTATGTGGGCTTTGCCGGCGAGGCCATCACCCAGCGGGTGGCGGGCAACCGGCTGACCAATGTGCAGCGCATGGACGCCGAGGTGGAAGTGCTGCCCCTGCTGAATGATTCGGTGGACGTGATCTGGATCAGCATGGCCTATCACGATGCCTACTGGGTCAACGACGGCTGGACTGTCACCGCCGACACCCTGTTCCCTTCCATACTGCGGGTGCTGAAGCCCGGCGGCACCGTGCTGGTGATCGATCACCATGCGCCGGCCGGTACCGGCAGCAGCCATGCCGGTGATCTGCACCGTATCGACGCGGCTTTCGCCAGGCAGGACTTCGAGAGCCGTGGTTTCCGCTTCGTCGCCGAATCCCCGGTGCTGGAAAACCCCGATGATCCGCTGGATATCAGCGTGTTTGACGGCGCCATCCAGGGCAACACCTCACGCTTCGTGTACCGCTTCACCAAGTAAGTCCTGCCCGTGCTGCTGGCCATCTTCGGCTACATCTTCCTGCAGCTGCTGATCTGCTTTGCCGTCATGCGGCGCATGCGCAGCGAGCAGGACTACCTGCTGGCCGGACGCAGCCTGGGTGTGCCGCTGGCCGCAATGACCATCTTCGCCACCTGGTTCGGCGCCGAAACCTGCATCGGCGCCGCCGGCTCCATCTACCAATACGGCCTGGCCGGCGGGCGGGTGGATCCCTTCGGTTATGCCCTGTGCATCTTTTTCATGGGGCTGTTCTTTGCCCGCCGCCTGTGGCTGCGCAAACTCACCACCCTGGGTGACTTCTACCGCCAGCGCTTCGGCAGCAATGTGGAGAAGCTCGGCGTGTTGTTGATGGTGCCGCCGTCGGTCATCTGGGCGGCGGCCCAGATCCTGGCCTTCGGGCACGTGCTGTCCGCCTCCTCTGAACTCACAGTGGACATCGCCATCGCCTTCGCCGCCGCCATCGTGGTGGCCTATACCACCCTGGGCGGCATGCTGGCGGATGTGGTGTCCGACTTCATCCAGGGTATCGTGCTGATCCTGGGACTGCTGATCCTGCTGGTGGTGGTGTTCCTCAACCTGCCCGACCCCGGGGTGATCGCCGCCGGCTTTGCGCCGGAGCGGCTGGTGTTCCGCAGTGAAGGGGAGACCTGGCTGGCGGTGATCGACGGCTGGTCCATCCCCCTCATCGGCAGCCTGTTTGCCGCCGAGTTGGTGGCACGGGTGCTGTCCTGCAACAGCGCCGAAGTCGCCCGCAAGGCAGCCATGCTGGGCGGCACACTTTATATCTGCGTGGGCCTGATTCCCCTGTCCCTGGGCATGATCGGCCCCGGACTGGTGCCAGGCCTGGCGGATCCGGAGCAGATACTGCCCCTGCTGGCACAGCAATACCTGCCCACCGCCCTCTATGTGATTTTCGTCGGCGCCCTGGTGTCCGCCATCCTGTCCACGGTGGACAGCGCCCTGCTGGCCGCCGGGTCCCTGGTGTCACACAATCTGGTTCTGCCCCTGTTGCCCGGTACCGATGAGCGGCACAAGGTGCGCATCTCGAGGATCTCGGTGGCCATCTTCGGTGTCGTGGCCTACGTGCTGGCCATCAATGCGGACAGCGTGCTGGGACTGGTGGAGGAGGCGTCGGCCTTCGGCTCCGCCGGCATCTTCACCTGCTGCCTGCTGGGCCTGACCCAGAAACGTGGCGGACCGATCACCGCAGCCTGTTCCATGGTCATCGGCATGGTGAGCTACGGCGTGCTGGCATACATCGTGCAGTACGACTATGCCTATCTGAGCTCCCTGGCCTGCTCACTGGTGACCTTCGGCACCCTCATGTGGTTTGAAGAACCCGGACTGGACGAATCACCGCAGCAGGCCGAGGTGGTTTACTGAACATACTGACCGCAGTCAGTCGCTGACTGCGCTTACGGGGAGCACCCAAGAGGTCGCATCATGCAACGACGCCAATTCCTGCGCCGCAGCGCATCCCTGCTGTCCCTGGCCGGCATCGGCGGTGTCGCGGCCGCCGCACCAGCCCCGGCCCCACCGGGAGTGACACCCGGCGCCATGGCTGACGGCGGGACCCGGACTCTCGCCCCCATCATCGCCAGCGCCGATCGCATCATCGAAATGAATGTCTGCACCCGCCCGTTTCGTCCCCAGGGTCCGCGCATCGAGACTGAGCGGCTGGGTCGGAAGACCCTGGTGCACAACTATGGGCACGGAGGCAGCGGCTGGTCCCTGTCCTGGGGCAGTGGCGCCCTGGCGGTGGAACTGGCCCGGGACAGCGCCCGGGGCAATCTGGCCGTGGTGGGCTGCGGTGCCATCGGTCTCACCACCGCCCTGCAGGCCCAGCGGGCCGGTTATGCAGTGACCATCTATGCCAAGGAACGTCCGCCCCTGGTGCGCTCCGCGTTTGCCACCGGTGCCTGGACCCCGGATTCCCGTATTTGCAGTGCGGAGTTTGCCCCCGCCTTCGCGGCCCGCTGGGAGACCATGGCGCGCTATTCCTGGCGGCGTTTCCAGGGTCTGCTGGGGTTGCCCGGCGAGCCCATCGAATGGCGTGACATGTACAGCCTGTCAGACACCCCGTTCGGCATGGAGAGTGGTCACGAGGAATCCCTGGAGCCCGAGTATCCGGATTTCAGCCGCGAGCTGATCCCCGACCTCACCCCACGCTCCGTGGACCTGGCCGACCATCCTTTCGGCACGCCCCATGTACGGCGGCGTCCCGCACTGCTGTTCAACATCAGCGCCTACAGCGATCATCTGCTCAAGGAATTCCTGCTGCTGGGCGGGCGCCTGGAGACTCTGGAACTGACCAGTCGCAGTGATTTCAGCGCCCTGGACGAGCGCACCATCATCAACTGCACCGGCTACGGTGCCCGGGCCCTGTTGGAGGATGACAGTCTGATTCCCGTACGGGGCCAGACCTGCAAGCTGATTCCCCAGCCCGAGGTCACCTATGGCATCAACTACGGTGACCGCCATGTGTCCGTGTACCCGCGCCGGGATGGCTTGCTGGTGCAGGCCCAGGCGGACACGGATTTCGGCAACGATACCGAGCGGCTGGACCCGGCGGAATCCATCGCCGCCGTTGAGCGGCTGGCCGGCATCGTCAACGAAATGCGCATCAGCAAAGTCTGAACCCCTGCAGGGCTTTCAATGAGCGCGCCCTGTGATAACGTTGCGCGGGTAACCGAAGCGGAGAAATGAACATGTTTGCCAGTCACATCACCCTGCCCCGTCCTGTATTGCGCCTGCTGCCCGTCGGGCTCAGCCTGCTGCTGGTGTCCGCCATCGCCCAGGCCCAGGCCCCCATCGTGCAGCCCGGCGCGCCCGGCCAGCCCAGCCGTCTGATCACTGCGGAGCAGGCCTCGGAGCTGCTGGGGCTGCAGTACACCGAAGCGGACGTAAAATTCATGCAGAGCATGATTGCCCACCACGCCCAGGCGGTACGGATGGCGGCCCTGGTGCCGGAGCGCACCAATCGCGAGGCCATCCGGGTCATTGCCCTGCGCATCGCCCTGTCCCAGGAGGACGAGATGACGATGATGCGGGACTGGCTGAGCGATCGTGGTGAGCCGACCGAAACCCCCATGGCCCATATGGACCATGAGGGGCATCTGATGCCGGGCATGCTCAGCGAGGATGAATTCACGGCCCTGGAGGCCGCCAGCGGTCCGGCCTTCGACAACCTGTTTCTGGAATTGATGATCAAACATCACCAGGGCGCGCTGACCATGGTGGATGACCTGCTGGCGCAACCGGGTTCCGCCCAGGATTCCGTGCTGTACGCCTTCACCACCGATGTCACCGCGGACCAGACCTCCGAGATCGAGCGCATGGACGCCATGCTGGTGGGATTCAATCCCGATCCCCGGGTCAACCTGAAGGCCGGCTTCCTCGATGCCGGCGAGGCGGCGTTGAACATGCAGCTGGTGGCCTCCATGCCCAAGCCGGATGGTTTCTTCGACCCGCAGAATCCCGCCGGCCTGCCGGTGCGCCGGGCCCGGGAACTGGCCCAGCAGGCGCTGAATCCGGAAGCCCCGACACCACCTGCCGACGCCGCCCAGGCGGTGAACCCGGCGGTGCGCGGGGAAGCCGAGCTGGACACCGATGAGGAGGAGGACGAACAGGACACCGAGCCACGCCCGGGACTGCTGAATTTCGCCAACACCGACATGGTGTTCGCCGGTGACGTGCTGATCGTGGGCAATTACCACGGTTTCAATGCCTACGATGTGAGCAATCCCAATGCGCCGCAGCTGCTCAGCTCGGTGGTATGTCCCGGCGGCCAGGGCGATGTGTCGGTGGTGGGCAATCTGCTGATCATGTCCGTGGAACAGACCCGCGGCCGCATGGACTGCGGACTGCAGGGTGTGGCGGAACCCGTCAGCCAGCAGCGTTTCCGCGGCATCCGCATCTTCGACGTCAGCGATTTCCGCCTGCCGGTGCAGGTGGGCGCGGTGCAGACCTGTCGCGGTTCCCATACCCATACAGTGGTGGCCGATGGCAGTGTGGACGGCAACATCTATGTGTACGGCTCCGGCACGGCCCAGGTGCGGCCCGGTGAGGAATTGGATGGCTGCGTCGATGAGTCACCCTTCGAGAATCCCGAGTCCGCCCTGTTCCGTATCGATGTGATCCGGATTCCGGTGGCACGACCCCAGGATGCGGCGGTGGTGAACCGGCCGTTCATTTTCTCCGATCCCCAGACCGGTGTCCTGGCCGGCTTGTGGGAGGGCGGCGATCACGGTCATGGCACCCAGAACACCCGTCAGACCAACCAGTGCCACGACATCACCGCCTATCCGGAAATCGGTCTGGCGGCCGGCGCCTGCTCGGGCAACGGCATCCTGCTGGATATCTCCGATCCCCAGAATCCGCGCCGTATCGATGAGGTGATCGACACCGGTTTTTCCTATTGGCATTCCGCCACGTTCAACAATGACGGCACCAAGGTGCTGTTCACCGATGAATGGGGCGGTGGCTCACGCCCCCGTTGCCGCTCCTTCGACCCTATCGACTGGGGTGCCGACGCCTTCTACGACATCGTCGATGGCAAGCTTCAATACCGCAGCCATTTCAAGATGCCCGCACCCCAGACCGAAACGGAAAACTGCGTGGCTCACAACGGTTCTCTGGTTCCAGTGCCGGGACGGGACATCTTTGTGCAGTCCTGGTATCAGGGCGGTATCTCGGTCATCGATTTCACCGACAGTGCCAATCCGGTGGAGATCGCCTACTTTGATCGCGGCCCCGTCGACGAAGAGGAGTTGATCACCGCCGGCTACTGGTCGTCCTACTGGTACGGCGGCCATATCTTCGGCACCGAGATCGCCCGTGGCCTCGACATATTCACCCTGACCCCCAGCGACTTTCTCAGCGCCAACGAGATCGCCGCCGCCTCCATCAAGATTCCGGGTCAGGTGGTCAATGCCCAGCAGCAGACCCGCCACGTATGGCCCCATGAGCCGGTGGTGGCCCGGGCCTATGTGGATCAGCTGCAGCGCAGCGGCGTGATCGCCCAGTCCCGGGTGGCGGAACTGGAACGTCTGCTGACCCAGGCGGATGATCTGCTGGCCGGCGGCAATCCGCGCAATGCCGGCATCGCCGGCCAGCTCACCACCCTGGCTCAGGCGCTGGCACAGGAGGGCAACGGCGCCAGTGGGTTGTCCCGCAGCCGTTTTGCAGCCCTGGCGGACACCCTGAACGGCATCGCGAGCCGCCTGCAGTAGACAAGGCCCCGCGGGGCAGCGACCTGCGAACGGACTACTCCGCCATCACCAGGCGGAGTCGTTCGGGGTCGCGCCAGCGGCCGCCGGCCAGGCGTGACACGAACACGATGGCGATGGCGAACAGCATGGCCACAAAGGCCAGCCACGCCGCCTTGGGACCGAACCCGAACACACGGATGATGAAGAACTCCGCCACCAGCATGGCCCAGTGCAGAATGATGGAGGCGATCATGACCCAGCGGGTATCTCCCGCCCCCCGCAGCACCCCCCCGGTCACCAGGATCACCGCATCACACATGGTATAGGACGCCAGGCCGATCATCATGAAGGAGGCCAGGGTCAGGATCTCGGAAAAATCCCCCTCGGGCGGCGCAAAGAACTCCACCAGCGGCACCCGGAACAGGATGTAGATGACACCCAGCACCGCCGAGTAAGGTACCGCCAGCAGAAAGCCGGCACTGATCACTTCGTTGGCGCGGGTCATGTCGTTGGCGCCGACGCTGCGCCCGATGAGACTCATCACTCCGATGTTCACCCCGATCATCGGCACGTAGGACAGGATGTCCCAATTGAACACGATGGCCGCCGACGCCCCCTGGGCCACCCCATAGGACTGGAACATCAGCAGGAACAGATTGAAGGTGGCCACGTTCAGGAACAATTCGATGCCCGAGGGCACGCCGAGGCGCAGATAGCGCTTGATGATGGCGCGGTCGAAATGCCAGGCACCGGCGATACTGAATTCCTCCCGGTTGCTGCGGCGCAAATAGAAAAACACGAAGAACAACAGGGAACAGGTGGATGCCATCAGGGTGCTGATCCCCGCACCCACGATGCCCAGGGCCGGAAGCCCCAACTTGCCGAAAATCATCACATAGCTCAGGGGGACATTGATGAGCATGCCCAGCACGTCGCTGATCATCACAACTCTTGTGCGGGCCACACCGGCAAAGAATGAAGCCAGGCAGGTCTTGCTGAGGGTCAGCACCGCTCCCAGCATGAGGATCGTGTAATAGGTCTTTTCCAGCGCCACCTGTTCCGGCGCGTGGCCCATGAGGGCGAACAGGTTGGACACCAGCCAACCCACCACCGCCAGGGGCGGCAGACAGGCCGCGGCCATCAGCAGACCCTGGGTCACCACTTTGGCGCATTTGTGCTTTTCCCCGGCACCCAGGTACTGGGCCGACAGCGCATTGCCATAGGACAACAGTGCCGTGAAGAAGCAGATGCTGAAAAAAACGGCCACGCTGCCGCCTAGGGCGGCGGCCATATGGGCCGGTCCGACCTGGGACAGGAAGTAGCGATCAGTGAAGGTCATTACCGCGAAGGCGCCCTGGGACGCCACCATGGGAATAGAAATCCTGACCAGCTCCGACAGGGTGTGCCGGTTGAAGTGGATACGCTGCAGCAACATGGGACTGACGATCGCACGGCTGCTGTGGGCTGCCGCTGCGATTTACGAGGGTGGATCGGGTGTGGGCGCGAATGATACGCCCCGGGCGGGATTAAAAAAAGCCCCAGTTACGGACATAAAAAAGGCTTCTTGCGAAGCCTTTTTTGTGAACTGCCGGCTGTGTGGGTTACCGGCGACGGGTATCAGAAGGATTTGCCGATGGTGAAAACCAGGGCCTGGCCGTTGTCCGGATTGCCGGAGGAATCCAGCTGGTCGGACAGGTCTTCGTCATTGAAGATGGCGGCGATGCCGAAATCCACTTCCATGGCGGAGAAGCCGTAACCGATTTCCAGGTAATTGCCATCGAACTCGTCACCCCACATGCCGTAGGTGCCGTAGAAACCACTTTCACCGGCCACGGTCAGGGCCAGGAAGTCATAGTCTGCTTCCGTGCCGAAACCATCATAGCTGCCGTTCGAATATTCCAGACCGAACATGCCATAGCCCAGGTTCAGGTTGATCTCTTCGTAGGTGTCGTCAAACTCACCGGTGTAGTAGTAGCCGGTGAAGCCCAGGCTGGCGCTGAAACCCGCCTCGGTCTCGATGCCGTAACCGAAGTAACCGTCCACTTCCAGACCGTCACCCACGTCGGCAGCCCAGCTGCCCACGTAGAAGCCGCTTTCCTCGTAATCGATGCCGGCACTACCGGAGGATTCCTTCTGCAGCACGCCACGGAAGTAGTACTCCGACGCCCAGCCGACGTTGTAGGAAACCTCGGCCAGTGCCGTGGTGGAGACCAGTGCGGTGGAGGCCAGGGTCAAGCCTGCGGCCAGTCGAGTCAGTTTGTTCATTTATTCCTCCGAATAATTCCCAAGATAAGTATTCGTGTTGCGATGATGAAAGTAGGATTACTTCCTGATGACAGCTCAGCAAGTTATGGGCCAACCTGAAAAACTTCTGGATTTCCATGGGTTAAGGGAGTTGCTCCAGGCCCGGGGGAACAGGGATTGCCTTGTTTTGGTGCAGTTTTGGGAGCCTGCCGGCTGGGCGCACCATTTGTTGGCACAGCCTTGCAGACCCCGGGTTTGGGTGGCTTGACAAGCTTTGGGTCACAGTCCATGTTGGCGCCACCGCACACCCTTAACCTGACTTCGAGGTAGAAGATGAACAACAAGTACCGACCCCTGCTGAGTGCATCCCTGGCTTGCGGGCTGCTGGCCCTGTCCGGCGCTGCCATGGCCCAACGCGGCGCCATCGGCCCGGCCGAACACGCCAATGTCACCCCCATCAATGACCGACCCAATCCCTATGAAACCAAGCGCAATTTCGGCACCCTGCCCGATGGCCGCAGCTGGGGTTCCGTCAGCGCCGTGGACATCGACGTGGACGGCATCCACGTGTGGGCCGGTGATCGTTGCGGCAGCAACTCCTGTGTGGGCTCCACCGTGGATCCCATCGTCAAACTGGATCCCCAGGGCAATGTGGTGACATCCTTTGGTGCAGGCCTGATCGCCTGGCCCCATGGCATGGACGTGGATGCGGAAGGCAATGTGTGGGTGGCGGATGCCCGCAGTGCCAATCCCCAGGAACTCGAACGCTTCCCCAATGCCACCAACATCGGTAACACGGTGATGAAGTTCAGCCCCAGCGGTGAGCTGCTGCTGACCATCGGCACCCCCGGTGTGATGGGCGATCCCCCCAATGCCCTGACCGAGCCCAACGATGTGGTGATCGCACCGGACGGCACGATCTTCATCGCCGAGACCCACACGGCCCAGTTCCAGGACGCACCGGCGCCGGATGCCAAGAGCCGCATCACCAAGTGGGCGCCGGATGGCAGCTATCTGGGCAGCTTTGGCGAATGGGGCTTCGAGGACGGTCAGTTGCGCTCGCCCCACTCCCTGGCATTTGATTCCCAGGGCCGCCTGTTCGTGGCGGACCGCGGCAATCGCCGTATCCAGATCTTCACCCAGGATGGCGAGCACATCGATACCTGGTACCAGTTCAGCCGCATCAGCGGCCTGCACATCGATCCCAGCAACGACATGCTGTATGCCATCGACTCCGAATCCGACCCCAACTACAACCCGGGCTGGAACAAGGGTCTGCGGGTGGGCAGTGCCCGCACCGGCGAAGTCATGTACTTCGTGCCGGCTCACGAATCCGAGCGCGCCTCGGGCATGGGCGGCGTGGGCTCCATGGGCGAAGGCGTGACCGCGGACAAGGACGGCAATGTGTATGCCGGCGAAGTGGGCCCGATCCAGGGCATGACCAAGTTCGTCCCGCGCTGATGATCCCCGGCCACCAGGGGGCGGTAGGCTCCCTGGCGGCCATTCCCCCTGCCCCATGTCAAATCCATTGCAAACATCATGGGTTACAGAAAAAGCCCAGGGGTTCTGAAAGCAGGCATACACCTCCCGGATGATGTGAATGGCCTCAGCCTCCAGGCGCCTCAGGTGACTGAGACCGTATATGGCGTCCGACCTCCTCTCATCCCTGCGCCACAAGCCTGGCATTGCCCTGCGGATAGACCGCCTGCATGACCCGCTCCACATCAGCCTGAAGTGAAATGCGGTTCGGACATATAGGGGTCACGTGGCCCATCTTACGCCGCGGCCGAACTGACTTGTTATAGACATGCACATGAGCCGAGGGAATGCGGTTTACCGCGTCTGGAACAGTGGTGCCCAGCACATTGACCATGGCCACCTGGCCGAGGGCATCGGTGTCGCCAAGCGCAACGCCGGTGATGGCGCGCAGGTGATTCTCGAACTGGCTGGTGGTGGCTCCACCCAAGGTCCAGTGTCCACTGTTATGGACCCTGGGTGCCATTTCGTTGACCAGGATCCGCTCACCCACCTGAAAACACTCCACGGCCAGCACGCCCACATATCGCCAGCCTGCCATGATGCGCTCCACCGTCGTCGTCACCTGCCCCAGCAGATGGTCATCCAATCCGCCGGCCGGGGCCAAGGAACTGAGCAGGATGCCGTCCTGATGGGTGTTCTCCGTGACCGGATAGGTCACGAGCTGGCCATTGATGCCACGCACCACCAGTATCGAAAGCTCCCGGGAGAACGCCACGCGACGCTCCAGAACGCAACGGGGAATCCGTTGCGGGCTGTCGCTGAATTTTTCCAGATCCTGCCAGGTGTCGATCGACCACTGATTCTGACCGTCATAACCCTGTTCACAGGATTTGAGAATCGCCGGGCAACCGAGCTGTCGCGCCGCTGGGCCCAACCGGGTTTCATCCTCCACCACCACAAACGGGGCAACCGCCACACCCTGGCGGACCAGGTAATCCTTTTCGCGGGCGCGGTGTTGGCAGATGTGGATGATGTCCGGGTCCGGATAAACCGGACAAAACCTGGCCAGGGCGCGTAACAGCGCCACATCCACGTTTTCCTTGTCCACGGTGATCACGGCCGGCTTGCCCATCGCGAGGTAGATGGCATTGGGTTCATCACCGGGACCGTAGCGCACACAGCGTCCCAGGCCCCGCACAGCCTCATCGCTCTCACCGATGCTGCCGAGAAAACTGAAGCTGTGGCCCATGGGCCAACCGGCCAGAGCCAGCATGCGCGCCAGCTGGCCGCAACCCACGATACCGATATGCATCACTGCACCTCCAGGGGAACGCTGTCGGTCTGTGCCTGACGCCAGGCCTGCAATCGAGCAGTAAGTGCCGGGTCACCCACGGCCAGGATCTGGGCGGCCAGCAGTCCGGCGTTGTAGGCACCGGCCTCACCGATGGCCTGGGTGGCCACTGCCACGCCTTTTGGCATCTGCGCGATGGACAGCAGGCTGTCGAGCCCTTTGAGCTGACGGCTGGCCACCGGCACCGCCACCACCGGCAAAAGGGTCAGGGCCGCAATCATGCCCGGCAGGTGGGCTGCCCCTCCGGCCCCGGCGATAATCACCTTCACACCCTGCCCATGGGCGGCACTGGCAAACTCGAACAGGCGGTGGGGTGTGCGATGGGCGGACACCACCTGGCTGGCAAATTCCACGCCCAACTCCTGCAGCGGCCGGGTGGCCTGCTCCATGGTCTGCCAATCGGACTGCGATCCCATGACGATTGTCACGGTGGCATAGTTCAATCTACTCATAGCAAGGTCTCGTCAGGGTTTTGGCGTCAGGCCATCATGCGACCCACCAGGGCCACGTAAAGCGGGATTCCCACCAGCACGTTGAAGGGGAAGGTCACGGCCAGGGAGGCGGTGATGGACAGGCTCTGGTTGGCGGCGGGAACGGCCACCGCCATGGCGGCCGGTACAGCGATGTATGAGGAACTGGCGGCCAGGGTGGCCAGCAGCATCACGCCACCGGCGGACAATCCCAGGGCCTGACCGGTGACCGCACCGATCAGGGCGCCGACCAAGGGCATGAACACCGCAAAGCTGGCGATGAATGAACCGTATTGACGCAACACCCCGACCTTGTCCGCTGCCACCATGCCCATCTGCAGCAGGAACAGTGCCAATGCGCCCTGAAACAGGTCGGTGAACAAAGGCATGATGGTGGCGGTACGTGCACCCCACAACCAACCTATGGCCAGGCCGCCGACCAGCAGCAGCACACCCTGGTTGAGAAAGACCTCATGGAGAACCTTGCGGGTATCCAGTTGCACGTTGCTGCGCCGGGCCAGCCAAACGCCAACGGCAATGGCCGGAATCTCCAGGATGGCCACAAACAATGGGAAATAGGGTTCATAGGGAATCCCAGCGGATTCCAGAAAGCTGACCGCCACCGCATAGGTGCCGATGCTGACGGACCCGTAATGGGCGGCGATGGACGCGGCATTTTCCCGGGACAGTTCACCCACCTTGAGAAGCAGGGGGAAGGCGATGAAGGGCATCAGCAGACCGATCGCCAGCACTGCCAGGGCCTGGGGCACCACGGCGGCCGAACCATGGGCATTGAGCGCCACCCCGCCCTTCAGCCCGATGGCCAGCAGCAGGAAGATGATGATGCCCTGGTACAAACCGGCGGGAAAATCGATGCGGGCGTTAAGGCTTCGGGCCAGCAGCCCGAGGATGAAAAAGGCGACGACGACGTCCAATTGCATGGCTTATTGCAGCCCTTGTCTTGCAGGGCTTGCGGCGGCCATGGCGCGGTCGCGCCAGGGGCTGCGCCCTCCCACCGGCAGCCAGGCCCGGTAACGGGTCAGGGTGAACACCAGCAGCAGACAGCCCACCACCAGCAGGCCCGACGCCGCGAGGCCCAGCATGAACAACGTGGCGCCACCCAGAATCAGGCTGCCGGCGGTGAAGAGTTCGAAGGTCAGTGCTTTGCTGGGCATGGTTTGCGTCCTTTGGTTGGTGGTCAGTGAGACAGGCGCAATGATGGGGGGTTTTGACTATAGATTAAAATCGATATTGTTTATCTTTAGCATAGATATAAGTTTATAATTACCCGCCATGAAATCCCGCCTGCATGCCTACATCGGTACCTTCCGTCAGCTGGAAATTCTCCTGGCGGTCCATGAGCAGGGCTCCATCACCGCTGCCTCGGAAGCTTTGCACCTCACCCAGCCCACAGTGTCCATGCAGATGAAGAAGCTGGTGGACGCCATCGGCCTGCCACTTTACGACCAGGTGGGCCGCAAGCTGGTGTTCACCGAGGCCGGGGAGGCGGTGGTGCGCAGCGCGCGGGAGATCCTGCAGCGTCTGGAGGACCTGGACATGACCCTGGCGGATTTCAAGGGACTCAAGGCCGGCACCCTGCGGCTCGGCGTGGTGACCACCTCGAAATACTTCATTCCCCATTTGCTGGGGGATTTCTGTCGGCGCTACCCGGACATCGATGTGGAGCTCAAGGTAGCCAACCGGCGCCAGATCCTGGAGCGCCTGGAGTCGGGGCTGGACGACTTCTACGTGTTCAGTCACCCCCCCGAGGACGACCGGGTGGTGCTGCACGAGTTCCTGCCCAATCCCCTGGTGGCCATCGCACCGGAGGATCATCCCCTGGCGCGGAAAACCAAGGTTACCCTGCAGGAATTCGCCGCCTACCCGTTTCTGATGCGGGAATCGGGCTCCGGCACCCGTCATGCCATCGAGGCCGCCATGCACAAGCGCGGTGTTCAGCTCAATGTAAAGATGACCATCGAGAGCAATGAGGCGATAAAGCATGCGGTGATTTCGGGGCTGGGCGTGTCCATTGTGTCCGGCCACACCCTCACCTATGGAGGCCGCACCGGTTTGCGGGAGCTCAATGTGTCCCACCTGCCGATCGTCAACAGCTGGCATCTGGCCCATCTCAAGAACAAACGCATGTCGGTGATCGGGCGCGCCTTTCTTGATTACGTAAACAGTGAAGGCCGCACCGGGATGCTGGCCATTCTGGTGCAGGATCACCCCCACCTGGGTCAGCTGTTCGGAGGCTCACCCGGCGGACTGGCGTGATGTCCGGGGGCATTGCCGCGTCCTGCGGGCGGCACTGCCTGATTTACATCATGATCGTTTGGAATTTCCACACTCTGCCAGTTGCCTGCCGGTGGCTTTGTTCATACCCTGCAATGCAAAGGCAACTCCACACCGGGCCATTGGGATGATCTTCAGAGACCGCCTGCATGCCGCTGAGCTGCTGGCTGAACAGCTAGGATCCACCGTGGCGGCACAGTCCGGATCGCGGCCCCTGGTGCTGGCCATCCCCCGGGGTGCGGTCCCCATGGCGCGGGTCATTGCCGACCGCCTGAACGCTGATCTGGATGTGGTGCTGGTCCACAAGATCCCAGCCCCCGGGCAACCGGAGCTGGCCATCGGGTCGGTGGGGCTGTCCGGCCACGGTTACCGCTTCCCCGGGGTGGAGCAGTGGAACATCAGTGCGGATTACCTGAAGCAGGAAATTCCCCGCCAGGTGAAATTGCTGAAACAACGTCGACAGGACTACGGATTGCCGGAGACTCCGGCCGACATGGTCGGCCGCACCGTGATCATCGTGGATGATGGCATCGCCACCGGCTCCACCATGATGGGTGCCATTCATGAGGTGCGACTGCGTCATCCGGCCCGTCTCATCGTGGCGGCTGCGGTGGCGTCCCGGGAGGCCGTGGCAATGCTGAAAACAGGTGTGGATGATCTGGTGATCCTGCACACGCCCGCCGTGTTCATGTCAGTGGGCCATTTTTTTGAAGACTTTTCCCAGGTTACCGACCAGGAGGCCATGGCTCTGTTGAAAGCGGCCCGAGGCACCACCCACCCACCAAGCCGAGCCCGGGGGGAACCGAGTCTGTGAAGGAGTCCCTGCGCTGCGAGCTGATTTCCCTGCCGGAGGTCTATGAGTTGTCCTTCCGGGTGGCCAAGGCGATTCTCGCCTCACCGTTCCGCCCGGACCTGATCATTGCCATCGCCCGCGGCGGCTTTGCCCCCGCGCGCTTTCTTTGCGATTTTCTGAATGTGCGGGACATGACTTCCATCAGCATCCGCCACTACAGCGCGGCGGCCAGCCAGGCCGGCCAGGCACGGGTGCTGTACCCGCTGGCCGCGGACATCCGCGGCAGACACGTGCTGATCGCCGACGACGTGAACGACACCGGCGACACCCTGCAGGCGGCGATCGCTCACGTGAGCGCCCGGCAACCCGCCTCCATTCGCACCGCCGTGCTCCATGAAAAGCAGAATTCCGTTTTCAGGGTGGATTTCAAAGCCGCGCTGGTGACCGAGTGGCACTGGATCATCTATCCCTGGGCCGCCGTGGAAGACGTGGGCGGACTCATCCGCAGCCATTATGCCTCCCAGCGGGATATCCCGGCACTGCGTCGGACTCTGCTGGATAATCATGGGATCGATGCGGCGGAGCCACTGCTGCACAAAATTCTGGAGTTGCTCGATGAGCACCCGCATTCTGCACATCTCTGATCTGCATTTCGGCCCCCCCTTCGTGCCTGCCGTGGCCCAGGCCCTGTTGCGCACCATTCCAAGCCTGGCGCCGGACACCATCGTGGTGAGCGGTGATATCACCCAGCGTGCCACCCGCGCCCAGTTCGAGGAGGCCCGGGATTTCTTCAAGCGTCTGCCCGAGGTTCCCCTGCTGGTAATCCCCGGCAATCACGATGTGGCCCTGTGGCGTATTTTTGAACGGCTTTTCAAACCCCACGCCCTGTATCGGGAAATCATTTCTCCCGATCTCAATCCGGTGCTGCAGGTGGGCAACGTGGTCATGGTGGGCCTGGATTCGACGGCGCCGCGGCGCAGCATTTCCAACGGGCGCATCGACCGGCATCAGCTGTCCCATTGCGCACAGTCTTTCCGCGACATCAGCGAGGACAAGGTCAGGATCATCGTCGCCCATCACCACTTTGCGCCCGGTCACGACCGCGTGCTGGACATTTCCATGCCGGGCTCGAAGCGGGCCATCGAATGCTTCGTGGAGAACCGGGTAGAGATGATTCTCGGCGGCCATCTGCATCGGGCCTACATCGGCAACTCCCTGGACTTTTTCCCCGGCCACCATCGCGAGCGTGGCGTGATCATCGTGCAATGCGGCACCACCACGTCCAGTCGCGGCAAGGGCCGGGAGCGCAATGAGAACACCTTCAATCTGATCGAGGCAGGCTCCGAAACGCTTAGAGTCACCCATTACATCTATTATGAAAAAGCCGGCAGTTTTGCCCCCCTCAGCCAGCACCTGTTCCCCCGTCCCGGACGGCTGTTTCGCGCCGGACACCCCGGGTCGCCGGTCCCATGACCGCGACAACGACAAAGCGCCGTCATCACAAGGCCCTGGTGTTGGGGCTGACTGTCCTGGTGCTGGTCGCGGTTTCCTGGTATGCCAACCAGTACGTCTCCCTCGACGAGCTGGCACGGCAGGAGGCCCAACTGCGTGATTACATAGCACTCAATGGCTGGCGCGCGATGCTGCTGGGATTCGGCGTCTACCTGGCCCTGGCTTTCATACCCGGCACCGGGGGCAAGGCGATCGTGTGGGGCTGGTTGTTCGGTTTCTGGCCGGCGTTGATCACCGTGTCACTGGGGCTCACCATTGCGGCTATGTGTATATTCTGGCTGAGCCGCTACCTTTTTCAGGAAGCCATCGAACGCCGCTATGCCAGTTTCCTGTTGCTGATGAACAACCATCTGGAAAAGGAAGGTGCGTTCTATTTGCTGACCCTGAGAATGGCCCATGCGCCGTTCTCGATCGTCAATCCGGTCAGTGGTGCCAGCCGGGTGAGAAGCTGGACGTTTTTGTGGACCACCTTCATCGGCCTGCTGCCTGCCAATGTCATCTGGATCGTGGTGGGGATCCGCCTGCCGTCCCTGCACGAGCTGGCTGCGGCCGGTGCGGCATCCTTCATCGACCTGCCACTGGTTCTGGCACTCATCGGCTGTGCGCTGCTGCCCGTGGTGGTGCGCTGGCTGGTGAGCCGTTTCAGCATTCCCGGCGCTGACGGTGCCGCTCATGATGCCACCATCCAACAATCCCAGAAGGAGCGAATGAGATGAATGCACCCGTCACGGAAATCCTGTGGGCCATTGCCGGCCTGCTGGCCGCCCTCACCGGAGGAACCGCGGTCCGCCTTTTCGCCCTGCGCAACTCGGAGCCGGAACTGCGCAGGAAGCGCCTGGCCAGCCTGCGTACCTGGTGGATTTTGGCCCTGCTGGTCAGTGCCGCACTGCTGCTGGGGAAACCCGGCATCGGTTTGCTGCTCGCCACGGCCAGCTGCATCGGCTGGCAGGAAATCACCCGCCTGTACCTGCCGCGTCACGAAGACCGTCACGCCATACGTGCGGGCTACGGATTGATTCTCATCCACTACGCCCTGGTGGTGCTGGGCTTGGATACCCTGTACCCCGTGTTTCTGCCGGTGGCCGCTCCACTCACCATCGCCTTTCTGTTGCTCATCACGGACCAACCGAAAGGTTATGTCCGTGCTGCCGGCGGTTTTCTGTGGGGCATCATGTTCGTCGGCTATGGTGTCTCCCATGCCGCGTTGCTGCTGAACCTGCCCCAGACCCAGACCGGACCCCTGGGTCCGCTGGGGTGGTTCCTGTTTCTGGTCATCCTCACCGAGTGTGATGACATCTTCCAGGCCATCGTGGGGCGGCGCTTCGGCGCCCACAAGCGGCATTGCATCGCGCCGGTCATCTCCCCCAACAAGACCCTCGAGGGCTTCATCGGCGGCATGCTGGTCATCGTCATTCTCGCGCCGCTGACCGCCCCACTGCTCACGGGTCTTGGGTCCCTCTCAGCACCTTCGTTCATCCCGGCGGGACTGCACCCGATGCTGACGCCGGTACTGGCCGCGCTGCTGATCTCCTTCGCAGGGTATTTCGGCGACATCAACATGTCGGCGGTGAAGCGTGACGCGGGTGTCAAGGACAGCAGCAATCTGCTGCCGGGCATGGGAGGCATCATCGATCGCATCGACAGCCTCACCATGACGGCGCCGGTGTTTTACTACTTCGTCATGGGATGGCTGGGGTGAGCCAGGACAAGGACTATGCCGTGGATGGCACCGCGGGGCAGGTGTCGAACCGCCTGTTCACCGTGCCGAATATCCTCAGTTTCATCCGCCTGGCGGGCTCGCTGGTGCTGATCCCCCTGGCCCTGGCCATGGCCACCGACGCCTTCCTGTGGCTGTTCCTGGCACTCACGGTGACCGATTGGCTGGATGGCAAGCTGGCCATCCTGTTGAATCAGCGTTCCGTGTTCGGCGCGCGACTGGACAGCTGGGCCGACGCCGCCCTGTATGCGGCCCTGGCGTTCGGTTTGCTGTGGATGGAAGGCAGCACACTGCGGGATGAATTACTGTGGATCACTGTGGCGCTGGGCAGTTATGGCGTGTCCACCCTCGCCGGTTTTGTGAAATACCGGCGCTGGCCGAGTTACCACACCCGGGCGGCCAAGATTTCCTGGTTTCTCACCCTGGTGGCAGTCGTCAGTCTGTTGAGCGGCTGGTCAATGATCCCCGTGCATATCGCCATCGCGGCGATCACCCTGACCAACCTGGAAGCCCTGCTGATCACCTGGTTGACACCAACCTGGAAGTCCGACGTGGCGTCGGTCTTCCAGGTCTGGAAACAGCGCTGAACCGCGGACGAAAGCCGGTTTATCTGGCGCCCAGGAAGTCCGCCTTGCCCAGGTCGACACCCACGTGCCGCAGGATGTTGTAGGCGGTGGTGATGTGGAAATACATATTGGGCAGCACCCAGTAGTGCAGGTATTCCGCACCCTGAAACACCAACTCGCCGTCTCCGATCTTGAGCTTGATCTCCTTGCCTTCGGTGCCGTCGATCTGCTCCGCCAACAGGGTTTCCAGAAAAGCCTGGGTCTTTTCGATGCGGGCTTGCAGCTCGTCGAAGGTCACTTCCGTATCCGCAAAACTCGGCATTTCAACCCCTGCCAGACGGGCACCGGCGCCCTTGATCACGTCACAGGCAATCTGCACCTGACGGGACAACGGGAACATGTTGGGGTACAGGCGGTAGCCGGTGAGCACTTTCTCGTCCATGCCCTCCTCCGCTGCAAAGGTGGCGGCCTTTTCCAGGATGCCGGACAGATTGTCCAGGAAGCGTTGAAACAGGGGGATTGAGCTCTGGTACATGGTGATGTTCATAAGATCCTCTGCGGGTGAGCCGGGGTTGAACGGCTCGGGCGGCGCATCATACGGCATTTGCCCGGCTCACCACAAACCAGGGACACTGATAGCTTAATAACTTAATTTTTCCGGGGTTAATTACTTCCGCCTTAAGTTATTGAGTTATCAGTGTCCCCTTCGTTACCCTTCGTCAAGCGAACGCGGGCCGCCGCGGTTTGATCCTGGTCAAGCAGGTGGAGATTCGCTCTGGCTATCCTGCGAACAGTCACTTTCCTGCAACCTTGCCGCAATAGGTTGGGAGGGAAAATGCCATTATCCACCCGTCAATGGGTGGTCCATCCGAGGTTTGAATCATGTTCGTCCGCATATCCGGCAGGCCCCTCACCCTGTTTCACCTGTTTGCCTTACTGATGATCCCGCTGGCAGCGTCCGCCCAGTCGGTGGACAGTACGGTTGAGGAACAACTCCAGTATCAACAGTCCGCCCAGGAAAGCCAGAGCAGAATCGAATCCCTGGACGACGAGGCCCTGGCCCTCTTGACGAACTACAACCGGGAGCTGGAACGGCACCAGGATCTGTTGGCCTACAACGACAACATGCGTCAGCTTTTGGCCAGCCAGGAGCAGGAAAAGCTGCGCCTGCACGGGGAAATTGCGGAGGTCGACGTGGTGCGTCAGGCCATCGTGCCATTGATGATGGAAATGGTGGATGTCCTTGAGCAGTTCATCACACTGGATCAGCCCATGCTCATGGCAGAACGCACCGCCCGGCTGGCGACCCTGCGGGACATGCTCGGCCGATCCGATGTGGACCTTGCCGAAAAATACCGAAGAGTCATCGAAGCCTATCAGATCGAGGCAGAGTACGGTCAGAACCTGGAAGCCTACGAAGGACAGACCACCGTAGGGGGGCGCGAGCTGACCGTGGACCTGCTGAGAGTAGGCCGGGTGGCACTTTATTATCTGTCGCTGGACCGCAGTGAAGGTGGTGTCTGGGACCCGGTGGCAGGCGACTGGGCACCGTTGCCGGATAATTATCTGGACGGACTGGACTATGCCGTGCGGGTGGCCCGCCAGCAGGCGCCTCCCAATCTGGTGGAGCTGCCGTTGTGGACGAGGGAATCGCCATGAATCGCTTATTGGTCGTACTTTCGTTGCTGGCTGCCACCACTGCAGCCCACGCCCAACCCCTGACCCTGTCCGAATTGATCGATTCGGTACGCGAGGGCAGCGCCACGCGCCGCGCTGAACTACAGGAGAGGGAACAGCAATTTATCGAGGCTCGGGATGAGCGGGCTGCTTTGCTGCGGGAAGCCACCCGCCTGCGGGAGGAGGCAGAAGCGGAATCCGATCGCTTGAGAACAGCCTACAGCCAGGGAGAGGAGGAGCTTGCGGATCTGGAAAATCTCCTGGACCAGAGTGCCGGCGACCTGCGGGATGTGTTTGCGGTGGTGCATCAGATCGCCTCAGACGCCGTACCCCTGCTGCAGAACTCCCTGGTGTCTGCCCAGTTCACCGACCGCTTGCCCAGCATCGAGATTCTCGCGGGCACCGAGACCCTGCCCACCGCGGCCCAGCTGCGTCAGTTGTGGCTGGTGCTGTTGGATGAAATGAACGAAAGTGGTCGGGTGGCACGCTTTGACGTCCCGATCATCACCGCCACGGGTCAGGAGGAAGTGCGCCAGGTGACCCGCATCGGTACTTTCTCAGCCATAGCAGACGGTGAGTTTCTGCGCTTCCTTCCGGAGAGTGGTCGGCTGCTGGCCCTGCCGCAACAACCCATCGGCGTGAACCTGTCGGCGGTACAGGACTTCGAGAATGGCGTTGAGCCGCTGGTGCAGGTACCCGTGGATCCGTCGCGGGGTTCCATACTTTCCCTTATCGTGCAAACCCCGGGTCTGACTGAACGCATGCAACAGGGTGGTGTGATCGGTTACATCATTCTGGGACTGGGTGCCGTAGGGCTGCTGCTCGGACTCTATCGCCTGCTGGTGGTGGCCGTCGCCAGCCGGCATGCCAGCCATGCACTCAAGAATGGCGATCAGGGTGGCAAGCATGCCATCGGTCAACTGCAGAAGGTGGCTCAGGATCCGGGTTACCTGGCGGACGCCGAAGCCATGTCGGCCAAAATGGATGAAATCGTCACCACGGCGGCCCAGCGCCTCAAATGGGGCCTGTCCACTCTCGCCATCATCGCCGCGGTGAGTCCGTTACTGGGGCTGCTGGGCACGGTGACGGGCATGATCGAAACGTTCCAGGTGATCACCCTGTTCGGGGCCGGAGACCCACGGCTCATGTCCGGTGGCATTTCCCTGGCGCTGATCACCACCCAACAGGGACTGTCGGTGGCCATTCCCATTCTGCTGATCCACAGCTTTGTGCAGAGCCGGGCCAACCAGCTCATTTCCAGCCTCGACGAGCTGGCGGCCGATCTGTTTGCCCGCAGCCGCGCGGGAGATGCCCGTGCCGTTTGACACGCTCACACAATGGCTAACTGACAGTGAACTGATGGCCGGTGGCTGGATCATGGGCGCCATTCTGGCCCTGTCATTCCTGATGTGGGTATTGATTCTGGACCGCTACGTTTTTCTGTGGCGTTCCGCGGGAGGCCTGATGTCAACCATGCTGAACGACTGGCAGTCGCGCCATGGCAGCGACCCGGTGGTGAACCGGCGCCTGCGGGCGGGTCTGGTTTCCGCCTTCCATGGCAAGCTGGCCAGCTGGACAGGCACCATTGCGGTCATCACCGCGATCCTGCCCCTGCTGGGGCTGCTGGGCACAGTGGCCGGCATGATCAAGACTTTCGAGGTAATGACCGTGTTCGGCACCGGCAATGTGCGCGGCATGGCGGAAGGTATTTCCCAGGCCCTGATCACCACCATGGGCGGCCTGTGTACAGCACTCACCGGGGTATTTTTCTCCAGCAATCTGGAGCAGAAAATCCGGGAACGAACCGACCATCTGGCGGAACGCATGGTGAATGAACCGGACCGCCCGCTGCAACGCAACGAGGGAATGGCCTGATGCGATTACATACTGTGGAAGAAGGCGGCAGCGCCGCCATCAATCTGACCCCGCTGATCGACATGGTGTTCATCCTGCTTATTTTCTTCGCCGTGAATTCCACCTTCATCAAGTTGCCGGGCGTGGATGTGGAGCAGCCGGTAGCCCGTTCCGCCGTGGTGCAGCAGGCGGCTACCATCCTGATCGCCGTGACCGCCAGCGGCGAAATCTGGATCGACAAGAACCAGGTGGATCTGCGCCGACTGCGCGGCGTCATCGAACGCATGTTCGTGGAGACACCTGACGCCTCGGTGGTGGTATTGTCCGACCAGGATTCCCGCACGGGGCTGGTGGTGGAAGTGATTGACCAGGCCCGTCTGGCAGGGGCCAGCAAGGTGGCGCTGGCAGCCGCCGCGCCGGAGCAGGATCTCACCCAATGAAACTGCTGGCCATCAGCCTCTGTGCCCTGCTTATCAATGGCGGCCTGTTCCTGCTCATGGAAAGCATGGTTTCCCGGGACCGGGTGCGGGTACTGGATGTGATGGACACCCAGGCCATCGAGTTCGTGCGCACCCCCATGCAGGAGGAAACCCGCACCCGGGACCGGCGCTCGCCACCGCCGCCCAAACCGCAGGAAATCCAGCGCCCCCGGGCCGAAGTCACCAATATCGCCTCGTCCCGCACCGCCAATCTGCCGTCCAATGTCAGTGCCTACGAGATCACCAGCCTGCTGGGTGAAGGCGGTGGCGGTGTTGCCCTGGGAGAGCGCCTGGTGGACGGCCTCACCGCATCCCTGGACGTGGTGATGGCAAGTGATCTGATTCCGGTCAGCATGCTGCCCCCTCAGTATCCGCCCACCGCCCGCATGCGGGGAGTGGAAGGCTATGTGGATCTGCTGTTCCTGGTCACTGCCGAAGGTACGGTGGAGGACCCGATCGTGCTGAAATCAGAGCCCCCCGAGGTATTCGACAACGCGGCCAGGGATGCGGCGCTGCGCTGGCGGTTCCGGCCCATGATGCGGGATGGGCAGCCCATCGATGTGCAGGCCCAAATCCACATCGACTTCAGCCTGGTGCAGTGATGAGACGTGGCGCTGTCCTGTTGTTGCTGATGTCAGTGCTGGGTTGGCTGCCGGCCAGCCAGGCGGCGGAAGCCATCAGCCCGGCGGTGATGCAACGACTGGTGGCGATCATGGGTCGGGCGGAGGAGGATCCCCAGCGGGCGCTTGATGAGCTTCAGCAATTGGCGGCCCGGCGCCGCACCGGGTCGGCCGATCTGGCGGCCATTCTCCATGAACGGGCCGCGCTGCTGGTACAGCAGGATCAGACGGCCCTTGCCCGGGAGGAACTGGAAGCCGCGTTCATCGATCAGCCGCCAGAGTTCGGCATTCGCCTGCGCTACCTGCTGGCGCAAATTCTGCTGATCGAGGATCAGCCGGAAGCGGCGCTGTCCCACCTCGAGGTGTGGCACGCCCAACAGGATGAACCCAGCCCCGCCGGGCTCTATCTAATGGGTCATGCCTATCTGCGTCTGGATCGCTTCGATGAAGCGGCAGTCGTTCTGGAACAAGCGGTGGCCACCACTGATGTGCCGCAGTACCAGTGGGTGGAAATGTTGGCTTACACATACTCCAGGGTCGGCCGCGCGGCTGAGGCCACTGCACTGCTGGAGGACATCATTGCCGAGCAACCTGCCAATGCCCGCTGGTGGCGGCAACTGGCCAGTGTTTATCTGTTATTGGATGACGTGCCCACCGGCACCGCGGCCTTCGCCATCGCGGGACTGGTGGATACCATGGCCTACGATGATGCGCGCCAGCTGGCCCGCTTGTTCGGATTCCTGGGGATGCCGGAGGACGGCGCCCGAATTCTGAGCCGGGCCATGACCGCGGCTGAGGGGGTGTCCTTCGAGGATCGGATGCTGCTGGCGGAGCTGTGGATGATGGCGCGGGAATTCGATGCCGCCATCGGCGCCTTTCAGGAGGCCGCCATGTCTTCCGACAGCAACGGGGAGCCCGGCATGATGATGGCTCAGCTCTATCTGCAGCGGGAGGATTATGAAAACGCCAGGGTGGCGCTCACCGACGCCATTCAACGCTGGGGTGAAGCCACACCTTCCCAGGCCTGGTATCTGCTGGCGGTCGTGGAACTCAATCGGGACGACCACCAGGCCGCCGCCCGCGCCCTGGAGCGCTTGCAGGATGACAGCAGCTATCGGGAACGGGTCCAGCGGCTGGAGGCCTACCTGCGGGAGACCGCCGCACCCTCCCCCTGAGCCAGGGACACTGATAACTCAATAACTTAACTTATCCAGAGTAATAGCTTCCGCCGTTAGTTAATAAGCTATCAGTGTCCCCGATGGTGGAATGCAGCGTCGATACGCTCACGGGTCAAGACGCCGCTGTGGCCTTCGACCTGGCCGTCGGCGGAATGGATGTAGCTGCGGGGCAGTTCGCCGTACCAGCCCGGATCGATGCTGAAGCGCAGGCGCTCCACAAAACCATCGGCAAACATGTAGGACTCGATGTGATCCAGGTTGTAGTCCTCCAGGACGAACAGGGCATCCTCCCGCTTCTGGATGTCATCGGTGGAAATCAGCAGCAGGGGAAAGTCCGGCTGCTCAGCCATCAACTCCCCCAGCATCTGCAGTTCCAGCCGGCATGGGGGGCAATCCACCGACCACAGGCTCACCAGGAACGGCCGCCCCTGGAAGCCGGCCTTCAGTTGGGCAAAGGTACCGGTGCCGAACGGCTGGATATTGTCGCTCACCGCGGGATCCTCCAGCGCCTGAAAGACATAGCCGTACTGGTCGGTGTGCCAGCTGAGAAACACGCCCCGGGCCGTTTCAATCAGCAGGGGATGATCGCTGTTGCGGGCGGTGGTCAGCAGGGTGCGGGGCTGTGACCAGCTGCCGCCGTCGTCCACCGACTCCATTAGATTGAGCAGGGTGTTCTCGCCGTCAAATCCCTTCCAGACCAGATACAGGCGATTGCCGTCCCGTGCCATAAAGGGATGACCGGCACCCGGCGTGCCATCCACCTTGATGAGATTGGACGTGGTGCCGCTGTCAAGGTCATAGCGGGCATAATGGATGCCGCTGTGCAGATTGCCGGCGCTGAACCAGCTCATGTGATAGGAGCCTTCACTGGCCGCCGGCACCATGGTCGGCCCGTGATGGGGGCAGGCATCGATGAACCAGTCGTCCACGGTGGCACGATTCAATTGCGATACCTCACCAGTGGGGCCCAGCACGGCGATGGCATGGTCACGGATGTGGTCATCGAATATTTGCCGCCACAGAATGGCGACATTGTCGTCGCCATGGGGCGCCATGGCGATGCGGCAGCATTCGCAACTATTGTGGGACACCCGCACATTCTGCGAAAACGTGGCGCCGTAATCCCCGGACACTGCATAGTAGATGGCGGCCCCGGCATAGGGTTCACCCGCTGCCTGTCGGGCTTCCAGATCCCGCTTGTCGATCCAGGTCAGATACAGTGTGCCCGAGGGGGTCAGAAACAGGCTGTCGAAGCGGTGCCCGGTGAACAGCTGGTCGTCGTTGATGGTGCGGGGTTCCTCGAAGGACACACCGCCATCGGTGGAACGCGAGAAGCGGATCTCGCCGGTGAAGTTGGCCGAAGTCTTGGTGGTCCAGGACAGCAGCACGTATCCCTCATCACTGAGTAAAATCTTGGGACGGTTCTCGCCGTTGTATTCCGCATCCTCCGGCGTGGCATTGACCTGCACAGGCTGGCTGTAGGTTTTGCCCTCATCATCGGAGTGGGCGACCCAGACATGCTTGTTCTGCACGAATGCCACCCACAGTCGTCCATTTCCATCCACCGTGGCACTGGGTGCCCCGCCACAATGCACGGACACGACATCCGTGCCGTGATGCTGACGCAGGGAATCACAGCTTTCCGCCACGACAGGCGCGGCCCCACAAAGCACAACGCCGCCCAGGAGGGCGGCGCACAGGCTCAAATAAAGTCTAGAAGTCATAGGACAGATCCGCGAAGAAGGTGCGGCCCGGCCAGGGGTGGGCCACATAGGATGCCTGATCGGTGAGGTTGTCCACGCCCAGTCCCAGGGACAGGCCTCCACTGAAGCGGTAGGTGGTCTTCAGTCCGACCCGGCTGTATCCGTCCTGCGCCCCGTATACCCGTGCTTCCCGATCGGTGTTGTCATTGCGGCCGAAGCTGTCACTTGCGTACTGGTAATTGAGGCCCGCATCCCAGTTGTTTGTGACGTGGTAAGTGGCCAGCACATTGCCTCGCCACTCGGGCATGCGCGGATAGACATTGCCCTCGATGGAGGGGTCAGGTGCATTTCGAACGATTTCCGAATCCGTGTACACCATATTGAAGCGCAGGTCGAAAGCGGGCAGCAGGAACTCGTCGATGTTGGCGATGAATTCCGCGCCCAGGGTCTCGATCTCATCCACCGGAATGAAGGTGCGTACCGACAGCCCGCCGGGCAGGGACTCCGACTGGGACTCGATCACATCGTTGATGCTTTCCTGGAACAGGTTGACCCGCAGGGCGCCGCCCCGCACGCTGCGCTCTATCATCAGGTTATGGTGCAGGCCATCTTCAGGCTTGAGCTCCGGATTTGCGACACTGATGGCGTTGTAGGCGGAATACTGGCTGAACAGTTCCTCCACGATGGGGAAGCGGTAGGCCTGCCCGACGGCATAGGCAAAGCGCCAGTCTTCCACCGGCTGGTAACCAACGGAGAACTTGGGTGAGGTTTCCTTGCGCGACACCCTGGGCACCGCCACCAGATCGAACTCCGGCGTGGCCGCCACATCCCGGGAGAAGTAGCCGTTGTCACTTTCAAAGGACTCCCAGCGCAGGCCCAGGCCCATGTCCCATTGGGCGTTGATGTCCCAGTTCAGCTGGGCAAACAGCGCCTGGATCATGGTCTCGCCGCCGCTGCGGCTGGCAAAGTTGCCAAAGGCCGCGGCGGTGTAGTTCGGTGAATTGAACACATCGAGATTCAGTTCATAACTGTCGTAACGGGCCCCCGTCACGAGCTCCATTCCGGTCACGCCCAAATCGCTGAAGATCAGTTTCGCCTCTGCACTCTGCCAGCCGGTGTCGCCAAAGTCAGTGACCTGGCCGTTGGCGGTGTAGGCCGGATCCGCCGGATTGGCCAGGGAGGCACGGGTCTGATCCCGCAGCACATTGAATTTGTCCATATTGGCTTCGAAGCCGATGGTCTCGGTGATGGGGCCGCGCAGACGCAGGCCGATGGACAGACTGTCCCGCTCCAGCACGTTCACCCCGAGGCGGGCGCTGGGAATGTTCTGGGCCCGGCCATCCTGAATCACCCGGCCGCTGTACAGCGGCGTACCGGCGCTGGTGCGCATATAGGTATTGGGGTTGCTGGAATCCGTCAGGCGGTCTTCATAGGCCACATTCAACAACGCCTGCCATTCACCGAAGTCGTGACCCACTTTGATCTTGTAGTTGTCCGTGACCGTGTCCACCACGCCGGTGTCACCAAACCACAGTTGGGGATTGCTGCGGTCGTCGTTGCCGGCGATCAGGCCACTGACCGGCACGGCACCGGTCGCACCGGTGTTGGATCCGAAATAGAAGGTCTGGGGCTGGGACTCGTTTTCCAGGCGGTTGTAGGACAGGTACACGCTGGTATCACCCAGCTTGTCCCCATAGGAGAAGAAGGACTTGTAACCGGTGACCGTATCATCGAAGCCGTAGGCCGAAAAATCCTGGGAGAAATAGGAGCTGTCGAAATGGAACTCCCGCTGCTGGGGAATGGCGGACTCGATCAGCACCACTCCGCCCATGGAGTTGCCGCTGTACTCCGCGGAAAAAGGACCGTACAACACTTCCACCTGGGCGATTTCACTGGCGGACACCATGGTCCAGCGCGGCGCCCCGTTCCAGCGTGACTGCAACAGGTAGTGCAGGGGCACGCCGTCGGCGAACACCATGGAACGGGATGTCTGGAACATGTTGGAACCGCGCATGCCCATGGTGCCGTTGGAGTCGCCGATGAAGCGGCGGCGGATCACCAGGCTGGGTTCAAACTTGACCACGTCCTCGGTGGTGGCCACATTGATGCTGACCAGATCCTGCTGGGTGAGCAGGCTGCTGGGATGGGAGCTGGAGGCCCGGGTCTGGGACTCCTGGCCCCACACCACGATTTCCTCGATGGGTGCGTCCGCCGCCTGCAGGGGAGCGGCGCTCACGGCGGCGGTGATCAGTGCAATGCGAAGGGCAAGCGGGCGACGGCACGGAAACATACAGGGTCTTCCTTGAACTGAGAATAATTCTCAGCAGTGTAGACAGCCTGCAAATTCCCACAATGCGACACAGTGTCGCACCCGCGCCCGCCAGAGCCTGGATCAGTGATTACTTGTCGACCTTTGTCATCTGCTGGCCGCAGCAAATCTCCACGTGGGCCATCTTGTCGCCGCAAGGGCAGGGTTTCTCGTACACCAGCTGCGCGCCACATTTATCGCAACGGTAGCGGTCTCCGGTTTGTCGGGACATGTCATGCACTCCTTGGGTTGGGGTTAAGGGCTTGCTCCCGCAATCAACACTGTCGGGCTGATACCTTACCGCCCCGAGGCTTCTTTGTGTTGACCAGGGTCAAGACAACACCGGCCTCAGCCCACCATCAACATCCAGATACCCCAGCAGGCCAGGGCAGTCACCATGGGAACGGTCATTAATAGGATCATGCTTTTCAAATGGGTCATGTCGGTCTCCTCGAGCTTTGATAATGGCAAAACTTTGCTCTGCCAAAGTAATTGCATAAGCCGTGCCACAATGTTTAAAAACTATATAACCTGTTGTTATTTAACTATATTAAGTAAGCGATTGGAGCAATACGCAAATTTCGGCTCAGTGCGCATGCCGGAGTTTTGGTCATTTGTGGCATGACTGTGCCTGATTTGGCAAGCCGTTTTCGGGTCCTGTAAGAGTTGGAAGTGCCGGTTGAGTGTCGCCAGGCGTGTCTCCCTCCGGGTCGTAACCCTTGTCGACGTTCGCCATGCTCGGGTTACAATCGCTGCCTGTCATTTTTCCTGGAGGCGAATAACTCACCCCGATGGGCCTGTTACTGGCTTTTGTCATATTGTCGATTTCCATCTCGTTTCTGTGTTCCATCCTGGAAGCCGTATTGTTATCGATCACCCCCAGCTACATCGTCCAGCAGCGTGAGACACGACCGCGGCTGCACGGCCAGCTGAAAGCCCTCAAGGACCGCATCGATCAGCCTCTGGCCGGCATTCTCACCCTCAACACCATTGCTCACACCTTCGGCGCGGCCGGCGTGGGCGCCCAGGTCGGCGTGGTGTTCGGCGATGGCTATCTGGCCCTGGCCTCCGCGGTGATGACCCTGTTGATTCTGGTACTGTCGGAAATCATTCCCAAGACCCTGGGCGCCATGCACTGGCAGCCCATCGCGCCTTACCTGCCGTTCGTGCTCAATATCATGACGGCGGTGATGAAGCCGGCCATCAAGGCGTCGGACCTGATCACCCGCTGGATGGGCTATTCCGCGCCCACCACCGACCTGCGCAGCGAGATCAAGTCCCTGACCAATCTGGGGCGGGAAACCGCTGAACTGGACGAGGACGAGCAACGGGTGATCTCCAACATACTCGACCTCCATGAAGTGAAGCTGCGGGACATCATGACTCCCCGCACCGTGTGCGAATACCTGGATGTGAACGACACCGTGGGGGCGGTGATCCCCAAGCTGGAAGAAGAGGTGTTTTCCCGCTACCCGGTGCTGGGCAAGGACGAGCATCCCCATGGCATTGCCTTTCAGACCGACCTGCTGGGGGCGCCGCCGGACAGCAAGGTGTCCCAGTGGATGCGCCCGGCGCAGATATTCACCGACGAGACGTCGGCCGAGGCGGCCTTCAGCACCCTGCTGGCCGAGCATCAGCACATGGGCCTGGTCTATGACCAGTACGGCACCTGGCTGGGACTGGTGACCCTGGAAGACATACTGGAAACCATCCTGGGCATGCCCATCATCGATGAGACCGACGACATCCCCAACATGCGCCGCTTCGCCCGCAAGCGTTGGGAAAATCGTCTGAAGCGCGGCTCCCGCATCCCGGACGAGGCCAGCATCCAGGCATCCGACCGGGCCTGATCAGCCGCCTCAGGGGGAGCCGGCCTCCGGCACTCCATAGCCATAGCTGCGAATCAGCTGGCGGATTTCCGCAGAGGCCAGAAAAGTCATGAATGCCCGTCCCGCCTCCGTGTCTTTCAACAATAGCGCCTGTTGTTCGATGGGCTGGTACAAGGTCTCCGGAACGATCCAGTAACTGCCGCGCACCTCCACACCCGGGGCTGCCACCTGGGCCAGGGCCACCAGGCCCAGACTGGCGGCGCCGGATGCCACGAACTGGTGAGTCTGAGTGATGTTGGTGCCGGTCACCAGGCGCGAGGCCACGGCCGGCAGCAGACCCAGGGCTTCCAGTACCTGTTGGGCGGCCAGTCCGTAGGGGGCGGTGTCGGGATTGGCCACGGCCAGGCGTTGAAACTGCCCCGACTCCAGCACCGTTCCTTCCCCGTCCACCAGGGCCGGATCAGTACTCCACAGCACCAGCCGGCCACTGGCATAGGTGAAGCGGGTTCCCTCGATGCCGTAATCCCCTTCTTCCAGCAGGCGCGGTCGTTCGGCATCGGCGGACAGGACGATATCGAACGGCGCGCCGTTGACGATCTGGGCATAGTGCACCCCGGTGGAGGCGGCGGTGATGCGGACGTCATGACCGGTTTGAGCCTCGAATCGCGCAGCGATGTCTTCCAGGGTGGTGGTGAAATTGGAGGCCACCGCCACCAGCAGGGTATCGGCCCGCGCTGCGGAGGGACCGCCCATGCCAAGGATCAACAGGGCCAGGCACAGGGATTTCCAATCGGGTTTCACAGCACACCTTTCACGTCGATGAATGCGCTATATACTTCAGGACATAGCGAAACATGTCAACCGACACCCACCCCTCGACCGACCCCACGGAAAAACCCCCGTGGCGGGGAATTTTCCGTTAAAATTCCTGCAGTTTTTTGTTACCACCTTTCAGCGAGCAGGCTCCCATGAACAATTTCGAAAACGTCACCGTCATGCGCTTTGCCAACCTTTATTTCGACGGGCAGGTGTCCAGCCGCACCCTAATCTTTCCCAACGGGGAGAAGAAGACCCTGGGCATCATGATGCCGGGGGAATACCGCTTCGATACCTCCAAGCGGGAGCTGATGGAGATCCAGGCCGGTGAGGTGGAAGTGCTGCTGCCCGGCGAAACCGTGTGGCAGACCATCACCGACGGGGACAGCTTTGAGGTGCCGGCCAACGCCGCCTTCGACATCAAGGTGAACGTGGTGACCGACTACTGCTGTTCCTACCTGGATTGACCTTATGACACTGCTCCCGTCCCGACTCGCCGGTCCTCTGGCCCTGGCCATCCTGCTGGCCGGCTGCAGCACGGGTCCGGACCCGGCCGTGGACACGGCCGCGCTGGAGACCGAGGCCCGGTACATCACCCAACGCTTCGTCGGCACCCTGTTACCCACCCTGCAGCAAGCCCTGCAAAACGGCGGCCCGGTGAATGCCATCGAGGTGTGTGCCGTGCAGGCGCCCCTTATCGCCCAATCCCTGAGTGAACAAAGCGGCTGGTCGGTGCGCCGGGTCAGCCTGAAAACCCGCAATACCGCCAATGCCACACCGGATGCTTTCGAGCGGCAGATCCTCAGGTCCTTCGACAGTCGCCAGACCGCCGGTGAAGCCGGTGCCACCCTCAGTCATGGTGAAGTGCGAAGCGGTGAGTACCGTTTCATGCAGGCCCAGCCGGCCATGCCACTGTGCCTGACCTGTCACGGCGACAACCTGGCACCGGAGGTGAGCTCCGCCCTGGCACGCCTCTATCCCGGCGACAGCGCCACCGGTTATCAGCAGGGACAGATCCGCGGCGCCATCAGCCTGCGCCGTGCGCTGGATTGACGGTGGCCAGCCGCATCGCCGTTATCCTGGGCCATCCCGATACGCAGACACCGCACCTGTGTCACGCCCTGGCCGACGCCTATCAAAAAGGCGCCCTTGCCGCCGGCAAGGAAGTGCGGGTCATCAAAGTGGGCGACCTGGATTTTCCGGTGATGCGTAGCCAGGCCGAGTGGAAGGATGAACCCGCGAAGGATATCAAGACGGGGCAGGATGCCATCGAATGGGCCGACCACCTGGTGATCGTCTATCCCCTGTGGCTGGGAACCATGCCGGCCCTGCTGAAAGCGTTTCTGGAACAGGTGGCGCGCCCGGGCTTTGCCTTTGAATACCTCGACGGGGGCAAAGGCTGGAAAGCCAGGCTTCACGGCCGCAGCGCCCGGATCGTGGTGACCATGGGCATGCCCGCATTCATCTATCGCTGGTTCTATGGCGCCCACAGCCTCAAGAGTCTGGAACGCAATATCCTCAAGTTCGTCGGCATCAAACCGGTGCGGGAATCCCTGTTCGGCCTGGTGGAAGGTGTGAAGCCCGCCACCCGGGAAAAATGGCTGCAGACGATGGAAGCCCTGGGTCGCGCCGGCGCCTGAGCCGGAGCGAAACCATCACACCCCGATCACGACCTGCCGGTAAGACTCAGAACCGCACTTCCAGATAGGTGACCGAACCCTGCACCGCCGTGTACTGATGCGGCGTGTTGACCGGGATCAGCACCGCATCCCCCGCCCTGACCTGAATCGCCTCACCACCTTCGATGCTGGCGGGGCCGTCACCTCTGCGCACGATCACGCCGCCGGTCACCAGTGTTCCGGCCCCGTCGGTGATGTAATGCAGCTCCATGCCCACATCGTGAATGATGGCACCGGCCGGCGCCGTGCGCTGGATCAGGTTGATGCGGTAGTCATCGGTGGTGACGAAGCGCCCCACCGCCATACCGGGCCGATCCCCTGCCGAACTGGCGATGCCGGCGGCGAAAACCTCCGCGGTTACCAGGGTGGCGGGCGGCATGGGGGTTTGGGCATTGCTGGACAGGTTCGCAACGGTCAATAGACCCAGCAGATTTATGCTCAACAGGGACAGGGTGGCAATGATCACAGGTTTACGCATGGGAGTTCCTTTTTTATGGTTATCAGGATGAGCTGAGGGTCGAATCCAGGTTTTGAATCTGCTTGATGATGGTCACCAGTTTACGTCCGGCCTCAGTCAGGGTGTATTCCGTGCGTGGTGGCACCTCGGAAAAACTGTGCTTGCTCACCAGGCCATAGGCAGTCAGCTTGCGCAGGCGCTCTGACAGCACCTTGGTGGACAATCCCACAATATGGCGTTCGATGGCGCCGGGGCGGTTGATGCCCTGCTCCACGGCCAGCAGCACCGACACCGACCACTTGCAGCCCACCACATCTTCCAGTTTGCGGTACTGGCTCGGTCCCCGGGTGGATTTTTTATTCTTGTTATCTTCCATCAAATTACACCAAAAAGTGCCTACCCTACCGGGCGGTGCCCGCTTTCAATGCGGGCTGCCATGGCTATGCTGGACGGGCTCGCTTCACATTGCAAGCCATCTTGAATCAGGAGAAAGCCCCATGAAAGCCAAGAGTCTGTCCATCCTCGTCACCCTCTCGCTCACAGTCGCCACGGGAGTATTCGTCCTCGGTAGCTCGCGGGCTGCCGAGTCCGCCGTGCCCTATCCCGAGGACTATCGCGGCTGGCATCACGTCAAAAGCATGGTCATCGAAGCTGGGCATCCACTGTTCGGCGCCTTCGGCGGCATTCACCATATCTATGCCAATGAAAGGGCCCTGTCCGGCTATCGCAGCGAGCGCTTCCCCGACGGCTCGGTCATCGTATTCGACCTGCTGGAGTCCCTGCAGGACGGCAACGCCATCACCGAAGGTCAGCGCAAGGTGCTGGGAGTCATGCACAAGGATTCACGCCGTTTTGCCGACACGGGTGGCTGGGGCTTCGAGGGATTCGGCGGTGGTGATCCTGGCAACCGGGTCGTGGGGGATTCCGCAGCCAGCGCCTGTTTTGCCTGCCATCAGCCCCAGGCGGTCCAGGACTTCACCTTCAGCCGCCTGCGCGACTGATTTAAGGGGTCGGAGGGATTACTTTTTAATCCCTCCGACCCCTTAAATCATGGCAGGGCAAACACCCACACCACCCCGCCCTGTGGAACAAAGGTTCTGGTTCCGCGGATCAGATCGAGGCGGCCGGTCATGCCGGCCGCATCCACACCCCAGCCGGATTGCACGGCCACATACTGCTTGCCGTCAACTGAAAAGCTTGAGGGCACGCCGATGATTCCGGAGTTGGTGCGGAAGCGCCACAGCTCTTCGCCGGTGCGGGCATCGTGGGCGCGGAAGAAGCGGTCCGTGGTGCCGCCGCTGAAAATGAGATTGCCGCCGGTGGTGAGGATGCCGCCCCAGTTGTGATCCTCGAAGGTGCGGGTCCACACCTGCTCGCCGGTGTTCATGTTCCAGGCCTGGATCTCACCGATGGTTTGCGCGCCGTCCCGCAGGGTCATTTCCGTGCGCGCGCCGGTGAAGGAACTGCCGGGCATGTAGGTGACTTCCCTTCCCTCGATCAGGCCGCAGTGATTGTCATTGGCGGGAATGTAGACCAGGCCGGTCTGGGGGTTGTAGGCGGTGGGGGGCCAGTCCTTGCCGCCCCACAGGGACGGACAGAAATCCGTGGCGGCACCGGTGCTGGGGGTATGGGCCGGATCGTAGGTCGGGCGTCCGGTTTCCGGATCGATGCTGGTGAAGGCATTCTGGTACACGTAAGGTACGGCATCCACGAAGCCGATGCGGTCGGCGCTGCGCTCCAGGGTCCACAGGTAGCCGTTGCGGCCGGCATGCACCAGGGCATTGATGGTGCGGCCCGCCCGCTCCACCGGCATCAGGATGGGAGTGGCCACTTCATCCCAGTCCCAGGAGCCGTTCCAGTGGTACTGGTGATGGGCACGCAGGGCGCCGTTGTCCACATCCAGGGCAATCACCGAATTGGTGTAGAGGTTGTCGCCGGGCCGCTGATCGCCGATCCACGGCCCGGGATTGCCGGTGCCGAAATATGCCAGGCCCAATTCCGGATCGTAGTGACCCGGCACCCACACGGCGGCACCGCCGGTGCGCCATGTCTCACCGGGCCAGGTGTCATTACCTGGTTGACCCGGGGCGGGGACCGTATAGGTGCGCCACAGCTCATCACCGCTCTCACTATCCAGAGCCACGACAAAGCCGCGTATGCCCAGTTCCCCTCCCGAGGTGCCCACCATGATTTTGCCCTCGATGGCCAGGGGCGCCAGGGTGATGTAGTAGCCGAAGGTGTTGTCCTGCACCGTTGTGTCCCACACCTTCTCGCCGGTGCGTGCATCCAGCGCGATCACCCGGGCATCCAGTGTGGCGGTGTAAACCTTGTCACCGTACAGGGCCACACCCCGATTGGTGCGATGGAAGGCGATCAGGCTGTCGGGCAGATCGTGCTGGTAACGCCACAACAGGTCACCGCTGGCGGCGTCCAGTGCATACACGTCGTTATTGGGGGCGGTGATGAACATGACGCCGTCATTGACGATGGGCGGCGACTCATGTCCGCCGGTGACACCGGTGGAAAACGTCCACACCGGTTGCAGCTCTTCGACGTTGTCTGCCGTGATCTGGTTCAGTGGGCTGAACCCCCAGCCGTCCAGGGTGCCCCGGTAGGACAGCCAGTTGCGGTCTTCGGGATCGATCAGGCGGGCGTCGGTCACCGCGCTGTAATTGCTGAGCGGAGCCTGTGCGGTTGCACCGGCACACACGAGGCACAGGGCGAGGGTGACCAGGGAGAGTTGGGGGGTTGCTGTCTTGTGCATGCTATGTCTCTTTTGGTTTTTTAAATGAACAGTGCATGGCAAACGCGGCGGAAACCTATTTTGCCGAATTGGGATACTTCTGTTTGATCAGGGCATACACCTCGTCCCAGTTGCTGGCCCGGGGCTCGCTGACATCCCGGTTGGTGCTGTTGGCAAAGCAGATGGCGTAGTGGCCCCGCTCCCGCAGACGTTTCAGATTCACCGGCGCGTCCTCCACGTAGACGTCCGCCCCCACCTGATCCTTCTCCTTCATGAAGCACAGATCCCAATAAGGTATGCCGTTGTTATCCAGCCATTGAATGGTCTGGCGCACCGAAGTTTCGTGAAAGAAGTGGATGTACAGGCGGTGGGTGATGATGCGGATGCGGTAGCCCTCGTTGGACAGCTTGCGCAGCACGCTGCGGGCACCGGGAATCATGGGCGTGGTTTCAAACAGGTTGCGCTGGGTGACGGCGAAGCGGTGCAGGCTTTGGTAATCGTCCGTGCCCTCCCGCACACCCCATTCCTCCAGACCATAGGACACCTCGGTGGACAGGCTGTCGATGTCCCGCTCGAACCACTCGGCGGCGATCTCCCGCATGCGCGAATAGAAGTCCGCGCAGACGCCGTCGAGGTCTATGCCGAGTACAATCTGGCCGGTGTCCGAAGGCATCATTAATTCCTTTACGGGACGGAGGGATTAAATTTTGAACAATTTGATCAAAAAATAATCCCTCCGTCCCCTTAAATGGTCAGGGCAGCGCCAGGGTCACGAGTTTGGAATCCCGCCCGCCGCCCACGGCGATGCTGATGTACTGCTTGCCATTGGCCATGTAGGTCATGGGTGTGCCGGCCGGTGGCAGGGGCAGATCGATCTCCTGCACGATATCACCGTTGGCCTTGTCGAAGGCACGCAACAGATTCCTCTCACCATCCTGCTGGGCAATGAACAGCAGGGTCTTGGTCAGTACCGGGCCGGTGCGGCTGCCGCTGCCCACCGGGCCGGGGTCCAGGATGCCCATTTCGATGATCTTTTGCCGCGGACCCTCGCCATGGGGAACCATCCATTCATGCTCCCCGGTGTTCAGGTCAATGGCGGTGATGCGGCTGTAGGGTGGCTTGGTGAGGGGCAAACCCTGGGGTCCGCTGACCGAACGGGCGCCTCCTCGCACATAACCCATCTCCTCCCGCTCACGGGCGGCCTCCCTAAGGGCCACCACGATGGGGCCGGAAGCGGAGGGAACATAGTACAGCCCGGTGTCGGGATCGAAGGCCGCACCGTGCCACTCACCGCCGCCGGCCCAGCCGGGGAACTGGATCGTGCCCCGCAGAGATGGCGGGGTAAACAGGGGGCCGTAGTCGAACTGCTCGATGATCTGCAGGGCCTCATTGCGCAACTGGGGCGTGAAGTCGATCAGGGTTTCATCACTGATGCCCTGGGGCTCGAAGGGTGCCGGCTTGGTGGGGAACGGCTGGGTCGCCGCGGCCACCTCGCCGGGTACATTGCTGGGCGGCACCGGACGCTCCACGATGGGCCACACCGGTTCGCCGGTCACCCGGTCGAACACATAGGTGAAGCCCTGCTTGGAAATTTGCGCAACGGCCTTGATGGGGCGGCCATCGACGGTTATGTCCACCAGGGTGGGTGCGGCGGGCAGGTCGTAGTCCCACAGGCCATGGTGCACCATCTGGAAGTGCCAGATGCGCTGGCCGTTGTCGGCGCGTACCGCCACCAGACTTTCGGCGAACAGGTTGTCCCCCAGCCGTTTGCCGCCATACCAGTCGTTGGTTGGTGTGCCGATGGGAATATAGACGATGCCCAGCTCGTCATCGGCACTCATGATGGTCCAGGAATTGGTATTGCCGGTGTATTCCCAGGAATTGTTCTGCCAGGTGTCGTTGCCGAATTCACCCGGCTGGGGCACGGTGTGGAAAACCCATTCCATGGCGCCGGTGTCGGGATTGAAGGCCCGCACATGACCCGGCGGCATTTCGATGGAGCTGGGGCCGTCGGAAATGGAGGAATTGACGATCACCTTGTCATTGGTCACCAGGGGCGGCGAGATCACCCCGTACTCCCGGCGGTTCACTTCCCGTCCCAGGCCCAGGGTGAGATCCACCTTGCCACCGTCCCCGAACCCGGCATCGGGTACGCCGGTGCCGGCATCCACCGACCACAAATAGGCATCGTAGGTGGCGAAGAACAGGCGCTTCTTGTCGCCCCGTTCCCAATAGGCCACACCGCGGGTGTTGTATCCCAGATTGAGCGGCGTGCCCGCCTCCCAGGCGCGGGTATCGAAGGCCCAGCGCTGGTTGCCGCTGGCGGCATCCAGGGCCACGATACGGCCGTAAGACGTGGACACATACATGATGCCGTCCACCACGATGGGGGTAGCCTTGTAGGCCGCCGGCACGGTGGCGTTGTTGCCGGCCGCCAGGTTGGCGGCAACCGTGGGATTGTCCACGCTGTCCCAGGTCCAGGCGATGGTCAGATCGTCCACATTCTGCGCGTTGATCTGATCCAGGGGGGAATACTTGCGGGAGCCGTTGTCGCCACCGTAGCTGGGCCATTCTTGGGCGTGAATCAATGCAGGGGTCAGGACAAGCAACAGGGTCGACAGCAGGGTTTTGGAGACGTTCATCGCGCTCTCTTCCTTTTTATTGGGACAGGTTATGTAGGGTATCAGGGCTTTTGAATGTATCCCTGCGGTGGGGGAAAGTCCAGTTGGCCCGCGTGCAATCAAACACCTGCGCCCTCACACCCGAACGCGATGCTGGACAACCATCCGACCCACCGCTATTTTTGGCCATCACTTTACGTGCGGAACCCATGTCCACCTACACCGCCACCATCCGCTGGACCAACAGCGGCCCTGACTTCATCGGCAACCAGTATTCCCGGGAACATGCGTGGGAATTCGATGGCGGTGTCACGGTACCGGCCTCCGCCTCACCCCATATCGTGCCCGAGCCCTGGTCGGTGCCGGCTCATGTGGATCCGGAGGAGGCCTTCGTGGCTTCACTTTCTTCCTGTCACATGCTGTTCTTTCTGGCCCTGGCCGCCAAACGGGGTTACCGGCTCGACAGCTACGTCGATCCTGCCGCGGGTGTGATGGAAAAGAATACCGAGGGAAAAATGGCCATCACCCGGGTGACCCTGTCTCCCCGGGCGGTGTTCAGCGGCGACCGGGTTCCCGATCAACAAGCCATCGAAGCCCTGCACCACCATGCCCACGAGCTGTGCTTCATCGCCAACTCGGTGCGCTGTGAGATCCGTGTCGAGCCGGCGTTTGATGCCGCCTGATTCAGGCGCTTATTCGGCCCGTCATTTGCCTACAGCCTTCAGCACTTCCCGGGTCAGGTCCCACTGACTGAAACCCTGTCGCCCGTAGTCCAGGCCGCGGCGCACGATCACCAGATCGTGGGAGGGCACCACCACGGTGTACTGGCCACGGTTGCCGCTGGTGGAATAGGCATCCCGGGGAATGTCGTCGCGGCCCTCCGGCACCAGCCACCACTGGCCGCCGTACTGGCCGCCCCTGCCCACGGTGGCCGGTGCGGGGGTGCGGGAGAATTCGATCCATTCCTCGGAGAGCAGGCGCTCCCCGTCCCACACGCCATTGTTCAGGTAAAGCAGTCCAAACCGTGCCAGGTCCCTCGCATTGGTATAAACCTGGCTGCTGAGGATGAAATCCCCGAAGCGGTCGGTGCTCACCAGGGTGTTGCGCATGCCGATACGGTCCAGCAAGGCCTTGCGGGGAAATTCCGCGTAGGCCTGCTCGCCCCCCAGGGCCAGCTTCATGGCATACACCGCCAGCAGGGTGTCGTAGTTCTCGTAATCCCAGTGGGCCCCGGGTTCGCGGATCAGGGCGCGGTTGCGGGCACCGGTCACCGAGCTGGCGCCGGCCCAGTAGGACAGGCCGGAGCCGGTGGCATACTCCAGGCCGTTGTTGTCGATGGTCTCCAGCCCGCTGGACATGTTCAGCACATGGCGCAGGGTGATGTGGCGGCGTGGGTCGTGTTCCCCATCCCGGGCCTGGGGCAGCCAGTCGAAGGGCAGCGGCGCATCGAGGGACATCCGGCCCTCATCCACCAGCATGCCGATCAGGGCGGAGGCGATGCTCTTGGCGGTGGACCAGGTGCGGGTCCGAGTCGTCATATCCACTCCCGGCGCATAACGCTCGTGAATGATCTGACCCTGGTACACCACCAGCAGACTCAAGGTGACCTGCTCCGGTGTGGGACGCTCAAAGGCCCAGTCGGAGGCGGCCTGCAAGACAGCCGGGTCGATGCCGGCCGGCAGGGGTTGCGATGGAATGAGATCGCCGTTGGGCCAGGGAATCTGCGCCGCATCACCCGGCACCGGCGGCAGGGTCAACTCCGGCAGGCTGTCGATGTCGGCCAGGGTCTGGTCCGGCGCCAGGATCACGCAACCGATGCCATCACGGAAGGCCGCGCGCATCACCGGCGCATCACCCGCCGCACCGACCTCCACCGCCCTGCGATCCCAATCGACCCGGTAATCGCCCCCTGCGGCGGTGCCGATGGGATTGCGCAGAAATGCCAGCTCCTGGGCAAACACCTGCTCAAGAGTGCGATGGCTGGTGAACAGGCCGTTGCACATGAACACCGCCTGCTGACCCCGTTGCACCATGGACCGTTGAGGGGCCCTGTAGTCATAGCGGTCCTGTTGCTGGGCGACGCCGACGACCGGTAAAAACATGGAAAGAGCAAGAGTGATGAGCCGGATTGTGTTCATGAGCATTACTCCTGGGAGGGCTGCTTCGTTAATTAGGGGGTGCCGCCTTTTCTGATGCCTATGGTTGTGATTTCAGCCATTTCGATCGGGCTCATAACATTGCTCTCGACATCAGGTTGTATTCACTTCCTTCTCAAGAGGACGCCCACTCGACATTAACCTCATTCCTCACCGATACCCATCCGGACTGTACTCCACCGCTCCCGGGAAGGACATGGGCCGAATGGTTGAATGACCCACCAGCAACGGGTCGTCCGCCGAGCGGCGTTGCGCTGTACTGCGGCGGATATAGTTGTCTTCTTCGGCGCGGGATGGCACCTGACCGTTCAGGCAGGTGCGAATCACCTCGGCAACGGCTCCGGGCTTGTCCCGCTGAGGATAATGGCCGGCGGTGGGCAGGTACCAGAACGAGGATTCCACCTCCCGGTCGTTAAGATAGGTGGCCCATACGTGGTTGGCAATGCGCACCGGGTTCACCGGGTCCAGCAGTCCCCACAGATAGCCGGTGGGGATGGGGCTGCGGTGCAGGTTGTCCAGCCAGCGGGTTTCGTTGGCGGCCCGCTCCAGCAGGTATTTGCCGACATGGAGGCGGGCGCCGATACCGTCATTGAAGGCATGGATGTCGGCATAGGCAACCTGCACCGGGTCGCCCTCGGTAAGCCGGGGCTGGGCCTTGAGTCGGGCGATGGCCTCGGGGCCGCGCACCGGGTCCAGCAGCACGGTCTGTTGTTCGCTGAGGGTCGCCAGGGGCAGGAACATGCCGCTGTTGCTCATGAAGTGGTAGGTGATGCGGTAATCGTTGGCGGGCCGATCCAGGTAATGGCCCAGAAACGCCAGACCCACACTGACTCCGCGGTCGTGGGTGAACAGATGGAATGATTCCAGGCCCAGCACCTGGTCCACGAAGTGATCCAGCAGGCGGGCGTCGTCCTCGATCATGTAGTGGTAGTCGGGCTGGGGTTTGTCGGAGAAGCCGAAGCCGGGAAAGTCCAGCACGTGGATGCGGTAGTCGTCCTGCAGCAGGTCGATCAAGTCACGGTAGTCAAAACTGCAGGTGGGGTAGCCGTGTACCAGCACCAGGTCCGGCTTGCCCTCGGTGCCGAAGCTGCGGTGAAACACGTTCACCACCTGACGGTTGTTATTGGCGGTGGTGGATAGCCAGGGGAAGGTGCTGCCGCCGCTGTACCATTCCTCGGCCAGGGAAGAGTAGAAGGTGAAGCCGGTTGATTGGGCGCGGGCGGGCATGGGGCTGACAGCCGCCAGTGCCAGGGCGTCCCGGGTGATTCTCAACAGGGTGCGGCGTTGCATCAGGGGTCCTCGTTCAGTGATGCCAGCAGTTGAATGGCGCGCTGGGTTTGTTGGTCGTCCACACCCTCCATGCCTTCGGTGAACACGAGCCAGGTTTGCAAATGCGTTTTGGCCGCCTGCCGGTCCCCGAAGCGGGCATTTAGCTGACCCAGGGACAGCAGCGCCCGTGCCTGGATGTCGGGCCGCAGCTCCTGCACCGTCAACATCTTCTCAAAGGCGGTGATGGATTCCGGCCACATGTTCAGAGCCAACAGGGCGTTAGTGTAATAGTTCAACAGGGTGACCTGCTCGAAGGAATTGAGGCTCTCGAATTCGTTGTACAGTGCGTTCATCTCATTGAGGGCCTCGTCCCACTGCCCCTCCAGCTGGCGCGCCTGCACTTCCTCGATGATGGCAAACACGCGGCCGCTCAAGCGTTGAGTTTCGGGTTCTTGCGCGTCGGAGGAATCGGGTGCCGGGGTAGCGGACCCTGAAACCGGGTCTATCGCGATTGTTATCTGGTCAGTCGTTGGTGGCGCAGCGTGGGTGACAGGGGTGGGGGCGTCGCGATCGGTGGTGGCAGGGTCTTCGGTGAGGGTGTGTTCTGCCGTGAGCGGCGGGGAGTCGACCCGTACCCCGTCCACGGCAGGGGCTGACTGGCTTGCGGTGTCAGGCACGCGCTGTGTTGTGGCCGGACCGGATCGGATCAGCCACAGCCCCAGGAGCACCGCTGGCAGCAACATCAACGCCGCCCGCCGCCTGCCATTTATTGCAGCAACCGTTTGCATGGTGCTTCCCTTTGCGCGGGCTGGTCTATTGCCCCTTGGCCGCTTCCATTTCCAGACGGCGGGCGCCGCCCAGAATCGCCGGCATGGCGTAATTGCCTTCGTGGCAGGCGTATTCGTAAAGACCCTCGGCGGTGTACATGGGCAGCTCGCCGGTCCAGGGCTGGGTGTAGAGCTCCGGGTCGTCGATGGTGAAGGAGTAATGCAGCTTGTCATCCGCCACCCGGGTGAAGCGTTCGGTCAGTTTCAGGTTGGCGGAGGTGAGGCGCTCGCTGGCCACCTGCAGCGGGTGGAAGTTGACGGTCACCACCACCAGGTCATCGCCGTCGTAATAGCCGATGGAATCCCCCAGCCATTTTTCATAGGGCAGGTCCTTGTGCTGCTGGTCGATCTTCACGATGCGGGCGTCGTGGGCCATCTCCGCCAGCAGCATCACATGGGTGGGCGACTGCACGATCTGCATGTTGTTGTTGTAGAGGCTGCTCATGAAGGGCGCGGTGGAGGCAAAGCTTTTCAGGCAGCGGTCAGACAGAGTACGGCCCTCGGGTCCATCGCTTTCGTCGCGACCGATGGGTTGCATCTCCCGCTGCTGCTCGCGACGCAGTTGCTGGCCGCCTTCCTTCCAGGGGATCTTGCCGGTGGGCGGATCCACGATGATGGAGGTGCGGTATTTGCCATTCATATAGGCCAGCGCCTCACCGGGGGTGATCCAGAAGCCGTTGTAGCCGCCCACGTTGTGGGGGCCGGGAGCCTCGGCGCCATTGGCTTCCAGTGCAGCGATGTAATCCGGGGTGGACACCATCAGGGTGCGCATGGCCTGTTCGTCGATTTCCAGCTCGCCGTTGTAGACATCGGGCCGCTCCAGAGACGTGCGGGTATCGTAGTTCCACTGGCCCTGCACATCGGGCACTCCCCAGGCGGTGCGGGGCGGGGTATAGGCGGAGTCCTGGGCCAGGGCGGCACTGCTCAGGGCAGCGCTGACTGCCAGAGCCAGCAGGGTCCGCGAGGGGGATGCAGTGAATAGATTGGGCATGGATGACCTCTTTACTGTTCAGACAGTTCTGATGGGCCAATCCCTGGCAGACAGGAAACGAGTCCTAGGGTAATGCAGCGGGCGGCGCGATGAAAGTGACGGATTGATCAAAAAGTAATCCCTCCGTCCCCTTATAGCGTTGTTGGTCGGGCGGGAGGGTGGCCAGGGTGGCGGCGAGGGCGGCCTGGGCGCCCGGAAAGGCGGCCAGACTTTGCACGCTATGCAGGCTGATGCGGATGCCGAACACGATGGCGCCGCTGCGGGGCAGGCGCCGCAGGGTTTGCCGTTCCACCCGCCAGTAGGGTTCGGCGGAGCCTTTGCCCACTCCCGAGCCCAGGTCCTTACGCCAGAACAGTTCGCTGTCCCGCTGCAGGGACCAATTGAAACGCAGCAAGGGCTTATGGGGTTGCAGGCTGGCGAACAGGCGGTTGACCCGGGCGGCCAGTTCTTGCTCGTAACCGGGCACCGGGTCGTGGATGCGGTCCAGGTTGGCGCCCATCTTTTCCTCCAGCGGCCAGTTGGAGGGGGCACACACACTGGCGGCGGTGAGGCGGTAGTCGCCGTCGCCGTCGGCTTCCAGCAGACAGAGGTCTTCCGCCACCCACAGGGATGTCTGCCACAGGGAGTGATCCGTGAGATCCCAGCTCAGCTGCGAAGGCGCATGGACCAGCCGGTTGCCCTCCCGTCGGTACAGCGCCGCCTGATCATCCAATAAATGTTGCAGTAACAGCGCCTGCAGTTCCGCCTGGGCGGCCTCCGACCCGGGCAGGGCCTGGTACACCTTGTCGCCATACTGCTGACGGGCCCACAGCTTGTGCTGGTGATAGCGGGGCAGATCGGAATCGGTGGGCATCCACTGCGCCGCATCGAGTGACTGCAGGCCCAGACGCAGGACCGTGGTCTGACCGGACTCGGGCAAATAAGGCGGTGGATGGGAGCTGACTAATCGCATGGGCACGTTATACTGGCGCAACCGTTTCCAACCTGCAATGCAAGCGAGGCAAGGCTATGAAGGAATTACCCCACAACGGCAACTGGGTGCTGCTGGCCGGGCTGGCCAGTGTCCTGGTGGCCTGCAGCGAATCCGAACCGCCCACGCCGCCCGCTCCGGTACTGAGTTTCGAGGAGGTTCTGCAACAGCAGTTGATCGAGGCCCGGCCCGGCGCCATGATCGACATCCCGGCCGGGGTGCACAACATCACCCGCAGCCTGTCCCTCACCGTGGACGGCGTGACCATCCGAGGCGTTGGCATGAATGCCACCATCCTGTCCTTCAAGAACCAGCTGCAGGGCGCCGAAGGCCTGCTGGTGAATGCCAATGATTTCACCATCCAGGATCTGGCCATCGAGGACACCGTGGGCGATGCCCTCAAGATCAATGAAAGTGAGAACGTCACCATCCGCAATGTGCGCACCGAGTGGACCGCCGGCCCCCTCACCAGCAACGGCGCCTACGGCATTTATCCGGTGCAGTCACAGAACGTGCTGATCGACGGCGCCGTGGCCATCGGTGCCTCCGACGCGGGCATCTACGTGGGCCAGTCCAGCAACATCATCGTGCGCAACTCCCGCGCTGAGTACAACGTGGCGGGCATCGAGATCGAGAACTCCACCTTTGCCGACGTCTACGACAACGTGGCCACCAACAACACCGGCGGCATCCTGGTGTTCGATCTGCCGGACCTGCCGGTGCAGGGCGGCCGCAACACCCGGGTGTTCAACAACCGCATCTACGCCAACAACACAGACAATTTCGCGCCGGAAGGCAATATCGTGGCCACCGTCCCCAACGGGTCGGGGCTGATGATCATGGCCAATGACAACATCGAGGTGTTCGGCAACCAGTTCAGCGACAACAACAACGCCAACATCATGGTGATCGGATACGGTCTCACCGGCATGCCCATCAACGATCCCAACTACGACCCCTACCCGGAAAGCATCCACATCCATGACAACAGCTTCATCGGTGGCGGTACGATTCCGGACAACCCCCTGCTGACGGAATTGCAGGCTGCCACCAACGGCGCTCCCATTCCCGATATCGTGTGGGATGGTTTGATCGCCGAGGGCCGCACGCCGAATCAGGTGTTGTGCCTGATGAACAACGGCGATGCGGACTTCGTCAATCTGGATGGCAGCAATGGCTTTGCCGCGCCCAGTTTCGACATCAGCACCCACCAGTGCAAGCTGCCGGCCCTGTCGGAGATCCAGCTCAGTTCCGCCCCGTGATCCGGCCCGGTAAAACCTTCGCCGCCCTGCTCCTCACCGGCCTGCTGCTGCAGTCCTGTGAGGACAGCGGCCCGGTGTATCACACTGACACCGCACCACAGCGCCTCTCCGAGTGGGGGCTTTTCGATCTTAACCAGGAACACCTGGCACCCCATCAGGACACCGCGGTATTCGTCCCCGCCAACACCCTGTTCACCGACTATGCCCACAAGCTGCGCGGCGCCTGGATTCCCCCTGGGCAGCGGATTTCAGTGACAGCAGGCAGCCTCGATTACCCGGAGGGGACGATCCTCAGCAAGACCTTCTACTACCCCACCACCGATACCGGCGAGTTCCAACTGGCACCTGATACGGGGGCGACTGCGGGCCTGTCACTGCAACGGCACCGGCTCATCGAAACCCGACTGCTGGTGCGGCGTGAGCAGGGCTGGGATCCTTTGGTGTATGTGTGGAATGACGAGCAGACCGAGGCCTTCCGGAGGGTGGCCGGAGCCAGCCTGCCGGCCACCCTGGTGAGTGACAGCGGCGGCCAGGCATTCACCTACTTCGTGCCCAATGAAAACCAGTGTGCCGGGTGTCACGTGAAGGAGCATCCCGACGGCGGCCTGCAGCCCCTGGGGGCGGTGAGTCATCAGCTTGCCACCCTGACCTCAACGGCCGATGGATTGACAGCACTGCAGCAGTGGCAGGCCCGTGGCTGGCTGAATGAATTGCCGGACACACTACCGGTCCCCCGCTGGCAGGATGCATCGGCAAACCTGGATAAACGGGCCCGGGCCTATCTGGACATGAACTGCGGCCACTGCCACAACCCCCGCGGCCCGGCCGACACCTCGGCCCTGTTGCTGGACGGTTTTGCACGGGAAGGTGTGGACCTGGGCATCTGCAAGGGTCCGGTGGCGGCCGGTGGCGGCACCGGCAACCGGCGTTACGGGATCACGCCGGGGGCACCGGAGGATTCCATCCTGTTGTACCGCCTGCAGTCCACGGCGCCGGATGAAATGATGCCGGAGCTGGGGCGCAGCCTGATGCATGCCGAGGGTGTGGGGCTGATTCGCGCCTGGATTGCCGCCCTGCCGGGGCGCTGCGGCTGATCCGCGTTGGTGTGGCCGGCAGGTTGTACTAGAACACCGAGCGCAGAATGACCAGGCACAGCGCGCTGAGGGTGGCCGCCGCCGGCAGGGTAATCACCCAGGCCAGCACAATGGGCTTCATCAAACTCCAGTTGTTCTGTGCATTCACCAGTCCGATACCCAGCACTGCACCGATGAGGATATGGGTGCTGGACACCGGGATACCCAGCAGTGATGCACCCAGTACCACGGCGGCAGCGGACAACTCCGCTGCGAAGCCCGATGCCGGATGCATGGTGGTGATGTGGGTGCCTACGGTCATGATCACCTCACGGCCAATGAACCAGAGGCCGGCGATCAGTGCAACGCCGAAGGTCACCATGGTGATGGTGGGAATGGCGGCGGACTCGCCGACGACACCACTGCGCAGCACATCCATGATGGCGGCGAAGGGACCAATGGCATTGGCGATATCATTGGAGCCGTGACTGAAGGCAAAGCCCGATGCGGTAAACACCTGCATCCAGCTGAACAGCATGAAGGTGGAGCGTGACAGGGATTCACCACGCATGGTCTTGGCAAAGATCAGGGTGCCCATCCATACTGATGCGCCCACCATGCCCATGATAAGAAAGTTATGGAGCGTGGTCAGTCCCAGCTCAAGATTCTTGAGCCCCTTGAACAGCAGCATGGCGGAGATGACCATGGCGCCCAGGGCAGAGACCAGGGGCACCCAATTCTCCAGAGCCCGGTGGGCCTCGATGCTGTATTTCTTATCCTCGATTCGTTGCAGTTCCTTGAAATACTCCGATTCAAGATCATCGACGTCGAAGTCAGCCTCGTGGTAGACGTGGGCGTCCCGGGCCAGGGCGCCGGCATAGGCGACTTTTTCCAGTTCATCCAGGCGCTCGAAGGCCTTCTTGTGCGCTTCCTTGTGATTGCGCTTTTCCTCCTTGATCACACCCAGCGCCTGCTCCGCCTGCTCGTTGTACAGCAGGATATGCTGCTTGATCATCAGGAACAGGCTGTAGGAGGCCAGGCCTCCCAGGACGGGTGATATGACCCAGGAAAGCGCGATGAGTCCGATCTGGTCCCAATGCACCAGGGCGAAGGCTGCATCTGCCCCGCTGATCAATACACCAAGGGCGATGGAACTGCCCACGATGCCACCGATGATGGAGTGGGTGGTGGACACCGGATAGCCCTTCTTGGTGGCAAACAACAGCCACAGGGCAGCGGCCAGCAGGGCCGACATCATGATGTAGACGAATTCCATGGGCTCAACGGCCATGTCACCCAGGTCCACGATGCCCTGGCGAATGGTATCCGTGACCTCGCCCCCGGCAATCACCGCGCCGCTGACTTCAAAAATGGCAGCCACCGCCAGCGCCTGCTTCATGGTGAGAGTGCCGGCGCCCACACTGGTGCCGAAGGAGTTGGCGACGTCATTGCCGCCGACATTGAAGGCCATGAAGAGGCCGAAAAGACTGGCCAGGATGAAAATGGTAGGGCTGTTGTTGTTGGTATAGCCCAGGCCCCAAACAATGAAGTACAGTGTGAACCCTGCCAACAGAAACCCGAAAAACAGGCTCAACTTATCTATTCTTGGTGAGGCCACAGTGTGCGCTCCTTGAATGCCGGTAATGCTAAGGGTATGAAAATCGCGCCAGTCTATAATTGCTATTCGGAAGGGAATGTGACAAAAACGTTACAGCACCACTCTGCCGAGCCACGGAATAATACGCCAGGCCAGTTCAATGTCCGACATAAATCTGCTCAACTGGATCGAAGTGATTGCCCTTATGGGCGTGCCCATGGTGTGCCTCAGCTGGTTGATCTTCCGCTGGCTTTATCTGAGCGGTGAAATCGATCGCGACGCCAATCACAAGCTGGTGGCGGCCCGGGTCAAGGAGATGAAGCAGGGCCTCAAGGCCAGCTCCAGCAAGCAGGCCAATTTCCTCTACAAGAAATGGATGTGGTTCGGCAGCGGGTTTTATGGTCTGGCGGGCCTGTGGACCTTCTTCGTCATCGAAATGGGGGATCTGTTCGGCTTCCTGCTGCATCCGGTGGTGGTGGTGACCCGCATGCAGGAAAACTTCGTGGAGTTCCTCATCAGCGTCGGAATCAACCAGCTGACCAATCTGTTGTCTGCGTTTCTGTGGTTCACCTACTGGACCGACAGCGGCGATTCCATCGTGCTGTGGATCGCCATCGCCTGGCTCGGCTACTGGGTCGGCAACAAACTGGCCCGCCGCGATGTGGCGGCCCACCATCTCAACAACCTGGAAGCCCGCCTGGTGGAGGGCGCCAGAACAGTAGGCGGCCTGCTGACCAAAAAGAAAGGGGACGGAGGGATTAAAAAGTAATCCCTCCGTCCCCTTAATTTCGTCCCCTTAATTTCTGGGCCAGATCACCACGGCAGTGCGCAGGCGCTCGCTGCCGAAGGTGGACATCTTCGCGAAATCCGCCCGGGCCACCGGGACATGGCGCAGGTCCAGCGGCGTCTGGTTTTCCTCCGGCGGACCCGGGTCGTGGACATAGAGACACACATCGTCCATGCCGGTCACCACCACCCAATGGGGATTCTTCTTGCCATCCAGCTGGTAGGTGCTGATCAGCACCAGCACGGCGGCGCCGGCCTGCATCCAGCGGGCGATGAGATCCTGGGACACCTCCTGCTTGCGGATTTTCACTCCGGCACTTCGCGCCTTGTCGCGGAACTGGCGGTCCACCAGGGCGATCACCGCTTTTTTCTCCGGGTTGCGCACCCCCGCCACGAAGGCCGGGGTGTCCTTGTTGATGCTCACCTCCGCCCCGAAACCCCTGGCCTTGGCGGCCAGGGCCAGGCCGATGGGATGGCTGCCGCCGTGGCCGGAGGTCATGAAAATGGTGGTGGCTTCGCGCCAGATATCCAGCTCCAGCTCCCGGTTGAGCCGGATGGTGTTGTCGAGGCTGCCCATGGCCATCATGAGGGCGGCCGGTCCACAGGTGAAATCCGTGGACTGCTCATACCAGGGAACCTGCCGGCTCAGGGCATTGGCCGGGATATAGCGGATGCGCTTCTGCATGCGCAGGGCATCCTGGTGGTTTTCGTAGTAGTCTTCGAAGGTGTCAAACACCTGGTAGCCCAGCTTTTCGTAGAGATTGATGGCGGCGCTGTTGTCCTTGGCCACTTCCAACCGCATGAACAGCCGGCCTTTTTCCGATGCCGCCGCCTCGATCTTTTTCATCAGCTTGCGGCCCAGGCCGGTGCCCCGGGCACGGGCCGTGATGGCGATGGAGTACAGGCGGGCCAGGCGGGTGCCCCGATGCAGCAGCACCAGGGCATAGCCCAGCAAGCCCCTTTCATCCTGGGCCACCAGCAGTATCCGGTTCTGTGCCTTGATCCAGTGGCGCATGCGGCGACGGGACAGGCGATCGGTGGCGAAGCACTCCGTTTCGATGGCAATCAGCGCATCAAGGTCTTCTTCCATCGCTTCGCGAAAAACCAGGGGTTTGATCATAGTATTGTGAAAATTCTTAGGTATAGTCGCCGCTTACGAGGCCTGGCTCCGAATTCTATAGACTGTACCTGGCTTTGGCTTTAAGTTTTTGGTCACGGGAATCCCCTCATGAAGACGCTGTTCAGAATTTTTCTCATTTGTCTGGCTCTGGTCACCGCCGTGATCATCCTTTCCACGGCCTACCTGTTCACCCTGGATCCCAATGACTACAAGGAGCGGGTCGCCAACGAATTTTCCCAGGCCACCGGGCGCCAATGGACCCTGGGTGGCGATATCGACTTCAGCGTGTATCCCTGGTTCGGCTTCACCGTCAACAATGTGGCTGTGGGCAATCCGCCGGGTTTTGGTGACCAGCCGATGTTCAGCGCTGACTATGCCGCACTGCGTATCAAGCTGCTGCCCATGTTGAACAACAGCTTCGAGATCGACACCGTGCATATCCAGGGTGTGTCGCTCAATCTCATCGTCGCCGAAGACGGCAGCAACAACTGGGCGGACCTGACATCCGCTGAGGTCACCGATACCCCCTCCGCCGGGCCCGGCAACGATGCGCCCCTGGGCAATATCCTGCTGGGCGGCGTGGACATCCGCAACGTGAACCTGACCGTGGACGATCGCGCCAATGACGTGCGTTATGCTGTGGAGGATTTCACATTCACCACCGGTGCCCTGACCTACGGTGACCCGATCGACATGAACCTCACCTTCACCGCATCCGCCAGCCGGCCGCGGCTGACAGCCGAGGTGAATTTCACCGCCACAGCCAACTACGATCTGGATAATGGCCGCTATGATCTCGACCCCATCCGGCTGCGCACCGTATTGAGCGGCGCCAACGTGCCCGACGGGTCCGCCAACCTGGATGTCAACACGGCGGTGAACATGGATCTGGATGCCGGCACCCTCAGTGTGCCGTCCCTCAATCTCACCGCGCTCAACACCCGCCTGCAGGCCCGCATCGACGGTCGCGGCCTCAATGGCAACTCGCCGGTGTACGAGGCCGATGTCAATCTGTCGGGCAGCGACATGGCCCTGCTGCTGCGCATCGCCGGAGTTGAGCCCCTCGCCGGCCAGATCGCCGCCCTGCCCAACCGCGCCTTCAATCTGCAGACTACCGTGACCGCCACAACCGATACTGTGTCGGTTGCCGACCTGCAGGCCGGGCTGCTGGGCTCCACCCTGAGCGGCACCATCAATGCCGCCAGTCTGCAATCCGGGCAACCGGTCATCAGCGGTCAATTGAATGCCGCCGGGCCCGATCTGCCCGCCGTAGTGGAAGTGATAGGTCAACTGAGCGGTGGCCGCGATTCCACCCTGGCCCAGGCCGGGCGGGAACTGCGGGTGGTCAACGACAAGGCCTTCTCGGTGGACTCCCGCTTCGATGCCAACCTGCAGCAGGGCCGGGTGGACGTGCCCACCCTGGACGTGCGGCTGCTGGGCGCGACCCTCAATGGCAGCCTCAACGCCAGCGAGATAAACTCCGATTCTCCCGTGCTGCGCGGCAACCTGACCGCCGCCGGACCCGACCTGCCACTGATGCTGCAGATCGGCGGCTGGTTCCATGACGGGGTCGAGTCGCCCATTTATCAATATGGCGAGAGGCTCAACAGTGTGGGCAACAAGTCATTCACCGTCAACGCCCAGTTCGATGCGGACATCGGCGCCGGCAACATTCAGGTGCCTGTGCTGAGTGCCCAGGGACTGGGTCTGGCGCTCGATGGCACGGTCTCCACCCGTGACATGAGCAACAGCCGCGGCACGGTCACCGGCAATCTGAATCTCAGCGGCAGCAATCTGCGGGAGGTGCTGACCGCAATCGACCAGGGCGATCTGGGCGAAGTTCTGCAAAGTCTTTCCATGCAGGTGGGAGTATCCGGCGGTCGCAGCGACCTGACCGTCAGCCCCGCCCGCTTCGATGTCACCCTGGCCGGCGGACCCATCGGCAACACCCCGGTGACCGTGGCCCTCAATGCCCCCAGCCGCATCAACCTGGATCGGGAAACCGTGACCCTGGAAGCCCTCACCCTCACCGGGCTGGGTCTGGACGTGAATGCCAACATCAATGCGGCCAATATACTCTCGGCGCCCAATTTCGATGGGCGTGTCGCGGTGGAAAACTTCAATCCTCGCCGGCTGTTGCAGCAGCTCAATCAGCCAGCACCGGATACCAGCGATGCCACCGTCCTGCAGGACCTCGCCTTCAATGCCCAGTTCTCCGGTTCTGCCGATCACCTCAGCCTGGAGGAACTGGACCTGCAGCTGGATGACACCAGTGTACGCGGCAGACTGGCACTGCCCGATCTGGACGGTCCCTCCGTGGAGTTCGATCTGTCCGTGTCGGATCTGGATGTGGACCGCTATCTGCCGGCCACGGAAGCCCCCGCCGCCGGCAGCTCGAATGCCGGCACGACGGAGCTACCGGTGGAGCTGCTGCGCAGCCTGTCCGTCAACGGCGAACTGAGCGTGGCACGGCTGGGTATCGCCGGCCTCACCTTGTCGGAAATCACCCTGGGATTGAATGCAAGAGAGGGCCAGTTGCAACTTTCACCGCTGCGCACCAGCCTTTACGAGGGCAGCTTTGACGGCAATGCCAGTTTGAATGTGAATCCGGCGATCCCCCAGGCCTCCCTCACGGCGGAACTACGGCAGGTGGCAATGGGTGCCCTGCTTCAGGATCTGATGAATGCCACTTATGTGACCGGCCAGGGCAATGTGCAATTGACCCTGGAAGCCAGCGGCGCCGATACCAACGCCCTCAAGGCGGGTCTCAACGGCAGCGGACGCATAGCCCTGGAGGATGGTGTGCTGCGTGGTGTCGATGTCGCCAGCGTGCTCAACCAGCTGGAAACCATGATCCGCAGCCGGCGTCCCGCCGATGTGCAGCGGGGCGAGCAGACCGCCTTCGATTCCTTCGCAGCCACCCTGGCCATCAACGACGGGGTGGTGAGCAGCAACGACATGCTGATCCGCTCCCCGGGCTTCCAGGTCAGCGGTCGTGGCACGGTGATGAACCTCAACGACAACAGCATCGCCTTCGATCTGCTCACCAGCGTGGATGCGGCCACCGCCACCCGGGACAGCCAGCAGTACGACATCGGCGGTTACAGCCTGCCCATCGCCTGCAGCGGCACCCTGTCGGCGCCCCGCTGCCTGCCGGATGTCGGGGAGATCATCCGCGGGGCGGTGGAAACCGAGGTGCGGGAACGGGTCGGCGACCTGATTCAGCGGGCCATCGGTGTCGACACACCCCAGGCGGCACCCGATGCCACGACGGGCCCCTCGCCGGCACCGGCGGAACAATTGATCAACCGTGCCCTCGATCGGCTGCTGCCCCGCTGAGCCCATGACCATCACACCACGGTTAGTGTCCCTCCTGCTCCTGACTTCGGGCGTGACAGCCTGGGCACAGGAGCGACCCGTGCCCATCGAGGAGATCACTGTTGTGGGTGAAAAGACACTGATCGGTCTGCGTCATGAGATCGAACGGGAGGAGGACAACCTGTATCGCCTGTTCAATGACCTGAACAGCAACGACGACATGGACATCAAATGCCGGATCGTGCGCAAGAGCAATTCCCACATCAGCGCGAGGCAATGCGAACCGGTGTTCTTCTCGAAACTGCGCACCAGCAGCAACCGCAATGCCCTGGCGGAGATCCGCAGCGCCTGGTCCAATGACGGCATTGACCCGGTGCTGCTGGGCAATGCCATGGACACCCTGGAATCCGACAGCGAATTGCGGGCGAAAGCCGCGCCGGATTTCGAGCTGCTCAGCGAGGAGATGCTGCGCATTGCCACGGAGCATCCCGACTATCTGCAATCCCTGCGGAAAATTGCCGAACTGAAAGCCAACTTCGAGCAGGAACGCGCCAGGCACTTCGGCAAGGAGTGACCCTGTGGCAGAATCCGCCACCGACCCAAGAGGACATCGTGCCATGTATTACATTCTGGATTCCGACAAATCGTTCGATCAGGCAGTCACGGACCTGCAGGAAGCCGTGAAGCGTCACGGCTTCGGCGTGCTGCACATCCACGACCTGGGCAACACCCTGCGCAGCAAAGGGGTGGATTTCAAGGAACAGTGCAAGGTCTTCGAAGTGTGCAATCCCCAGCAAGCCGCCAAGGTGCTGGCATCGGACATGCGTCTCAACATGGCCCTGCCCTGCCGCATCTCGGTGTTCACCGATCAGCAGCGCACCCGCATCGGGCTGATCCGTCCCGAGGCCATGCTGGCCTCCCTGTCCGACGATCCCGCCCTCAGGGCAGTGGCCGGAGAAGTGGATGCGGTGACCCGCATAATGGTGGATGAAGCGGTGTGATCAGGCCGAATTGCGGGAGGCGTTGATGTTGCCGTACAGGGACCGTACCACCATCTTTTCATAATCCTCCTGGTAAGCGCCTGCATCGTCGTCCGCGCGGCGGGCGGCCTGGATCTTCATCAGCGCAAACTGCTGAATGATCAACAGCGGCAGCACCACCCTTTCCCGCAACTCGATGCTCATCCGGGCACGGGGATTGTCCTCCATCAGCATGGCCTGGCCGGACACCTTCAGCACCATCTCCCGGGTGAGTTGAAACTCGTCATGAATCAGGCGCCAGAAGCGGCCGAAACGGGGGTCCTTTTCCAGGTAGCGGGTGAGATTGAAATTGGACTTGGCCAGATTCTGCATGCTGTTGGAGATGAGTGCGCGGAAGAAACCCGACTCCCGGTACAGCGCGCGGCAATCCTCCAGCCGTCCGGCATCCGCCATGGCTTTCAGCGCGGATCCCAAACCGAAATAACCCGGCACGTTCTGTTTCATCTGGGCCCAGGCGCCAACGAAGGGAATGGCGCGCAGATCCTCGAAACGCAATGTGGCGGCACTGCCGCGCTTGGCCGGACGGCTGCCGATATTGGCCTGGTTGTAATAATTGAGGGTGCTGATCTCCTCCAGGTAGGGCAGAAACAGTTCGTGCTGCTTGAAGGCCTGGTAGGTGGCATAGCTGGTTTCCGCCAGGGTCTGAATCACCTGGCGCTGATCTTCCGTGAGCTCCCGCTCCGGCCGGTCATACACGTTGTTTTCCAGGCCCGCCGCCAGCAGCAGACTCAGATTGTGTTCCGCCGCCTGGCGCACGCCATAGTGTGAACTGACAGTCTGGCCCTGCACCGTCATCTGGATCTGGTTGCTCTCGATGCGCTTGCCCAGCGCCGCGTAGAACAGATAGGTGTTGCCGCCACCCCGGGCCGGCGGACCGCCGCGGCCATCGAAAAAGATCACCTCGATGCCGTGCGCACGGGACACGGCAGTGAGGTCCTCCTTGGCTCGGTAAATGCCCCAGTTTGCCATCAGGTAGCCACCATCCTTGGTGCCGTCGGAAAAGCCGAGCATGATGGTCTGGCGGTTGCCGCGGCGCTCAAGATGCCGGCGGTACAGCGGGTGGGTGTAGATCTGCCCCATGTACTCGCCGGCCCGGCGCAGGTCCTCGATGGATTCGAATAACGGTACGATGTCCACCGTCAGTTCATAGTGCTGCCAGCCGCATAATTTGAACAGGGCGAAGGCACGGGCCATGTCCACCGGGCCGTGGCAATTGCTGATGATGTAACGATGACAGCCCTGCTCGCCGTTCAGGGCCTGTATTTCCCGGATCACACCGAAGGATTCCAGGGTGTCGTGAAACACCGGATCGGAGAAGCGGGCGATGTCCACCTCGCCGGTTATCCCCAGCAGAGCATCCAGTTGCTGCACCTCTGACCGGCCATCTAGGTCCAGGGGCAGCAGATCGGCATTGGCCGCCAGCAACTCATCCAGGGTCCTGCGGATGACCCGGCTGTCCTGGCGGATGTCCAGGCTGGCGAAATAAAAGCCGAACAGGCTCACCTTGCGCCGGAAGGAGCGCAGCCGGTTGACGAACAGGGACTGGTGGCGCTCCACCAGGGTGGCTTCGATGTCCTCCAGCGTGGCAATCAGTCCGTCCGCCGTGAGGGAATACACCGGGCTGTGCTCCGACAGTTCCAGGTGCAACTGTTTCTCGATGCCGTCCAGGGTTTCGTATATGCCGGCGAAGGTCAGCCGCCGCTTCAGTTCACGGATGTCCCGGTGATAACAGCCGGCGATGGTATAGCGCAGCTTGGCCGCCACCCGGCGGGTGGTATCGACGGTGACGAAGGGATTGCCGTCCCGGTCGCCGCCGGGCCAGAAGCCGATGGCCATGATGCGGCGGTTGTTGCGGATCTCGTCGCGGTACTGCTCCGCCAGCTTGTCCACGATGCGTCCCATGACGGGATAGAAGATATTGCCCAGGTACCAGGTCAGCAGCACGGCCTCGTCATAGGGTGAGGGCTTCTCCTTGCGGAAGAACGGGGTGTTGCCCAGCTGCTGCAGCAGGTCGCGGATCACCGGCGTGTCGCCATCGGCGATGGCCCGGGTCAGGTCATTGATGATGGCCAGCACCTGGCCGGGATAGAACTGGGTAGGATGGGCCGTGAGGGTGACCCGGATGCCGAAACTGCGCAGCACGTCGGAAAAGCGCGGCTGCAGATTGTCCGTCCTGACCCGGTCTGTCAGCTGGCGCAGCACGTTCAGTTTTTCCACCTGATGCATCTTGCTGTAGGCCGCGTCCTCCAGCGCGTCGATCAATACCACCTGGCGCTCCACGTACTGAATGATCTTGAACAGGAAGGCGATGCGCTGCTGTTCGGTGAAATGGGATTTGTGGGTGGCGAAAAAACCGTCGATGATGGCGGTCGGGTCTTTGCCGGCCTGCAGACCCCGCTCGCAATCCGCCTCCAACAGCGGCAGCAACAAGCCGGTCTGCTCCACGGCATCCAGAGGCAAGGTGAGGAACAGGCCATTGTAGAGCTGGAAATTGAGGGCAATCAGCTCATCGAAGGTTTTACTGAGGGCATCGGACATGGGAACGCTTCTGCAGGAATCAGCCGTCATTGTACGTCAAAAGAATCTGCTGTCATGGGGTGCCCGGCATTGGGAAGCGGGCGGCCGTGGATATGTTCAACCTGGATACCCTCAACGTGTTCGGCAGGGTCGGGCTCAACGACCTGCTGGACAGGCGCCGGCTGAACCGGTTGGCCGGTAGTCAGTTGGAAAAAATTCTGGCGGCCGTGTCGACACCGGCGGTCAGGGACTGCAGGTAGGGCTCCACCTGACGGATCACATCGGGCGCAAGGGTATTGTTGAGAATCTGCCGGGCCCGATCCACGGCATCCCGCTGGGCCTGCAGATAGTCCGGCAGGGACGGGGCACCGGCGGCGGTCACCGTGCCTGAAGCGAGACTGAAGTCCCCATCCAGTGACGGCATTTCGGCAAACAGCACACCCAGCACCTGCTGCCGGGTTGCGGTATCGAGTTGGGGTGCCAGCAACAGCAGTTGGGGTTCCTGCACCTGAACGAAACGGGCGAAGGCCTGCTGCTGCCGGGTTTCCGCCAGGGTGGCCAGCTCGTCGGCACTGAGCCAGTTGGCCAGCGCGGTGGCCTGTTGCCAGGGATTCTGCAGATCCGCCCCGCCGCGCTGGGCTTCCAGGCTGGCAATCAGGGCATCCCGCACCCCATCCCGCTGCCCGCTGGCGGCATCCAGGGTGGCCAGAAATTCCCCGTAGATGCTATCCACTTCCCGGGCCAGTTGGTCCGTGAGTGATGTGGGAGGTGCGGAAAAGGCAAATAGCTCCTGCAGAGGCACGGTCACCGGCTGGGGAGCACTGACGGGCAACTCGGTCGTGGTGACGGGCTGGGTTGCGGGGGCAAACAGGGTCGGGTCATTGATGGGCAGGAACTGACCGGGTGCCACATCCGCAGCATCCTGCCGAGGCGGTGGCCCACCCTGTACCAACAGGACAAACGCCGCGATCACCACCAAAGAAAGGAGCAGTGCCACACTGGTTTGTCTGGCAGGAAGAGCCATCAGGTCGATCCGAACAGTGGTTGCCTGGGGTCTGGATGGCGGGCCGAAATGGTCGGGGTGAGAGGATTTGAACCTCCGGCCCCTGCCTCCCGAAGACAGTGCTCTACCAGGCTGAGCTACACCCCGAAGACGGCGAACATTAAAGAAGAACGGCCCAGAAGTAAAGCACCACTACGGCATCGGTATGGGCAGGTCCTCGGGAACTTTGTAGCCCCGCTGCACCGCCGGCCGCTCCGCCAGGGCGAGATACCAGCGCATCACATTGGGAAAATCGTGGAGATCCACCCGGTGGTATTCGAAGCGGGCCACCCAGGGCCAGGTCGCGATGTCGGCGATGGAATAATCCCGGGCCAGGAAATCGCGACCGGCAAGACGCTTTTCCAGGACACCGTAAATTCGCCGGGTTTCCAGCAGATAACGTTCCTCCGCATAGGGCGCCTTGCCGGGATTGAATTTGGCGAAGTGGTGGCACTGCCCCAGCATGGGCCCCACATTACCTATCTGAAACATCAGCCATTGCATCTCGTCCCAGTACTGGGAGGTGCCCACCTTGCTGAGAAACTTGCCGGTTTTCATCGCCAGGTACATGAGGATGGCGCCGGACTCGATGAGGGTCACGGATTCCTGATGATCCACGATGGCGGGAATTTTGTTGTAGGGACTGATACGGGCAAAGGACGGCTTGAACTGGTCGCCCTTGTAGATATCGATCGGCAGCACACCATAAGGCAGGCCGGTTTCCTCCAGCATGATGGAGACCTTGCGGCCGTTGGGCGTACTCCAGGTGTATAGATCGATTATCATGCCCTGCGTCCCCCGCGCTTGGTGTGGCCGGCCATTGTATAGAAAACTCCCCCGCTTCGCCCGTTTGGCGCCGCCCTATCCAAGCCCGGGGGTTTACTCTACCATCTCCGACCCGATAGTCTCGAAACGACCGCACAAAAACAACAAGGATTCGGATGCATATGGCGGAGAGTTATCAGGTGCTGGTGGGCACCCGAATAGGTGCCTGGGTCATCAGTGCCGGCAATACCCGCTCCCGCTGGAGCATTCGGGGCCCGGAGCAGCTGGGGTCCGCCGTCTATCACTTCATCGCCGACCCGCGGAACCCTGAGCATTGGTTGATGGCCGTTGCCCGCCGACACCTGGGACCCACGGTGCTGCGCAGCAGCAATCAGGGCAAGACCTGGACCGAGGCAAGCCAACCCCCCGCGTTTGCACCTGCCGGAGCCGAGGGCGGCAGCCGCAGCGTGGATCACGTGTTCTGGTTGACCCCCGGGCATGTGAGCCAGCCGGGAGTCTGGTACGCCGGCACCTCACCCCAGGGCCTGTTCAAGAGCCTGGATGGCGGTGACACCTGGCAGGAAGTCAGGGGCCTCAACAATCATCCGGATTTTTTCCTGTGGCGGAGCGGCGACAAGGATGGCACCCCCAACGGTCCACGACTGCACTCCATCATCGTGGATCAGACCAACCCCGCCCACCTGCTGATCGGCATGTCCAGCGGCGGCATATTCGAAAGCTGGGACGAAGGCACCAGCTGGGCACCGCTCAACAAGGGTGTAGCCATCGACTTTTATCCGCCCAGGGCCGACGGCAGCGAATACGATTACGGCCACGATCCCCATTGCGTGGTCATGCACCCCCTGGAAAACACCCGTCTGTATCACCAGAACCACTGCGGCATCTACCGCCTGGACCGCCATCGGACCGACCGCTGGGAACGCATCGGCAACAACATGCCGAAGGACGTGGGGGATATCGGCTTTCCCATGGTCGTGCATCCCCAGGAAGTCGACACCGCCTGGGTGTTCCCCATGGACGGCTCCGGACTGTGGCCACGCACCAGTCCGGGCGGCAGGCCGGCGGTGTATCGCACCCGGGATGGCGGATCCTCCTGGGAGCGGCAGGATCAGGGCTTCCCCGAAAAACAGGCGTGGTGGACGGTACTGCGCCAGGCCATGGCCACGGATCAGGGCCGGCCGGTGGGACTTTATCTGGGCGCAACCAATGGTCAGGTGTGGGCCAGTTTCGATGAGGGGGGCAACTGGCGCTCCATCGCCCGGGACCTGCCCCAGATTTATTCCATCGAAGTCCTTACGGTGCCATGATCAAGGCGGGCTTGCCGCCCTATTGCGGCATTCGTCGGCACAGCTCATAACAGCAGCTTATAAGAAAACGATCTCAGGAGGTCATCATGACAGCCATTCACCGACTGCCGATAGTGGCATCACTGGTTCTGCTCAGCCTGACGCCCACCCAGCACGTGTTCGCACAGACCGGCGCCACCGCGGGCGACTGGCCGGTGTACAGCGCCGACACCGGCAGCACCAAGTATGCGCCCCTGGACCAGATCAACGCCGGCAACGTGGACCAACTGTCGATCGTCTGGCGGCGCCCGGCACTGGATGCCATCTACACGCAGATCAATCCGGAACAACGCTTCAGCGACAACTATGTGGCGGCCCCCATCGTCATCGACGGAGCCGGCTACGTTCCCAACGGGGTCGGGCTGGTGGAATCCTTCGATGCCGCCACCGGCACCACCCGCTGGGTTCAACAACTGTTCTCTGGCCCGGAGGATCTGCCCGGCTCCGTCACCCGCGGCGCCGCCTACTGGAGTGATGGGAACAGTGCCCGCATCCTGGTGCAGCGGGGCACCTGGCTCTATGCCCTGGACGCCGCCACCGGCGAGTACATCGGGGAGTTTGGCGAGGGTGGCCGGGTCAATCTGCAGGTGGAGCATCCCGATGCGGAGCGCTATCGCTGGGGCGGTGTTCCAGTGGTGGTGAATGACGTGGTTGTCATCGGCCAGGCCATGAGCGATGCCTTCTCAAACAAGGAAGCCCTGCGCGGTGACGTGCGGGCCTACGATGTGCGCAGCGGCGAGCTGCGCTGGGTCTTTCACACCATTCCCCAGGAAGGGGAGTTCGGCACCAACACCTGGCAGGATCGTGCCTGGTCCTACACCGGCCATGCCCCGGTGTGGTCGCTGTTCAGCGCCGATGCGGAACTGGGCCTGGTGTACATGCCCATCTCCTCCTCCACCAATGACATGTATGGCGGACACCGGCTGGGAGACAACCTGTTCAGCCAGAGCCTGGTGGCGGTGGACGCCAGCACCGGCGAGCGACGCTGGCACTACCAGATGGTGCATCACGGTCTGTGGGACTACGATCCGCCGGCCGCTCCCATCCTGATGGACATCACCGTGGACGGTCGCCCCATCAAGGCCGTCACCCAGATCACCAAGCAGGGCTTCGCCTACGTGTTCGATCGGGTCAGTGGCGAGCCGGTGTGGGATATTGTGGAACGGCCGGTGCCGCAATCCACGGTGCCGGGGGAAGTCACCTCGCCGACCCAACCGTTTCCGACCCGACCGGCCCCCTTCGAACGCCAGGGCTCGACCCCGGACAATCTGATCGATTTCACCCCGGAGCTGTATCAGCAGGCCCTGGCCATCACGGAGGATTTCGTCACCGGGCCCCTGTTCACACCGCCGTCCATCGCCGGCAGCAATGCGGGTGACAAACAGGGCACCATCCAGTTGCCCGGCTCCCAGGGCGGAGCGGACATCCAGGGCGCCGCCTTCGATCCCGAGACCGGCTATCTGTACATCCCCTCCATCACAGCGCCCTTCATCGCCGATCTGTATGCCGGCGATCCGGAATCCAGCAACCTGCGTTACACCAAAGGCACCCGGCGCCTGATCGCCGGACCCCAGGGCCTGCCCCTGTTCAAGCCCCCCTGGGGCAGGATCACCGCCATCAATATGCACACGGGAGATCACGTCTGGATGGTGCCCAACGGCGACGGCCCCCGCAATCATCCGGCCATCGCCCATCTGAACCTGGGCAAGCTGGGTGTGCCGGGTCGCCCCTCTCCCCTGCTGACCCGCAGCCTGCTGTTCATCGGCGAAGGCCGCACCAATCTGCCCCGCGACGGCCGCATGCCGCCGGACATGCCCACCGAGATCGCCATGAACAGCGGCGGCCCCATGTTCCGCGCCTATGACAAGGCCACGGGAGAAGTGATCTGGGAAGTGGAACTGGAAGCCGGCACCACCGGCGCACCGGTGACCTACCTGGCCGACGGGCGTCAATTAGTGGTGGTTGCCATCGGCGATCGCAGCCATACCCCGGAGCTGGTGGCGTTTGCCCTGCCGGCAGCGCGCCCCGCCGCACCCTGAGGCAGAACCTGTGGATCCCTCGAGCATTCTCCAACCCATGGCCGCCCTGGCGCTGTGGACCCTGGGCATTCTGCTGCTGGTGCCGCTGCGACGTATCCGGGCGGCCGTGCAGCGCCAGGTGACCGACGAGGATTTCCGTTACGGCGAATCGGCAAGGGTGCCTCCCTTTGTGAGCCTGCCCAACCGCAATCTGATGAACCTGCTGGAACTGCCCGTCCTGTTTTATGTGTTATGTCTGTCCCTGGTGGTCACCGAGGGGGTTGACCGGGTGTTCTTGTACGGCGCCTGGACCTACTGCGCACTGCGTATCGTCCACAGCCTCATTCACGTCACCTACAACAAGGTTATGCACCGGTTGTTTGTGTTTGCCTTCAGCAATGTGGTTCTGACAGTGATGTGGATTCGCTTTGTTTTGGGAACGCTATGAAAGTTTTCACACCTTCCATCCGCGCAGCTGTCTTGCCATCGCTCCGCTCTGGTGTCATCAGCTCCCCATGCGCCAGATCTCACTTTCATCCAGGGATCGCTCCCGGTGCATGAGAATCCAGTCCGAGTGCTCGTCCAGGGCTGACTGCCCCAGGGCGTACAGGATCATGCGTTGCTCAGCGGCACTGGCGGCTTCCGTCAGGCGCCGATGGGCATTGTCGAAGATGCGCAGCATGAATTCGTATTGCTTGATCAGTTCCTTGGTGCCCACCGCATAGGTGTAGCCTTCGCGCACCGCATACAACAATAACGTGGCGCCCATGAATACCTTAACCAGATTGCTCGCGGTATCCGACAGCAGCTGTCCCCAAAAGATAAAGAGCACGACCGTCATGACGTTGATCAGCAGGCTCGCCTGGCCGATACGTTCCGTCAGCTGATGACGATCGATGCGATCCCGGGCCTTGCGTTTGAAGTAGCCCAACTGCCCGCGATCCGGCGCTCCCACCCAGCTTTCGATGACATAACTTATACCGGCTTCATCCTGGTTCGGCTCCGCATCACAACCCATACCTGCCACACGCATCACATTGCGAATCCAGCCGAATTCGGGATTCTGGCTTTGCAGATAGCTGTCGTGGGTGAATTTCCACTTGTTCTCCCCGGTTATTCCCGCCACCGCCCAGTAGAACTGGACACGCAGGCCCTCGGCTAGCGTCCGGTAATCCAGGTATTTGCGCTTCCAGTTCCCCCTTTTGGCGAACCATTGGACGGTGATTGCCACGCCGAAAAACCCCAGAAAGGCCAGCAGGAAACTGCGCCACGATTGCATGTCGGAATACAGAATGAACATCAGTCCCATGAAAAACGCCACGATGTGGGTCACCAGCAGGGTCCGCAGGGTCTTGCGCTGATAAAACACCGCCAGCCAGTCTGCGATGCCGAACAGATGATTAATTCGCTCGATGCCTCTCGGCATGGCCACTGTTGAGCTTGCGTCCAGCAGCGAAACCCGTTCCCTCAGGATGGTCTCCCCATGGCGGATGGCATCGGCACTGAACTCACCACTGCGCTGAAAAATCAGTTCATGCTGCGGTGGCAGGGTTTGAGTCCGGGGCTCGTCCGCGTCCTTGGTGAACCAGGACCACATAATGGATGTGTTATTGTTCTGTGCTGATGTCTGCGAATCGGACCGGCTGCACTGGATATGGAAGACCAGATCACTTTCGTCATCCACCAGCATTTTCTGGGTTGCCACCGTCTCCGGCGTGACACCCGGCATCACATCGTCGTGATGGAACTTGATGACCTGGGCCGTGCCCCCCAGGTGAGATGACGGCATGCCATCCCAGATCGCCAGCAGAATATGACAATGGGCACTCAAGTAGGTGCCGAGATGGGCATAGGGATAGTCCTGCCGCCACTTGTCATAGTCCACTCCAGCGGGCGGTGGCGGTGGCATGCCTGCGAGTTCGAACACGTCACTGGCCTGTTGACACAGTTCCTGAAACCGCTGGCGCGACCCGTCGTCGCGAAAATCCTGCAGATACGCTGCGCGAGGCTTGGGAAGAGGCACGATCAGGGGCAGGGACATCTCTACCGCCACTTCAGCCACCAGCATGTCGGCGCCCTCCGCCAGGGGCGACATCACGGTGAGAGCATTGAACGGATAGCGGGTCTTTAGTTCCTCGAACAGGGACTTGACCCGGGTCCGGATCAGGGGAATCTCCTGCTCCACCAGATCACGATGACCGGTCACCGCGACCACCAATGGCAATTGCAGATCACCGCTTGTCATGGCAGGTGCCGGGTTAGGCTGGTTTCGACTGGCAACTTCGGGCTCCCTATCGGCAGTTTCCCGGGCAGCATGTCGATTTAGCGGGCGACGTGCAAGTCCCTGGCGGAGTGAGTGCTGGTCAATTTCACCAATTAGTGGTGCTGCCGGTTGTCCGGCCTCACGCAGGATCCTTAACCCAGGCAGTATCTCCCTGTATTTGCTAATTATTTTCTCCTGGCACGAATCTGGCATCGATCCTGAGACAGAACGCCAGACTGGCAACCGATGGAGGACCCCGACATGCGCATACTTTCCGGACTGCTGTTGATCATCATGGTCATCGTGGGCGTGGCCCTGCTGGTGCCGGTGCTGACCGTCGGCGTGGCCCTGCTGGGAGCCGCTGCCGTGTTCGTCATCTGGCTGTTGCCCATGCTGATCATCGCCGCCTCGGACCGCACCACCACCGGGGAAAAGATCTGCTGGATCCTGGCCATTCTTTGTCTAAGCTGGTTTGCCTGGGTGTTTTATTTCTTCCTGGCCCCCATCAAACCGCGCCGTGATTATTACTACTACTGACTGATCGTTCGGGTATGATACGGGCTTGCCCTGCGCCAGGTACGGCCGTGCCCATCATCCAAGTCAACAATCTGGTCAAGCGCTACCCGAAACCGGATCGGCCGACGGAAACCTTCCTGGCGGTGGACCATGTGTCCCTGATGATCGAGGCCGGGGAGATCTTCGGTATCCTTGGCCCCAATGGCGCCGGCAAGACCACCACACTGGAAATGCTGGAGGGCCTCACCGACATCGATGAGGGAACCGCCCTCATCGATGGCATCGACGTCAGAAGCCGCCCCTACGACGTGAAAAAAATCATCGGCGTGCAGCTGCAGGCCAATGAGTACTTCGACAACCTGTCCCTGCTGGAGCTGCTCAATCTGTTCGGCAATCTGTACCTGCGGGACATCGATGCCATGGCCCTGCTGCAACGGGTCAATCTCACCGAAAAAGCCAAGGCCAAGCCGGCCAATCTGTCCGGCGGCCAGAAGCAGCGCTTCTCCATCGCCTGCGCGCTGGTGAACGCGCCGCGGGTGTTGTTTCTGGATGAGCCCACCACCGGTCTGGATCCCCAGGCCAAGCGCAACCTGTGGAACCTGGTGCGGGAACTCAACCACAGCGGCATGACCATAGTCCTCACAACCCACAATATGGAGGAAGCCGAGACCCTGTGCCAGCGCATCGCCATCATGGATCACGGCAAGGTGGTGGCGGAGGACACACCCCGCAAGCTGATCCTGCAGCACGCACCGGAACCCCCGGAAGCACCGCTGCACGGCAGCCTGGAAGACGTGTTCCTGGCCCTCACCGGCCACGGCCTGCGGGAGTGAACTGACATGCAGCCCCTGCCCATCACCATCGCCAGAACTCTGACCCGCATCTTCCTGCGGGACCGCCAGGCCATCTTCTTCAGCCTGTTTTTTCCCATCATCTTCATGTCGGTGTTCGGCTTCGTTGACAGCCGTCAGCAGGAGGCCATCGCCATCGGCGTGGTGAATGAGGCGGCGGGTGAGCCGGCGGAGAATTTCCTGGCGGCCCTGGAGGAAAATCCGGTGTTTGCCGTGCAGCAGGGCAACGAGGCGGAATTGCGTGAATCCCTGGTGGCCGGTGATGTCACCCTGGTGCTGGTGCTGCCGGCGGATTTCCAACAAACCGAAACCGGCGTGGAACTGCGGGTGCTGGTGGACGCCTCCCAGGTGCAGTTGCTGGACCTGATCATGCCGGTACTGGATCAGACACTGCTGGCCATCGAACGGCAGTTGCGGGGTACTGAAGCCCTGTTCACTCTGGCGGTGGAGGACGTGCAGGCCCGCTCCCAGCGCTACCTGGATTTTCTGGTGCCGGGCCTGATTGCCTTTACCCTGATGCAATTGTCCATCGCCGGCAGCGGCTTCAATATCGTGGAATACCGGCGCAAAGGCATTCTCAAGCGTCTGTTCGTGACACCGCTGCAGCCAAAGGACTTTATCGCCGGCATCGTCATGTCGCGTCTGCTGCTGTGCATCATGCAGATCACTGTGCTGCTGCTGGTGGCGGTTTTTCTGTTGGATGTACACATCCTGGGTGACTATGTCTCGTTCTACATAGCCATCATTCTGGGGTCGGTCATTTTTCTGTGTCTGGGATTCTTTCTGGGCAGCCTGGCCAGGACCCAGCAGTCCATCCAGGCCATCGGCAATCTGGTGATCTTCCCCCAGATCTTCCTGTCCGGCATCTTCTATCCCATCGACAGCATGCCGGCCTTCATTCAGCCCCTGGCCAATGTGCTGCCGTTGAGTTTCGTGGCCAATGCCCTGCGCAGCATCGCCAACGAAGGCGCGACCCTGCTGCAGATCGCGCCGGACATGTTGGGCATCGTGGCGTGGATCGCGGTGAGTTTCTTTCTGGCGACCCGCTTCTTCGTGTGGAAGGAAGTGGCGGGCTGAGGGTGGTCCTGCTAGGGTATGTCTAGATCGGCGAGGTTTTTGGAGGGAGTGAATTGTGCAAGAGCGGCGGTACTGTTGCTTCCGCGACACGCCGTGAATACGTCCCTGTAGGCTCGGACGCGCCGGGCCCAGCCAGCCATCACAGATGGCAGTCGTTCAGCTGCGCACAATGCTACGCATTGTCTACGCTGGCCTCACCCCTGGCGCGTACGGTCGCTGCAGCAACAGCCCCGCCGCTCATTCCAGGTCCGTGCATACCCCCGCCGCTCATTCCAGACCGCTGCCCGCGGCAGTCACGTCAGCCCGCATCACTCAAAGATCACAGCCGTCCCATGCTCGATCAGGTCGGAGGGAAACAATACCACCTGCTCCCCTTCACTCACGCCATCCAGCACCTGGGCGTAGTCACGGCCACGGTAACCGATCAGCACGCTGCGCAGCTGGGCCTCACCGTCGGTCACTGCATAGGTGTTCCAGCCGTCGGCCCGCTGAAAGATTGCGCTGGTGGGAATGGTGAGCACATCATTGTCCTGCCAGGTGACGATGGATACCTCGATGCGGTATTCGGCGCCCAGGTTGGGTGGCGCATTGAGCAGATCGGCGATGACGTTGACCCGCTGCTCCTCCACACCCAGGGCGGAAATTTTCGTGAAGGCCTCCGGCTCGATGCTGCGCACCACGGCGTCGATGGTATAGTCCCCGCCCCAGCCGGTGATACGCACCGCATCGCCGGGATCCACCTGCACCGCTTCCTGGGTCAGCAGATCCACCACCACTTCCAGGCTGTCCTGATTGCTCACGGCGAACAACGGCGTGCCCGCCGTCACCACCCGCTCGTTCTCCTCCAACACCCGATAGATGGTGCCATCCGCAGGCGCCAGCACATCCCGCATGCCGTCGCTGGATTCGCCGCTGGCACCCAGCAGCACGGAACGGGCGCTCTGCAATTCCGCCTCGGCCGCACGGCCACCAGCTTCAGCTGCCGCCAGCCGCGCCTGCTCGGCCGCCAGCAACTGGCGGTAGGATTCGGTTTCCTCGGCGCTGGTAAGATTGTTCTTGAACAGCTCCTCCCGACGTTCCAGCTCGCGGGTAACCCGGGACAGGGAACTGCGGGCTTCTTCCATCGCGGCACGGGCGGCCAGCAATCGGGCCTCTGCCGCCGTCACATTGGCCTGGGCAATCGCCAGTGAACGGGGATCCTGGGGCGGGGGCGCCAACCGGGCGATCACCTGCCCGGCGGTGACCCGGTCCCCTTCGTCCAGGGTGGTACGCAGCAGGCGTCCGGTGATGGGGGCAGTGATGATATAGGGATTCCTGGCACGGGTGCGGCCCTGCTCGTCCACGGTCACCGCGAACGGACGGCGCTCCACCAGGCCCACGTCGATCTCCACGGGCATGGGTCGCAACGCATAGACCACGGCCGCGATCACCATCACGCCCAGCAGTGCAGTCAGCAGTTTTCGAAGTCGTGCCATGTTCAGGGTCCTGAGGGTTTATTCCCGGGTTTTCAGCACTTCCACCAGATCGATACGATCCAAGCGACGTCGCACCGCCCAGCCGCTGGCCACCGCCGCCCCGATCACCAGCACGGCCGACAATATATAGGTTTGAGGCTGGGCTATAAAGGGAATGCGGTAGATATCAGTCTGCAGACCCTCGGTGATGGAATAACACAGGCCATAACCGATAAGCCATCCCAGCGGAATGGCCACCAGGGTGATGAGGCCCTGCTCACCCAGCAACAGAAAGGCCACTTCCCGCCGGTGAAAGCCCATCACCCGCAGGCTGGCCAGCTCCCTGCCCCGTTCCGACAGGGAGATACGGGCGCCGTTGTAGATCACGCCCACGGCAATCACGCTGGCAAAGCCCAGCAGGAATCCCGAGGCGATGAGAATGCCCTCGGCCATCTGGTCCTTGAAAGACTGCAGCTGATTGTCGGGGGATGCCACGCCGGTGACGGCGGGAATCTGTTTCAGCTCCTGGTGCAGGTTATTGACTGCCTGGTTGTCAACCGCCAGATAGGCGCCGGATACCACACCGGATTCCTGGCTTAGTTTCCACAGGGCAGGCTTGCTCATGAAAGCGGACATGCCCAGAAAATCCTCCACGATGCCGGTCACCGTGGTTTGGGTTTTCTCCCGCTTGCCCTCCAGCATCTCCACCAGCACCTGGTCACCGGTCTGCAGGTCCAGGCGGGTGGCCAGCAGGGCGGAGATGATGAGCCCTTCGCCGGGCACGGGGATTTCATCGCCGTTGGCGTTCACGATGCGGCGCAGGCGACCATCCGGTTCCATGCCCTGCAACACCACCTCCTTGTGCAGATGGCCGTTGCGCAGGCGGGCCGCCACACTGCGATAGGTTTCCACCCGGTTCACGCCTTCCAGATGCCCCAGATCATAGCGCACGGCATCGGGGAGGATTTCCCGAAAAGTCAGGGTGATGTCTTCGCGCTGGATCTTGCGGAACTGCAGATCCATCATCAGGTTGACACTGTCGAACATGAAGAACCCCATGGTCAGGATTGCCACGGACAGGGACACGCCCAGCGCCGAGAACAGGCCCTGCAGAGGCTTGCGTTCCACATTGCGCAGGATCATGTTGCCGGTGACGCCCACCAGGTGGCCCAGGCCGATGCGCTCGACGATGCCGGGCCGGAAGGTGGCCGGCGCCTGGGGACGCATGGCCTCGGCCGGCGGCAGCAGAATGGCGCGGCGCACGGCGGCCATGGCGCCGGTGAACGCCCCCGCCACACAGGCCGCAAATGCCGCCAACAGCAGGGAGGGAGTCAACTGGTATTCAAGGTCCGGCAGATCGAAATACTGTTCGTAAACGCCGATGTACACATCTCCCAGCATGACACCGCCCACGGTGCCCAGCACGCCACCCACCAGCACCGCCACCACGGCAAACAAGAGGAAGTGCAGGCCGATCTCCCGATTGGCATAACCGAACGCCTTGAGCACGGCGATCTCACCCCGCTGGGTATCGATCAGGCGGCCCAGTACCAGATACAGCAGGAACACCGCTACTGCGAGAAAGATGAGGGGAATGACCGAGCCCATCACCCGGTTCTGATCCAGCTCCCCCTGCAGAATCAGGTGGGAGGGCTGATCACGGCGTGGATAGGCGCCCAGGCCGCCGTAGGGCTCCAACAGATCATCGATGGCGGACAGTACGGCATCCACGTTGGCGTCGGGGGTGAGGGTGACGAATGCCTCATTGAACGCCCCATCCATGTCAAAGGCCGGACCCAGGGTGTCGCGGCTGGCCCACAGGATGCCATAACGGTCATCCTCCGGATAAAGGGAACCGGGCGGCACGGCATAGGTGTGCTCCGGGGAGACGGCGATACCCACGATATCCAGGTCCCGGGCGCGGCCATTGATGATGACCCGAATCCGGTCGCCGGGAACGAAACCCCTGGCGATGGCGAAATTCTCGGAGATCAGCACTTCATCCAGGGCTCCCACGGCAAGATAGCGGCCCTGGCGGATGACGATGTCATTGAGGGCCGGACGGCCCACCGGGGGCAGGGAGACAAAGCGGCCGGTGGCGGGAATGCCCGTGTCATCCAGATCCAGGGTGGCGAGGAAGGTGACCCGGGTATCCGCCGCCTCCACGCCGGGAATGGCTTCCAGTTTGCCCACCAGGGACAGGGGCGCCCGCACCAGCGGCACCCAGACATCGGCGAAGCGGGCGCTGTTGTAGTAATCCTGCTGGGCCTGTATCAGGGACTCGTAGCTGCCGCGCATTGTGACCACGGACATGATGCCGGCCGCCACCACCAGGGCAATGGAGATGACCTGGCCCTTCAGATGCCACAGCTCGCGGAACAGTTTTCTGTAAAGTGCCGGCATGGTCACCACTCGATCAGTTCGATGTCGGTGCGGGTGGCGTTCTCGATGCGCTCCACGATCTCACCGCTGCTCATGCGTACCACCACATCCCCCATGCGCCCGATGGCGGCATTGTGGGTGATGATGGCGGTGGTGGTGCCGGTCTGCTGGTTGACGTCATCGAGAACCCTCAGCACCAGCTTGCCGGTGCGGCTGTCGAGGGCACCGGTGGGCTCATCACAGAGCAGAATACGGGGCCGCTTGGCGATGGCGCGGGCGATGGCCACCCGCTGCTGTTCGCCGCCGGACAATTGGGCGGGGAAGTGATTGAGACGCTCCTGGAGTCCCACGATTTCCAGTGCCTCCTCCGGTGCCATGGGATCGGGCGCAATGTCCGTGACCAGGGCAACGTTCTCCCTGGCGGTCAGCGAGGAGATCAGGTTGTAGAACTGAAAGACGAAACCCACATGCAGGCGGCGATAGATCGTCAGCTCCCGCTCGGTGTACTCGCTGAGGTCCTTGTCCATGTACAACACACGACCACTGCTGCCCACATCGAGTCCACCGATGATGTTGAGCAATGTGGATTTGCCACTGCCGGAGGCTCCCAGCAATACCGTCATCTGGCCCTCGTACAGGGTGAGGTTGACATTCTTCAGCGCCTGCACCGTCATCTCCCCCATGGGATAGACTTTGCACAGGTCCTGGGTTTGCAGTATGGCGCGGGTCATTTGACTCACTGTGTGTGGCTGCGGGTGTGCGGCTGCCGGTTTTGCGGAATTCCGTTGCTTGAATTTGCACACATGGTTTTGAGCACATAGTACAGATAAATGACCCGGAAGGCAGCCGGGTCAGCCCCCTCAGCCGCGAGCCAACCGGATGACGATCCTGATGGAATATTGGCAGGCGAACACTTAATATCTGCCTTCCAATCAATGGATATCGACACAACCGCCATGCCGATCAAGACACATCTGCGGAGGCTCTGGAACGGCGGACTCGATCCCGTCGGCGCCGATCCCCTCGCCCTGCGCAAGCGGCGCACGATTGCCGGCACTGCCCTGGCGCTGATTCCCTTCGGTCTGCTGTTGATGGTGTCAAACCTGTATACCGGCACCCCCCAGGACAACCCGCCCATCGCCATCGCCTTGTTGCTGGTCATCGCATGCACCTATCTGCAAGCCTATTTCAACCTGCAGGAAGCCGCCGCCAACCTGGGCATCGCGGGATTCTGGGTCGTTGTGCTGGTGGCGATGTCTGATATCGGGCTATGGGGCAAGGCCTGGACCTGGCTGCTGCCCATCGCACCCATCGCCACCCTGGTGTCCGGCAGGTTTGCCGGTGTCATATGGTCTGTGGTCTGTACCGCGACATTGTGGACGATCGCCTGGCTGCAGGTGAGCGGTCACCCTTTCCCTCTTGCCAGGGAGATGCCTGGCGATTCCCCCATCTACGTCGCCATCGAAGGCACCATGATTCTTGGCATGCTGGCGGCCGCCACCTTCGTATTCCGCATGGTGCAGGATTTTACCGAGCAACGGCTCAGCGCCACGGTAAAGCAGTTGGAGGCGGAAGTGCAGCAAAGGACCCTGGCGGAGACCGAGGCGCGCCAGTCGGAGATTGCCAAGTCTGCTTTTTTGGCAGCCATGAGCCATGAGTTGCGCACACCGCTGACCGGTGTCATCGGAGCCTCCCAGCTGCTGCTGCAATCCAACCTGCCGGCCAGCAAGAAGGAGCTGGTGGATGTCATCGTGCAGAGCAGCGAAACCCTGATGGAGCTGAGCAACAACGTGCTGGATCTTGCCGCACTGGATTCCGGCAAGATGGTGCTGGAACACGTCGCCATGGACCTGCGTCAATTGCTCAACAACCTGCTGAAGCCTCTGGAGTTCCAGGCACGCAACAAGGGCATCAGCCTGACTCAGAGCGTGCATGAGGACGTGCCCCATCTGGTGACGGGAGACCCCATGCGGCTGCGACAGGTCCTGCTCAATCTGATCGGCAATGCCATCAAGTTCACCGAGAACGGGGGCATCACCGTGTCGGTGGACCTGGCCTTTGACAAGCTGCGTATCAAGGTCACGGACACCGGCATCGGAATCCCCAGCAATGCCCTGGCGACCCTGTTCGAGCCCTATGTGCAGGCCCAGGCCGACACCCCGCGGCGCTTTGGCGGGTCCGGCCTGGGGCTGGCCATCGCCAAGAAGCTGGTGACCACCATGGGCGGCAAGATCATGGTGCAATCGGAGCAGATGGAAGGTTCCACGTTTACCCTTTTTCTGCCCTGCGTGAAGGCCAGTGGCGTCGCCACCCGGACCGCCCCTCCGAAGACTCTGAATCAGCCACCCCTGCGGGTGTTGATCGCCGACGACAATGCGGTCAACCGCATGGTGCTGTCACGCCTGCTGGAACAGGATGATCACACCGTGGTGGTGGTCACCAACGGTCGGGAGGCCCTGGACTATCTGGCCGATCATGATGTGGATCTGGTGTTGATGGATCTCCAGATGCCCACCCTGGACGGCATGTCCGCCGTGCGCAGACTACGCACACTGGAGGGGCAGAAATCCGACACGCCGGTGATTGCCATCACCGCCAACGTCAACCGTGAGGATTCAAGAATGCTTGTGCATGCGGGCATGAATGGCGTGCTGACCAAGCCCTTTCGCTATGAGGATCTGAAGCAGGTCATCGGTAATGTGATGGCAGGGCGCAGGCGACTGTCTGCCTGATCAATGACGTCGGTGGTCAGTGTCCCATCGCCTGCTCAATCATCCATGCCTTCCAGTTTGCGATACAGGGAACGCAGGCTGATGCCCGCCACCTCTGCCACCTTGGTCTTGTCATTGTGGAATTGCTGCAGTAACCGGGCGAGATAACGCTTCTCCTGGGTTTTCAGGTCACCCGGCACCTCCTCCCGGCCCTCGCTCACCCCGACCGGGATCACCTCCTCGTCTTCCAGGCAACGCTCCAGCACATGACGGTCGATGACATTGGTATCCGCGTACACCAGGGCACGGTTCAGCAGATTGCGCAGCTCCCGGATATTGCCCTTGTATTGGCGGTTGCACAGCAGCCGGATGGCTGAATCCGTCAGGTGGTATTCCTTCTTGCCTCCCATGCGGGCCAGCAGGGTTTTGGCCAGCAGGGGAATGTCCTCGGTGCGCTGGGCCAGTGACGGCAGGTGGATGGGGAATACATTGATGCGGTAAAACAGGTCGCGCCGGAAGCTGCCCTCCTCCACCATGGCGGGCAGGTTCTTGTGGGTGGCGCAGATCAGACGGAAATCGCTGCTGCGCACCTCGGCGCTGCCCACCGCGCGGAAGGTCCCGCTTTCCAGCAGGCGCAGCAGCTTGACCTGCATGGACAGGGGCACGTCACCGATTTCATCGAGAAACAGGGTGCCGCCATCCGCCAATTCCACCAGACCTTTCTTGGTGGAACTGGCACCGGTGAACGCACCCTTGATGTGTCCAAACAGCTCGCTTTCGAACAGGGATTCGCTGAGACCGGCGCACTCCAGGGTCACCATGGCCCTGGCCTTGCGCCGGCTGGCCATGTGGATGGCCCGGGCCGCCAGTTCCTTGCCGGTGCCGGATTCCCCCAGCAGCAGGACCGACGCATCGGTGCCGCCCACCCGGGCGACTTTCTCCAGCATGTGATTGAAGGCCGGGCTGCGGCCGACGAACTCCTTCTCGTCCACCACCCCGCTGGCCAGGGGCACCGGTCGCAGCAGCTCCACGAAATACAACAGCCGGCCCTGCTCATCCAGAATGGGCAACATTTCCACATCCACGTGTTCCTTGCCCCGGGGGGTCTGGTGGATGTGCAGCACCCGCTCCCGGGTGCCGGAACTGCGGGCCGCCTGCAGCGGGCAGTCCTCCCCCGCCTGGTCGCAGGGCACGTCGTAACCATGGGACACCCTGAAGCAACGGGGTGCGGCGGCCAGGTCGATGGTGCCGAAGGCCTTCTGGTAGTGACTGTTGTTGGCCAGGATCTGGTAATCCGGGGATACCAGGATGGCCGGACAGTCATAAGCCTCCAGCATGTGGGACAGGTAGGGGGTCAGGGCTTGCTTGTCGCTGGTGATGGTTTCCATGGCCTTGCCAAAATTAACAAAGATGTCTGACAAAATTGGCAATAAAACCGGGCCCGGTCAAGAAAAATTCCCGGAGCCCGCCCCGCGCCGGATAGTTTTATCTCATATATCAACAGGTTATATAAATCGGATCGATTCTGGCACAGACCCTGCACTATCCAGGGTAATTACGCGCCACCGACGGCGCCCTGGGAGGTAACGACCATGACAGCTCAAACCACTTTGCCCGCCATCAAAACCAAGACCCCGGAGGTCTGGCCGTTTTATGACAAGCAGACCAATACCTTTTCCTATGTGGTGAAAGACCCGGACTCCACCGCCTGCGCCGTGGTGGATTCGGTGCTGAACCTGGACTACAACTCCGGCACCATCACCCACGAAGGCGCCGACGCCATCATCCAGCATGTGCGGGATCACGGCCTGCAGGTGGAGTGGCTGATCGAGACCCATGTGCATGCCGACCACCTGTCTGCCGCACCCTATATCCAGGCGGCCCTGGGTGGCAAACTGGCCATCGGTGACAAGATTCATGTGGTGCAGGAGACCTTCGGCAAGATCTTCAATGCCGGCACCGAGTTCGCCCGGGATGGCTCCCAGTTCGATCACCTGTTCCGCGACGGCGAGGTGTACCGCATCGGCACCATGGAAGCCTATGCCCTTCACACCCCCGGTCACACACCGGCCTGCATGACCCATGTCATCGGTGATGCCGCCTTCGTGGGCGACACCATCTTCATGCCGGACGTGGGTACGGCCCGGGCCGACTTTCCCGGCGGCAACGCCAGGGTTCTGTACCAATCCATCGAGAAACTGTTGAGTCTGCCGGACTCCACCCGGCTGTTCATGTGCCATGACTACAGCCCCGATGAGCGCGAGCCGGAATACGAATCCTCGGTGGCCGACGAGCTGGCCCACAACATCCATGTCCACAAAGGCACCGACGAGCAGACCTTCGTGACCATGCGCGAGGCCCGTGACCGCACCCTGGACATGCCGCACCTGATCCTGCCCTCCCTGCAGGTCAACATGCGGGCCGGTCACTTTCCGCCGGCGGAGGACAATGGAATGGTGTACCTGAAAGTACCCGTCAACGCATTCGTGTAATCATTGGCCGTTAGGTTTATGCTGCCCGCAAAGGGCCTACAGGAGAATGACCATGGCGATCAATTACAGTCCAGCCAACCCCAATTATGATGTGGTGGTCGTGGGCGCCGGCTCTGGCGGTATCGCGGTAACCCAGAGTCTATTGAAGCGAAACCCCCGGTTGCGCATCGCGCTGCTGGATCCGGCCACCGAGCACTATTACCAGCCGGGCTGGACCATGGTGGGCGGCGGTGTGTTCGATGCGAACACCACCCGCCGGCAGACCAAGGACCTGATTCCGGCTGCCGCCACCTGGATCAACGAGGCGGTGGCCGGCTTCTCGCCCGAGCAGAACGTGGTGCACGTGGCCAGCGGTAACCATGTGCATTATCAGCATCTCATCGTGGCGGCCGGATTGAAGCTCAACTGGGAGGCGGTGGAAGGTCTCAGCGCTACCCTGGGCAAGAACGGCGTGACCTCCAATTACCGGTTTGACCTGGCGCCTTATACCTGGGAGCTGGTGAGGAATCTGAAAAAGGGCAAAGCCCTGTTCACCCAGCCGCCCATGCCCATCAAGTGTGCCGGTGCACCTCAGAAAGCCATGTACCTGTCGGCGGATCACTGGCTGCGCAGCGGCAGTCTGAAGGACATCGAGGTCAATTTTTACAATGCCGGTGCGGTGCTGTTCGGTGTGGCGGACTACGTGCCTGCCCTGCAGTCCTATGTGGACAAGTACCAGGCCAAGGTGCATTTCGGTCATAACCTGGTGAAGATCGACGGCGCGGCCAAGCGCGCCTGGTTCAAGCAGGCCGGCGATGCCGGCACTGTGGTGGAAGCCGGCTTCGACATGATCCATGTGTGTCCGCCCCAGTGTGCGCCGGATTTCATCCGCGGCAGCGTGCTGGCCGACGGCGCGGGCTGGATGGATGTGGATCAGTTCACCCTGCGCGCGAAGAAATTTGACAACATCTGGGGCCTGGGGGACGTCACCAATACCCCCAACGCCAAGACCATGGCCGCGGTGCGCAAGCAGGTGCCGGTGGTGGCGCAGAATGTCATCGATGCCTTCGCCCAGCGCCAGCCGAGCGTCGGCTACGATGGTTATGGCTCCTGTCCGCTGACCGTGGAAAGGGGCAAGATCGTGCTGGCGGAATTCGGCTACGGTGGCAAGTTGCTGCCGTCCTTCCCCCAGTGGCTGATCAAGGGCACGGCACCCACACGGGCTGCATGGGTATTAAAGAAGGATCTGTTGCCGCCGGTGTACTGGCATCTCATGCTGAAGGGCCACGAATGGCTGGCTGCACCGCGTCCCCTGAGTGCGGTGAAAAACTGAGGAGGATGGGGTAAGCTCAAAGGCCTGCACTTGACCCTTGTCAAAGCCCGGCCCTCCCGGCTGCCTATAATGCGCCCATGACCAACAGCGAAGCCTCACCCATCCTGTTTTTCCGCTCCGTCTTCCTGCCCCGGGAGATGTTTGCGGAGCTGGCCCGATCGGAGCCGGCCCCGCTGCGGGTGCTGTTCTCCTATACGGTGCTACTGTTGTTGCTGCCGCCGGTGTTTTCCTTCATCGGTGGCTACAGTTTCGGCTGGCGCCTGGGTGCCAGCGAACCCCTGATGTTCGATGTGTTCACCCTGACCCTCATCAGCGTGGGTTACTTCATCACACTGATTTTCGGGTTTGTCACCACCGCCCTGATCAGCCAGTGGATGGCCGCCACCTACGGTGCCCGTACGGCCCCGGGATTGCATTTCGCCCTCATCACCATGGTGGGTGAACCCCTGGCCCTGGCCAGCGTCGCCCATATTTTCCCCGATGTGTTCTTCAACGTGGTGGTGCTGATCCCCGCCATGATGTACAGCATGTACCTGCTCTACACCGGACTGCCGGTGGTGCTGGGCATTCCGCCGGAGCGGGGCATGTTGATGGCGTCATCCCTGGTGGGATGGCTACTGGTAGCGGCCGTGAGCCTGCTGGGCCTCACCATGGGTTTGTGGACCCACGGGGTCGGCCCGATGCTGGGCGTCTAGACAACGGATTTCAAGCAAGGAACGGTAATGACGGCAGCCCAACAACCCACCTATCACGACGACATCGTCAAACATCTCGTGCTGTTCTCAGTGTTCTGGGCCATCGCGGCCATGGCGGCCGGCGTCTATGTGGCTGCGGAGCTGGTGTGGCCCACCATCGATTTCGGCCAGTACTGGCTGTCCTACGGGCGCCTGCGACCCCTGCACACCAACGGCGTCATCTTCGGCTTCGGCGTGTCCGCCCTGATGGCCACGGCGTTCTACAGTGTGCAACGCACCAGTCACGTGCCCCTGTTCCTGCCGAAACTGGCCGCCGTGGTCGGCTACGGCTGGCAGCTCGTGGTATTGCTGGGCGGCCTGTCCCTGTTGGGCGGCTGGGCCGGCACCAAGGAGTACGCCGAGCTGGAATGGCCGTTCGATATCGCCATCACCCTGCTGTGGGTCGGGTTTGCCGTGGTGTTCTTCGGCACCATCGCCACCCGCAAGATCAAGCCCATCTATATTTCCAACTGGTTCTATGGCGCACTGATCATCGTCATCGCCATGCTGCACATCGTCAACAACCTGGAAGTCCCCGTCACCATTTCCAAGTCCTATCCCATTTACGCCGGCGCCCAGGATGCCATCGTGCAGTGGTGGTATGGCCACAATGCCGTGGGCTTCCTGCTGACCGGGGGGTTTCTGGGCATGGTGTACTACTTCCTGCCCAAGCATGCCGAGCAACCCATCTGGAGCTACAAGCTGTCGGTGGTGGCGTTCTGGGCCTTTACCTACAGCTATATCTGGGCCGGCCCCCATCACCTGCATTACAACGCCATTCCCGAATGGGTGCAGTCCCTGGGCATGGTGATGAGCCTGATTCTGCTGGCGCCGTCCTGGGCCACCATGATCAACGGCATCATGACGGTGAGCGGTGCCTGGCAGAAACTGAAGACCGATCCGGCCCTCAAGTTCATCGTGCTGTCACTGGCCTTCTATGGTCTGGCCACTTTCGAAGGCCCCATGATGTCCATCCGCAGCGTCAACGTGGTGAGTCACTTCACCGACTGGACCATCGGCCATGTGCACTCCGGCGCCCTGGGCTGGAACGCCATGGTGACCTACGGCACCTTCTACTTCCTGGTGCCGCGCCTGGTGGGCCGGGAACTGCACAGTGTCCGGCTGGCCAATATCCATTTCTGGCTGGCCCTGGCCGGTACCATGTTGTACATCATCTCCATGTGGGCCGCCGGTGTATCCCAGGGGCTGTTGTGGTTGGCGGTGGATGAAACCGGTGAGCTGGCTTACAGCTTCCGCGACATCATGGCCAGCATGGCGCCCTACTACGGCCTGCGTCTGGTGGCCGGGCTGGTGTTCCTGACCGGCACGGTGTTGATGGCCTACAACTTCATGATGACCGTGCGGGGTCAACGCACCGTGAAGGTCACGCCGCCGGCGGTGGATCCGGCCTACGGAGTTGCCGCATGAACATGATGTCCCTGCACAAGAAGCTGGAAGAGAATACCGGACTGTTGATCTTCGGCATCCTGTTCGTGTCCGCCATCGGTGGACTGGTGCAGGTGCTGCCCACCATTTTCCAGGATTCCCTCAGCACCGCCGGCGCCAATACCCGGCCCTATACCGCTGTGGAGCTCACCGGCCGCGACATCTACATCCGCGAAGGCTGCACCGTGTGCCATTCCCAGCAGGTGCGCTCCCTGATCGCCGAAGTGGAGCGCTACGGGCCCTATTCCCGGGCGGAGGAGTTTGTTTACGACCGGCCGTTCCTGTGGGGCTCCAAGCGCACCGGACCGGATCTGCACCGCATCGGCGGCAAGTACTCCGACGAGTGGCATCGCATCCATCTGATCGATCCCCGGGCCGTGGTGCCGACATCCATCATGCCCGGCTACCCGTGGCTGGCGGAACGGGACGCGCGCACCGATGACATCCAGGCCAAGCTGCGGGTATTGCGCCGCCTGGGTCATCCCTACACGGACGCCGACATCGAAGCGGCGCCCGCCCAGCTGGAAGGTCTCAAGGAAATCGATACCGTGATCGCCTATCTGCAGGTGCTGGGCACCTTCTATTCCGAAGCGGATGACGCCATGGCGAACATGGGGGAGGGTCACTGACATGATGACTGCATTCATATTCATCGGTGACATGCTGGTCATGGCCTTCATGATCGGGGTGGTGATCTGGGCCGGTACCACCGAGTCCCGCGCCCGTCTGGATTACACCGCGCGCATTCCCCTGGAGGACGAACAGCATGGCTGACATGCCCAACGACTTCTGGAGCGGCTGGATCGTCGTCATCACCGTGGTCTCCCTGCTGGCCCTGGCCTGGATGGTGATCAGCGTCTATTTCTCCAAGGCACCTGACCCCACCGCCCATGAACCCGGCACCGAGCCGGTGTGGGATGGCAATCTCAAGGAAGGCAACCGGGCTCCCCCCCTGTGGTGGTTCTGGTTGATTTTCAGCGCCATGATCTTCTCCGTGATCTACCTGATGCTGTATCCCGGCATGGGCCGCTTCAAGGGCATGCTGAACTGGTCACAGGACAGTCGTCTGACCGGCAGCTACGAGGCTTTCGATGATACCTTTGCCGCCACCCGCACCCAGATCCTCGCCCAGTCGGTGGCGGAACTGCAGGCTGATGCCGGTCTGATGGCCACCGCAGAAAACCTGTTCGATCGCCAATGTGCCACCTGCCACGGCACCGACGCCCGGGGTCAGGCCTCCCTTTTCCCCAATCTGATGGACGTGGACTGGCAGTGGGGTGGCTCCGCGGAACAGATCGAGCAGACCATCCGCAACGGCCGGATGGCCATGATGCCGGCCTGGGGCGCGGCGCTGGGTGAAGACGGCATCCGCGCCATGGCGGAATACGTGGATGATCTGGGCACCGACAATGCCGCCGATCATCCGGTGGCCGCCACCCAGTTCAGTCAGATGTGCAGCGCCTGCCACGGCGCCGACGGCAGCGGCAATCCCCTGCTGGGCGCACCGCGTCTCAATGACGATGTGTGGCTGTATGGGAATGATCTGGGCGACATCATGGTGTCCCTGCGGGACGGCCGCAATGGGGTCATGCCCGCCTTCGGCGAACGGCTGGACGATGTGCAGATCAAACTGCTGGTGGCTTTCCTCGCTCGCTGAAAAATACCCGTACTCGCTGAGGCGTTTTTACCACCCCGGGGATTCGGGTATGCTAGGCGCCATGGGAAAATTCTGCGCAAGTCTGCTGCTGTTGTTCGCCTGCCTTCCCGCCGCCCTGGCCCAGAGCCAGGTCAATGCCGTGAAGGTGGAATCCCTGCTGGATCTCAATGCCATCCTCATCACCGAGGTGGATGTGATCTTTGTCTACGACGACTCCCTGCAGGTGCCCGCCACCAAGGCGGACTGGTACGGCAATCGGGAAGCCTTCATCGCCGCCAACGAGGGCCGGCTGGATGTGGTGACCCTGTCGATTCCCCAGGGCTTCGTGGAGCGCAATCTGGTGCTGCCCCCGCGCCACGCGGAAGCACGACAGGTATGGGTTACCGCCTATCACGAGGCGGGTACGGTGAAGCTGCGGGATGTGTCATCCCGCAGCGGCGTGCTGGTGCAGATTCAGCCCTGGGGCATTCAGATCGGGGATTTATAATTCCAGTGCATACACCATCAATGCCGGTTCAGTGGTGGGCATGGCCAGGGGTTTGTCCGCCGGCAGCAGGGCCCCGATGATACCGAACAGCTGACCGACGAAGCGGCTGGGCTGACCTCTCACCACCGCCACATACTGCCTGCCATCCACCGCATAGGTGATGGGGAAGGATGACGGCAGATGTTCCAGCGAAGTTTCCCATAACACCTCACCTGTGGCGGTATCCAGCGCCTTGAAGGACTGATCCAGGAAACCGCTGAACACCAGGCCGCCGTCTGTGGACAGTGCCGCGATGGAGGGCGGGGTCAGCTCCCGGTGGGTCCAGTCGATGGCACCGGTGGCCAGATTGAGGGCCTGGATGCGCCCGTAATTGCCATCGCTGTCCGGGCGCGGCATGGGGTTCATCTGTACACCGGAGCTCAGCAAACCGGTTTCCCCGGTGGGTCCGCCCATCATGCACATCTCCGACAGGGGCAGGTAGACCTGATTGGTCCCCTGGTCAAACGCTCCCGACTGCCAGTTGCGCCCGCCAAGGGCGAAGGGACACAACAGGTGGCCGGATTCCGCATTGGGAATGGCGATGGGGTCGAGGATCTTGGTGCCGGTGACCGGATCGATGCCAGCGATCATGTTGGTGATGCCGCTGTCCGCCGAGGCCAGGTACTGGCCGGTGGCCGCATCCAGCACATCGTAGAGCGCCATCTTGCCGGCAGTGAACACCACCTTGCGGGACTGACCGCCGATGTCCAGCCGGCCGATCTGCCGTTCGTACACCCAGTCCAGGTCCCATTGGTCGTTGGGCATGTGCTGGAAATGCCATACCAGCTCGCCGCTGCGGGGACGCAGGGCCAGGGTGGTGTTGGTGTACAGCGCGGCATTGGAAACACCTTCGATGCCCAGATCGTTCATGAGCGGCGCGGTGTCGTAGGTGGGTGCCGTGCCGAAGTACACCAGGTCCAATTCGGGATCATAGCTGCCGGGAATCCACACCGAACCTCCGCTGCGGGCATCCAGGGGCAGGTTGTTCCAGGTGTTGCCACCGGGGCCGTCGGGCCGCGCCACGGTGTGGAAGCGCCAGCGCTCCTCGCCGGTATCCAGGTCCAGTCCGACGATGAAGCCACCCTGGGGCACGATGGTGGCGCCCACGCCCTGCACCACCATGCCGTTGGCGATGATCGGAGCGGCGCGCAGGGAGTAGTAACCGGGGCCGGTGAAATTGCCGACCGGTTTGGCGATGCTGTGGCTCCACTCCACGGCGCCAGTGCGCACATTCAGGGCCACGATATCCAGGTCGTTATGGGGCACGATCACCTTGTCGCCGTGCAGGGCGATGCCGATGCGCCGGCCGTCCAGATCATCCGCGTCATGCTGATAACGCCACAATTCCGCGCCGCTGGCGGCATCCAGGGCCCGCAGCACATTGCCGGTATCGGCGATGAACAACACACCGTCGTGGACCAGCGGGGTGGTCATATTGCCGCCGGCGCCCAGGGGAACCATGAAGGCCAGCTTGAGATCGGCGACGTTGTCCCGATTGATCTGGTCCAGGGGACTGTGGCCGCTCAGATCCCAGGTGCGGCGCCACATCAGCCAGTCGGCGGCGGGCGGATTGGCGAGCATCTCGTCGCTCACCGGGGTGTAACCGGTGAGCAATTCGCCTGCCGGCGCCTGGGCCATGGCCAGGTGGGCAACCAAGAAGTTGGCGGCGAAGCCGGCAAGGGTGAGCGGAGCAAGATAGCGGTGCATGGTGTGCCTCCCGGATGCTGTTTTTGTTGTAGTGGCATGCAATCTAGCACCGGGGAACAGGGGCGTCCACCTGCCCTATCCACCGACCGGCAGCAATGATTTCAACAGCATAGCGTCGCAGGGCATTTCTACGGCCGGATCAATCTTCCGGGATTGGTGCGCCATTTTGCAGGACATAAAAAACGAAATTCGCCACATCGGTGGCGCAGGAACCGGTTTCGGTATCCAGGCAGGCACCAGGATTGTCGAAGGGCATGGTGCTGGCAATCTTGTTGCGCAACACACTGAAGCTTCTATAGCTTCGGCTTGAGATCAGACTGGCTGCGGTAAGCCCGCCGCCGTCCGCACCGTGGCAGATCACGCAAAGCCTCTCGTATTGATCTCGTCCGCGTTGGACACTGCTTGCGGTGGTGCCGGGTCCTGACTCCGACCCTTGCGTCAGTCAGGGAGACGCAGAAGTGATACCGAGGATTTCCGGATAACCCAGGACGACCGGATCGTCATCGACAAGGCTGAGTACCAACTCAAGGATTTCGTTGCCCACAAGGACTCCGGGGATATAGAGCAGTCCAATCGACATCAGTTGCGACGGCGCCTCACCGGCGCTGATGCCTTCCCGATAGAAATAGTAGTCGTTGCGCAGGGTGAACCGCAGGGATTGCAGGTTGACCATAAAAGACACATTGGCCAGACCCGCTTCGGGAACCTCCAGCATTGGCAGATTCAGAACACCGGTGATCTCATCAAAGCTTGCCCAGTTTTGTGCCGCCACTGTTGCAGAGAGTCCGGAAAAGTTCATGGGGCTGCCGGTCACCGGCTCACCATTGCCGTTCATTGCCTGCAGTCCGTTCAAGGGCATCGCACCCCGTGTGATGGTCAGCGAATCGGTGCTGTTGGCAAAGTCGAGGCTGCCGCCGGCCACCGGGATAAAACCTCTGGGGATGGTAAAGTCCGGTGTCACGCCGGTGATTTCGGTGAACGCAGGTGTGGCCAGTAAAAGATGAGACCCGGCAACTGCGCCGGACAAATCCCTGTCAAAGGTGAAGGTGCTTGTCTTGTCGGTGCTGCTGCTTACCAGTGTGAGTGCCTGTAACTGACCTTGGCCGCTGGTGGCACTGGTCATCTCGATGTACTGCACCGAGCCATCGCCATTGGAAAAAACCTCATTGAACTTCCACAACGAATCTGCGTGAAGTGGCAAATTGACTGACAGGAGAGCGGCCAGCAGGCCTGTGGTCATAAGTATTTTCATTCACTCAGTTCCTTACGTTGTTGTTGAATTCCGTTTGACATCGGGTTGCGCAATTCCAGGAGCCGTACGTTAATTCATTTCCCGCCGCACCGCCTAGTGCCGTCACAGATAATTCACGGAAACGCAACCTGTCAGCAATGTAGGTGTCATTTGGGATGCCTAAGTTAGGAACTTATAACAAGTATCGTAAGAGGTTATGACAGATCATATGACACAGCATGACGAAAGCGAGAATATCGGAAGCAACACCTCGGGCAATCGGCCGTTCAGCGAGGTGCTCAGCGTAAACCTTGATCGTCGCAAGTTCCTGAAAGGCGGTGCGACGACTGCTGTTGGTGTGACGCTATTCAGCACTGCGCAAAGTGCGAGCGCGTTGCCGTTCCTGGATCGCTGGATGGGGTGGTGGCAGCTTCCGCTGATCGATTTCACACCGGTCAGCCTGGCTAATGGCAAAGGCCCGGAGCCCGCCATCGCCGCAGAATATCAATTCGATGTCATCCTGCCCTGGGGCGACCCGATCGTTCCCAGCGGCCCCGCGTACACGCAGCCGATGACTTCGGCCAATCAAGCCCAGCAAATCGGTATCGGCCATGACGGCATGTGGTTCTTCCCCATCATCGATGTGGGTGGCAAGCGCTACTACTGGAACCAGGACATGGAAAACGACCCCTGGCTGGGACGTGTGTTGCGCACCTTCGGCAACCATCACGGCGTGCTGTGCTTCAACTGCGAATTCGGCACCAACTACCATGTCATCCGCAAGGACATTCCCACCTCGCTGGAAGAAGTGCGCGTATCCCAGCATGCCCACGGTGTGACGATCGTCGAGATCAAGCGTGAAGCCGGCATCCGTGGCGGTGCCTGGAAGACCGTTGAGGGCAACCTGGCCCGCCGCATCCACGTCAATACCCCGGTTGAATTCAGCGGTCCGGCGGCCGGCCACCCGGATTTGCAGAACAATGCCCTGAATGAACCCCTGGGCACTGTCAACAATTGCGCCAACGGCTACACGCCCTGGGGCACGTACCTCACCTGCGAAGAGAACTTCAATGGTTATTTCGGCACCGACAGCACCACGTGGACGCCGACCGCCCGCCAGGCGCGCCTGGGCCTGAATGCCGCCGGCTTTGGTTACTTCTGGCACCGCTTCGATCCCCGCTTCGATCTGGCCAACCCCGATTATGCCAATGAGCACAACCGATTCGGCTGGGTCGTCGAAATCGATCCGTTCGACCCCAATGCGAAGCCGATCAAGCGCACCGCACTGGGTCGCAAAAAGAACGAGGGTGCCACTGTCCATGAGTCCCATGATGGTCGTATCGTGGTGTACAACGGCGATGACGAGAGCTTTGACTACGTTTACAAGTTTGTGTCTGCCGCTCCCTGGCGTGAAATGCGCGCCAATGGCGAAAGCCCGCTGGACCGCGGCACCCTGTTCGTGGCCAAGTTCAACGACGACGGCACCGGTGAGTGGCTCGAGCTGTCCTCGGACAACGAGAAGTTGGCCGGCGCCTTTGCCAGCATGGGCGAGTTGCTGATCAACGCCCGACTGGCAGCCGACCTGGCCGGCGCTACCCCGATGGACCGTCCCGAGTGGCTGACGGTTGCGTCGGATGGTCGTGTGTACCTGGCGTGCACCAACAATTCGGGCCGCAATAACCAGGGTATTCGAACGGTCAATGGCCGCCCGGTAGATTCCGGTGCCAATGCCGCAAACCCGCTGACCCCCAACGCCGACGGTCACATCATCCGCTGGATCGAGACCTATGGCCACAGCGGCACGACGTTCGAGTGGGAGATCTTCAAATTCGCCAAGGACACCCACGGCACTGAAGAAAGCTTCGCCGACCCCGATGGTATCTGGGCCGACCCCGATGGCCGTCTGTTCATTCAGACTGATGGCGGCCAGAAGGATGGTCTGCAAAATCAGATGCTGGTGGCCGACACCCTCACCGGAAAGATCAAGCGTCTGTTCACCGGCGTGCCTGGCTGTGAAATCACCGGCGTTGCCGTCACCCCCAACCGCCGTACGATGTTCATCAACATCCAGCATCCCGGTGACGGTGATCCGGCGGTGAGCCCGTGGCCCGCAGCGCCTGGCAGCACCAGCATCCCCAGGGATGCCACGATCGTGATCACCCGCAAGGACAACGGCGTTATCGGCTCATAAGCCGGCAACGATCCGCTATTGCAGGATAAGAGTGGCCCCGGTGAAAACCGGGGCCATTTTTTTTGACCGGGAATCGGGCTGACTAATCCGCCGGCACCAGCCGGTATCCGGAAGGCGTTTCAATCATTTCCATGCCGGGTGGCACGATGGGGGTTTGTCCCCGCTCCTGGGCTTCAGCCTGCAGGGCGTCGATCAGACTGCCGGGTTCTGCCGGGATTCCCTCGATGACAGTGGCAACCGGCACTGTCGACAGCGGGATGGCAGGAATGTCGAATCGGTCCATGACACCGACAGCCAGTTCAAGGGCGGCCATGGCTACGCCTTCGCAGCTCACACCCAGGTCACGATACTCGAAACAGGGTTCGTCGCTGGGATACTGGAGCGAAATCCGCCCGGATCCGATTTTGACCACAGAATAGCGGCTGTAGCCAGCGATCGGGGCGGCGAGATCAAAGTCCCTGACGACGATCAGATCACCCTTGCGATGCCTCAGAATGGCGCTGAGTCTGTCACCGATACGTGAGGTTCCCACCAGGACAAACTCGGGCTGCGGGAAATCTGCGGCCAGAGGGTTTCTGGCATCCCGATTTTGAGCCGACACGGTGATGGGGGCGATGGCCAGCCCCAGTGCCCAGCAGCAAAAGACACCCAAACGGAAACAGGGAATTTTCACTGGTCGCGGCATGGCGTTGGTCACAGGCTGGCGGCTACGGGAACGTATTGTTATCACACATTCGGTGGAGCATTGTTACGCCGGCACGAATCTTTTATGACATTCATGGCACCGCAATCGGTATGGCCGATGGGAGTGATGCATCGTAATCCCTGCGGCGAATTCCCTGACCATGCCGACAGGCTGCCCACTGTCCTTGTTCCCGGACCATCTCGATCACGAAGCGCCCGTAAATATCGAATTTCATGATTGCAACCAGTCTTCAGTGTGCAGCCGTAGTCCCACATTTTTCGCCAGCAAGGATCGCATGAGTGAATCACCTGCCCAGGTAACGTGTCTGCATACAGGTTTCCTGCACGTCGCCGTCCACACTCGCCACACGATAGGCTGAGGCATTGCTTCGCGAACTGACCGCCTCAACGAATTCCGTCCCGATGAAATGCAGCGCAACACCATCATCCGCTGCATATCCCGCTGGCATCCCCTCCCTGATCGCCTTGCGATAGGCATCCGGTCGGTCTTTCTCACCGTCGTAATGGGGGCAGGCGCTGCCGCCGATGAAACCCAGGCCGTCGCCCAGCCGGTCCAGTTTGCCAAAGGAATCGGTGAGCCCATCCTCGAACCAGCAGATCATGCCGGCGCTGATGCCCGCCAGGATTTTTCCCTGTTGCCAGGCCTCCCGCAAAATGCGGTCCAGACCATGCATGCGCCATATGGCCAGCAGATTGGCCGTGTTGCCGCCACCCACATAGATGATGTCCTGCGCGGCGACATGGCCTTGCAGATCCGATGTATTGGCGGGTCGCCGTGAAACGGGACTCGGATCAAAGATGGTCAGGTCGCTGGCAATGGCCCGTCCACTGAAGGCGCGGTAGAACTTGACCAGATAGGCAGCGGAATCGGCACTGGCGGTGGGGACGAAGCAGATATTCGCCGGCTGTCGTGGCGACAGTGACAGGATGAAGTCGTCCAGCAGCGGGTTGTCAGGCTCCATGGAAAAGCCACCGCCGCCCATGGCGACGATGTGGCCCAAGGCTTCATCTTGTGCTTGTGTTGAATTCATTGAATCGGGCGCTCCTGTATTGAAGTACCTGACACATGTCGGGTACAGAACGAATCATGAGTAGGTTTTCAGATTCAACGTACGCTGGATTTTCTCGCGCACGATCTCGGGCACCCCAGCCTCTTCCGCAAACGACCGCCACTTCGATACCGTCGCCTGGACCTCGGCAAGGATTTGTGCGGCGCGCCCCCGTTTCATCGAAACCGTCTTCGCGCAAGCCTTGAAGTCCTCCAGCGTGAAATCGTCGCGCTTGCCGTTCATCGTCATCTGATGGCTTGCCGTCCACGCACCCGCAGGATTGTAGGCGTAGGTCATATCAAAGGCCGGCGCCAGCGACCATTCGCCGGACTTGTTCATCAGGAAAGCGATATTCTTCACGTGGTCATCCTGGTTGCGGGCCACGATGTTGAACACCATGCGCCTGTACAGTTGCTCTATGGACTGCATGGGCAACTGCAGTTGCCGCAGGGTCATCAGCGCCTGTTCGTAGCTGTACGCCCCTGCCATATTGAAATCGTAATGTGCCAGTGCACAGAGCGACTGCATGTGCAGTTTTTCACCGGTGGCCAAACGATCAAAGCGGCGGGTCATGAAATGCGACCGACCGTTCTCCTTGAACAGCCTGCATTCGCTGATCTCGATGCCGCAGTCGAGCGCCATCAGGTAATACGCATATTCGATCAGCCCGTAGCCCTGCGGGTCTTCCAGTTCCTTGTCCTTGTTGCCACTGACACCGTCGAATTTCAACAGCCAGTATTCAAATCCCTTGCCAGCCTTGACCTGGCCGGACCGCACTTCATTGGTTTTCGGGTTCCATGCGATGATCGCCTTCGCCCGCGCGCCACCGGCGGAGGTGCCCACGCGCAGAATATCCCTCAGCGCATCCTCCCTGCCTTCAGCCGCAAACGACGCCTGCAGGGTACTCCGGTGGGTCAGCACCTCCGATGCAAGCTCAACCAGACGGCTGACATCAATGTGGGAAGTCTGTTTTGCCCTGGGGCCGATGGCGGGGGCGAATTCCAGCGCACCCATGCCGCGTTCACCGGTGTAGCAAAGCCGCTCAACCGGATTGAGGGCTTGCGGTTGCCGCCCCTGCAATGCCAGCCAGGCATCGATCAGCGCGTTGCCGAATTTGTCGGGCAACGAGTCGGCCAGCAGGCCGGGCAGCCCGAAAAAAGTCTGGCGGGCAAGTTCGGGGAAGCGGTACACGCGCCGGGAAAGCGGCATCACAACCGGCGCGACCTGAATACCGCTTTGGGCGAAGGCGGCATCGTATTCGAAGCTGGCGACCTCCTCGCCATCCAGCAACGAGACGGCGCCGATGGTCCTGCCCCACAACCTCACTTCAGCGAGGGTGCTCATGGCTCCTCATTCCAGTGCCAGGATTTGCCGGCCGCCTTGGCTGCTCGATTCCCCGAAGCCCGTTTGCGGGCCCTGCCTTTGCGCTTCAGCAGATCCATGGGTCGGGGTCCGGATTCCGGAATCAGGCTATCCAGCCCTGAAACCGTGTCCAGTATCCGCAGCACACGGACCAGGGTGACCAGCTGTGATGATTGCCCAGCCTCCAGGCGTTCGAGGGTGCGCTTGGCGATGCCCGCCTGTTCGGCCACAGCCGCCTGGGTGAGCTGCAATTCAACCCGCCGGGCGGCGATACGCGCGCCCAGCTCCACCAGTACGGCATCATCAGTCAGGTGATTTGTTATCTTCATAGTCGCAACAAAATACGAATAACCGAGATATTTTGCAATATATCGTCATGTATAGCGATATATCTATTTATTAAATACACAACTATGTCGTAATAAATAGCGACTTAATAGTTATTTAGCCGCTATTTCGTAACTTATTACGATATTAACTCTTCCCGTTGAGGGCATGGGAGCCGGAGTGATCAAAAAGTAATCCCTCCGTCCCCTTAAATCAGAGTCCTTCTCTGAGGAAGGCCACCAGCGGGGTGATGGTGGCTTCCGGGTCCTCCAGGTGGGGCACGTGGCCCAGGCCGGGCAGCAGGTGCAGGCGTCCGCGGCCATTGGGGATGGTTTCCGCAATGGTGCCCATGAGGTTCTGGAAATTTTCCGGGGTGCCCGCCAGGTAATCCTCGGCGCCACCGAACACATAGGTGGGCGCCTGGATGTGGGCCCAGTCATACACCACCGGGTCGGCATAGATCAGGTTGCCGATGAGCGACTGCACCATGGCCAGGCGCGGCCAGTCGGCACCCAGGGTCCAGCCGTAGCGGATGCGGGCATAGGTTTCGAACATGTCGTTCCAGGCCGCCGGATTGTGTGCCACATAGCGCTCCAGGCTGCGCTTGATGTTTTCAAAACTGGCCGTCTCCAGCGTGCGGCGATAGCTGTCGTCCACACTACCGGCGGGGCGGCTGAAGCGTCCGTCGGACAGACCGATGGGGTTGTAGATCACCAGCCGCTCGGTGACATCGGGATACTGGGTGGCGAAGCGTGCCGCCAGCATGCCGCCCATGGAGTGTCCCACGATCATGGCCCGGTCGATGCCCTCCGCCGCCAGCACCGCCCGGGTATTACGGGCGAAATCGTTGAAGCTGTAGGGGATGATGGGTTTGGAGGAACGGCCATAGCCCATCTGATCGGGAATGATGACCCGGAAGCCGCTGGCCTGCAGGGCCTCGGCGATATTGCCGAAATAGAAACCGGCAAAATTGTTGCCATGCAGCAGCACCACGGTATGACCGTTAGGCGCTGCGGTCGGTGCCGCGTCCATGTAGGCCATGCGAACGTCCTGTCCGTACAGGGTCAGCGGCAGGTATTTGCTGGGATAGGGATAGGGACACTCCTCGCAGGTGACGCTGATGGGGCGGATGTCGGGCGGGGTCGTTGCCGAACCTTGTGCCGCCGCATTGCCCGCCGTGAGCAGCAGGGCAGTGAGGAGTATCAGTACGCGTGATTGAGTCATTATTGAAAGTGCTCCGTTATGGTTTGATTCAGTAGCGGCATTTCACGCTGCACTCAAGTGCCTACAGCGTCTTATAAAGTGCCTACAGCGTCTTATGAGGTGCCTACAGCGTCTTATGAGGTGCCTACAGCGCACTACTAAGTGCCGCCAGCGCCTGGTTAAGGGTGGCACTGGGCCGCATGGCGGCGCCGGCCTTGACCGGATCGGGGCGGTAGTAACCGCCGATGTCCACCGGCTTGCCCTGCACGGCAAGCAACTCGCCGTTGATCCTGTCTTCGTTGTCGCCAAGCACCTTGGCCAGTTTGGCAAAACGTTGTTGCAATTCGCTGTCTTTGGTCTGGGCGGCCAGGGCCCGTGCCCAGTACAGGGCCAGATAGAAATGGCTGCCCCGGTTATCGATCTCACCCACCCTCCGCGCCGGCCCCTTATTGTTGTTGAGCAATTCGCCGGTGGCCTCGTCAAGGGTATCCGCCAGCACCTTGGCGCGGGCATTGGCGGTGACGCCTGACAGATGTTCCAGGGAGGCGGCCAGGGCCAGGAATTCACCCAGGGAATCCCAGCGCAGATAGTTTTCCTGCACGAACTGCTGCACGTGCTTGGGTGCGGAGCCGCCGGCCCCCGTCTCGAACAGGCCGCCGCCGGCCATGAGGGGCACGATGGACAGCATCTTGGCGCTGGTGCCCAGTTCCAGGATGGGGAACAGGTCGGTGAGGTAATCCCGCAGCACGTTGCCGGTAACCGAAATGGTGTCATTGCCTTCCTTCGCGCGGCGCAGGGAGAAGTGCATGGCTTCCACCGGCGACATGACGTGGATTTCCAGTCCCACGGTGTCGTGGTCAAGCAGATAGTGGTTCACCTTCTCGATGATCTGCTGATCGTGGCCGCGGTGGGGATCCAGCCAGAATACGGCCGGGGTACCGCTGGCGCGGGCGCGGTTGACCGCCAGCTTTACCCAGTCCTGGATCGGCGCATCCTTGGTCTGGCACATGCGCCAGATATCACCTTTTTCCACCGCATGTTCCAGCAGCACATTGCCGCTGCCGTCGATGACCCGCACTGTGCCGTTGGCGGCAATTTCGAATGTCTTGTCGTGGGAGCCGTACTCTTCGGCCTTCTGTGCCATCAAACCAACGTTAGGAACCGATCCCATGGTGGTGGGATCGAAGGCGCCGTGACGCCGGCAGAAGGTGATGGCCTCCTGATAGATGCCCGCATAACTGCGATCCGGGATCACCGCCTTCATGTCGTGCAGCTTGCCGTCCGGCCCCCACATCTGGCCCGAGGAGCGGATGGCCGCCGGCATGGAGGCATCGATGATGATGTCGCTGGGCACGTGCAGGTTGGTGATGCCGCGGTCGGAGTCCACCATGGCCAGGGGTGGCTGTGACTGGTAAACCGCCTCCAGATCCGCCTTGATTTCAGTCTGCTGGTCTGCCGGCAGGGAGGCGATCTTGGCATACACATCACCGATGCCGTTGTTGGCGTCCACGCCCAGCCTGGCGAACAGCGCGCCGTGCTTGTCGAATACCGACTTGTAATAGATCTTCACCATGTAGCCGAACATGATGGGATCGGACACCTTCATCATGGTGGCCTTCAGGTGCAGGGACAGCAGCACGCCCTGGGCCTTGGCATCTTCCACCTGACGGGCATAGAAATCCTGCAATGCGCCGCAGCTCATGACGGCAGCATCGATGATCTCGCCGGCCTTGAGGCTGGTTTTCTCCTTCAGTACCTTGCGGGAGCCGTCGGCCCCTTGGAACTCGATGCGCACGTCGGTGGCGGCCGGTACCGTGACCGACCTTTCGCTGCCATAAAAATCACCGGAGTCCATGTGGGCCACATGGCTCTTGGAGTCCTTGGACCAGGCACCCATGCTGTGGGGATGCTTGCGGGCATAGGCCTTCACCGAAGGCGGTGCGCGGCGGTCGGAATTGCCTTCCCGCAATACCGGATTCACCGCACTGCCCTTGACCCGGTCGTAGCGGGCCTTGATGTCCTTCTGCTGATCATCCTGCGGTTCTTCCGGGTAATCCGGCAGGGCGTAACCCTGTTCCTGCAGTTCCTTGATGGCCGCCTTGAGCTGGGGAATGGAGGCGCTGATATTGGGCAGCTTGATGATATTGGCCAGGGCATCCTGGGTCAGATTACCCAGTTCCGCGAGGGCGTCGGCCAGCCGTTGATCAGCGGGCAGCAGATCACCAAAGCTGGCGATGATGCGGCCGGAAAGGGAGATGTCTCGGGTCTCCACCGCGATGCCGGCCGGGGCGGCAAAAGCCTGGATGATGGGCAACAGGGAATAAGTGGCCAGGGCCGGGGCTTCGTCGGTTTCGGTATAAATGATGGTGGGTTGCTGGTCTGACATCCTGATTCCTTTGCTCGCTGTTGGCGGGGGGCCGGAATTATAACGTATTACAGCGGGGTCGGTCAGGCGTCGGGTTCAGGGTCGGTGCCGGCAGGTTTTCCAGGGGATTGGGGCAGGACTGGCGTGGCAGCCGGTGCCGGCCTGACTGTCATCAATCGCTCCAGCTCCTCCCGGGACAACAGATCCAGATCCCAGTGGGATGTGTGGCGATCCTTGATCTCCTCGTGAATGACTTCCGGTTTCTTCTTCATGAATCAGCAGACCGCTCAAGAGTGAAGGGTATTGCAGCGCGGATATCGGTGATGCCCAGCTGCACCATCAGCAGGCGATCCACCCCCAGGGCCACACCGGCACAGGCGGGCAGACCGTGTTGCAGTGCCGCCAGCAGGGCCTCGTCCACCGGCAGCTGCGGACGGCCCAACCGGCGGCGTTGGGCGTTGTCCTGTTCGAAGCGGCGTCGCTGTTCCCTGGTGTCCGTCAATTCGTAATAACCGTTGGCGATCTCCATGCCGGCCATGAACAATTCGAAACGCCGGCCCACGGCAACGCCATGGGCGTCGTTTTCCACCCGGGCCAGGGCCGCCATCGAGGCTGGAAAATCATGGATGAAGCAGGGCGCGATTAGCTGGGGCTCTATGACTTGCGCCAGCAGCAGTTGCAGCACATCGTCGCGGCTGAAATCACGGGCATCCACCGCCACCCGGGCAGTGAGGGCGGCCCGCAGCTGCGCCGTATCCGCAAGATGGGGATCCAGGTCCAGGTGGTGCAGAAAGATGTCCCGGTAACTGTGGCGGGCCGGTGCCTGGCAGCCGGTCAGGGTCTGCACCAGTTCCGCCACCTCGTCCATCAGCTGCTGGTCATCGAAGCCGATGCGGTACCATTCCAGCAGGGTGAATTCGGGATGGTGGCGGCGGCTGCGCTCGTCCTGGCGGAAGGCCTTGCCGAGCTGGAAAATGTCACCGCTGCCGGCGGCCAGCAACCGCTTCATGGCGAATTCGGGAGAGGTCTGCAGGTAGTGCGGGCGGCGGTCGCCAGGAAATACACCTGGCACTTCCAGGGATTGCAGATGGGGATCGGTGGCGGACGTGGTGGCCAGCAGGGGGGTGTCCACTTCCAGCACGTCACGTTGCCGGAAGAACCCGCGGATGCCATCCAGCAGCACAGCCCTTGCGCGCAGGTTGTCGAGGCTGGTGGATGGCCGCCAGTCCGCCATGGGGCGGACTTACTTGCTGACCCGGTTCTGGTACTCGCCGGTGCGGGTGTCCACCCGCAACACATCGCCGCGGTTGACGAACAGCGGTACCCGGACCACGGCGCCGGAGGACAGGGTGGCGGGTTTGGTGCCACCGGTGGCGGTGTCGCCCTTGAGGCCCGGATCGGTTTCCACCACTTCCAGTTCCACGAAGTTGGGTGGCGTGACTGAAATCGCCGCGCCATTCCAGGTCACCACCTGGTAGACATCCTGCTCCTTGAGCCAGTTTTTCGCTTCGGTGATGGCATTCTCGTCCACCGCCACCTGCTCGAAGCTGCCATCGGTCTTCATGAAGTGCCAGAACTCACCATCGGTGTAGAGATACTCCATGTTGCCTTCCATGACATCCGCAGCTTCCACGGTGTCACCGGACTTGAAGGTGCGTTCCAGCACCCGCCCGGTTTTCAGATTGCGGAATTTCACCCGGTTGAAGGCCTGGCCTTTGCCGGGCTTTACCGTCTCATTGTCGAGGATGGTACAGGGGTCGCCATCCTGCAGGATCTTGAGACCGTTCTTGAATTCACTGGTGGAGTATGTCGCCATAGGTATGCCTGGACCTTTACTGGTAAACTTTGCGCCTTGCCAATCCCAACCGATGATAACTCATCGAAACTTTATTAAACCCGAATAACCTTTATAAGACGCCGCGGAAATTCTATGCCGGGTTCGGTCATCACACTCTCTCAGCATGCTGCCGAGGGATGCGCAAGGGGTGCCAAAAAATGGCAAGAGATATTAGCCGATCTGGTCACAGAACCAAAGGAATTGCTGCAAATACTTGGGCTGCAGGACCTGCTGCCGACCCTGGACCCGGCCCTGTCGGGCTTTGCCATGAAAGTGCCGCGGCCCTTCATCGCGCGCATGGAGGCAGGCAATCCGGCTGACCCGCTGCTGCGCCAGGTTCTGCCCCTGCACCTGGAATGTCAGTCCGATGCAGGCGCGGCCGACCCCCTGGACGAAGCCGCCTACAATCCGGTGGCGGGCCTGCTGCACAAGTACCACGGCCGGGTGCTGCTGACCGTGGCTCCCCACTGCGCCATCCATTGCCGTTACTGTTTTCGCCGCGACTTCCCCTATGCCGACAACACCCCGGGGCGCGCCCAATGGCAGGCCGCCTTCGATTACATCGCGGCCGATACCAGCATCACGGAAGTGATCTTCTCCGGCGGAGATCCCCTGGCTGCCAGTGACCGTCACCTGGCCTGGCTGACACAGCAACTGGACGCCATTCCCCATCTGCAACGCCTGCGAATCCACACCCGCACACCGGTGGTGATTCCCCAGCGGGTCACGGACGAACTGCTGGACTGGCTCGGCGCCACCCGCCTGCAGCCGGTGATGGTATTGCACAGCAATCATGCCAATGAGATCGATACCGAGGTGGCGGCTGCCCTGGCCCGCCTCACCCGCCGGGGCATTCCCCTGCTGAACCAGGCGGTGTTGCTGCGAGGCGTGAACGATGCGGTGGACAGTCTCATCGCCCTCAGCGAGTCGCTTTTTCGCTGTGGTGTACTACCCTATTACCTGCACCTGCTGGATCCGGTGCGCGGGGTGTCCCACTTTGATGTGCCGGAGGGGGAGGCCCGCACCCTGGTGGCCGGGATGCGGGCGCGCCTGCCGGGGTATCTGGTGCCCCGCCTGGTGCGGGAAATCGCCGGCCGGGATGCCAAAACGGTTTTGGGCTGACCGCGGGCCAGTCCGGCTAGGCCGTCGAAAACCTGGCTCATGACAACACAGCATGAAATGACCCATGACAAGGAACGTCCATGGCAAGCACACATATCGCAACTGTGCCCCGCTTCGCTCCGACCCATGACCCGCTCACCGGACTGCTGACCCAGGCCGCCTTCACGGCGCGACTGGATCAACTGCTGGCCCGGTCGGTTCAACAGACCCGCCACCTGACCCTGGCCCTGCTGCAGCTGGACAACTTCTACGAGGTGCGGCAATGGGTGGGCAAGTCCGAAGCCAATCTCCTGCTGGGTGACATCGCCCGCCTGTTGCAGCAGACCGTGCCACCTGGCAGCTGGACCTGCCGCTGCCAGAACCATGAGTTCGCCGTGTTGTTGCACAAGGAGGGCAGCCGGAGTGCCTCCCGCCTGGCCGATGCCATTCGCCAGGCGGCCCAGCAGGCCAGCAGCCATGCCCTGCCGCCCCAGCTCACCCTGCAATGCGGGGTCGGCCTCACGGTATTGGATGGACTGACTCCCAATGCCAATGTGGCATTTGCCCGGGCCCGTCATGACTTGTGGCTGCACCGCCGCAAGGACGGCGGCCTCGGTATCGTCATTCCCCGCCACCCGGACAGCCAGGCTTTACTGGAACCGCTGCGGCAGGCCCTGGCGGCGCGCCAGGCAGCCCTCAGCTACCAGCCTTTACTGGCGGTGCCGGATCTGACCCCGACCCATGTGGAGGCGCGGGCCAGCCTGCTGTGTGAAGATGGCAGCGGCTCACGGTGGTTGCCGCCAGCAGCCTGTCTGGATGCCATCCTGCAGTTCGACCTGGGGGAATCCCTGGATCGCCTGGTACTGGAGCTGGCCCTCGGGAAACAAAACCTGCAGCAGCTCCTTCCTGCCTGCGGGCAGGCGCCCCGCCTGCTGGTCAATCTCACCCACAATTCCGTGGTCAGCTCCGACTTCCTGCCCTGGCTGCGCCAGACTCTGAAAAATGCCGGTGACAGGGCCGCAGACCTGGTGCTGCAGATCAGTGAAATCGATGTCTTGATCGCCCAACATCACATGGATGCCTTCGTCGACGGACTGCGGACCCTGGGCGTGGCCCTGGCCATCAATCACTTCGGCTGTACCCCCCAGCCGCAACGCTATCTGTCCCTGTGTCAGCCCCGCTATGTCCGGCTGGACCGCTGTCTGCTGGACACACTGCAGAACGATCCCCAGCAACGGCAACGTCTTGCTCCTTTGGTGCGGGAACTCAAGGACGAGGGGCTGATGGTGATCGCTCCCCAGGTGGAGTCCCTGGGCGTATTACCCTGGTTATGGCAGGCCGGTGTCGATCTGCTGCAAGGCCATGCCCTGCAGGCACCGACTGCGCAGCCGCTCTTGCCGGACATTCCCCGCCTGACCCTGGGCGCCTAAATTCCTTTGGGAAGCCGGGGGTCGACCTGTTATTCTTGCGCACATTTCATGGCCTGGGCGGCCCACTGCGCCGGCCAGCCTTACTGAACCAGCGCGAGTGAACCGTGGCGCAAGACCAAGACAAGGCATCCGCGACAACTGCCACCCCATCCCGGCCCGCCAAACCCGCCCCTTCCACCTCCCTGGCCAATCCCTTCAATGTCGCGGTCGCGGCCCTGGTGTTGCTGTGCCTCAGCGTGTTCTGGCTGATCAGCAGTTACACCCTGCATAACGTATTGCGTCAGCAGGCGGACAGCCTGGGACCCAAGCTGGCACAACAGGCGGCCGCCCTGGTCACCGATCTGGTGCTGGCCAATGACCTGATCAGCATGAACGTGGTGCTGAACCAGCTCACCCGGGACAGTGTCATTGCCGAGGCCGCGGTGTTGGACATCGACGGCACGGTCACCGCCGTGTCCCGGGTGACGGTGACCCAACCCCGTTCCCTGATTCCCCTGGCACCAGAGTTCGGCGATTATTACGCCCCCATCAGCCTGCAGGACTCCACCGCCGGCGAAGTGCGGGTGCGGCTGGATTTGTCCTACATCGAAGCCGCCCTGCTCAACAATCTGCTGTTCCTGCTGGGTGCCGCCCTGTTGCTGATCATCGTGGCGGTTTCTCTCAGCAGCAGTTACTTCGGCTATCTGGTGACGTTTCCTCTCAAATTGCTGGCCCTGGGTTTGCAGCGCATCCGCAAGGGCGATATCGATGTGCTGCCCGAGCCCCGGGGCAACAACGAACTCAGCAAGACCCTGCGTCAATTCAACGCAACGGCTGAATTCCTGGCCCAGGCCACTTTTCTGCAGGATCTCAGCGAGCAGATGAAAAAGATCACCGCGGAGGGGCGTTGGCAGGCGGCCGACGGCCAGCCTCTGGAGGCCTCGGTGCTGTGGGTGCGTATCGCCAACTTCACCTATCTGGCCTCCACCCACGACGAAGCCACCATGGTGAACCTGCTGAACCGCTACTATTTCATCTGTGAAAAAGTGAGCCGCCTCTACAACGGCCAGCTGTCCGGCTGCCAGGAGGGTGAGGTGGTGATCAGCTTCAGTCACCCGGAGCTGGAAGACGAGCAGAGCTTCTATGCCATCTGCGCCGCCCAATTGCTGTTGCACCTGGCACCCGATATCGGCCAGGTGCCGGGCGGCGGAGAAGCGCTGAACCTGAAGCTGCGCATCGCGGTCCACAGCGGCCAGACCTCGCCCGGCCTCTACTCCCCCATGACCGGTCTGGCGGACAATGTCACCGGCCGTCTGCTGGATGTGACCCGGGAGATCTGCGATGAGTGCCCCGACCACGCCGTGCTGGTCAGCGCGGCAGCGCTGCAACTGGCCGGCGCGGACACACGCGTGCAGGGGGAAGAGTTTTCCATCGTGGACGATGAGCTGGAGTTGATCACCTATGTGTGCAACGAGCCCATGGCCGGCTTCGCGCCCCTGATGGAGCGCCAGGCTCAATTGCTGTCAGAGCTGATCAGCGACCCGGGCTGACCGACTGAGGGAACCGGGTGAGCGGAACCGTCGCCAGCTGATCCGTGCCGGCCAACAGCAGATCGGCCCCGGCTTCCGTCAGTTCCTCCCGGCTGCCATGGCCCCACAGCACACCCACCGCGGCAAGGCCGTTGGCGCGGGCAGCGAGTATATCCACCGCCCGGTCGCCGATCATGGTGGCGTCGGCATCGATACGTCCCGCTGCCAGCAAATCACCCAACTGGGACGCCTTGGCGATACCCACATCGCCACCATCAACAAACCGGAAGACGTCCCGCAACCCGAACATCTCCAGAATCCGCACGGCGAAATCCTCGCGCTTGGAGGTGCAGACCCCCAGGGGAATGCCCCGCGCGGCCAGGTCGGCCAGCGCCTCCGCCACCCCGGGATAGAGGCGGTTTTCCCGGTAACCCACCTCCGCGTAACGCTCCCGGTAGCGGCTCACCAGGCTGCGGATACCGGCCTCATCGAATGCCGGTGCCAGGGCGCGGAAGCTCACGTCCAGGGGTGGGCCGATGTAACGGGAGACGGCGGATTCGGGAATGACATCGAGACCGGCATCGGCCAGGGCATAGTTGAGACAGCGGTAAACCCCCAGGGCCGGGTCGCTCAAGGTGCCGTCCAGGTCGAAGACCAGGAACCCCCTGCCCGTCACCCTCAGGCATCCTCGAAGATGCCGGTGGGCTTGCCGTCCAGGCTGCGCTGATTGCGATCCGCCCAGTACTGGCGGATGCCCTCCTCGCCCTTGTTGTCGGCCCACTTGTTGAGGGTGGGCCGTTCACCCTGGTAGTCGAAATAGGGCACGGCGTAACCGCAGGAGGTCTGCACCATGGACAGCGCCAGACGGAAAATCTGCCGGGCTCCTCCATGGTGGGGAAACCGGGCCAGCAGCTGGGGCCACTCACTGTCCCTGGGATGGATGGCCCGGGCCTGGCCGTACAGACGCAGAATCACCGGCTGTTTGTCGAAGGAGCAGAACATCACGGTCATGCGGCCGTTTTCCTTCACATGGGCCGCTGTCTCGTTGCCGCTGCCGGTGACGTTGAGCCACAGCACGGTGGAAGGATCCAGCACCCGCAGGCTGTCCATGCCCTTGGGGGACACATTGACGTGTCCTTCGGCACCGGCGCTGCCCACGAAGAAGATTTTCTGCTGGGCAATGAAGTCGATGTGTTTCTGCTCTAGGCGGGGAAACTGCTCGGCCATGGCGGGCTCCTGAAAATGTTGAGGGTTCTTTTATACACCAACCGTCAGGCGGCTGCGAAACATGAAAAACACCGCACCCACCAGGCACAGCCCCGCCCACAGGTAATCCAGCTTCAGCGGTTCCTTGAGGTAAAGCAGGGAAAACGGCACAAACACCGACAGGGTGATCACCTCCTGCATGATCTTCAGCTGGCCCACGGACAATACCGTGTAGCCGATGCGATTGGCCGGCACCTGAAACAGGTATTCCAGCAGGGCGATGCCCCAGCTCACCAGGGCGGCAATGATCCAGGGCTTGTGGTTCAGCTCCTTGAGATGGGCGTACCAGGCGAAGGTCATGAACACATTGCTGCATAGCAGCAATCCTATGGATGCCAGAACCGGATGCATGGGGACCTCGAAAGTTGGAAATGGAGGATTCAGGAGCGGGGGGCGTTCAGGGGATCACGGCCGGTCAATGTAATAAAACACATAGTCGATGGCTACCCCGGTCACATCGACCTTCTCCTCATGGGAATAACGGCCACCGATTTTTTCCATGGCCTTGCGGGAACGCAGGTTGTCCCGTCCCACGTGGAACCATACCCGGTCGGCGAAACCGAAGGCATGGTCCAGCATCAGCCGCTTCATTTCCCGGTTGCTGTCGCCGCCCCAATGGTCCCGAACCAGGAAGGTGAAGCCGATGAAGATCTCCCGTGCCTGGGCATTCCATTGGTAGTAGCGGGAGGAGCCGATGATCCCGCCGGTGGCCTGATCGATCACGGCCAGGGCGCCGCCGGAAGCCAGGGCGCCGGCAAAATACTTTTCGAAGGCGGGCCGCTGCCAGCGATTCGGATCCGGATGCAGTTCCCAGATCAGGGGGTCGGCGGCAGCGGCATGCAGGGGCTCGAAATCCGCCGTCGTCAGCGGGCGCAGCAGCAGGGTCGGGCCACTCAGGGTCGGTTGCAGATTCACTGCCGGCGCGGCAGGCATTGAAACATCCATGGTCAGCGGGCGGCCTGTCGGTCAGGGTCGGGACGGAGTGGCCAGGTACTGGGCATCGGTTACCGGTTCCAGCCAGCGGGTTTCGCCGATGGAAATGGTGAGCTGGTAGGCATCCTCCTGGGGATGGGCGCCGTGCCAGTGTTCCACACCCGCCGGTGTGTACCAGGGCTCGCCGGGATGCATCTCCCGCAGACCCTGGCCACGCACCTGGGTCACGGCCCGCCCTTCGATAATCATCAGCATCTGGCCACCGTCATGGTAATGCCAGTTGGAGCGGCTGCCGGCGGCAAACCGCAGGCGGGAGATGCGGGCATCGGTGATGTCCTCCCGGGCCGGTTCGCCGCCGACGAAATTGCTTTGCTGGGCGGCGGCTCCCGGGAAGGGTTGGCCGAGGACGAGCCCTCCCAACAGCAGGGTTGCCATGATGGCCCACAGAGCGTTCAGGGCGAGGGAGGAATGCTTCTGCATGGCGTGATTTCCAGTATGATGGCTAGTAACAACAACATAGCGGCTTCCCTGGCAGGCTGTCAAAAACCCCTGCGGCCCCGCAACCGGCGCCTATCGTCAAACCAATAAAAACATGGCACTGTGACCCCAACCACAGGACTGGAGTCGTCCCATGCATACCCGAGTTCTCAACCGCTATGAAACCGACGACAATGGCCGCTTCATCATCGACGTGGCCGCCGAAGGCATCGAGGAACTGTACAGCCACTTCGACCGCAACGCGCCCTATGTGCGTCGGGACCTGGACCCGGAGCTGACGGATTACCTGATCGACTGTGCCCACGAACTGGAGCGCAATCCCTTCGTCATACGCTTTTCCCTCAAGCGGCAACTGGACAAGGAATCACTGACCCGCATCGCCAACAGCATGCACCAGTACTTCACCTACCTGTCGGAACGGGAGCAACGGCGGATCACCCGCATGGTGCGCAAATCCCTGCTGTTGTTGTCCCTGGGGCTGCTGATCCTGTCACTGGCGGTGTGGGTGAATCAATGGGTGGGGGCTGACCGCGGTGTGGTGGCCAACGTGTTTGCCCAAGGTCTCACGGTGGCGGCCTGGGTCAGCCTGTGGGAGGCACTGGCCACGTTTTTGATCGAGTGGTTTCCCCAACGCCGACGCGTCAAGCTCTTTCTGCGCCTGGCCAATGCACCGCTGGATGTGAGGCTGCAGCCGCAGTAACCATTAATCTGCCAAGGCACCGGCAGGGAGCAATGCCCTGGTCGGCCACGCCGCACGCTCAGGATCCAAACCGGTAGCGCAGCTTGACCACCAGTCGATCGATGATGGGGTTGGTGATGGATTCCTGAAACAGGTCGCCAAACTCATCGGCCGTGCCCCGGGGCACATTGCCGCCCCGGGTGTACACCACGAACAGATCGGACAATGGCGCCAGCTCCCACCGATAACGGAGCTGGAACGTTGTGCGACTGATGGCGAGGTCATAAGGCGATGCTCCCGGCAGGCCGGCGGTGATCCTGCGCAGGTCGCCGCCACCGGCCGGCACCTGGTAGAGATCCTGGGCATCGCCCTTGATACCCACCCACTGCAGGGAAAACTGCAACTGCTGGCGGGCCGTGAAAAAGAAATCCATGTCCAGCGCCGGCTGCCAGTGCACCGCATCATAGGCACCCACGGTGGCACCATTGAGGTGAATGATCCAGTTGCGGGCACGGCGGTAGGAAAAATCCAGGTCCATTGAGAACCGGTCGTTGGGTTTGAACGTGATGCCACCCTTGGAAGTCCATGACCAGTCCCCCAGGGATTCCGACATGGCATTGGCGCCGATACTGGCACTCAGCAGTCTGCTGGTATCAGTGCCGTAGGTGATCTCCATCTGACCGCCTTCCGCCACCCGAAAGTCACCATGGCCCAGGGAGGTTCGGTCATCCCAGCGGGCCGGTCGGTAGATGGCGGTGGTGTTCAATTGGTTGCGGTCCAGGAAGGTCAGGGTGTTGCGGTAGTAGAGGGAGGCGCTGACCATGCGGCCGTCGGTGTTGGTTTCATGGGACACGGTGATGTTGTCGTTGGTGAAGCGAAAGCGATCGGAGGCCGAACTCTGTTTGTTAAACGTGTAGCGTAACGTGACGGCGTCATTGCGGCGCAGAAACCCCAGGTCGCTGATATCCAGCTGCTCATCCAGATAATCCATGGAGAAGCGGTGTGACAGCCCTTGCCGGGGTATGTAGTTGATGTCGAAATAACCTCCGTATCCCGTCTGGCCCTCCACCGCGGAACGCAATAGCTGTACATCCCCCACGATACTGCTGCGGGGATTGATGTAGTGCAGATCCACACCCTGGGTGGCCGCGTCCTGGGATGGATGGGATGTCAACGTGGAGATGAAACCGAGTCCGCGGCGTCCCGCAGAGGAATCCTCGTAAAGCAAGCGCAAAATGCCGAAGTCCCGACCCTGCTGGGTGAGGCTCACCTCGTTGCCCAGCCCATCCCTGCCGTAGAGATCGGTGTCCTCTTCCGCTGCCAGCATCACACCATAGCGCAACAGCCCCTGCTGGCCGGTGATCTTGGCAGCCCCCAGCAGCTCCGAGGGTTTGCTCAGCTCATGGGCGGGCACGGTGATACCGGAGGGGATGGTCGGCGTGACCGGGGCGCCGCCAATGCGGCGTGAGTTCAACAAGGTGGTCGGTTCCAGATTGAAACTGTTAGGCACCGACCTGGCGCCGGCGCTGGTGGCCGCACCCCGCACCACGGAACGGGGCGAGGTCACGAATATCTCGTTGCCCTCCAGGAAGAACGGTCGCTTTTCCGGGTAGAAGGTTTCGAACGCCGTGAGATTGACGATCACGTCGTCCGACTCCACCACACCGAAGTCCGGATTGACCGTGGCACTGACCTGCAGGTTGGAGGAGGGTCGCCAGTAGACATCGGTTCCCACCCGTGGATCGGTGTCGGAACGCATGCGATCCCGGGTGACGGCGACGAAGGGGTAGAGGGTGAACTGGCGCCCTGACGCCGCCCGCAGATCATCCAGCATGAGCGGGGCCAGCCCGGATATGAAGCGCGCCTGACTGCCGGGCAGTGCGGGTTGTCCCCAGGTTTCGTCCAAATAGGCAACCCGGCGGGTCACTGCCACACCGAGACGTCGCCGGCTGTCGACGGACTGGGGCATGGCCAGCATGGACCAGGGCAGGAACATCTCCACGCTGTAGCCGTTGTCAGTCTGCCGCGCCTGTCCCGACCAGGGTCCATCCCACAGCGCGCTCGTCTGGCGTTCGGGCAACAGGGTGCCATCGACCAAGGTGCCGCCCAGATTGACCCCGAAGAAATAGCCGTAACGGCCCTCCCCAGAGGTATCCAGGTACAGGATGATGCCATCGCGATTGATGTCCCCGTCCCGGGAACTGAGCCGTTCCACCAGGGTGTCCACCGGCTGCTCGGCGCGGATGCCCACATAGAGCCCGCGGTCGGTGTAGAAGAGCCGGGTTTGGGTCTGGTGACGCGCCGGCTGCAGGGTGTCCGGCTCCACCACCTGCATGGCGGCTGCCTGCAGCTCGGAAAAATCCGCCAGATCATCCCATAGGGACTCTGTCAGGTTGCCATCGACGGTGATCTCAACGTCGTTCACTTTGGGGATCAGAGGGATCGCTGAACTCTCTTGCGCGGCAACCTGGGTCGACACCGGCATCCCGGTGCCCAGAATCAGGCTTGTTGCAATCAGTTCGAGTGAGAGGATCCAGCGGGGTAAAACGGACAGCCTGGACTGCATGCGGCAACTCACATCGGGTCCTGCGTCTTCGTTGCGCAGGGCCTGCATGGTATGCGGCGGGTGCGCGGCAGGTCAAATCTGACCCAGCAGACTCGTTGCGCCGGCGTCCTGGTCCAATTCGTGCTACCATCCGCGCCCTTTTGATTACCCGGCACGGATCGACCATGATCCCTGCACATCCAGCAAAATGAGCCCCACGTGACCACTGACACCATTACACCGTTCGACCAGCTGCAGCTGACCGCCCCGGTTCTGCGGGCCCTGCAGGATGTGGGTTATGAAACCCCTTCCCCCATCCAGTCCCAGACCATACCGCTGTTGCTGGCCGGCCGGGATGTGCTGGGCCAGGCTCAGACCGGTACCGGCAAGACGGCGGCGTTCGCCCTGCCCATCCTGTGCCGGCTGGATCTCAAACAGCAGGACCCCCAGGTGCTGGTGCTGACTCCCACCCGCGAGCTGGCTATCCAGGTGGCCGAGGCGTTTCAAACCTACGCTCACCACCTGCAGGGATTTCACGTCCTGCCGGTTTATGGCGGCCAGGATTACAGTGCCCAGATCCGCGCCCTCAAACGCGGCGTGCACGTGGTGGTCGGCACCCCCGGTCGGGTCATGGACCACATGCGTCGTGGCACCCTGAAGTTGGACAAGCTGGCCACCCTGGTGCTGGACGAAGCGGATGAAATGCTGCGCATGGGGTTCATCGACGACGTGGAATGGATTCTGGAACAAACTCCGCCGACCCGGCAGGTTGCCCTGTTCTCCGCCACCATGCCCGCGGAAGTGCGCAGCATCGCCAACCGCCACCTCAACAACCCGGAACACATCACCATCAAGGTGAAGAAAGCCACCGCCGATCTGATCCGGCAGCGCATGTGGCCGGTCAGCGGCATGCACAAGCTGGATGCCCTGACCCGCATTCTGGAGGCGGAAACCTTCGACGCCATGATCGTGTTCGTGCGTACCCGCATCGTCACCATCGAGCTGGCGGAGAAGTTATCGGCGCGGGGCTTTGCCGCCGTGGCACTGAACGGCGATATCCCCCAGGCACAGCGCGAACGCACCATAGATCAGTTGAAAAAAGGCAAACTCGACATCCTGGTAGCGACCGACGTGGCGGCCCGCGGGCTCGACGTGGACCGCATCAGTCATGTGATCAATTACGACATCCCCTACGATGCGGAAGCCTATATCCACCGCATCGGACGCACCGGCCGGGCGGGACGACGGGGCGATGCCATCCTGTTCGTCGCCCCCCGCGAGCGTCGTCTGCTGGGCGCCATCGAGCGCGCCACGGGCTCTCCGATTGAATTGATGGAACTGCCTTCCACCGAAGTGATCAACGACAAACGCATCGCCCAGTTCAAGCAGTCGATCACAGACACCCTGGCGGCGGGTGAGCTGGACATGTTCCAGCAACTGATCGAGCAGTACCGGCAGGAACACAATGTGCCCGCCATCGAGATCGCGGCGGCTCTGGCGCGACTGGTGCAGGGTGATGTGCCCCTGCTGTTGCAACACAAGTCCACGCCCAGGGTGGATAAGTCCTGGGAAAAGAAAGAACCGGACGTGCGCGCCGAGCGACCCCATCGCACGGCGTTCGCACCGGACAGGGCCATGGAGCAGGAACGCAGCCGGGAGCCGCGGCCGCCGCGCAAGGTGTCGCCGCCGGAGAAAGGCATGGAGCGCTTTCGCATCGAGGTAGGCCATAACAACAAGGTCATGCCAGGCAATATCGTCGGCGCGATCGCCAACGAGGCGGGACTGGACAGCAAGCAGATCGGCCGCATCACCATCTTTGACGACCACAGCACGGTGGATCTGCCCGCCGACATGCCCGATGAAGTCTTCAGGCAACTTAAGAACACCTGGGTGAGTGGCAAGACCCTGGATATTTCACGCCTGAGGGACGACGGTGCGCCGCATGCTCCTGGTGCTCGCAAACACGGGGACAGCGATCGCGGCACGAAACACAAGCCTAACTTCAAGGCGGCCGGCAAGCCCGGGTTCAAGAAGAAGTTTACGGGCAAGAAACCGGCGGACAAGAAACCTGCCAAGAAGATCCGGGCCAAACACAAAAAGGATATCGGCAAGCGGCACAAGCCGTCGGTGTAGTATCTTGCCTTAGGGAGGGCCAGGGACACTGATAACTTAATAACTTAACTCTCCCGGGACGGGTTAAGTTATTAAGTTATCAGTGTCCCCGTGTTGGAGGTCAGTCGTATCGAATGGGATGGGTGCTGATCTGGATGCGGGATTCCATGTAGGTGATGGATTCGCCGTCGATGGTGCTGAACCAGTGGGGTGTGCCCGGCTGCAGCACCAGCACATCACCCGCCTTGACGGTTCGGGCCAGCCCGCCCTCGATGCCATGCTCGGTGCGCACCACGTCGGCACTGGGGGAATCCGCCAGGGGCGGGATCAGCCTGCCACCGGTCACGAAGGTGCCACTGCCCTCCAGGATCCGATAAATTTCCATGCTCCAGGGGTGCACGATGGCGAACTGCTTCACATTGCTCATGCGTTTGCGAACCGACACCCCGGGAGACACGGTGACCGCGGCCCCCGCCGCCCCCGCTCCTTGCACCTGATTGAGTACCGCATCAATCTCCTCGGCGGATTTGTAGGTGGCGGCGGGTGCTCCGCCGTTTTGCCCGAAGGCCGTCATTGTAATCATCCAGAGACAGACTGCAGTGATGAGAGCTTTGGACATGGGGCGCGCTCCTGTGGGGGTTGTTGTTTTTGTTGCCTGGGTAAGGAGTGGGGTCCAGCCAGGGCCTCAAGGTAGCTCCGCGGCGGGGGAATGTACAGTTTGGGGATTGGGCACCGGTGTGCTGCTTCGTGCTGGAGATCTCGTTCCAAGCCTTGCAGTATCAATTCTTCTGCAAAACCCGAATACTGAAGTCGACGCTCAGGGTCTGCAGATTCTCCGGTTGCACGGACACAGTCCTGCTCCCCCCGCTCCAGGCATAGGGGGTCATCTTTACCAGCTGTTCCAGGCTGCTGTGAGACAGTTGAACCTCAAACTGCACTGATTGCTCATGCTGCAGGGTGAAGCCGGCCGGCAGGTCTGCATCCGGGGCATGGGGTTCGCCCTCAACGTACAGGGCCTGGCGTAACTGGAACAGGTGCTGCGGCCCTGGCCTGACTTGAATCCAGAACCCGTCGCTCGTCAGCACCCTGTCCACTTCGGCCGGATCAGCAGGCGCAAAGTTCTGCAACAGAAAGTCCTGGCTTGCCGCGGCCACCGGCAGGTTGAAATTGCTGGCAACCGCGAAATGGCACTGCCGGTACCTGCGCGCGGCCATTTTGATGGCGGACTTCGAAATGTCACTGCCCCGGGCCGTCACGGTGAGTCCGCGCTGGCGCAAATCCTGGGTTATCAGATTCAGGAAGTAACCTTCGCCACAGCCGGCATCGTAGAGAGTCAGGATTTCCCCACGACTCAGACCCGCAATCGTCAGGGCAATCGCGGAACCGAGCGCATCGTAAAATCCCTGCTCCAGAAACTGGCGCCGGGCATCCATCATCTGACGATTGTCGCCGGGCTCCTTGCTGTGCTTCTGGTTGGCCAGCAGCAGGTTCACATAGCCTTCACTGGCGCGGTCGTAACTGTGCTGATGTTCACAGCGCCAGGTGTTTGCTACTGGCAGCAAGGGAGACTTGCAGAGGGGGCAGATCCACATGACGTGAGGTGCGGGCGTTTCAGATTACAGAAGAAAGTGGGAGCGCCCTGGGGATTGTTTTATCCCCAGGGCAAGCCCATGGCTCAGCGCGGGGCCACGATGGTCTGACGTTGCTCACCCAGGCCTTCGATGCCCAGTCTCACCACGTCGCCCGGCTTCAGGTACACCGGTGGCACCATCCCGTCGCCCACACCGGCCGGCGTTCCGGTGAAAATGATATCGCCAGGATAGAGAGTCATGAATTCGCTCAGATGGCTGACGATCTTTGCCACGCCGAACACCATGTCCGCCGTCGTGCCCTGCTGTCGCATCTCGCCATTGACCTCGGACCAGATCGCCAGATCCTGCACGTCGTCGATGTTGTCCCGCGTAACTAACAGCGGACCTACGGGTGCGAATGTGTCGGCGCTCTTGCCTTTGGTGAACTGCCCGCCGCGTTCACGCTGGAAGGCGCGCTCGGAAACATCATGGCCGACGGTGTAGCCGGCAATGTATTCGAACACATCGGCTTCGGATACGTATTGGGCGCGCTTGCCGATGACGATGACCAGTTCGGACTCGTAATCCAGCTTGTGGCCATTGCGCGGCTGGATGACGTCATCAAAGGGTCCGGTAAGGGCCGAGGTGGCTTTCATGAAAATCAGCGGTTCGGTGGGCAGCTCCACCTGCATCTCGGCCGCGTGGTTCACGTAATTGAAGCCCACGGCGATGATCTTGCCGATCCCTGTCAGAGGCACGCCGTAACGGGGATTGCCCGCCACCGGCGGCAGATCGGTGAGCGGGATGGCGGCGATGGCCTCCAGTGATGCATCGGACAGCACGTCCGGCGTAATGTCCGCAATGTGGGCGGACAGATCCCGCAGCTGACCCTGGGCGTCGACCAGCCCGGGCTTTTCCTGCCCGGCTGCACCGTAGCGTACCAGGGACAGTTCCGCGGAGTGACTGGCACTGGCAAGGATGCCGAGACTGAGGGCAGTCAACAGGCCGATGCAGGAAGATCTGGTCATGGAATACCTCGTTGTTTGGGTCAGTTGGTGGCGAAAAACTGCCCGTCAGTGTAAGCGAACCGCGCCAGACTTGTCTTCCCGCCCATGGCCCCCAGAACCCTCGCTGGGCTTCAACCCAGCTAAGCCGGGGTCGGAGCAAATTTGTGACTTTTGCTCCGACCCCGGTTCTGGGTAAAGCGTCTAAGTTCCTCTCGTTTGACCGATATCAAGGGATGTTCCGCCCCGTCTGCTAGCTTGGAGGCTGGGAAACTGTCACACCAGTTTCATGGGATTACACCGGTTTTGATCCCGGCAACAGAGACCGTGGATCACGATAGAGGGGACCGATGATTTCGTTTCCACGACAAGCCACAGCGCGATTCTTATCCAGACTATCGGCCCTTGGGGTTGCCGCCCTTGTCTGTTGCGCTCCAGTGTCAGCGGCGGACACCACGATTCTGGCGACCCGATATCCCCAGCTGCAACAACTGCTCCTCGCACACGATGTTCTGCAGGCACGTGCCTTTGAGGAAATCGTTCTGACCAACGAGTCCCCAAGCTCCGCAATTGGCCAGCGGATGTTATTGGACAAGCTTGCCGAACTGGAGGAGGCGCAAACCTCCCATTACCACTCGGCAGGCAACCATTTGTCCCTGTTGGGACCCCATCGTATGTTCGAGAGCCGTGTGACACCGGGTTTGCTCGGCGTCGTCTACGAGGAGCATAGCGCCGAGGAAGTCCGGCCCCTCCTTGCGGAAATCGGTACCCTGCCTCCGGTTGCCCTGCAGACACTGCAGCGGGGTCGCGAGTTCGTGGAAGAACTCATAGAGATATATCTGAATCCGCAATTTGCGGACAAACCATCGGCCATTGCAGACGCCGTGCAGCGTTACCTGAGTGATGACACCCATTCCGTTCCTTCACGGCCCAAGTCGGATGCCTTGCTGTCCGACCATCCCTATGCCTATGCCTATGCGGTTGGGTTTCCTCAGTTCAGTGGCCTCACGTGGGCGTCCCAGTGGTTGAAAATAGCATTGCTTGAAATCGTCGTGACTGCCGCCAGCGACGAACAGCTTGATGCTGACATCGAACATCTGGCAGCCCTCTACAACGAAAAGCTGATCAGGCAGCACAGCGGCTTTGTCGCTTTGCCCGCTGACATTCCCACCAGCCCGGTGATCGCACCGACGTTTTACGAAAAGTATCCCGACGCGGCGTACATCCTGGACAATCTGGAGGCTTTGAAAGTGGTCATTGGCGATGTCCTGGCCTACCCCGGCATCGAGAATCGCACGCAGACGATTGAGGACGTGGTGGCTGCCTACACAGACAAAAGCGCCAACCTGGCACCCGATGAATTGAAATATCTCATCTTCGTATTGCGCGGCGGAATCTACAACGCCGGCGGCCCCGCACGCGGCGGCTTGACCTGGCCTGATCGCAACTGGTCGCGGGAGCAATCGGAGAATCCCCACATCAGTATCGGTCGCCAATAGTGACAGGAGTTGATTTATGAGTCGTAAGGGAATGGGATTGTTGTTCGCCACCCTGGCAACTTTGGTAATCGGTTTTAGTGGCTCATCGAGTTTCGCAGCCGCAGAACGGGTGGGCGATTTCGCACTCCTGGACGATCAAGGCGGCTTCCACCAGTTGAGCCGGTACCAACACCGGGACGCGGTGGTTTTGCTGGCTTATGACAACACCTGCCTCGCCGCGAAAGAAGCCGCCACCCTGCTGGCAGACCTGCAATCTAGCCATGGCGAGCGGGCAGCGTTTCTGGCACTGGACATCAACGCCATGGACCGGGCAACCGAAAAGAGCTGGAACCTGGGCTTTCCGGTTCTCGCTGATGAATTGAAACTGGTCGCCGAGGATCTGCAGATCACCCAAGCCGGTGAAGTGCTCGTGTTCAATCCGCAGCGTCTGGCACTGCTCTACCGTGGCGATGCCGGTAAGGCCCTGCAGGACAACCTGGGCGTGATGCTGGACGGCAGGGCCTCCGATACGTCCGGCACCGACGTCAACGGTTGCCCGATCGCCTATGACAGCGACGCAGCCGCTGCACCGGACTATTCCACCGAAGTTGCACCGATCATCGTCAAGCACTGTGCCATCTGCCACCGAGAGGACGGTGCCGGGCCGTTCGCATTCGACGGCTTTTACTCCCTGGTCGGCTGGTCACCCATGGTCAAGGAAGTGATCATGAACAAGCGCATGCCGCCGATGCAGATCGATCCTTATTCTGCGGCGACGCCAAACGCCCATTTCCTGCCCGCCGAGGATCGCCAGAAGCTGATGCATTGGATGCAGGCAGGGGCGCCGCGGGGCGATGGCGCGCACGACCCGCTGGAAGACGTGCCACTGGAAAAGACGTTCGAATGGCAGCTGGGCACACCGGACTTTACGATCGACACACCACGCAATGTCATTCCCGCCGTCGGCATCCTGGATTACATGTATACGGAGGTCGAGCTGCCGTTTACCGAAGACAAATGGGTACGCGCCGTGCAGTTTGCACCCGGAGAGGAACGGGTGATCCACAACCTGTCCGCCTTCGTGGTGGCGCCAGAGCGTGATTTCTGGGGTGAAGAGAGAGAAGCGCGAACATCGCAGCGACGATTCCTGGGCAGCTTCATCCCTGGCGAGAATCCCGCCACCGTATTCCCGGAAGACGCAGGCGTGCTGATTCCCGCGGGGCACAAGCTCGCCCTGATGTTTCACTATTACTCACACGGGCGGGTGCTCGAGGATGTGACGACCATCGGTCTGTACTTTCATGACCGGGAGCCGGCACGGGAGATCGTGACCCGGCCGGTTTCTGTCGAAGTGGCGTTGTCGCCGAGCGATCACGATCAACCCTATGCGGCCAGTTACACGTTCACCGAGCCGGCAACGCTGTTGGCGGTAAGGCCGCGGATGAACCAACGCGGCAAGCGAATGCAGTTCGACCTGGCGCCTCGCAATGGCAAAGCGGAAATGCTCATCAGCGTGCCCGCCTACAATTACGGCTGGCAACCCAATTACTGGCTGGAAACCCCGCGATCCATCGAGCGCGGCGCAGTGGTGACAGTGTCGGGTGCCTTCGACAATTCCCTCTCCAACCCGTTCAACCCCAACTTCCGAGAGTCCGTGCAATGGGGCTTTGAAGGTAACGAGGAAATGTTTACCGGATACCTGATCTACGCAGTCGAGCGGTAAGCACCACGCCTGTGACAACCTCACGACGAATGTGAGGGCGCTGTGCACAGGAAGCATCAGGGCTATTTCCAAGCAACGGCTGTGTCAGAATTCTCGACAAGTTGATCCGAGTGAGGCTCCTTGTCGGACGAACCCTGTCGACCAGGGGGTGATTACACGCCTGGCAGCGAGCAGGGCTGACTCCGATTTCTGACCATCCCCTTACGGTTGAATCCAGGCAAGGTATGACGGGTGATGCTTGGTTACCGTGCACGATCCCCAGCTACGCACCGAAATGGGTTATCCAACAGGGACCCGTATGGTGTGCTCAGGGCGCGTATCTGGCGCTGTTGCAGAGAGTCGCGGGATGGCTCATGGTCTGGTATGGAAGTTGCCGACTGCAGGTGCGGGCGACGCACGGAGCGACAACTGACATCAACCGACACTCACGCCCACAGGAATCTTTTCAATGCACAAGATTTCATCCATTGCCGAGGGCAGCAGACTGGTATTCATTTCCTGCACGACTCCTTCACCACCCGCTCCACGATTCAGGTAGCCGCGTTGGGCAGGCCGGGAATGTATGCCGAAATCGAGGCCATCGCGGCAGTGGCACGCTTCCCCGTTGCGCCCCGCCCTCACCCTCAGTCCGGCAGTCGATAGGCGATGATGTAACCGCCAAGGGGATCCTCTTCGGCGGCGGGCAGCACCCGTTCCCCCACCGCCTGGGTGGAATTGTAGACAGGCACCGTGACCACCAGGGTCTGCTTGCCGCTGCGGGGCGCCGCATACACCGCCGGCGTACCCTGGGCCGTAAAGGGCAAGGGGTTCTGCCACAGTTCCCGGCCGGAATACAGGTCGATGGCGCGCACCGTGTTGTCATAGGTGCCGGCGATGAAAATCAGTCCGCCGGCGGTGGTGACCGTACCGCCGCTCAGGGGCGTGCCCACGGTCAGCGGCAGGCGGGTTTTGATGCCCAGGGGACCGCTTTCCCGGGCCGTGCCGATGGGGCGTTTCCACAACAGTTCCTTGGTCTCAAGATCAATGACCGCCAGCACACCGTAGGGTGGTTCCTGACAGGGAATCTCCAGGGGTGACACAAAGCGCACGGTGGTATGGGCATAGGGCGTGCCCTGCTGACTGCCGGCCACGCCTTCCGGCAGCTGATCGCGGGGGATCAGGGTCAACTGATTGGCCATGATCAGGGGGTTGACCACCATCAGGTGATTGGCCTCATCCACACTGACGCTGCCCCAGTTGTGACCGCCGGCCGGCCCCGGAAAAGTGAGGATGGTATCGGCGCCGGGTGGCGTGAAATGTCCTTCGTAACGCATCTTGCGGTATTCGATCCGGCACAACATCTGGTCTATGGGTGTGATGCCCCACATGTCCGCTTCCTTTATGTCCGGCCGGAAATGCGGCAGATCCATCGCGAACGGCTGCGTGGGTGACAGATAGTCTTCCGGCACGCCACCGGTCTGCGGCACCGGCAATTCCTGCACATCAAAGATCGGTTCGCCGGTCACCCGGTTCAGCACGAACACTTCGGAGCGTTTGGTGGGGGCCAGCAGTGCCGGAATGATTTCACCGTCGCGTGCCGGCAGATCGATCAGCACCGGCTGCGAGGGAACGTCATAATCCCAGATATCATGATGGGTGGTCTGGAACGACCAGCGTGGCTCACCGGTTTCACCATCGATAGCCACAATGGAACTGGCATAGCGATCGGACACTTCCATGCGCTGGCCGCCAAAATAGTCCGGCGTTTCATTGCCGGTGGGCGCATAGATCAGTCCCAGGTCCTCATCCACGCTGAACAGACTCCAGACGTTGGGTGTGCCCCGCGTATACACTTCACCCCGCAGCGGTTCGTCATGGTTTCCCGGCCGGCCCATGTCCCAGGCCCAGACGAAGCGACCGGTGACGGCATTGAACGCACGGATGACACCCGAGGGTTCACCCACACTGCGGTTGTCCAGCACCCAGCCACCGATCACCGCATTGCCCCGCACGATGCCGGGTGGCGAGGTCTGGAAATTGAATATGCTCGGGTCATTGCCCATGTGTTGGGTCAGGTCGATCTCGCCCTGATCCCCGAACTGGAGACAACGCTCGCCACTGAGGGCATCCAGCGCCAGCATGCGGGCATCGGCGGTGGCCATCAGGATGCGCGCCTGGCATTCGCCCTGGTAATCCGGCGGGGCCTGGTAATAGGACACGCCCCGGCAGCCGGTGCTGAAATAGCGGGCAAATTCCAGCTGTTCGGGTGGCACCTTGGGATCAAACTGCCAGGCCAGCTCGCCGCTCTCGGCATTCAGGGCGATGACGATATTGCCGCCGGTGCATACATACAGCAGATCGCCCACCTGCAGGGGGGTGGCCTTGAACGCGCCGCCGGCGCGGGTCCGGTAGGTCCAGGCCACCTGCAGGTTCGCGACGTTGTCCGGTGTGACCTGTCGCAGCGGTGAATAGCGTGTGCCCCCCAGAGTATTTCCATAACTCGGCCAGTCACCCCGGGTATTGACCGCCGTCATGCCGCTGCGCGGTGCCATAGACTGCACGTGGTAGTCGGCGTTGCCGAAGACCGCCGCAAGCGGGATCAGAATGAAACCCCAGATGACGCCGATCATTACGGACGGTGCCATGGTGGCCGGGACAGGTTGCCCGGAGAGTCCGCGGCGTGACCAGGGGGTCAGCAACCAGCACCCCAGTACAGCAAAGGGCAGAATGCGCGGCGCCAGGGCCCAGGCATCCAGACCGGCCTCCCCCAACGACCACAGCACCGTGAGCACCAGCATGGCACCGTAAAGCCGGGCGCCAAGCCTGTTCCCCTGGCGCAGAAGCCAGGCACTGGCGGCCAGTGCCAGCCCCGCTGCCAGGTAGTAGAAGGAGCCCCCCAGCAACAACAGCCGCAATCCACCCAGTGTCAGCGGGACAGCAAACACCAGCAGCAACAGGGGGAAAATCAGCGGGCGGCGCACGGAGTCGGACATGGGGAAAGTCCTCTTGTTCTTGTTATGGAGAACGCGGCAGGTTCAATGCCTGCCGTAAGCGAGAGCGGCTTTACTCGACGATGGCCTGGGTCACGGCGTCGAGGAACAAAAGGTATCCCCGGAGCAGGCGGTTGTCCAGTTTTGCAGGGCTCCGTTGATGGTAATCCCTGTTCATCTGACAATCATTCAATATCTGTGCGTAATCATCCCAACACACCTCGACTTCCACTGGTAATAGGCCGCCTGGCTGATTCCGGACTGCCGGCAGATAGCTTCCCCGGCGGATGACGACATCGGTCTGTTTAAGCAATTCAACGATCTGCGTTTCGGTATAGCGGGACTTCGGCATGGGAACCTCTTGGGCTTGGAATCCCAGAAAGCTCTACTTATTGCCTGTGTCTTATTTGGGGAAGCTTAAGGGCTGTTCAGCAACAGATAAGGCCTGTTACTGATCGCCCACGGTATTTTTGTCGGTTTTCTGTTCGCCTTTGCGGCCCTGGCACCTTCATTGCGAACTGGCGGACCAACGGTCAGATATGCGCGCCGGCAAGCAAGTCCTTGTCCGGTGCGTAAACCGCGGTCTGAATCTCCATCAGTCCCAGAATGGTATGGAAAACATGATCGTGGCTCAGGGGGGAGCCGTTGCGGGTCCGCACCATTTCCTGATCGATACCGTAGCTGTCACCGAACCACAGTATGGCAGCCACCTGGCGCTGTTCATCAGGTGCCATGAAATTGGGCAGGCCATGGAGGAACAGGCCGTGTTCGCCCAATGACTCACCATGGTCGCTGACGTAGAACATGGCGGTCTCGAAGCGGTCGTCATAGCCTTTGAGGAATTCAATCACCTTGCCCAGGAAATGATCCGTATAGCGGATGGCGTTGTCATAGGCGTTGTTGATTTCCTGCACTGAGCATTGCTCCAACTGGTTGGTGGTGCAAACCGGTGTGAAGTTTTCAAAATCTGCTGGATAACGCTTGTGATAGGCCGGGCCGTGGTTGCCCATCTGGTGCAATACGATCAGGATGTCCCCCTCCGGGGTGGAGCCGATGTAATCGTCAAGACCCGTCAGCATGCCCTCGTCACGACACTCGATATCACATACCGGGTTCTGTTCCGGTACCTTGAAATCCTCAAATGGCACATCGATTGCGACCCCTTTGGAATCGGAATTGTTGTCCCGCCACAGGACATTGACGCCGGCGTGCTGCAGGACATCCAGCGCATTCTCGGTGCTTGCGGCGGCGCCCACATCGAAATTGCCGGATCCCCCCGGGAAAAACATGCAGGGCAGGGACAGGGCGGTGGAAGTGGCACAGGATTCCATGTGATTGAAGCTGATCAGCGACGGTATGGTTGCCAGCACCGGGTTGGTATCGCGGACATATCCGTTGAGGGAAAAATGATCGGCCCGGGCAGTCTCGCCCACCACCAGTATGATGAGCTCCCGGTCGTGATCCCAGGCGGGAATCCTGGCATCGGTGCCAATGGCCTGGCGTGGCATGTCGGCACCGACGTCGTGCAGACTGTCGGCACCATAACTGACGCCCGCGTAAATGAAGGTCAGAGGGTTGCTGTAGTAGCGCAGGACCTTGTGTTCGCGGAAAAAGCTAGAGTAATGGCTGGCAAATGGCAGCATCACCAGCAGGCAGCCGGCGCCGGCCGCCAGCAACAGCTGCAGCCTGCGCTTGACCGCCAGGCCCAGCGGCAACGCCGGCATTCGGGTGCGCTGGACCACCCAGGGCGGCACCGGGAAATATCACCATCAACACGGGCTTGAGGGTGAAGCGGTTGCCGACCAGGGCGAGCAGCAACACGGTCAGGCAGAACAGCAGCAGGACCAGGGACAGCAGAAAACCCACGTTGCCGTCTCCCAGCGGATAGCTGCGCAGGGTGTTGGCAAAAAAAGCCGTGTTATAGCCAAGGGTGAGCAGCGCCGCAGACAGCAGGATCAATGGGGTGGATGACAGTTCGGGAGAAATGCGCTGCACGCTGAGGTCCTTTGGCAGGGTTTTTCACAGTCTGGCACTCCCAGCTTAAGAGCGCCTTAAGCTGGCATCACTGCCATGCTCCCCATGGGAAACCGACACGCCTTCCTCGTCCGCTGTAGCAGCCCTGATGAGCCAGTTGTTTGATTCAACCACCTCTGTGACCGCCAGCAGGCCGAGGGCTGTGCATAATTGTCAGCAGTGCCTTGGCGCGTAGCCAGCAGTCCCTGGACTGGCTTTTCGACGTGTTCGTCTCCCAGATGTCCCTGACCAGTTTCCGCAGAATTACAGAATTTTCGACAAATTCGAGGCAGCAGGAAAATGACAGTTATTATTTAACCGCGATGCACAGCATATCTTCCGACACGACGACTGGCCCGTCGTAGTGTTCACCAAGAATGGCCAGATTGGTTTGCAGCTCGTCTGGATCTGATGTGGAAATATGACTCACCACCACCTGTCCCACCTCGGCCGACGCCGCCATTTGTCCCCAGGCACTGGGAGTGGCATGGAGTTCTGCGATAGCCCCGCTGGCATTCTCGTTGGCCGCCATGTGAATCACCAGGGTATCGACGCCGTGAATGAAATCGACAAAGTCGGGATCTGCCGCAGTCTGGTCACTGCTGAAACCGATACTTAGATCCCCGTATTCCACGCGATAGCCGATGGTGGGCACATCGCCATGCGGAACACCCATGCCAGTTACAGTAATACCGTCCTGCTGCCAGACCTGGCTTCGCTGTGACGGATCCACTTCAATGACATTGATGTCCACCCGTCCCTGGAAAACTTCGTAGACTCCCTCCGGGCCAAACATCAACTCGGTAAACCGGGTGATGGATGGAAACCCGTCGTTACCACCAGGTCCCGCGAGATCGAAAGTCCCCCCACCGGGCCACAGGATAGCTGGCAGTTCCACAGAATGATCAGGGTGCAGGTGACTCAGCGCCACCAGATCGATTTCGTCCATATTGGCACCGGACTGGTGAAAGTGATTCTTGCTGCCGCTTCCCGCGTCAATCAATAGCTTGCTCTCGCCATTCACCCACAGCACATAGGCAGAAGAGGCACGGCCCATGGAGTCCCCTGGTCCGCCGGAGCCGAGCACCTGCAGTTGGACTCCGGTGGAGTCGCAGGCCGCGTTGGTCGTAGAAACAGCAAGGGTGAGTGCTGCACCGATGATCAGTGCAGGCAGTGGGCTGGATTTGGCAGGTGTCATAGGCTTACCCCGGAATAAAAAAACGTAATGAGGGCCAGGTTAGCATCCTTCGGATGATAGAACCGCTCATCCTGGACCTCTTTCCGGCAGGTAAATCTCACCGGCGGCATAACCGCCCTGCTCCGCATGGGCTTCATCGTGCGCATAACGATACTCCTCGCCATGACCCATGTCTTCAGCCAGATTGGTCGGCGCGTTGCGCAGGTGCACCGGGACTTCCAATGAGCCGTGTTCACTCAGGGAACCCTTCACTTCGCAGTAGGCCGAATACGCGGCATTGCTCTTGGGCGCCGCCGCGAGATACACCGCCGGTAGCGCCAGAGCCTTGCATAGAAAGGATAAAAGGTATCTCTTTAGGGAGATGTTGCCCAGATTGCCGGATCGAGCTCCTCAATCAGCAGAACTTCAACCGAAATCTCCAGCGAATCGTCCGCTCTGGTAGCCTTGACGAGCCAAGAGCCTGCTGATCAGTCGTCTCTCTCGAGGCAAAGTGATCCAGGATCTGTTGGATCACCACCGGATCTTCGATGCAGGCAATGATCCGCACCGGACCCTGACACCTCTCACCCGTTTCAATGTCGACAACGTGAATCGATGCGTAGCATCAGGAGAGGGCGCCCTGGGGTATGCAGAACGCCCGCGTCAGGCGCTGGGCCCAGGTTATTTCCAGGGATGGCATGTATGCTTGTTTTGCAGGAGCACACACCGGCCATGGCGGCGTGGCGAGGAGCACTTAGCCCACCGGTGCTACTCCTCAATCCGGCAACCGATACGCCACCAGCGCCCCTGGGAATTCAGTTCTGGAACTGCCGATCTGCACCACGATGTACTGTCGGCCGTTGTGCATGTAGGTCATCATGCCGTACTGGCCCGGCGCGGGCAGGGGCACGCTGGCGAGGATTTCGCCGGTGAACTTGTCCCGGGCCAGCAGTTCCAGCGGGCCATCCGGTTCCATCTGGGCCATGCCCTCGCTGAGGGCGCGGGTGGTAACCAGGATGTCCCCCATGACCATTTGAATGGACCAGCCGGCGCCACCGGTGTTGGGCACATCCACACCTTGCAACAAGGGATGATTGCGAATGTTGGCGGGTGTCTCCCCCACCGGGACCGACCACACCTTCTCGCCGCCGTTCATGTTGTAGGCGGTGAGCTGGTTGTCCATGGGCTTGTACAGCCGCAGGCCGTCGATGGTGGGTGTGCCGCCGCCACCGGGGGCCGGCACCCAGGCCGCCACCGTGGTGCCGGTGGTGGGGGTGCGGTTGGGAGTGGCGCCGCCGGCACCGGGTTCGGGATAGGTGGGGTTGTCCACATCGACGCCGTTGGACGGCCGCATGAATCCCGGTGCCGAACAGGTGCGGCGGTGGGAGTTGTACATCATGCCGGTGTCCGGGTCGGCGGCCGGCGGATGGGGGATGATGTTGCCGCCCCCCATACAACCGATGTTATTGACGTAGGGATTGCCGTGCTCCACCGGCAGGCGCGGCACGTAGAGGCCGCCCACGTTGTAGTCGGCCAGAATCTCCAGAGCCCGCTGCTTGAGCTCCGGGGTGTAATCGATGACGAACTCCTCGGTGATGCCGTTCCACACGATGGGGTCCACCGGCTCCGGCCAGGTGGGATAAGGCTGGGTGGGCGAGGTGTAGTTGCCCGGCACCTGGGTCTGCATCACCGGCCGCTCCTCGATGGGCCAGATGGGCTCGCCGGTGCGGCGGTCAAAGGCAAACACCAGGCCCTGCTTGGTGTTCTGAATCAGGGCCGGCACGGTGCGACCCTCTACGGTGATGTCCATCAGGATGGGTGCGGTGGGCAGATCGTAATTCCACTGATCACTGTGATGAATCTGGAAGTGCCAGCGGCGCTGCCCGGTTTTCACATCCAGGGCCAGCACGCTGCCGCCGAACAGATTGTCGCCGGGGCGGTGGCCGGTGTAGGACTCCACGGTGGAGGCATTGGTCACCAGATACACCAGGCCCAGCTCCGGGTCGGCGGAGGCAGGCGCCCAGGTGGACAGGTCGCCGGACCAGCGCCAGGCCTCGTTGAGCCAGGTCTCGTGCCCCACCTCGCCGGGTCGCGGCAGGGTGTGGAACTTCCACAGGAACTCACCGGTGGCGGCATCGAAGCCCATGATGTCACCTGGCACGTTTTCGATGCGGGTCTGACCGTAACTGGGTTCGTGGCCGATCAGCACCACCACCACGCCGTTCACCACCATGGGCGGTGCCGAGGCGGTGACCATGCCCAGCTCCCGGGGAATGCCGTAGTCCGGATCATAAGTGCCGCCGGCCACCACGTACTCCTCCCAGCGGCCCCAGCCATCCAGCAGCTGGGGGATGAGGTCGATCACCCCGGTGCGGGGATAACCACCCACGGGGAAGGCCGTGCCCCAGTTCTCCAGAGGCAGGCCGGTCTTGGCATCCAGGGCCCACAGGAAAAACCCCGGGCTGGTGACATAGATGACGCCACGGCCATTCACCTCGGCATAGGAAACCCCCTTGCCATAGGCCTGGCGGGGGGAGCGCTGGTGGCGGATGGTTTCCGGTTCGCGGAAGGTCCACAGGGTTTCCCCGGTGGCAGGATCGATGGCCACCACCTGACGCCTTGGCGTGGCTACCGTGTAAAGGATGCCGTCCACATAGATGGGGGTGGAGCGGGAGAAGTAATCCAGGTTGGGGCCGAAGTTGTCGCTGCGCCACAGCCAGGCCTGTTCCAACTCGGCGAAATTGCTGCGGTTGATCTGATCCAGGGGCGAGGACTTGGTGCTGCCGATATCACCGTTGATGTAACGCCACTCGCCGTTTTCCGTGCCGGGCAGGCGCTGGGCCTGGGCCGGCAGCGACATACCTGCGAGGATGAAGCCCAGAGTCAACAATCGGGACTGGCGGGAGACGATCGAGGGCGTGCGGGGAGTCTGCATGGTTTTATCCTCTTCACGGGGCTCGTTGCCATCCTGCCGCAGACCGATGCGCCCTGACGAACCTCATGTGTGGGTAGGACCCGACACGGATACAGGGAATGGAAAGAACTGGTGAGGGGCGGGGACAAATTGATCAATCAATTTATCCCCGCCCCCCAATGGTTTTCTTTTCAGCTTAGCGGAAGCTGAAGTTCACTCTGGCGTAGACGACCCGGCCCAATACATCCTGGGTCTCCGCGGCCACACCAGCGATCATGCCCGTCTTTTGCGGCATTCTGTCCGTGAGGTTACGGGCACCGAGGGAGAAGGCAAATTCTCCACCAAGCGCCTCATAGCCCCGATAGGAATAGAACATATCCAACTGTGTCCAGGCATTCAGCACGGTATTGGGACCACCCCATTGGGCGCCCGGGAAACCCGCCTGGAAGCTGAACTCACTGGCGTCGAACTTCACATCATCGACATAGCGTGTTGTCGCGCTCACTAGGTGATTGCCTTTCATCCAATTGATGCGCAGGTTCGCCCGGATCTGCGGAATGGTGGGCACCGCACCAAAGGGATTGTTCTGGTTGCCCACCGCCTCACGCACGGGACCATCTTGCAATAACTGGAACAGGTAGGTGTCCACATACGTGCCCTGTAGCTGCATCGCGATATCGCCCCAACCATTCAAACCGACATCATCCAAAGAGAAGCCATAATCGATCTGGGTGTCCCAGGCGCGAACCAGCATGGTCGACGCATTGGAGTCACTCTGCAGTAATCGATCAGGCACCGTGACGTCCGCTGCATTTCGCACGACCCGCTTGTCCGAAAGCGGGTTGTTGATCCAGGCCTGAATCTGTGCAGGCGATGGAAACGGGTTTGTGGCAGAAGGCGCGAAGCCGGTGGCAGCCTGAAAATTGCGATAGTCCGAACGCAGAATATCCTCGGTGGTAGTGCTCACGATGCGGTCTTTAAAGTCGGTCTCACTCCAGGTGAGGGACCAGGTGAGATCCTCCATCAGGGTGAGATCGATACCGGCAGAAAGGCTGTCGGAAGATTCAGACTTCAGATCGGGATTTCCCGCTCGGCAAGAGGTGATGAATCCCTGGAATGTGGAAAACGGATCAGTCACATTGGAAAGACCGCATATTTCCGGCGAATCCAGCTGAGACAGTGTGGGCACAATGAAGGCCTCTCCCATGGTCGCCCGCACAGCCAACCAGTCGGTGGCGGCGTAGACAAAGCCAAACTTGTCCACCACGGCGCTCTGGCCGGTACTGAAACTCTCGTCACGTACCGCGGCACTCAGTTCCAGATTTTCCAGCACCGGGATGGCAAACTCTGCGAACCAGGAATCACTGGACCGACTCTGGGTGCGTGGCAGCACCTGCGAGCCGATGAGTTGATCGTCGAGGATCGAAGTTCGCGTGGGCCCAGCCGCATCTTTTTCCTCCCTGCGCTGATAGCCGGCCGCCATCGAAATTTCACCCCCGGGCAATTCGAATCCACCCAGTGGCACCGTGCCGTTCAAGATCAGGTCGTAGGTCTGCAACTCGGTCTCATTGTCGAGCTTGTCCTGTCTGAAGATCGAATCCGCCACGTGCTGTGGCGTTCTGAATCGCGGATCCACCGCGCCGAAGGGGTTGTAGCAACTGTCGACATCGTTGATGACATCGCAATTGAGGCCTTGATTGACGGCGCTGAGACTGAATTGCTGGGTTACCGGGCTGCGATCATTCTGCAGACCATAGGTATAGTCCGCACTGCCTTCCCAACCTTCCAAAAACGGCACTGCGAAATCGACACCGGTTGAGAATCGCACAGTGCGCCGGTCGTTGGTGGACATTGAGTGGTTGTCAAACTGCTGCATAAAGGCCGGAACGGTATTTGTTTCGGATCTGTTGAAGGGCACCCATTGTCCGCCGATGATGGTCACATCTTCGTAGAATGGCACGCCACCCATAGGATCGCTGCCGATAGGGGCGAAGCGGTTATTGGCAAATACAACTTTGCCCGAGGCGTCACGCAGCGGCAACGGACGCCCATAGCCATCCAGCACGAGTGCCCCGCTGGCATCGCGCCGGGGTTCTGCGAATAACTCCTGGCCCGCGGGCGTTTTCGCCCGGAATGTATTGCCGGGGAGCTCGCCCCTGACCACCGCGAGTGCTTCGGATCGCGCGCCCGGGTTGCTGGGATTGTTGCGATTCTGGACGCGCTGGCGGTTCCAGATTATCTGCGAATGGAAGGTGACGTCTTCGTTCACCTCCCAATTGAGATTGCTGTACAGGGCGGAGGTCTGGTACGCGGGTTGAAAATCCCGGGTGTCGCCAAAGCTCATGAAACAGCGAGTCCCCAGCAGATTGCCCCAGGGGTTGTTGCCCGGGGAGACTTGATCGGCCTCGGTTTCCCGCCCGCAGTTTGGGTCGGGACGGGCAGCGGATTTGCCAGTGAAGTTACCGTTGGCATCACGCTGGGGGACAAGATAATTACCCGGGTTTCCGCCACCGTTGTGGGTAAGGCCGGCGCGGACATACTCAGGGCGCTCATTCCATGCCAGAGTCAAGGAGTCAACATGGGAGCCAGCCATGACAATATCAACACCGCCAAAGCTTCTGCCTCCCAAAAAAGAGGCTTCCGTGCGGCCATAGTCTCCGCGGCTGTCCCCCTCATTGAAGATTTCCACTTCAAATCCGTCGAAGGATTGATAGGGAATCAAGTTGACGACCCCGGCCACTGCATCCGTACCGTACAGGGCGGCTGCGCCGTCGGTCACGATCTCCATGCGCTGAAGCGCGGAGGCCGGAAGCATGGTCTGCACATTGTCTGACGCGACGCGCTTACCATCAATCAAGGTCAGAGTGGCCCGCGGCCCAAGTCCACGCAGATTGAAATTGGATACGGTGTTGACGACACCCTGAATGGAATTGGTGACGGCTGTGCCATTGTTGAAGGTCAGGTTCTGCACGACCTGAGCCATATTCACCGTTCCCTGCCCTTCAATGTCGTCAGCCGTGAATGAGGTCAGGGGAGATGCAGCGATGATCCCTTCTGAACGACGGATATAGGAGCCGGTTACCAAGACTTCTTCCACGTCGGTGGTTTGAGCCAGGGTTTGACCGGCACCTCCTAATAATGCGAGCGCGATTGCGGAGGAAAGGAGATTGGTGACGAATGCGGGCTGGTGTTGCGCTTTACTACATGCTGACATAACGAACCTCAATTATAGTTTTAGTTAGAGTTCGTGGTTTAAGCTATCAGCGGGGTTGGTTTTTTGCAACACCAACTTGATTGATCTGATCCTAGCATTTGACTTCGGGCCGATACCCACAGTGACTTCGATTGAAAGACGGTCCACATGAACAACCCCACACTCGACCCCGGCGCCCAGATGCTGGCCAACCGTCTGGAAAAAAACCTGCGTACCATCGGCAAGTGGGCGGCCCAACAGGGTCACAGCTGCTACCGCCTGTACGACGCCGACATGCCGGAGTTCGCCTTCGCCATCGACGTGTACGGCGAGCGGGTGCATCTGCAGGAATACCAGGCGCCGGCCTCGGTGCCGGAAGAGAAAGTGCTGCTGCATCGTGAGCAGGCCCTCGCCGCCGTGCGCCATGTGCTCAAGACCCGGGATGATCATCTGGTGCTGAAGACCCGCCAGCGTCAAAAGGGCAAGGCCCAGTACCAGGCGCTGGATGCCCAGGGCCATGACTTTGTGGTGACCGAAGGCCCGGCCCGCTACTGGATCAATCTGGAGCGCTACCTGGACAGCGGCGTGTTCCTGGACCATCGTCCGGTGCGCCGCTTCATCCATGAGCAGGCCGCCGACAAGCGCTTTCTCAACCTGTTCTGCTACACCGCCACCGCCACCGTGCAGGCGGCCCTCGGCGGCGCACGCTCCTCCCTCAGCGTGGACCTGTCCAACACCTATCTGGACTGGGCGCGGCGCAACTTCCAGCTCAATGCCCTGGACCAGAACCGTCACCGCCTGATCCAGAAGGATTGCATCCACTACCTGCGCAACAGCAAGGATCGCTTCGACCTGATTTTTCTCGACCCGCCGACGTTCTCCAATTCAAAACGCACGGACAACGTGCTGGACATCCAGCGGGACCATGTGGAGCTCATCAAGAATTCCCTGCGCATGCTGGAGCAGGACGGCCTGCTGATCTTCTCCACCAACCACCGGCGCTTCAAGCTGGACCGGGAGCAACTGTCCCGCTTCAAACTGGAGGATTGGACGGCCAACAGCATCGACAGGGACTTTGCCCGCAATCCCAAGATTCATCAGGTGTGGATGATCAGCCGCTGACCTGACCCCCGGCGCCTGTGCTAAGGTTGCCCATCGTCAGTTGATCGTTCGCGGGAGTATTCACCATGTTCCGACCGTTTGTGCTGTTGACCCTTTTGCTGGGCAGTATGCTGTCGCCGCCACTGCTGGCCCAGACCTTCGACATCCTGATCCGGGGCGGCCGGGTCATCGACGGCAGCGGCAATCCCTGGATTTACGCCGATGTGGGCATCGACGGCGAGCGCATCACTGCCATCGGGGATCTCGACGGTGCCCAGGGCCGCCAGGTGATCGACGCTGACGGCCTGGTGGTCACACCCGGCTTCATCGACCCCCACACCCATGCCCTGCGGGGCATCTTCGATGTGCCCACCGCCGACAGTGCCCTGCTGCAGGGAGTCACCACCCTCACCGAAGGCAATGACGGCAGCTCACCGTTTCCCGTGGGCGAGCATTTGCGAGAGATCGAGTCCCTGGGCATCAGCACCAACTGGGGCATCTTCGTCGGGCAGGGCACTGTGCGCGGCCGGGTGATCGGCGCGGAGGATCGCGACGCAACATCCGCCGAACTGCAGCGCATGGAACAGATGATCGACCAGGCCATGACCGAGGGCGCCCTGGGCGTTTCCACCGGCCTGTTCTACGTGCCGGGCAGCTTCACCCCCACGGAGGAAATCGTGGCCCTGTCCAGGGTGGCGGCGCAGCACGGCGGCATCTACATCTCCCACATGCGGGAGGAAGCCGACTATTTAGTGGACTCGGTGCGGGAAACCATCGCCATCGGCGAGCAGGCGGGCATTCCCGTGCAGATCACCCACCACAAGGTGATCGGCAAGGAGAACTGGGGTGACAGCGTGGACTCCCTGCGCCTGGTGGACGAGGCCCGGGCCCGGGGCATCGATGTCACCATCGACCAGTACCCCTACACCGCCTCCCAGACCGGCATCACCGCCCTGATCCCCCAATGGGCCCAGGAAGGAGGTGAGGAACAACTCATCGCCCGCATCAACAACCCCGAGACCCGGGTGCCCATCAAGCAGGAGATCGTCAACAAGATCCTCTTTGACCGCGGCGGCGGCGATCCGAAGAACGTATTCATATCACTCAACACCTGGGACCCGTCCATGGACGGCAAAAACCTGGCCCAGCTCAGTGAGGAACGGGGCATGGACCCCACACCGGAGAACGCCGCCGAGGTGGTGATGGAGATCGTCAACGGCGGCGGCGCCACTGCGGTTTACCATGCCATCGATGACAGCGACATCGTGCGCATCCTGCAGCACCCGGCCACCGCCATCGGCTCCGACGGCCCCCTTGGTGTGTTCGGTGTGGGCGCACCCCACCCGCGCCAGTACGGCACCTTCGCCCGGGTACTGGGGCATTATGTGCGGGAGCGTCAGGTGATCTCGTTGGAAGAGGCGGTGCGCAAGATGACCAGCCTCAGTGCCCAGCGCCTGAACATCCGCGACCGGGGCCTGCTGCGGGAAGGTTACTACGCCGACATCGCCGTGTTCGATCCCGACACGGTGGCCGACCGGGCCACCTTCGAGAATCCTCACCAATACGCGGTGGGCATGGACACGGTGCTGGTCAACGGCCAGGTGGTGGTGGCGGAGGGCCGGCACACCGGCGCCCGGCCGGGTCGCATTCTTTACGGGCCCGGCCATCGGCCCTGACCCACACCATTAATGAGCAGCAGACCGCGCATCGCGGTGATCGGCGCCGGCGTGGCGGGCCTCACCCTGGCCCGCCAGTTGCAATCCATGGCGGACGTCACCGTGTTGGAGAAATCCCGCGGCGTCGGCGGCCGCCTTGCCACCCGAGACAACCCGCCCTGGGCCTTTGATCACGGTGCCCAATACTTCACCGCCCGGGACACCGGCTTCCAGGCGTTGCTTGAACCCCTGCTCGATCGCGGCGCTGTATCCGACTGGCGCCCCCGTATCACCACCCTGAGCCCCGGTGAAAAACCCTACAAGCGCGACTGGTTCGAACCTCATTATGTGCCTCATGGCGCCATGAACACATTCGGCAAGCTGCTGGCGGAAGGCCTCCCCATCCGAACCGCCACCCGGGTCACCGCCCTGGCCCGGGACGGCCGGCAGTGGTGGCTCGAAGTCGACAACGGCGGTGCAGCGGGCCCCTTCGACTGGGTGGTGTCCGCAGTCCCCGCACCCCAGGCTGTGTCCCTGCTGCCCACCACATTCTCCGCCACCGCAGCCCTCATGGACGTGCTGATGAGCGGTTGCTTCACCCTGATGCTGGGGCTGAACGACGAGCCTGACTGGCCTTTCGATTGTGCCGTGGTGAAAGATTCCCCCCTGGGTTGGCTGTCCCTCGATCACCGCAGGCCGGGCCGCAAGAGTGCACCCGCCCTGCTCGTCCACAGCAGTAACGTCTGGGCGGACGCGCACCTGGACGACGATGACGAGCGGGTCATGGCGGACATGCTGGCGTCACTGGCGGCTGTGCTGCCAACCGGTGCACCTGCCATTGTCCACCGGCAATTGCACCGCTGGCGCTATGCCGATGTCAGGCGACCGTTGGGCGAGGACTTCTGGCTGGACCCGGATACCTGTCTCGGGGTTTGCGGTGACTGGTGCATCGGCGGGAGAGTAGAGTCGGCGTTTCTCAGCGGCGACCGTCTGGCAAAGGCATTGCGTGCGCGGTTATGCTGAGCCGGCATCGGGCTCGCCTCGGCGGGACAGGGTGAACCCATAACAACACAACAAGGGGTTTAGCGCATGATAAAAACCATCGTCAAATGGCTAGCCATCGTCATCATCGGCATCGGGCTTTTGGTCGGCGCCGGCTACGGCATGATGCGCATCCACGACGGCCCCGTGGAGTTCTTTCCCTGGTTTACCATCAGCATCGGCGGACCGTTTCGCAGCGGCACGGTCACCCCCTCGCCGGCCAGCTGGGATTTTATTCGGGACCGCCAGGAGATCGAGATCCAGACCCTGAACCCCACCACCTCGCGCACCGTGTGGGTGCCGGTGGTGGACGGCAAGCTGTACATCGTCAGCGGCTACATGACCTCCGCCCTGGGGCGCCTGTGGAAGCAGTGGCCACACTACCTGGCCGAGGATGACCGCATCCTGATCCGGGTGGACGATGCCATTTATGAACAGCGCCTGCGCCGCATCACCGAAGGTCCGCAGATCGTGCCGGTGATGGCGGAGATCGGAAGAAAATACGCCGGCGGCAGCGGGGAGCTGAATCCCCGCAGCGCGGTGGCGGTCACCAGCGGATCCATCTGGCTGTTCGAGGTCATCGACCGCTGAACTACAGCGGTCGTGTGCAGGCCCTCAGAACGTACCGCGCACCTTGAGCGCCAGCACCATGCCGGTGGTGAAGCAGGAATCCTCGATTTCCCGGTAGGTGACGGCGTCGACGATCCGGTTGTCATAGCGGGTCCGCAACCGACAGCGGGTGCCGCCATCGCGCATCTCGAAGCGGTAGGTCATGCGCTGCCAGCCCACCGCCTCGACCCAGGCGAAATAGAACGGATCGCCCTCGTAGGCTTCGGTCTTGTCGATGTCGTAAAACACGTTGGCGCCGTCGATGCCCTTGCGCACATCGAAGCCCCAGTTCATGTTGCGGGACGGAATGTCATGGCGAATGCCGAAGCTGGTGTTGCCGCGCCCGCGTCGTGACAGGCGACGGTCCTGACCGGTGAACGGGTCCGTGATACTGGAGTCCTCCACGTCCACTCGTGCGGTGACCAGCATGTTCGGCTGACCGAGGAAGCCCAGCCGCAGGCTGCTGTTCACGGACATACCATAGCGCTCTCCGTTGCCGATGTTGCCATTGGCCCCCAGAACGGTTGTGGGGGTGGACACGTCGATCCTTTCGATGACGTCCTCCAGCTCGTGATAGAACACATTGCCGTTGAGAACGCCGGCATCATTGGGCAGGCGGTATTCCAGGTTCGCGTCATAGCGCCAGGACTGCTCCTGCACCAGGTTCGGGTTGCCCTCCAGCTGATTCTGGTCATCGTCCGTGCCGCCGCTGGTCTGGGCGCTGGCGGTGAAGTCGGAGAAGCTCAGTTGCGCAACGTCCTTCTCGATGGTGGTGCGCAATTGCAGGGTGGGTGTGATATCGAACCGGTAATCCAGCTTGGGCCGCACGAAATTGAAATCCCGCTCCTGGGAGACATCGCCGCTCTGCGTGATGGTGCTGGTCTCATACAGCAAGGTGCTTTCCAGGGACATGCGCGCATTCAACTGCCAGTTGTGCACCGCGAAGTACTCGTAGCGCATTTCCTCCACGCTGCCATTGGCATTGCTGATGGGCGTGAGCCCACCGAACGCCGCGGAGCCCGGTCGGCTGGTCAGCAGGCCCAGCTGCAGGGAGGTGTCGAGAATGGTCTGCGCCCGCTCCACGCCCACTTCCAGATCCTGTGCATCGCTCAGGCCCAGGCTGTAGGATGATCGGACGATCCGTTCCTGCTGGCGTTCGAATGAGGAAAGAAACAAGTCCTTGGTGCGCGCGCCACTGTCGAAGTTGAAACGGTCACGCTGGTACAGGGTGTCCCGGTCATTGACGATGAACAGGGTTTTGAAGCGGCTGCCATTGTCGAACACGTGCTCGTAGTCGCCGCCGACTTCCCAGGAATCCTCCCGGTTGGTCATGGCTTCCTGTTCCGGCGTGACCAGGGGATTGGTGAAGCCGTAATCCACGATGACCCGGTCCAGCACCGTATCGTAATCGTTGTCGGCCGTGCGCAGATTGAGATGGGCCACGTCCTGATCGGTGAAGTCGTAACCGAAGTTGGCGATCAAGGTGGTGGGAGCGGAGTCCCGGACTTCATCGCGGCGGATGCGGTCATTGAGGGTGCCGCCCGCCAGGTAGCTGTTCTCGCGGCTGTCCCGAAACTCATGGCGCGGCTCCTGTTCCGCACTCAGAAAATAATTCAGCACGCCGCGCTGGCCGTTCACCGACACCTTGGCGCCCGGCTGATAGTCCCCATCGTGATAGCGGTCCGCATTGAGTTCGAAGGCGACATTGGCACTGGATGGTGCCTCCAGCAGCACGATGTTGATCACCTGTCCGCCACCGCGCACGTCCAGGTCTCCGGAGGTGCCCCGGATGATCTCGATATAGTCCACCTGGGAGGCGGGAATGCGACTGAGCTGGCTGTTGCCTTCATTCTCCTTGCCGGCCAGGCGGCGACCATTGATCAGCACCTGATCGCCCCCGGAACCCAGGCCCCGACGGTCGGACCCACCGGAGCTGCCGGGCCCGCCCGGACCACCGCCACCCCCACCCCCACGGGCAGCCGAGATGCCGGGGATGCGGTCCAGCATGTCGTTCACGGAATAGGGCTCGAACTGGGAGAAGTAGGCGGCGGGATACGTCACCGTGGCATTGTCGCCGGTGGTGGGCTGTTGGTCCTGGGCTCCGGCCAGCGCGGAGGCAGCCGCCAGGCACAGGCCGCTCACCACCCTGCCGAATCGGAACCGGGGCGTCCTGACCGGGTCATGGGACGCGGGACAGGGAACGGTTTTTAGAATCATTGTTGAATTCCTTGCACAGCAGAAATGAACAGGTGCCAAAGTATGACCCGGGAAACTGCAAGGAAATACCACTGTTTAAGGGGAAATTGTGATTTTTGTTGTCAGGCGGCAATGCCGGCCCACGTGAGCGCCTCGGCCCGCTCCCAGAAGGTGTGGTACTGGGTGATCCTGCCGTTGCGGAACACGAAGCCATCGGCAAAGCGCCCGTCGATCCAGTCGGTGGCGCCATGCCATAGCTTCGGGCGAATCGGCTTCGACCGGGAGGAATACCTGGGCCTGGGCTGCAGCGCCGAGAGTATTCCTGCGGGTGGTGGGGACAATGAATAGTCACGTGATGGGCTGATGGTTCCGCCTCGATGCTCCGACCCTCCGTAATTCCGCGGCAATTCCCAACCGGGGTCGGAGCAAAATTGTGACATTTGCTCCGACCCCGGTGGTGGGGTTAGAAGGTTCCGCGCACTTTCAGGGTGAATTCCGGGCCGGTGGTGGCGCAGGTATATTCCAGTTCCTTCACCACCTTGTCCCGCAGGTAGCCGTCGAAGCGGATGCGGTCGGGGCAGCGGGCTTCTTCGAAAATGTTGTTGGCTTCCAGACGATAGGTCAGGCCGCCGAACCACACTTTCTCCACGAATGCGGTCACCCGGCGGCCGAAGGCCAGCACGGTGCGGCTGTCGTTTTCGTAATTGAAGCGGTTGCCGTCGAAGCGATCGAAAAAGTTGATGCCGTAGTTGAGGCTCTGGGACGGCACGTCGTTGCGGAAGCCCAGGTTCAGGCCGCCGCGATCGTAGGGGAAGAAGCGGATGCGGTGAGGCACGAAGGGGTTGTCGGTGTAATAGGCCCGCTGCACGGAAACGCCGGTGGTCAGCAGGGCCCGGGGCATGCCGAAGCGGCCCAGGCGCAGGCTGGAATTGAGTGACAGGCCGTAGGCATTGGCCGGGCTGACATTGCCGTTGGTGGAGGCCAGCTGGGTGGGCGAGCGGGAAATGTCGATGCGGCCGATCTTGTTGTCGAAGCGGTAATAGAAGGCCCGGGCATTGAGGGTGCCACCGTCACTGGGCAGGCGGTAATCCATGCTCAGGTCCAGCTGAGTGCTCTCCTCCGGTTCCAGTTGCGGATTGCCGGCCTGGGTGTCCTGCTCGTCATCGTCTTCCCGTGAACTCTCGGAAAAATCCGCAAAGCTCAACTGGGACACCTTGCGCTCCAGTGTGGCCTTGCCCTGCAGGGTGTTGCTGAAGTTGTAGCGCAGATCGAACTTGGGTTTGACGTAGCTGAAATCCCGGATGTTGTAGACATCGCCGGTCTGCTCGATCTCCGAGAACTCCACGATCAGGGACGATTCAAGGGACAGCTTGGGATTGATCTGCCAGTTGTGGATGGCGAAAGGCTCGTAGCGGATTTCTTCCACCGTGGAGTTGGCATTGGGCAGGGCCACCGCGGTCAGGCCGCCGAAGTCCGGCGAACCAGCACGTGGGGTCAGGGCTCCCAGTTTGAGATTGGAGTCCTGGATGGTCTGGGCGGCTTCGATGCCGATTTCCAGCCCCTGGGAGGAACCCAGATTGAATGTATAGGAGCTGCGTGTGATGCGCTCCCGGTACCGGCTGCGGGTATCGAGGAACAGGTTCTTGGTTTCCGGTCCGCCGAGGCTTGCAGAAGTGAAGCGCTCGCGGGTGGAGTCGTTGTTCTTTTCATTGACGATGAACAGTGCCTTGAAACGGCTTCCGTTGCCGAAGCTGTGCTCCCAGTCGCCACCCAGTTCCCAGTTGTCCGCCGTGGCGGGGATGGCCTCCCGTTCGTAAGACACCACGGGTGCCGGGCCGTTGAAATTGGTGATGGTGCGGGTCACGGTGGACGGTGGATCACTCTCGCTGTACAGGGCATTGAAGGCGATGCGGTCCTGCAGGCTCAGGTCGTAGGACAGATTGGTGTTGAGGGTGTAGGTGTCCTGCTCCCGGATGCGCACCAGGGCGATGGTTTCATTCTGGGACAGGTCGCCGTTGTAGCTGTCCTCGAACTGGTCGGTGCGCTGGTAACCGCTGCGCAGGTTGCCACTCACCAGGTAGGTGAGGGCGCCACGTTGCCCACTCAGGGCCAGGGCCCCGCCTGGCTCAACGCTGCCGTCATCGAAACGGGTGGCACTCATTTCCGAGGTAAAACTGGAGCGGGACTGGGCCTCCCGCAACACGATGTTGACCAGTTGCCCGGTGTTCTGCACATCCAGATTGCTGGAGGTGCCCCGCACGATCTGGATGTAATTCACTTCACTGGCGGAAATGCGGTCCAGCTGGGCGCGGGCCTCGTTGGCCTTGCCGGCCAGGCGTTTGCCGTCGATCAGGATGGATGAGCTGGAACCCAGACCGCGGTCGCCCCCCTGTCCCGGGGGACCACCGGTGCTGAGCACCTGGTTGATGCCGGGGATGCGGTCCAGCATGTCGTTGACTGTGTTGGGGGAAAACTCGGTGAAATAGGCGGCGTCATAGGTGACGGTGGAATCATCCGAGGTGCTGTCCTGAGCAGGCAGGGTTCCCGGCAGGAGGGTGGTCAGAAACAGGGCCAGCAGTGTGGAGCGGTGGCGCCCACGGATTACGCCACCAAATGGGAGAAGACGACGCATAGAACACCCTTCTAATTATTAACGGGGCACTGTAACCCAGCACCCCGTGCCGGGCAAAGCCCGGCTAGCGGTCTATCTCTGTCATCTTGGCGCCTTCAAAGGTGAGGTTGTACATCAGGCCCCGGTTGGAGAACACAAACCCGATGATGGGATCCTGCACCGAATTGGTGTTGATCTCCTCCCCCACCCCGAATTCCACGATGGCCACGCTGCCATCCACTCCGGCCTCCCAGCCCTCGGTGGAGCGGAAATCCTCCAGTGCCTCATCGGTCATGAACATGATGATCTGGGACTTCACCTGGGCGCCCAGCTGAAAACCGATGGAGGCGGACACGGTGTTGTAGTAGGCGATGGGTTGGCCGTTCCGCAGCAATGAGCCCTCGCCGTACTCGCCGCCGATTCCCACGCCGGCCTTGATGACCCGGGGAAACACCAATAGCGCCACGGCCTCCTGGGCGAGACGCCGACCCGCCGGCGATTCCTCATAGAATTTGGCCAGGGCCTCCTCCACGTTGGCGTCGATTTCCTCCTTGGAGGCGGCGTTGGCCGACAGGCTGGTGAGCAGGGCCAGCGCCAGCAGGGCGGCGGTAAACAGTTTGTGCGTCATGGTGGATAACCTGTGCTGTGGACGATGGGTGGAAGGTTAACCCAATCCAGAGACGATCTCACCACAAGCCGCTGAGCAGACAGTCCTGCAGGGTGGCCAGACAATCCCGGGCCAGTTGTTTGCAGCGGGGCGGCGACCAGCCGAATTCCGGGTCCGGGGTGGCGGTGGTGTCCTTGAAGGGCATTTCCAGGGTCATGGCCAGACAGCCGAAGTCCCTGGCCACGGTGGAGGTGCTCATGCCCATGTTGGCCTCCCCCGGCTGCTTGGGCGGATAACCCTGTTCGGTCTGGAAATCCGGATTGCGTCGCGCCAGGGTGGACTTGTAGAAATCCAGTCGGGCCTGGTCCGCCCCGCTCCATTCGGCGAGACCCTCGGTGCCGGCGATGAAGTTGTAGGGCAGGGTCTCGTCGCCATGCACATCCATGAAGAAGTCCACACCGGTGGTGGCCATGTGGGCCTTCACCAGCCACACCTCGGGGCTGGCCTCCAGGGTTGGCGTCTGCCATTCCCGGTTGAGATTGCGGCCGGCGGCATTGGTGCGCAGGTGGCCGCGGCGGCTGCCGTCGGGATTCATGTTGGGCACCACATGGATGTCGCACTGCTGCAACAGGGCCGTGGCCACGGGGTCGGCCTCATCCAGCAGGCATTCCAGCAGGCCTTCCATCCACCACTGGGCCATGGTTTCCCCCGGGTGCTGGCGGGCGATGAACCAACAGGACTTTTTACCTGTCCCGCCGCCATTCGGTGTCGCAATCGTCAGCAGGTCCAGATCCTGACCATCCAGGGTCTCACCCAGGCGGGTATGGCGCACCCGGGGCGAGCACTGGGCCCGGGCGATCAGGTCATGGTGACGCTCCATGGAATAGGGATGGAAATAGGCGAAGTACACCGCATCATGGGCCGGGGTGAACTCCCAGCTCAGCACACCGTCCTGCAGGGACGTGGCGTGGCGCCGCCAGGTCTGCCGATCGTAGGAATACAGCACCCGGTAGTTGTCGAAGCCGCCGGGATAGGCGGCGCCGGCGGCGTTGACGATGTGCAGACGGCAGGCCTTGCCCCGGGCGCCGCCGAGGCAGAAATGGAACCATTGGAAGAAGTCGGATTGATTGTCTGCCTGGATCTCCAGGCGGATGTTCAGGGGATCATCCAGGGTCAGCACCCGGATATTGCCGGCATCGAAGGCACTGCTGATAAACACGTCGATCTCTGGGGCCTGCAATCCCGGGGTGGCGGTGAGGAGGAAAACTGGCGGAGAGGGAGGGATTTGAACCCCCGGTACGGTTACCCGTACTCCTGATTTCGAGTCAGGCCCATTCAGCCTCTCTGGCACCTCTCCGGCGCGCATAAGGTACCACGATCAACGGGGTGGGAGTACTTTCGATCGCGGTACTCTGACCCCAAAATTCTTGCTAAGCTCCCCTGACCTGCGACCATCCTCCAAGGAGAACCCCATGGCCTACACTCTGATCGGCAAGGACTTCACCCCACCGGATGTGCATGCCAAGGTGACCGGCCTCGCCAAATACGCCGAGGATTTCCGGGTGGACGGCATGATCTATGCCCGCCTGCTGACCAGCCCCGTGCCCCACGGCCGGGTGATCAACATCAATGCCAGTGCCGCCCTGCGGATGGAGGGGGTGATCGCGATCCTGACCGCCGACGATGTGCCGGTCCAGCCCAATGCCCAGAACCCCATCCTCACCAACAATCCCCGCTACGTGGGTGATCCGATCCTGGCGGTGGCTGCGATCAGCGAGCAGATCGCCGAAGACGCCATCGCCGCCATCGACATCGAATTCGAGCGCCTGCCGTTTTCCGTGGATCCGCTGCACAGCCTGCACCCGGAGGGTCGCAATGCCCATGTGGACGGCAATGTGGGCAACTCCGCCCTGCAGGAGGCCATCCGCACCGTGCGCTGGAGCGAGCAGGATTTTGCGTCCGCGGGTGCGCAACTGCCCATGGGTGAGCCGGCCCGGGAATGGACCGTGGGAGATCTGGACACGGGCTTTGCCGAGGCCGCGGTGGTGATCGACGAGAGCTTCGTGACCGCCAGCAACGCTCACCATTCCATGGAGCCCCGCTCCGCCCTGGCCTATTGGGAAAACAACAAGTGCTATCTGTACGGTTCCAGCCAGAGCCAGAGCTTCCCGGTGCCCACCCTGGCCGCCTACATCGGCATCCCGCCGGAGGATCTGGTGTTCATCGCCGAGTTCTGCGGCGGCGGCTTCGGCTCCAAAGGCAGCGGGTATCCCTCGATGTCCATTCCCGCCCACCTGTCCCGCCTCACCGGCCGCCCGGTGATGCTGCGCATATCCCGTGAGGAGGAGTATTTCATCGGCTCCGCCCGCCACGGCTTCCAGGGCCGGGCGAAGATCGGATTCCGCGCCGACGGCCGCATCACCGCGCTGGATCTGTACGTCATTCAGGACAACGGCGGCAACGCGGGATTCTCCGACTGGCTGTCCGCCGGCGACGCCGTGTCCCTGGTCTACACCCCCCTGGCCATGCGCTTCCGGGGCATACCCGTGTTCACCAACACGCCCTTGAAGGGCGCCCAGCGCGGCCCCGGCCAGAACCAGATCGCCGTTGCCATAGAACCCTTGTTGGACAAGGCGGCCCGGCAGCTGGGCATCGATCCCCTGCAGATCCGCGCCATCAACTCACCCAATCATGATGCCCGCTACGGCGAGAACCAGGGCACCATCACCAGCTCCCACATGCCGGAGGCCCTGGCCCGGGGCGCCGAGCAATTCGGCTGGCAGCAGAAATACGCCATGAACGGCCGGCGCAACGGCAGCAAGGTCATCGGCGTGGGCGTGGGCCAGGCCTATCACTCCGCCGGCAGCAACGGCTTCGATGGCCTGGTGCGCATCACCCCCGACGGCAAGCTGCACATCCATACCGGCATCGGCAACCTCGGTACCTACTCTCACACCAGCACCTCCCGGGTGGCGGCGGAGGTGCTCGGCTGCAACTGGGACAACTGCATCGTGGAGCGGGGCGACAGCCGCCGTCACCTGCCCTGGAATCTGGGCCAGTTCGGCAGCAACACATCATTTACCATGACCCGCACCAATTACGTGGCGGCGGTGGATGCGGTGGAAAAGCTCAAGGAGATCGCCGCTCTGGAGCTGGGCGGCATTGTCGATGACTATGACATCGGTGATGAAAAAGTATTCCTGCGCGCAGACCCGGCTCGGCACCTGACCTATGCCCAGGCGGCCCAACGGGCCATCGCCCTGGGCGGCAAGTACAGCGGCCAGGTGCTGCCGGAGGACATCAATGCCATGACCGCCGCCTCGGTGGCCGCCCTGGCCGGCACCGGGCTGATCGGCGTGGCCCGGGACAATCTGCCCAAACAGGGCACGGTGCCGGCCCTGGCCGCCGGCTTCGTGCAGATCGAACTGGACCTGGACACCGGCAAGTACGAGATTCTCGATTACCTGGGCGTGGCGGACTGCGGCACCGTGCTCCATCCCCAGGGTCTGGGCAACCAGATCAAGAGTGCGGCCATCATGGGCTTCGGGTTGGCGGGTTTCGAACGCCACGCCTACGATCCCCAGAACGGCCTGCCGGCCAACGTGGGTCTGCTCAATGCCAAGCCGCCCACGATCCTGGATGGCGCCGCCACCATGGACTGGGCCGCCATCGACAAACCGGATCCACAGAATCCCGTGGGTGCCAAGGGGGTGGGCGAGCCGATCCAGGGCTGCGCCGCCGCGGCCCTTACCTGCGCCATTGCCAATGCCCTGGGCGGACACACCTTCAACCGCATACCCATAACGCCGGATATGATCGTCAACGCCGCCAGCGGTCGCGGCAACGCCACCCATCTGCGCACCAATACAGTGTGAAATTCATACCCCGAGGAGAATTGTCATGAAAACCCTGCACATCATCGGCGCCGTCGTCCTGACCCTGGGCGCTGTCGTCCACACCCCCGCCACCCGACAGAGCTTTGCCCAGGATGCCGCGAGCTGCGCCGGCTGGCTGGACCACGACGTGAAGAAGCTGAATTCCAGCGACATCATCGACCTGTGCGCCGCCACCGCCGGCAAGCCGGTGCTGCTGGTGAACACCGCCAGTTATTGCGGCTTCACCTACCAGTTCACCGGGCTGGAGGCGCTCTATCAGCGCTTCAAGGATGAAGGCCTGGTGGTGGTAGGCTTTCCCTCCGATGATTTCAACCAGGAGGATGACGACACCGCCAAGACCGCCGAGGTGTGCTACATCAACCACGGCGTGACATTTCTGATGACCGACGTGATCAAGGTGAAGGGCGCCGATGCCCATCCGGTCTTCGCCCATCTGGGTGCCGAGACCACCGCACCCCAATGGAATTTCAACAAGTACCTGGTGAGCGCCTCCGGTGAGGTGATGGCCCACTTCGATTCCCGGGTGGAGCCGGACAACGCCCAGCTGATCGCCGCCATCGAAGCCCAGTTATAAACAGTCTCAGGCCATTCGTTCCAGCGCGGTGGCCAGGGCTGCAACCTCCTGTGGGCGGGTGAACACCGCTGGTGTGACCCGCACGCAGGCACCACTGGCGACACCATCTCTCTGCACCGTGAATATACGGTGCTCCTCCCACAGCCGACGCGCCAACGCCATATTCTCTTCGTCGCCGGTTTGCCCTCGCAGACGGAAGGATGTGATGCCGGCGTAAAGACGCCGGTCAGACGGCGTCAAAACCTCGATCCCCGGATGGCTGCGCAGTCGCTCCGCCCAGAGGTCCCGCAGGTATCGCAGACGCGCCTCTTTCAATGCCGGGCCGATCTGCCGGTGCACCTGCAACGCGGCAGGCACCGCCAGCATGGCACCCAGGTTCATCGTGCCCGTATGTACCCTTGAATAGATGCTGCCACCTTCCCGGCGGCCGCCACCGTCTGCGCTGCTGAGATCGATGTCCGCCAGGCGCTCGCGCCTGACATACATCAGACCAAGACCCAGGGGAGCGCCTATCCATTTGTGCAGATTCAGGCCCACGAAATCCGCTCCCAGATCCGGCAGGGAGAAATCCACCTGACCCCACGAGTGGGCGGCATCCACGATCACATCCACACCGTGACTGCGGGCCAGTGCCACGATCTCCCGCACCGGAATCAGCAAGCCGGTGCGGTGACTGATGTGGGTAATGAGCAGCAGGCGCACCGCGGGATTGGCGCGCAGGGCATCGTCGTAGGTGGCCAACAGGGCATCGTGACTGGCAGGCTCCGGCAGGTCGATGGTCACCAGAGACACGCCGCGCCGCTCCTGCAGGGCCTGCATGGCACCCTGCATGGCGGGGTAGTCGAGATCGGCATACATGACGGCATCACCTGGAGCCAGCCTGTTGTAGCCGCCGATCAATGTGGCGAGCGCTTCGGTGGCATTGCGCACAGGGGCCAGCTCCGCGCTGTCCACCGCCAGTGCCTGGGCCAGTTGTCCCATGATCCGGCCCTGTTCCGCACCGTAGTCCCGGCGGCTGTAGTAGGAGGTGTAACGGTTAACCATGGTGACGGCATCGTGATAGGCCGCTTCCACAGGCTTTGCCATCATGCCCCAGTTGCCATGCTCCAGCTGAATCAACTCATCCGGTGCGTTGTACAGCGCCCGCACGGCCTCCCAGTAGCCCTCATCCCCTGCGGCCGCCAACGGCTCGACACTGACCGGCGGCAACTGCAACGGCGGCAATCCATTGCCCGCTTCAGGCTGCGCCAGTGCGGGTGCCGCAGCCGCGGCCAGCCATGTCGCGCCGGCTTGCAGCAGCCGGCGGCGGTTCAGGATGATCGTAGGGGCGACGGACTTATCAGCCATGCTTACAAATTCCAATCCAGGCGCAGGTAGTACTTGCCACCATCGGTGTCATGGGGTGAGTTGCGTGAGTAAATCAAACCCCGGTTGGCTTGTCGACGGGCTTCGTCGGGATAGGTATCAAATAGGTTTTCCGCTCCAAACCGCAGGGACAGGCTGTCGCTGAAATCGTAGGTGAGGGACGCATCCACAAAGGTCACGGCGCCGAAATCCTGATAGATCACATCGGCGCTGTCGTCGGTGTCGGTCCACTCTCCGTAGTAGCGCACCCTGCCGGTGAAGGTCCAGTCGCCCACCCGGTAATCCGCACCGGCTGTGGCGTTCTGCTGGGGAATGGATTCCTCGAAAATACGCCGGGACACATCGTTGAACACGCCAGCCACTTTCTCCTTGGTGACATCCGTGCTGTTGAGGTTGAGGGCGCCGGTAAGGGTGAGACTGCCCGCTCCCACATCGCTTGTCTGGCTCAGGACGATGTCCAGGCCCTCGGTGCGGGTGTCGAACACATTTTGAAAGAACGCCACATTGGTGATGCTCTCGCCGCCGGGAATGCCCAGGGCTGACAGCGCCGCCCGATCCGCATTGGTCAGGGTGAATCCGCCACGACTGGAGAATCTATCCTGCACATCGATGCGGTATGCATCGATGGTGGCAACGAAGCCACTCTGGTTGCGGTAGGTCAAACCGATGGACAGGTTGTCGGAGGTTTCCGGTTGCAGCGGAAATATGACCTGCCCGGCCGGACGGCTGTTGATGATGTCCGCCACAGGACCGGTGGGATTGAAGCGGCCGCTGGTGACCAGGTTCAGGGTGGTGGTGTTGAGTCCCTGACTGGTCCGCTCGGACTGCAACTGGCCAGGCGTTGGCGCCCGGAATCCAGTGGACACCGTGGCCCGCAGAGCCAGGTCATTGGTGAACTCATAGCGGGCACCCAGTTTGTAATCCGTGGTGCTGCCGAACTCGGAATAGTCTTCGTAGCGCAGGGCGGCACCGACGGTGAACTGTTCCGTCAGCGGTGCCTCCAGATCCACGTACACCGCGATGCTGTCCTGGTCGAATTCACCTGCCTGCAGATCGCTGTAACCCGGAAAGCCGTTGGCACCGGAAGGCAGGCCCGCCACCGCCAGGGGGCCCACTTCGTAGGAGGCGCGATCACCCGGGGTGATCTCATAGGTCTCTTCCCTCCGCTCCAGGCCAAAGGCCACGTTGACTGGCGCTGCCATACCCTGAAGGTTCCAGCTGTAGGCGGCATCGGCATTCAGGTTCAGGTCCGACTGGGTAAGGATGCCGGCGCGAAACGAGGTCGGGCTTTGGGAACCCAGTGAGGCATTGATGGTTTCCTTGATGAAATAATCGATCTCGTTTTCTCCGCTGCTGACACTGATGTCCCACTGCAAGGCGGCATCATCGCTGCTGCGCAGACCAGCCGCCAGGCTGGTGTCCTTGTCGTCCTGGCCAAACTTTGGTGAAAAGCCCACCGGAAATATGTTGTACAGGTTGTAATTGGGATCCAGCGGTGTGGTGCGATAGGCACTGGTGCTCACCGGATTACGCCAGTTGAAGTCCGATAAACCATAACCATCGCCATAGGTGCCAAAGGCATAGGCTTCTATAGTGTCACCGGCGGCGGCATTGAGATTGAAACCCAGGCGCAGGGCTTCACGGTCCGGTTTGCCCCAGCGCTGCACGGGATTGGGCACCGCCAGACTCGGATTGGCAGCCTGGAAGGCGATGGCATCAGGACGCTGACGTGATCGCGAGGTGAGCTCCGCATCGGTGTTTTCGGCAAACAGCACCAGGCTGCCGCCGTTCCCCAGCGCGAAGCCGGCCCGGCCTCCCACCTGATACTGAAAGCCGTCTCCTTCGTAATATTCGGACACCTGGGCATAGGTGGAGTACCCGACGCTGTCCTCGAGAATCACGTTGATGACACCGGCGATGGCATCGGATCCGTACTGGGCCGATGCCCCATCACGCAACACCTCCACCCGCGCAATGGCGGACGCAGGAATCTGCGCCAGATCCACCGCCTGGGAGCCTGAACCGGTCAGGTGTGCCGAGCGATGACGTCGCTTGCCATTGACCAGTACCAGGGTCTGATCCGGTGACAGACTGCGCAGCTGCGCCGGGCGCACGAACACCTGCCCATCCGCCATGGGCAGTCGCTGCACCGTAAATGAAGGAATGAGTTGTGCCAGGGAATCCGACAGGTCGGACGATACTGTGCCGTCCAGGGTCGCGCCGGAGAGAATGTCAATGGGGGCCAGGGTATCGAAGGCCGTGCGGTTGGTGGCACGGGTGCCTGTAACGATGATGCTTTCTATGGCACTGGTGTCCTGGGCAAAGGCGGACTGAACTGGCAGGATGGCCATGCCGGCCGTGACCAGGGCAATGGCCCGGGCAAGGTGTAGTCGATTGCACATGAGGTAACTTCTCCCGATGGGTTGGGCTTCCTGCATGGAAACCCCGGTGATGAAAATCGGCGGAGAGTCTACTTCTTAGATGTGACACCTGGAGTCTATTTCCGTTACCGGCAGGTTACAGTTGCTTCTCCTGTACATTTGTTTACATTTTTCATACAGGGTTTCACAGCAGGTTCAGGATTGACGGTGCACACTACGCCCCATAAACCCTGATCCGCGCTACACGCTGGAGGAACCCAATATGAAACCCATAGCCCGAATGCTCAGTGGCATTGCCCTGAGTCTGATGAGTGCCAGCACCGGCCTGGCCGCCACTGCCCTGTTCAAGGATTCCATCCTGCACATCACTGACGGAATCGTCCTGAGCGACGGTGCCAGCAGTTACTACAGGGACATCCAGCTGGTGGCGACGCCCCAGGGTGAGTTCCGGGTGCTGGAGGCGAAGCCCCGCGATCTGGCCACGGTGGAGGAAGCCGCCGTGACGGTCAGCGGGGACACGCCGCCCCGGGTGGAAGTCCAGATCAAAGGCTACCTGCCCAACCCCTGTGTGGAGCTGGAACCGGTGGCCGTCGCCCGGGACGGGGATCAATTCCACGTGCTGGTGGCCCAGAACGTGTTGCAGACCCTGGTGGCCTGCATCCAGGTGATTCAGCCCTTCGAACTGAATGTGCCGCTGGATACCGCGAAACTGCCCAATGGCCGTTACACCATCACGGTGAATGACAAATACTCACTGCAGTTTGACCTGCCCTGACCGGGCCAGTCGGCTGCAGGCCCGGAACCTTGTGTTGGGAGCGTCCGTCAACTCCATGACAACCTTCCTACAGGCTGTAGGAACCTGTCCTGCCGGGTTGGGCGTTATAGAGTAGAGCCTGTTCCTCAACCCTCGGGGAATTCCATCTGGAGCCCTGCGCCCCGCTACGCCAATGGCGGGCCAGGGCTCCGACCTTTATCCCCCGATCTGCCAGCCCGTACACCCAGTCACTTCGCTGCCCACCGGTCCACCGGGTCAGTCAGTCCCCGCTCAAAAATTGACCCGCAGGGTGGCCTGCAGGCGCCTCAGGCGGCCGTCGCGGCCGTCCCGCACCTCGCGCCCTGCCACCATGGCCTCCAGCCCCAGGGACGTGTCTGGCCGAAGGGTCCACACCAGATTGAGATTGCCATGCCGGGCCTGGCGGGTCTGGGCCCCGTCGACCCAGTCGGGCAATCGGGCCCTCGACCAGCCATAGGCCGCCGTGGAGCGCAGGCGATTGGTCCAGTAATGCTGGTAGGCCACCACGGCGCTGCTCACCGTGATCAGTTGCCGACGGCCGTCGTCCGCCAGGGCGGCATCGCCGTAAGTGGCCAGGGTGACATGCCGGCCCAGACCATTGCCGTGACTGACCATGAAACGCAGGTTATGCAATGC